>CAZJAA010000066.1:0-2503 GCA_964544055.1 uncultured Lachnospiraceae bacterium | reverse complement strand
TATGATACCAGTGAAAAAATCTATGTGGATTTTGAGGGTGCAGGCACACCGGATAGGATAATGGAAAACGACGAACGCCACATCCGACATCATAACACGCTTATGTTATTGTAGTTCTAAACGGGGATTACCTACGGTGGAATGCCTGGATATAGGCTATAGGTGCTATGAGAAAAGTGACCTTGAATATCCGCTATGGTAACAGAGTCTCCGTAGTAGTCCGAGGGCGGGAAAGCCGCCTACATGGCGAAGGGAGACAGTCTTTCTTCAATACAAATATAATAGGAAAGGTGCGTGAGGCATTATGAGAAATCCAGAATATGTATTGAAAAGTTTAAGTGAAAAAGCAAAAAACAAGGAATACAGATATGAGAGACTATATCGAAATCTGTATAATCCAGAGTTCTATCTGCTTGCTTATCAGAATATTGCAAAGTCACAAGGCAGTATGACAGCAGGTGCAGATGGACAAACGCTTGATGGTATGAGCATGGAACGAATTGAGCGAATTATCGCAAAAATGAAAGACCACTCATATCAACCAAACCCAGCAAGACGCGTATATATTGCAAAGAAAAACAGCAATAAAAAGCGTCCGCTTGGCATTCCGTCAACGGATGACAAGCTAATACAAGAAATCATCAGAATGATTTTAGAAGCAATCTATGAACCAACTTTCTCTAACAACTCTCATGGGTTCAGACCTAATCGGAGTTGCCATACAGCATTAAAAGAAATAACTACGTTATTCACAGGTGCTAAATGGATAATTGAGGGAGACATCAAAGCCTGCTTTGACAGCTTTGACCACCATGTAACCATAGAACTGCTGAGAAAACGCATAAAGGACACCTGATTTTATTTTCGCCTTTTTATCCGTCTATGCTTATGTAGGGATAAAGGGGTGGCAGAATCCCGTTTCGTGCGAAGATGTACCTGCAATGGATAACATTGTTGCCTGTGAAGGTATGGAGCAGAGGATTGTGCCTACTGGCATGGCAGTCAGATGTAATGAGGTAAAACGGCACCGGAATTTCAGCGAAAAGCATTTTTCGGGAGTGGCTGCCTGCGGATTTCGTCTGGTTGGGCATGGCGGAGGCGCAGTGTGGGATGGAGCCGTCCCAGTGTATGTTACCCGGCTGGGGGATCTGATTGAGAAATCAGCTCAAGAAAATCTTTTGTGATTTTTACGGATAAAGTGGCACTAAGCCACCTTATCCTTTGAGATAAGGAAACTGATACGAAAAAGCTGTGGTATGAAGCAGTTTCTTTATTTCAGAGGATAAACGCCGGCATATCTTTCTGTAAAAATCTATGAAAGAGCAGGTACAGAAATATGTGCAATGTTGGAATTGTAATAAACGGAGAGGTGTTTCCGCTTCCGGGTGAATTTAAACATGGAATTTTGTTTATGAACACAAACAAATCGGAGCGTAATATCCGAAAGATGATTGCCGAAAAGAGGCTTGAATGTATTCCGTATGGAATTGCAGTAGGTCATGATACGGTTATCTGTAAAGGTCCTGACAGGGATATTGACCGTGAAGCCGTCAATCTTCTGATTTCCTTTCTTCTTACCAGAGAATATGAAACAGTGGTAGTGGACAGGCTTACGGACATTACACCGGAGCTGTCTGATTTGGAGGAGTTCTTAAAGGATGCTGCCAAAATCGGAGTAAGCGTATTTGAACTTTCCAGTATGACAGTCAGAAACCATGTGTATCTGGAAGGATGCCCGGACTGCTGTGATGACAGCGATGTGTAAAGGATGTGATTTTCCATGAAGATCAGACGTGGTGACATCTTATATGTTGACATGGGCGGACAGTATCAGGGCAGTATGCAGGGAGGAATGCGACCTGTGGTGGTAGTCAGTAACAACATGGCAAACAGACACAGTACCGTAATAACGGTTGTTCCCCTGTCCACCAAAATCAATAAAAAGAGAAATCTTCCCACCCATGTATTTGTTTCTGCATACAGAAGTGAGGGTTTAAACCAGCACAGTATCGCACTCTGCGAACAGGTAACAGCACTTGATTATGGCAGAATCATCGAAAATATGGGAAAGGTTGATGAAAATACCCTTGCCAGGATTACCGAAGCAGTACAGGTGCAGGTAGGGGTATTTGAACGATACAATTAAATGCTGCCGGAGGGATATTATTTCAGAATCATTCCATGCGGAGCAGCACTGTTTTACAGAGGAAGATTTGTAGGACTGTTTGCTACGGAGACAGAGTTGTATGAATATTTTGAGGAGGAATAAAGAATAGAGCAAGCCGGGCGGGAGTCCGGCTTTTTACATAGCTGTCAAAAGGGACAGGATATGCCATTCATATAGAAGAAATACAGAATGGAAGAAAAGCAGAAGATATGTCATAGGACAGTCTGCTGACATAATAAAATAGGAAGGAGCAGGGAAAACGGATTTGGTAAGAAATATGACAATCGAAGAATTAAAGCGTTTACAGTCCATTCACATTATGGATTTGAAAAGGGA
>CAZJAA010000065.1:0-2633 GCA_964544055.1 uncultured Lachnospiraceae bacterium | reverse complement strand
TTTGAGTGATAGTCATAACAATTCCTCACCTGCAGTCAGTCAAAGATTTAAACTCGGCTCCGTTATTCTTATTCTTAAACATTTTAAGTTAAGCCTTGTATCTTTTGAGCCTATATTTTATCTCAGTTACATATATTATTTTCACTTACTGATTTTCTGTTGCCATAATGTTGCCACGAGGATATTATACATGGATTCTAATGATTTCCAAAGTCTTCTCATCAACAATATATTAAATTCATCATCAGAAAAATTAGCCTTGTTTCATCTCAACATCAGATACAGGTGAATAAAAATTATTTATATAATTATTTATTATCTGAGTATCTTGTGCTTTCTTTTTCTCCTCTGCCGTAAAAGTCATTCCCTCGCCTATAATTCCATTTTCTTCGAGGAGCAAAGCCCAATCCAATATCTTGTTCCTTACGGTACTAAGTATATTGTATATTTCACTTCCTGATGTGTAAAAAGCAAACTGTGTTTCAAATCCATCTGTTGATTTATTTAGTAAATCATTAATTTCAGCACTCAATGTAAACTGAACCCCGTCTTTTTGCGATGTATAAATATCCCAAAGCGACGATACAGACTGTTGGAAGGGAATACGGGACATAAACTTACCCATTTCAGGTGTCATCATAACGGGTATCCAGCCTCTATACGGATTCCATGCTTTATAATCTCCCTTTATCATTCTATAGTTAGGGACTTCTCCATGATATCCATTTTGTTCATTATTAACCCATTCTTCAAAATCAGACAATTTAAGTTTTCTTGCAACTAAATATGCTTTTCTCAGTAATGACTCTACACTTACCCTTTCATCAAGGGCTTCTCTCTCAAGTTCAAATATAATACCTTCCAAATGTATCCCTCCTAAATGCCTGGTATCAGTGCCGCAATACCAGTAGCAATCAAACTTCCGGTCACACCTACTGCAATATTTTTTAGTTCACTTAATAGCATTTTGATTTTACTTGGGTTCTCACGTTTTTCAATCAATTCTTCTATCTTCGCTACTCTTTCCCTCAATTCTGACGCCATATCTCCAAATTCAGCATCGAACATTTCATCATACTTTTTTATATTTTTTATTATCTCTTCAATTTCTCCATAATCAAAATCCTGCGTTACGGTCTGTGTTTGTGATGAATTAACCGTTCCTTGCTGTATCTGAACTCCTGTAACATTACCATAAAAATTAGTAGTATTATACGACTGTTTTTCTATCATGATAGATTTTTCTTTCCTTTCAAAATAAGTTAGTAATCCAGGTAATATTGTAATCTCCCAACACCCTGAAATATAATAGTTATAATTGGATATTAATCCATATTGCTTTAGTTTTTCAAACTCTAAAGCTAAATCTTGTTCCAAATATGCAGGAATGCTAACATCGCTATTTGTGATTCTATAATTTTCTCCGTTACATCCTTTACTCAGCAGTGAAACTACTTCTTCTGCTGAACTATCTAAAATTTTTATATCACCCACTGTTGGCTGACCAGTAACAATAGACGATGCTCTTTCTCTTCTCGCATCTATTCTTGCTTGTCTTTCTAAATCTCGTCTTTTCTTGTCAGCTAATCTTTTCTCTGCATCGATTTGTTTCCTAACTTGGCGCTCCATCTCTTTTTGATGCTTTTCCAATGCTTTTTCAAGTGAACTTTTTGCCATAAATATCACCTCATGCTCTTCTTCCATTGACTTTTCTCAATCCTCTGCAACATACAGATGTCTCATACTTTTGCCCATTTCTCTATAAGATAATTTACAAACGCAGCACATGACACCATCATATACTTTGCATCTTCACTTTCCACATCAACAAAATCCATACTTCCATGTCTAATTCCACCAGAATCCGACGTGTAGCCATACAATTTCAAAAAAGCTCCCTCCAATGCCGAATGAATCATTATACCTGAATCTTTTAATTTCTTCAGTGTATTCCCTAATGTTGCATTTCTACCACGTTCTCCAGTAATTATGCAACACATTGATTCTACTGCACTTATAGATTCCTTGACGGTATTTTCATAATCTGGCTTTTGCCTGTCAGAATACAATTCCAAAGCCTTACTCATATGTTTACTTACTGATTCGTATTCCAAATTAATCGTTTTCGCAAGAGTATCCAACTCACTACTACTTACAATCGGTACTACCATTCCATTAAGTATACGATATGGTGCTACTTCTTCCTCCAAAATTCTATTAAATTCTTTAGCCATTTTAATTGCAGTATCTTCATCTTGCCTCTTAAGATACTTTTCTATAAAGTCAAAAATCCTGTACCATATTCCTGCTTTAACAACATATTTATGCAAATCATCTGCATTCTTATCTTTTGCGATTTTCGTATTTGGAAATTCATATTTAATTCCCATTTCAATCATCATTTCTTCTATACCAGTTGTATAACCAATATATTGTTTCGGTTCATAATAATCATATTCTTCTTTATAGAATACTGTCCATATTCTTTCTCTCAATGTTATACTGGTATCATGTAATTTATTAAGATTAGTGCCAATATATCCATTACGAATTGAAAAATAATTCATAGAACCTCCTTTATCTAAACCTTACCTGCAGATTCATCTTAATATACATCTCCCCATCTTCTTCAT
>CAZJAA010000064.1:0-2799 GCA_964544055.1 uncultured Lachnospiraceae bacterium | reverse complement strand
GCTCTTTCACACGTTTTCTGAGCTCGATAAGCTCGTCATTAAGTGATAAAGCATTTTTAGGAGTATGTGATGCTTCAGAAGCACTAAGACGTCCTTCTTTAAATGCTTTTATCCAGCAGTAAATAGTACCATCTGGTATGCCCAGTTCTTTAGCCGCTTTAGCTCCGCCTATTTCCTGCGCAAGCTTAACTGCCTGTGCTTTATATTCGTTATCATAGGTTCTTTGTTTTCGTGCCATACTGTTTTCTCCTATTCTCGTAGTGATTATGATTATATCAAAATCCTTGAGAATGTGGTGTCAACTTTTATGATACAACACCATGTGCATCGTTGTCCGAACCTATTTCCATATCTTCCTCAATGATCGGAAGCTTGAACTTGATGGACTTGAGCCACTGTCCGTTGGGCTGGCGTTCTTCATAGATTTGAATTTCAGCAATCAGCGATTCCATAAGCTGCCGTTTTTCCCGCTCGTCCATTACGGAGTACAGCTTTTCAAAGTAAACCAGTACCTTGTAAATATTATCGGCGGTCAGCTTTTCCGCTTCAATAGCAGTTTTCTTGGCTCTGGCTTCGATCAGCAGCGTCTCGGCTTCCTCGTTTTTATCATACATTTTGTAAAGACGTTCATCAAGGTCTGCCTTACGCTTGTAATAGTGCTTGTCATCGGGGTCAAGGGAATCGATTTCATCCATTAGCCGTGTTTTGGTCGCATAGATTTGCCGAAGCTGCTTTTCATAATTGGCGATTTCCTGCTCGATGGCGGTAGTGTCCACTTTCATGCTGATTTTTTCCTGCATCATGGCGGCAAACCTCGGATTGCTGACCAGCTTTATAATGACCTCTGCTACCGCACTGTCCAGCAATTCTTCGTGAATTTGCTTTTTATAATCGCATTTATGCCCACGGTTCATAGCACGATGCTTACAGGCATAGTAGAAAAAGTCTTTGTGTTTGGTTCCATCCGGTTTATGCTTCACACTCTTGTTGCCGTACATTCCTGCTCCACAAATTGGGCAGCGCACAATACCGGACAGCATATGGATTTTCACGTCCTTGCCACGGTTGACATGTTCATATTTCTTGGATTGTGCCAGCAGCTTCACCTGTGCTTCGTGCCACAGTTCTTCGGACACAATGGCTTCGTGCTTGCCATCGACCAAAAGGTAATCATCCTGCTCCACAAGACGATAGTCATTTCTCGTTCCATGCACCTTTTCTGTCCTGCGTCTGCCATAGGCAATTTTACCGCAATAGACAGGATTTTTCAATATCCGACGAATCAGGGCAGAGTCAAACAAAGGATTCTTGCCGTTCTGCCGCTGAATTTTGTGGATTCCGTGGTTTTCAAGGTATTTTGCCAGTCCGTTGGCTCCTGTGTCGGTATGCACATACTGGTCAAAAATCACCCGAATGGCTTCCGCTTCTTCCTCATTGATAAAAAGCTGACCCTTTTCCAGCTTGTAGCCGTAAGGTGCAAAGCCGCCGTTCCATTTCCCCTCACGGGCTTTTTGAATTCTACCCTCCATGGTCTGCACACGGATGTTTTCACGCTCGATTTCCGCTACCGCCGACAAAACGGAGATCATCAGCTTTCCGGCATCCTTGGAGCTGTCAATGCCATCCTCGACACAGATCAGATTGACACCGAAATCCTGCATCACCTGCAAGGTGGACAGGACATCCGCCGCATTTCTACCGAAGCGGGAGAGCTTGAACACCAACACATAGGATACGCCATCTTTTCCGGATTTGATGTCCTCCATCATGCGGTTGAACTCTAATCTGCCCTCGATGGATTTGCCCGATTTACCGGCATCTTCGTATTCCCCGGCAATTTCGTAATCATTAAACTCTGCAAAAGCTTTCATTCTGGATTTTTGAGCATCCAAGGAGTATCCATCCACCTGAATGCTGGTGGATACTCTGGTATAGAGATATACTTTTGTCTTTTCTTTCTTCATGTCATGCTCCTTGTTTGCGACACGAACATCCGATTTATTTGCGTTCTGTTTTCTGTTCCAGCATTTTTATGGAGTTCAGATAGTCGTTTTCCACTTCGCTCAAGGTCTTTGCCTTGTATTTTCTATATTCATCGGTAACCTTGTCGATTGCCTGTTTATGAGAAACGCTGCCGTTTCCCAATAAAAGCTGCTCTCCGCTCATGGTCAGGATACGATCCAAATGCTCCGCCCAGTCTTTCATGGTCATAGCCTGTTCTCGTTCGGCCTGCCTTTCGGCAAAATCCAGATAACCGGATACCAACTGTCCCATGGCACGAAGCTCCTTTTCACTGAGATAGTTTTTTGCAACCGTCGCTTCTTTCAGTGTCGGCTGTTTGCCTGCAAAGGTGGTAAGTCCCATAAAACCCTTTTCCGCATCGGCTCTGGTGTAGAGCACTTCTGCGGCAGTTTGACCGTGAATGGCATAATGAATTTTATTTTGAACCTTTTTGAAAAACTGAACCGAAATTTCTGCATTGGGATCGTAGTCGATACTGGTGGCATAGATTTCCAACACTTGCCGATAAAAGACCTTTTCCGATGCACGAATATCACGGATGCGTTCCAGCAGTTCCTTAAAATAACCGCCGCCACCTAAGTTTTTCAATCGTTCATCGTCAAGAACAAAGCCTTTTTTCATATATTCTTTCAGGATGTTGGTTGCCCAAATCCGAAATTGTGTGCCACGCTTGGACTTCACCCGATAGCCAACGGAAATGATAACATCCAGATTATAATAATCCACCTGATAGGTTTTGCCGTCAGAAGCAGTTGTTGCAAAATTTGCAACAACTGC
>CAZJAA010000063.1:0-2920 GCA_964544055.1 uncultured Lachnospiraceae bacterium | reverse complement strand
ACACAATGTAAACGAGTATACGAATATATGCAGGAGTTCGGCAGTATTACACAGCTTGAAGCCTTGCGAGATTTGGGCGTTATGCGACTTGCGAGCAGGATATCGGACTTGAAAAAACAGGGCGTGGATATTGTATCGAATACACAGGCGGTAACAAACAGGTATGGTGAAGTTTGCCACATTAAAGCGTATGCGTTGAGGGGTGAGGAAGAATGAGCAGATACATTGACAAGGATGAAGCAATAAGACGATTTGGCGAATTGCACGGAGAAGAAAACGCTTTGCTGAATTGCTATAATGCTGATTGGATTGAGTCCTTTTTGGAATGCCAACCCGAAGCAAATGTTGTTGAAGTGGTACGGTGCAAAGACTGCCGATATTATCAAGACAACAACGGTGGATATCCGCGCCCTGATTGTAAGTGGGGGAACGGTGAAACGCCTGATGAAGATGATTTTTGCAGTGCAGGAGAAAGGATAGATAATGCCACTTGACGATATAAACAAACTCAAAAGCTACGAGGATATAATCGCTGACCGCATCGCCGAATGGGAGAGCGAAAGCATAGCGAGCATAGCAAGGGAAGCCGGACTAATTGGCAGAATGAGCAAAACCGAAGCTGAAAAGTACGATGTTGACAAAAAGGCAAAAAAGCAGTGGGAGCGGATAGTCGCCGCTCTTGCTGTTGCAATGACCTTGAATGTTAAAGACACAAAAAAAGCGTATCGTGCGGAATTTGAGGAATGGCACAAAGAGAACGAGCCTTTATATGATTATAGGGGCGTACCGTTTGCCGATGTTGCGAAAGACAAAGAGTTCAAACGAATGATTGATGACTACTCAAAGCAGACCGCCGAAGAGATATTAAACCTCACGGACACAAAAGCGTTGACCGTGTTCGATCGTGACGGCAATGTTATCCGTTTCAAGGACGATATTTATAAAGCGTTCGGGGAAGCTGTTAAAAATGTGACCGAGGGAAAGACGGACTTTTATACATCAATGCGAAAGACGATACAGAATTTAGGCGGTGGCGGTGTTCGTGTTGATTATGGTGACGGTGTTACAAGGCGATTAGACACGGTTACAAGGCAAAATATGCTTTACGGTATCAAGAGTGCTAACATAGAGTATTCGGAGCGTATAGGGCAAATTTTAGGCTCTGACGGATACGAAATTGACGCACATATGAACTCAAGACCGAGCCACTTATTTATGCAAGGCAAGCAGTATTGCAAAGGCGAAAGCCGAACGATTAACGGAGTGCTTTTTGTGGGATTTGAAGAAGCAGACCCCGAAAGCCCTGACGGATTGTCTGCAAGTGAGGCTCTGAATGACTACGGATGCCGACACTACCGCACACCGATTATTTGCGGAATATCCGAGCCAAGATTTACAAAAGAGCAGTTACAGGAAATTAGGGATAGCAATGCGAAGATTTACGAGATTGACGGCAAAAAGGGCAATGGCTATTATTGGTCGCAGAAAATGCGAGCGTTAGAAACGGAAATCCGAAAGTCGAAAGATGAAATCAATGCATTAAAAGCGTTTGGAAACAGTGTTCCACAGATAAAGGACTTACAACAAAGAATAAGGGCATTTCGAGCAAAATATGATCAGATCGCAGAGATTACCGGAATAGACCCTGAGCCGAAGCGACTGACGGTGCAGAAGCCTATTATTGAAAATGGCGTTGCGAGCAGTTCAAGCAAAGAGCCTATCACACTGATAACCGATACGGCGATTAACTCTGTCAAAAAGGTTAGTATTGACGGATTTACCGACAGCCAAAACGATTACATACAAGTTCAGCATAAAGAACTGCTACGGTATGCAAGAGACAACAACGGAAGTAATGAGGTTGCATTTGTCTATCGAAAGGATTTGACCGACAGGACAATTTTCAAGGGAAGCGACGACGTTATTGATTTTGGCAATGGGCTAAATGGTAAAGGTGATGGCTTGTTTATAATGCATAATCATCCGAGGAATAGTAGTTTTTCAAATATTGACATATTATTATTCAAAAATTGCGATGCCGTAAAAACAATTACCATAATAAAAAACAATGGCGATATAGAATATTTAACAAAAAGCAGCAAATACGATGCGGTGCGGTTTGAACTTGAATATGACCGCTTGAAAAGCAAAATTATCCGAAATGGCACAAATGTTGAATATGATAAATTTATAAAAACTCTTTTAAGAAAAAGCAAATCTGGAATTGAATGGAGTGAAAATAATGGATAGTAGAGAAAACGATATTGTGATAAAGAAACTCTTGGAGAACCTAACGAATAAACAATTAACAGAAGAAGAACATAAACGAGCAATGTCGGACGAGTTCGCATATCTTGATGACGAGGAGGACGAAGAAGATGAAAGTAGATAAAATCTTGCCTTGCATTTGTACTCCAGAGTACGACAGTACGGCTTCGCTCTATGACGGTATGCCACTGCTAAAAGTTAGCGGCGGCAAGCCGAACACATACTTTACACCGTTTTGCCCAAAGTGCGGCAGAGGTGGATTGATAGAGTACAAGTCGGCGTACCTCGCATTGAGGGCGTGGAACGAAATGCAGGACGAACTGCGTAACCCAGTAGAGTTATTTAAGTGGGAGGGAAAGCAATGATTGTTGCCCCCGAAAAGAGTATTCCCACGATGGTTCAATGTTACGGAGATGAGTTTGGAACTTCGATTAAGATGAGTTTCCGCTTGGGCAAAAATGGGAAGCTCACAAAAAGAGTAATTATTGGTGGCTGACAAGGATATGCAACGAATGTATAAAACAGCAAAGGGGATAACAGACATCATTAAATAACACGCACTTTCCAACTGTTGACAAATAAAAATAATTGTGATATAATATAGGAGTAGAGAATATCTATTCCTATTTTGTTGTTGGCAACTCGTAAAGTT
>CAZJAA010000062.1:0-3041 GCA_964544055.1 uncultured Lachnospiraceae bacterium | reverse complement strand
AACCTGATATATTTTCCAAAAATTTCTTGCCATTCTCAGCCACAAAATAAACATCATATAAACTGTCACCTCTTTCATATTACACAATCCATCGTATTGATAACCTACTGATGTATCAGCACTGGAAGTATTGGAATAATTGTTTACTTCTGTAATTACCATAATATCAGCCTCCTATCTATACCATCAGCACAGTTATCTTTTTAATAAATTTTCTTTCCGAACCTATAATTTTCTAGATTTCAGGAACACTATACAAAATCTTATGAATCCTAATATTATTCTGAATCTGCAAAAACAACTCCAGATCCCATAAAAATAATTCCATTCGTGCCATATTTTTAAACCCAAACTCTTCCATTCTTTGAGCAAAGGTTTCTCTTTCAAAAACTTTTCTTTCATGGAATAGTTTCTGATAGTCCATTTTATTCATTCCTTTCAAGTATATCAACAAATTCTCTGGCTTTTTCCGTAATATATTTTGCTTCTGCTATAAAACGTATATCATAGTGAATTCCTCTTTTGGCTGCAATACTAATCATTCTTTTTTTATCTATATTTCCTAAGCGAACAAGGTTTCCATATATTCTAACCAATTCCTGTAATGCCAAAGGATATCCATTCCTGGTTACCGCATAATAAAGGTCGACAAATGCCTTTTCTATCGTTGCAAGTCCATTCTCTCCATTTTCCAAATTTTCTGTTACATACAAAACCACCGCTTCATCATTTTGTCTGGAATATCTGCTTGTTTCATACCTTTCCCTAAGCTTAAGCGGTTCAATAATCTCATATAGTCGTTCTCTTAAGACATCTACAATTTCTTCCTTACTCTCTTTTTGAATATATACGATTACTGGATATTGTTCCGGAACATGTAGCATATATTTCTGCAAAATATCCAACCCGGATATATAATAATCAAAACCTGTTTCATCTAATATGTCCTTGACTTTTTCTGCCATTTGAGATAAAACAACCGTTTTCTTTCCCTTCCATTCATTAAAGGAATATACACCATTCCTGATACGCCGCAAATATCCTTCCTCTACCAGTTTGGATATGTTCCAGTAAAGTGAGGATTTCTTCATGTCCGGAAAAACATTTTGTAAATCTTCAACATAAAACGTTGCCTGTTCTCCCAATACCTCTAATATTTCCTGATATTTTTGATCCAATGCTTTGTTATTTTCCATATTGCACCTTCTTTCTGTGTTAAGTATAACACAGCTTTTTTGTATTTTCAATAAAATATAAGTAAATGTAAGCTTTGCTTGTATTTCTTTAAATAATCATATTTAGTCTTACTTCCAATCCGTCTATCTTCACACCTAATAGCTTTGCCAGATACCATTTTCTATTACAGTTCATCTCCACACATATAGACGCTTGTGCACCATTCGATTTCATTTCATATAGACTTCAGCTTAGATTATTCAAAAAATTCTCTGGAATAGATTCCTTCGTAATCGCACATTTCTCCCTGCTCGTTGCCACAATAGAAATTGTAACACACCTTCTACACTGCAAAAATACCCTACAGCACTTATTGTATCCCTTATCAATATTGGTATTTTTCTTTTTATATCCCCATTTCAAAAAATATCCATTGCGAAATATTGATACTTCAAAGACATCCTTTGGCAACGATAATATGTAATTATCGGGAGATGCTTTCCAGAAAGGACATAAGATGGAAATAGTTCAATACACAGAAAAACTTAAAGATAATATTTTGGATTTTTTTAAAAGAGCATTTAAAGAAAATGAGCGAGAACTAAATCTAGCAGGTAAAGACAGTGATTTGCTCGATATTGAAAATCACTATATGAAAAGCGGTAACTTTTGGTGCTTTCTAAACAAGAAAGGTAATGTTTTTGGAACAATCGCCATTCGTCAACTACAGGATTGCTACGAAATCAGACGTTTTTTTATATTAAAAAAATATCAAGGATGTGGATACGGAACACAACTTTTAAATATTTCCTTAGATTTTGCAGTGAATAGTGATTACAAATTAGTCCGAGCAGCAACCATGTCAACAGGCAATGCTGCACAACATCTCTTTTTGCAAAATGGATTTAAAAAAACAGACCGCTATAATAATAGTAGCGCAGATATATTTTTTCAATTAGAGTTAAATAGGGCATCTGTTTATCAATATAAACTAAATTATTTAGAACGAAAATTTAACACATCTCTTATTCTTAATCCTACAGAAAATGTTCCGTTTTTATTCGAGAAGAATACGAAATTTTTTGAAGGCTTATATGTTAGTGAACGATTTAAGGACGTGAATGACAAAGTAATTTTCGCAGGACGAAATGATTATATTAGTTTTTTTCAGTATATAAAAAATGAATGGAAAAAAGAATTACGAGCTGACGATATTGATTTAAAAACATTGTCTGGACTAAATGCACACCTAATTCTTTTTCTCTGTATTCTAAAGCCTGGAGAAAAGATTATGGTTCTTCCTGAAATATGTGGAGGGCATTTTGCCACGGAACAAATCCTTAAAAATATTGGGATGATTACCTATCAAATGATTCCTGATTATGAAAACTTTGGTGTGGATTCTATTAAAACTATGCAAGTGATTCAGCAAGAGAATATAAAATTTATTTTTGTAGACCGGAGCGAAGGGCTCTATTATGAGGATTTTTCTTGGCTAAAAGATGTGTTCGCTTACAAAATTTTTGATGCATCTCAATATATTAGTTCCATCCTAGCAGGAAACTATAATAATCCTTTTGACATGGGTTTCGATATGATTATCACGACTTTACACAAAAATTATCCTGGCCCACAAAAGGGGTTGATTGCAGTCAAAAAGACAGATGAAATATGGATAAGATATCTGGCAAACGCAAAAACATATATAAGTAATACACATCCCAAAGCTATTGCTGATTCTTTGATACCACTTGTCAATAGAGATTCTTTTGACAAATATTGCGCCACTTGCACCTCATACATAGCACTCTTGCCAAAAAACGCCTCTTCCCTTAAATTCAGCAAGTTTGACTCCAATGTTATGT
>CAZJAA010000061.1:0-3592 GCA_964544055.1 uncultured Lachnospiraceae bacterium | reverse complement strand
TCATCTGAGCCTTTTCTTTTGCTCAGCTTTTTTCATAAGTCATTTGACACTATCCTACATAATGCCATATCTGTGACATTCTATTCATCCAAACCTCCCTGTAATATAATCCTCAGTCCGCTTATCCTTCGGCATTGAAAACAACTGCTCGGTCGGTGCTGCCTCAATCACCTCACCCAGCAGAAAAAATACCGTTTTGTCCGATACTCTGGTTGCCTGTTGCATATTGTGCGTCACCATAACAATGGTATACTGTTTTTTTAATTCCAATACCAGATCCTCGATTTTCGAGGTAGAAATTGGATCCAGAGCAGAGGTTGGTTCATCCATCAGAAGCACCTCCGGACACACCGCCAGGGCTCTTGCAATACAAAGTCTCTGCTGCTGACCACCGGAAAGTCCAAGAGCACTCTTTTTTAAGCGGTCCTTTACTTCTTCCCAGATTGCCGCATCCCTCAAGGACTTTTCCACAATCTCATCCAGCTTTGCCTTTGATTTTACACCGTGAGTCCGCAGTCCAAATGCTATGTTGTCATAAATGCTCATTGGAAACGGATTTGGCTTCTGAAATACCATGCCCACCCGTTTCCTCAGCAGATTGACATCCATAGTTCCATAAATATCTTCCCCATCCAAAAGCATCCTTCCGGAAATTTTACAACCCTCTACTAAATCATTCATGCGGTTTAATGACTTTAACAGTGTCGATTTTCCGCACCCGGACGGACCGATAAATGCCGTAATTTCATTTTCTGCCACGTCCAGATTGATATTTTTCAGAGCATGAAATTCATTATAGTATAAATTTACCTCTTTCATTTCTATTTTATTCACACGTTTTCTCCATTCTGGAGCATGGTTCTGCTCCTATCCTGTTACCATCTTTTTGTATACACCGCTACTTTCTGGCAATCTTTTTCGCCAGCATGCTGGAAAGTCCGTTGATGATCACAACCACGCTCAAAAGCACAACCGCCGTGGCATACGCCTGGTCGGTATACAGACTTTCACCACTTAACACCCACATATGGAGTGCCAGTGTTTCCGCAGAAGCAAACAGACTGTCTGCCACTTCCGCTACGGTACCGGAAGTATAAAGCAGGGCAGCTGTTTCACCAACAATACGCCCGATTGCCAGAATAACCCCCGCCAGAATTCCGGGAACTGCAGACGGCAGAACGATTTTTACTATTGTACGGAATTTTCCGGCACCCAGTCCAAAGCTTGCTTCCCGGTAAGAGTCCGGCACCGAAAGCAGTGCCTCCTCCGTTGTTCTTAAAATCAGCGGCAAAATCATAATGGCAAGCGTGCACGCACCTGCGAGCAACGAATAATTCCAGCCAAGCGTTGTAACAAAGCAAAGCATTCCAAACAGACCATACACAATCGACGGAATACCGGACAAGGTTTCTGCCATCAGCCGGATCAGCTTTACAAAACGATTTCCCCGTTTTGCATATTCTGCCAGATAAATAGCTGCTCCAATGCCGCTGGGAACTGCCAGCAAAAGGGAAAGCAGGGTCATAAAAATCGTATTGATGATTGCCGGAAGCATGGATACATTTTCTGAAGTATAGGTCCAGGCAAACAAGTCCTTCGTCAGATGCGGAACACCTTTGATTAAAATGTACGCGATCAGAAACAGCAGCACTCCCATCGTAATCATTGCGGACAGCACCAGCAAAAGCAGTAAAAGCAGAGACCCCGGATGCTTCCGGTACATGTAAAGCTTCTGTTTCCAGCTGCTCTTGTTGATAATTACCATGGAACGTTCTTCCTGTATATCCCGGTTCATAGCTTCTGCACCACCTTTTCTTCCACTTTGCTGTCTGCTTTTTCGTTTCTTTTATTTTCCGGATTTCGTTCCTTTTTTTCTACTTTCTTTCCACCCTCCGGTTTTTTCAGCATAAAAAACGCAGAATTGATCAGCAGAATAAACACAAATAATACGACACCGTTGGCAATCAGTGCCTCCCGATGTAAATCTGTGGCATATCCCATTTCCAGAACAATATTCGTTGTCAGGGTACGCACTCCCTGAAACAGACTGCTCGGAATAATCTTGTTGTTTCCGGCTACCATATTCACCGCCATGGTCTCACCAATGGCACGGCCAATACCGAGCACTACACCGGAGGATACCCCTGATTTTGCAGCCGGCAGTACCACACAGAACAGGCTTCGCTCTCTGGTCGCTCCCAACGCCAGAGCACCCTCATAGTAACTTTCCGGCACAGCCCGGATTGCCGACTCAGCCACTCCGATAATCGTCGGCAGAATCATCATACCAAGCAGGATACAAGCTACCAGCAGACTCAGACCATTTCCCGGAAAATTTCTGCGCAGCACCGGAACAATTACGACAAGTGCAAAGAAGCCATATAGGATTGAAGGGATTCCTGCCAGCAGTTCCACCGCTGGTTTCAAAATCTTATGCAATTTTTTCGGACAGAGCTTTGCGAGAAAAACTGCTGTCAGCACGCCAATCGGTACACCAATGCAGATTGCCCCCAATGTCACATAAACGCTTCCCACAATCATCGGAAAGATACCGAACTTATTTTCTCCCGGCCGCCACTGCTTTCCAAACAAAAAATTTCCTATGCCGATTTCAAACATTGCCGGCAGTCCGTTCATAAATAAAAATGCACAGATTACAACGACTGCCACAATGGAAACGCAGGCAAGCAGTAGAAAAATGATCTCTACTGCTTTTTCCAACTTTTTCATGCCATAGCCTCCGCTGCGTTTACTTGACAATCTCAGACCACTTCGCTACAGCACCGGTATAAATCTGCTCTACCTGCTCCTTGCTCAGACCTTCCACCGGATTTTCCTTGTTAACAATGACCGCCACACCATCATTGGCAATCGTGATTTCTGTTAAGCCTTTTTCCTTTTCGCTGTCCTTTACTGCTCTGGATGCCATACCGATGTCACAGATTTCCTCTATGGCATTGCTCATACCGGTTGAAGAATCACTGGTAAGAATTTCAATCTCAGCCCTGGTATTTACTAAAAGGTACGCTTCCTTTAACTTCTGCATCACCGGAGATACCGATGAGGAACCTGCCACGGTAATCTTACCCACCGCACCATTGCCGGCATAGGCACCATTGGAAGAAACGGTTATATAACCGGCTTTCTCAATCACTGCCTGACCTTCTGCACTCAAAATATAGTTAATAAAATCCTGCGCCACATCACTGATGTTTTCTTTTACTGCAGCATTGAACGGACGATAAATACTATAAGTGCCATTCTTAATGTTTTCCACACTTGGAGCCACGCCATCGATGCTCACTGCTTTTACGGTATCTTTGAGTGAGCCGAGGGAGATGTAACCGATGGCGTATAAATCAGATTCTACTGTAGTCATCATAACCGAAGTGCTGTTTGTGATGCTTGCTGCATCTGTGGTGTAATCCACCTTGGTTCCTTCTGCGTTCTTCTTTTCAATTCCAAAAAGTTCAATAAATGCACCTCTTGTACCGGAGCCATCCTCTCTTGTAAGAATAGAAATGTCCTCTCCGTTGTTAAAGGTAGTGTCAAATTTACTACCTGTTTTTTATTAAAATTCCTTTATTTTCGG
>CAZJAA010000060.1:0-4056 GCA_964544055.1 uncultured Lachnospiraceae bacterium | reverse complement strand
ATCAATTTATGGGAAAATATCAAAGAGGTTGCCATTGCCGTGTGGACTGCCATTATTGATCTGCTGAATCAGAAGTTCTGCACAGTCGCTGAGACCGAGAATACCATTCTGATAATCCTCATAAATTCTGCCCACATAGAAAACCGGGCACATGGAAGAATCTTCTTTTCGAACTTGAATGCCGTGATATATCTGGTTGTTGTTTTTTATGCTAGTTACCGACTCTAAAAAGAAATGGTCTCCCAGTTTGTTTTGTATTTCGTTGATTAGTATTTCAATAAAATCATTCATAACCTTGGTCTCCTTTTAATTCTTAGTACGTCCCCGGAATGTCATACTCTGCCCAGTTTAAGGACAGAGCCCGGGCAATAGTTTCTTCCATGCGGGTAATCCGGCTTCCTTCTTCGCCTTCACAGGCAAGCATATACAAGATTTCAGATATGCCGTAGTAGATGTCGTGCGCCGTACATGGGTCTTCACCATACTGTGCCTTAAATAGTTCAAGGGCTTCTGCCTAGTATTTCTTTGGAAGCTTCAGCTTGTCCATGACATTTTTCATACAACTGACCGGATGCAGGATATCAATCTTCAAGAGTCTGATAAGCTTTCCGGTAGCCAGCTGGTACTTGCCATACAGCTGCTTTAACTGCTGGTCAAATTCGGAAATGTCATGTCCATGGCGGTGTTCAAGACGGAGCGGGTCACCAAGGTTGATGGTAGTGTTTCCATTGCAGGATACCAACATTGGAAAAATATTTGCTCCACCGGCTCCGGTATCGGAGGTGGTGATTCGTACCACCGGGTTCATTTCCTCTGTGGTTTTACCATGTAGGCGAAGTTCCTCTCGATAGGCTTTCAGCAGTTCATCCTCTCCGGACAGTTCCCATAGGGCCGATACCATATCATGTTCGTAGAATCCGCCGAGATACTGGCAACCTTTGAAGTTGTCATTGAGGTATTCCACGGAGTGGTGAAATAATTCCTCCACATCGAGAATGGAATAGTCATTGCAGTCGCCGCTAAGGACAGCGAAAACTTTGCCGACAGAAAAACGTATCAATGCTTCGCCCTGCGCTACCTTCAGGCAGTCGTTCAAAATACGTGCATAGACGTTTTTTTCAACACGCCGCAGACCATTTCCCTGAATACCGGCACGGTCCAAAATGCTTTTGATGGCACAACTGCGGATAGGGTAATATTCGTTCCTATCACGGAGCAGGAGTCCGGTATTTACTATGGTATCTGCGATAATGTCCTGATCCAGTCCTGCGTCTGCGTATTTTTCCTTCAATTCTTCTGCAAGCTCGCTTCCTTCTGTGATTGGAAACAGTCGGAGGTTCTTCGCCTTCTGTCTACGCCAAGAGGAGTTTTCCCCGATACGCTTCAGGCAGGCAAGAAAATCGTCCTGTTCTCGGAAGATGCCACGATAGCCATCTTCAAATACTTTTGCTTCATTCATTGTTTGTTCCACCTTTCTTTTCTCTCCAAATAGGAGGTTGTTTTTATCCAGCCGCTTATGCGGGTAAGCCCCATGGGACATTTCTGGCAATAAAAAAGGAATGGAACCTTTGGAAAGTCCATTCCTTACTGCGTGTGGTATGCCACAAAATTACTTTATTATCCGGGTAGCAAACCCCAGATAATAAAAAATGCCAAAAGACTGCCATTTGAAACAATGGTATCCTTTGATATTGGTACAATCATAAACTGCGTATGCTTCTCCCAGATTATGGGTTGCATAAAATCATTTACAAGCTAATATTAGCACAAGATTTTGTAGTGTGTCAACTTTTTATCAACAATATATAAGAAAATATAAAATTTTTTCAAGTTTTTATTGAAATTCGGGTACTTATTATATGAGAGGACTTTTTAAGGTCTGTTTGTACTTTGATAATTTCAAAACATACGCCATTATGTATACAGGTTATGATGAGTGGATAGCTGCCAAAAATATGCCACCCATTGTATTAAATAGTACATAGTACAGCCGGAACGTGGCCGGGAGGGCATAGGAAGCGGTGATGGAAGGTATGTGTGATAATTAGACCATTATTTACCAAGATTTTTTTACATATTGTGCAGCCGGTTTCTGTAGAGTATAATTGTTATAAGGAAGAAAGATTGTACTTCGGACTCTTAACTGGATGCATGGAAAGGAGATTTCATGACAGCCTTAGATGAAAAAAACTCTGAATCAGAGCGCTGTTCAAGCCAAAATGACAGAGAAAAGAAAACCTATTCAGTACGTGAGATAGCGGAAATCCTTCGGATTAGCAAGTCAAAGGCGTATGAACTTTGTGCTAATCCTGAATTTAAAGTGATACGGCTGGGACGTACTATCAGAATCTTCAAAGCTTCTTTTGACAATTGGCTTGACAACCTGTTATAAGAGTAGAAGGAGAAAGAATGGCATCTATTATTAAGAGAAAGAGTAAATATTCCGTTGTGTATTACTATACTGACGAGAAAGGGGAGCAGAAACAGAAGTGGGAAACTTGCCAGGATTATGCGGAGGCAAAAAGGCGGAAGGCAGAAATAGAACATCAGATGACCAGTAATTCGTTTATACCGCCGCAGAAACTGACAGTGCGAGATTTTTTAAAGGATTTTGTAAAAATTTATGGAACAACGCATTGGGCATTATCTACATTCCAGTCCAATGTTGCGTTGATACATAATTACATTGATCCGACACTTGGCGATGTACTGGTTCAGGATGTAACGCCAAAATTTGTGGACGATTATTACCTGCGCTTAAAAAAGGTAAAAAGTGTCATATCCAGAAACCGTAGGCCAAAGAGCGAGTATATTTCTCCGGCAACTATTGCGAGTATCCATAAACTGCTCCGCTGCGCATTTGATCAGGCGGTAAAGTGGGAAATTATTTTCAGAAATCCGTTTCCGAAGGCCAATAAGCCGAAGGTAGAGTACAAGAAGAGAGAAATCTGGACGGCTGATCATATTCGGACGGCATTGGAACATTGTGAAGATATGAAGTTGTATATTGCAATGAATCTTTCTTTCGCCTGTTCCATGCGTGTGGGAGAAATCAGTGGGCTTACCTGGGAAAATGTATTTATTTCTGATGAGCATATTGCAAATGATGATGCACATCTCTGGGTAAAGCAGGAGCTATCCAGAGCTTCCAAGGAGGCCATGGAGGAGTTGGATGAAAAAGATATTTATTTTGTCTTTCCGTCCATGTTTGCCAACACCCATACAAACCTGATTTTAAAGAAGCCTAAAACGGATTCCAGTATACGAAAAATATGGATGCCGAAAACCGTGGCATATATTTTGCGGGAGTGGAAAGGTATTCAGGATCAGTATAAGCAGTATCTGGGAATTGATTACTATGATTATGACTTGGTAGTAACATTACCAAATGGCAGACCGGCAGAAGATAGGATTATTACGAAGAGCTTTGAGAGGCTGAAGAAAGACTTAAATCTTCCAGATGTGGTATTTCATTCACTGCGGCATTCCAGTACAACTTATAAGTTGAAGCTGAATCATGGTGACTTGAAAGCAACACAGGGAGATACTGGACATGCTCAGATTGACATGATTACGGATGTGTATGCACATATTTTGGACGAGGACAGAAAAATCAATGCACAGAGGTTTGAAGCAACTTTTTATAAGGGACATAGTAATCCATTGC
The DNA here is from genome assembly GCA_964544055.1 of uncultured Lachnospiraceae bacterium. Classification (GTDB taxonomy): domain Bacteria; phylum Bacillota; class Clostridia; order Lachnospirales; family Lachnospiraceae; genus SIG299. The sequence continues at coordinate 389 of CAZJAA010000060.1, read as the reverse complement.
GGGATGTAAAAGCACCGGAGGAAAATAATCCGGAGTTGGAACAGTTAGTTGCTGTATTGCAACAGTCGCCAGAACTGGTAGCACTGTTAACCCAGGCGATGAAGCGGAAAGCAATCAGTGTAAGTTAATTGCTAATATGAGGAAAGGAACCATGTTCTGTTCCCAATTAGCATATTTATTAGCAAGGTTATTAGCAGACTGCGAAACTTGTCGAAAACGGTTCGATTCCCATTAGCAAAATTATTTTAGAAAGATGGCAGAAAAACCTGAAAGAAATTTTACTTTTGTTTCCCAGTGAACAAAAAAGAAAAAAGCACTGAAACCCTTTTATTTTCAATGCTTTTGAGCGTTGGTGAGGCGACTCGAACGCCCGATCTTCCGCTTAGGAG
>CAZJAA010000059.1:0-4302 GCA_964544055.1 uncultured Lachnospiraceae bacterium | reverse complement strand
AAAAAGGAATCTGAAAGCCTTATGTTTACTGGCTTAGAGATTCCGAGAGATTATTGTAAGAAAAAGGAGGACGTATGAGTAAGGCAAAGTATTGGGTTAGAAATATGTATACAGGTCCTGGAGGCGGAGCATATACAGGTCCAGGTGGTGGAATGTACACAGGTCCAGGTGGTGGGGCATATACAGGTCCAGGTGGTGGAATGTATACAGGTCCAGGTGGTGGAGCGTATACCGGTCCAGGAGGAGGATTATATACTGGACCGGGAGGTGGAGCATATACGGGGCCGGGTGGCGGCCTTTACTCCGGACCGGGAGGTGGATTATACACTGGACCGGGAGGTGGACTTTATACGGGGCCGGGTGGTGGAATGTATACCGGCCCGGATTCCAATCCGTATACTGCAATACATCCACCATTTCCTCTATTTGCGAAGGAATTGCATAAAATGGGAATGCATAGAGAGGCTGAAATAATTGAAGCAGCATTACGAAACATAGGTTGGAAGCAATAAATCGGACGTGATTTATGGAATGTTTTCTAAGGTATCTTTAGTTCAACTTACGGATCTTGGTATGTCTGTTGTAGCCAATGTTCTCTGTAGAGGTATTACAGCTGATGAATATATTCAGGCAACATATTTAGGAACATATATGAACACATTACATCTTGAAGTTGAAAAGATGCAGGTAAATTTATGGATGAAGACGATGCAAGGGGAGATGATGACAGAAAAAGAAATTAATAACTATGAATTTATGGTTAAAGTTTATTTGAAATCTGTGGAAGTATTTCTGGAACATGCCAAGGAATTTGGAAAATCAAAGGAGATTCAGAACTGCATAGATTCATTACAGAAAGACTATAATTATGAGAAATATATTTCTTCATGTATAAGCAATGCTCAGTCCGCACAGTGATTTAACGTTGCCTAATACCATGTCTTTTGGAAGGGCAGAAAAGGAGCCCGTATGTGTGAGGGTGTAATCTTCGATGGTGAACGTGTAGGTAAATTCTTGTTTTTTCGATCGCTCAGCAGTTACCTGAGGAAGCCATGCATTGTGGATGTCTTTTGCAAAAAGGACAGCAACAACAGGCAAGGGCCCAAGGATTTTTATCATACCTTCTTTAGCTTTAGACATCATGTAGTGTCAATGGGATATGTTTCACAGATTGGGTAATAAGTGGGGACAGAAATAAAACTCTCCTAAGAAAAAAGCTGAGGTCTTTGGATGTTGATGACTTCGGCTTTTTTGATATAATTGTGTTATGATAAACTGGTCAACAGAATTCGTTGTAATTTGATAAAGTTATACATTTTTCTTTTTGTCAAGAAGATATTATAGTATCTAGAGTTAATGGAAAAGGAAGAATTGCGCAAAGAGGAAGAACTGCAGACTTTGATTTCACTTAAAGCTACATCGAATGCGGTGAGAGTTCAATGTATCTATATGTGTACGTCAAAGGTACCGGTGAAAGAAGCATACAGCACTCTTGTAGTAGAAGAAATATTTGAGAATGGTTTATTCGATGGCAACTTTATACCTATTCTACGTAGATACAATTCGAGACCTTATAGCAAACTGTTTATGGCTAATTTGGGGGCATATATGGTTACGTACATCTCGAGTGTGATTAATATGCGCTTTCCGTTACCATATGAGATTTTAACTTATATTATGAAGAATGATAGCGTTACGGGATCCAACAAGAAGACATTATTAGCAACTCAGGTACCATATTTTAAATTGACAGAAATTCAAGAATGTCTCAATTTATGTGGCGAGAAACAGTTTCTGGATGCGTTCGAAGGACAAAACCCTAAGGTAGACGCAACGGAGGATAACAGATTATTATTAGAGGCATTAATAAAACAAGAGTTGTTATCATCATTCAAAGCAGTAGGAGAACAGTATATTATTTATCCTAAGAAAGCATTTGTGAAAAAAGAGGATTTATCAGAAGCGTAGTGAAGAAATTGTGGATGATATAAGGAAAATAAGTAGGAAAAAGGGAAAGTACGATGGATAAACGAATGATTGGAAGGATGATAGGTTATGAACGAAGTAAAAGAAAAATTAGTATGCAGATGTTGTCAGAAGGTCTATGTTCTGTCTCGGCGCTACAGAGATTGGAAAGTGGTGAACGCCTGCCGGATTTCTTTGTACTGGAGCGTCTGATTGAGCGGTTGGGGAAGTCGATTAATAAAATGGAGTTCTTATACAGTGAGGCGGCATATGAGATTTACTATCTTAGGGAAATCATCGAAAAAGAACTGGTCCAGAAGAATTATTTAGAAGTAGAAAAAGCATTGGAGTATTATCAAAGCAGACCTGAGGCAGGGGAGACGTTGCATCGACAGTATATCTATAAGATTCAGGCAGCTGTAGAGGGGCAAGGAAAACAGAATCATGAGGAAGCGTTGAGCTTGTTGGAGAAAGCAATGCAACTGACTATGCCGTGGCTAGATTTGTCGGATTCTTTTGAGGTCAGAGAGTTGGACAATCTGTTGTTAGGTGAGGGAGAATTGTTGCTTCTTCTGATGTGGATACAAGAACGAATGGAGCAGGATGCATCTCAAATTCAGATAGATGGTAAGCGAATACTGAATTATATCGAGAGAATCTGTCAGGACGAGGAAGCTAGAGCAAATGTGTACAGTAAAGCAACATGGGTGTTTGGTACACTGGCGATAATGCAGAAAAACAAGTATGAAGCGCTGTGGTATACATTTCGAGGAGAAGAAATGTTGGTAAATAATGGTTTATTTCTTCATTTGCCGCAGTATCTGGAGCGTATCCTTTATTTGACGGGGCAAATTGATCCAGAAGCCTGTAAAGAATGGAAGAAACAGCGCAATGCACTGAAGGCATTATATGAAGAATATGAGGAACCATGGGGGACGGATTATGTGATGGTGTGGAAGAATTACCGACAGCAGGAAGTGTATCTAGTATCGGAACTGTTTGGGCAGGAGAGGAAGTTATTGGATCAATCACAAGAAAAAATGGCAGATGTATTAAATATTGACCAGAAGACTATTTCGCGTATCGAAAACGGTAAATATAAACCAAAATCTGGGACATTTCAGAAGATGAAAGAGTATCTGGGGATTGAACGAGATATTTGTAGTACACGTATTGTGGTGGATGATTTCGCACTTTTGGAACTGGAGCGAGACATTGCAAAGTTGAACCAGTCTCGAAAAGAGGCAGAGGCAGAGATGCTTTATCAGAAATTAAGGAGTCAGCTCTCCTTGAAATGGAACGAGAACAAGCAGTATGTAAAATATATGGATACACTGTTTGCAAATCAATTAGGAAGGATATCGGACGAAGAGGCAATTGATGGATGTGTCGAAGCGTTTCAAATAACAAGAGGTGCGGTAAGTTTAAACCAGTTGGAAGAAGTAGTGCTTAGTAGAATGGAAGCAATGATAGTGAACTATATTGCGAGTCGTTATAAAAAAATTGGTCAAAAGGAGAAAGCTGTTTTGATTCGTGAAAAAATGTTATGTGCATATGAGAATAGTAAGGTTGATAATAAATTCCATTATGTGGCATTATCACTTATATATAGGAATCTTGCGGATGATTATGAAGTAAATAATCGTTTTGAAGAGGCAATAGAAATGTGTGATTGAGCAATTATTTTTGCATTAAAATGTAAGAGAGCTCTTAATATTGGATTTTTATATGAAGAAAAAGTGTATTCTATAGACAGAATGACGGGAGAAAGATTATCTAGCAAAAAAAGATATCAGCAAGCGTATCACATCCTTAAACTACTGAAAGATGATAAGAAAATGACTAACTTGCTGAATATTTATAAAAAATGGTATGGTGAACCGATTGATTAGTATGCGGTGTGTTCATCGTCAAGACTTTCGTCTATACTATAAGGATTAACCGTGTAATCATTAAATGCTTCATTATTGAAATCGGCATAAATACCATTTGTATGAAGGAAAAAAAAACCTGCTAGTAAGAGTAATGTTAATTTTTTTTTGAATTTTTTCATTGATTGAAATCCTCCTTGATTAAGTTTGTGAGTATATTGTATCATGAATAAATTGAGAAGCTTATACCAAAAACGGGAAAACAATTATTCTGGTTTTGGTATAAGTTTTTCTTTTTTTTTATGTTATGATGCACTTGTCAGTTCGAAAAGCAAATAAGCAGACAAGGACGACAGATGATTTGTGCACAGCAATGCAAGATAGTACTGCAAATTATCAGAAAAGAAAATCGATAGTGTCAAATGACTTATGAAAAAAGCTGAGCAAAAGAAAAGGCTCAGATGAA
>CAZJAA010000058.1:0-4816 GCA_964544055.1 uncultured Lachnospiraceae bacterium | reverse complement strand
GCAGCCGCTATCCGCGGCTTGCGTTATCAGGGGTATGCGCTATGGAGCGTTTACTGTTATTGTTTGATATATTTACGATATTGTTAATTATTATTGATATGTACAATTACGGAAGGCAGATAACACCTTTTACAATATTTGGAGGAACTTATATTTGTCTCATTAATTTAAATAATTTAATTGTTAGCCAGATGTACTCTTTTTATCCTGTAAATACGTATGCTTTATCGGTTATCTTTGTTTTTTTTATTTTGTTTTTTGTGATAGATTTTATTGGAGGGAATTTATATAGAAAAACGGCACATTGTAGTTTTCAATGTTCTACCAGATTAGTAAATTATAGAAGTGTAACTTTATTATTTCTTATTGGATGCGTAGCCTATGGTTCTCAATTTGTACTTTTATATAGTCAATATGGGTTATCGATAAAAGGACGTAGTGGTGGATTATTAGGGCATCTTAGTTTTTTAGCGTATATATTTGGCCCAGTAGCTTTGGAATTTTCTATTAAAAAAAAGAAGAAAGCATATATTATTTTTGTAATACTTTTGAATATAATGGTGCTTGGTATTAGTGTGGCATTTGGGGGCAAGTATGTTATATTCATAAATCTGACCTATTTTTTTCTTTATTTTATTTTAAAAAGAGATAGACGGGTTAATTTGACGAAATTAGCTAAAATAATTGTCCCATTGATTATTGTTGCAATTTGCGTGTTTGTAATCCTTTATTATGTGATACCTTGGGTGACAGGACAATATCAGCCTACTATAGATTTTGCAATAGAGCATATGTTCTACTATTTGCTTGGTCCTATAACAGCTAATAATTATACGATCTCTCATGCCGGACAAGGCGATGCTTTAATACCATTTACGGTTGTTCTTAATATTGGAAAAGCGTTGACTGGAAATCATGATTATGTAAATTCAATTTATCCATTTATATTTCAGGTAGGCAATACGACGAATGTAAATGTTTCCGGATTTCTTGGAGAAGTGGTTTATGATCTTGGTGTAATCGGAGCATTTTTCTATGATGCAATGATTTTTGGAGTGATAAATTATTTTTATTATCAATATAGAAGTAAAAATAGATTTTATCTTAGTTGTTGTTATTCAACTGCGATAATGGCATTTTTATTTTTTTGTAATTTTTTTACTGTATCGGGTGTTGTTTTGCCATTGTTGCTAGCGGTAGGCATAGACTTGTTTTCAATGTGCAAAGTAGGAAATTACCATATTTAATAGAGGAATTTTATGAGTGAAAAAGTTAGTTTTGGACAAATAAAAAAGAATATTGGTTTGTCGATTATTGCACAGGCAATTTCGTTGCTTGTTAGTTTTATCATGAATTTATTTTTACCTAAATTTTTGAGTGAATACCAATATGCTTTATGGCAAACATATTTGTTATATATCAACTATGTTGGAATTTTGCACTTTGGTTTATTAGATGGAATTGTATTAAGATATTCAAAATACGATTATGATGAATTAGATAAGCCAAGAATAAGATCTCAATTCAAGTGTTTATTAGTCATCACATCTATATTTTGTATTTTCACTATTTTAGTTGCTAATATAATCTTGAATTCAGAGATGAAATTTGTGTTTAGTATGACAGCTATAGGTATTGTAACTCGCACACTGTTTAATTATACATCGTATTCATTTCAAATTACTAATCGTATTAAGAATTATGCGAGAATGATTGTTGGGTACAGATTATTTTATGGTGCAGGAGCTGTTTTACTTATATTACTTGGATTTCGTGAGTTTTATTTTTTTTGTTTTTTAGATTTGTGCAGTGATATATTTGGAATATTGATTTCTACATATAATAATAAGGGAATGTATTTTGGAACTTCACTTAAAATAAAGGACGCAATTTACGAAGCAAAAAAAAATATTTCTGCCGGTATTCTGCTGATGATTTCAAATTTTAGTTCATTTTTATTGACAGGTAGTGCAAGATTTATCATTCAATGGCACTGGGATGAAATTACGTTTGGAAAAGTTTCATTTGCACTCAGTATCTCTAATATGTTTTTGACATTTGTAACTGCTATCAGTGTTGTGCTTTTTCCTTCTTTGAAACGAACAGAAAAACAAAACTTACCGGACTTATATGAAAAAATGAGGGCAATTATGAATCCCCTATTAATTACAATATTATTTTTTTATTATCCGGGTTGTTGGATTTTGAAAAAATGGTTACCAGTATATAATGATAGTTTGGTTTATTTAGGAATTTTATTGCCAATCATTATTTTTTCATCAAAAATTAGTTTATTGACTAATAATTATTTGAAGGCATTGAGGAAGGAGAGGACATTACTTGTTATTAATCTGATTTCGGTAGGAATTGCAATTGGTATGTTTTGGTATGCTGCATATATTTTGGATAATCTTGAAGCAGTGTTGTTTTCTATTGTTATTGCAGTTATGTTATGTTCAGTTTTGTCAGAATATATGGTTATGAAAACATGGAATATATTTAATTTAAAAAAAATTCTTGGTGAAATAATAATGACTGTAATTTTTGTGTTGACTACTATGTTGACTTCGCAGAAAGTGGGTCTGCTGGTTTATAGTATGGCACTTATAATATATTTATCATTTGATTGGAAGAATATACGGTATGCTTTCAAGAATATTGTAAATATGTGATTTTGTTAGAATTATAATTGGAGTGGAAGTGAAAATATGAGAGATTTGGCAATTATAATATTGAATTATAACGGTTCAGCTGATACGATTGAATGCATTGAATCATTAAGTAAATCGAAAACGCAAAGAATATATGATATATATATTCTTGATAATGCCTCACAAAGGAAAGAAATTGATATTCTGGAGCAATTTATTAAAAGTAAATCAGATTTTAAAATATGTACAGATAGCATATTTGTAAAAGAGAAATTAAAAGGAAATCTTCTTATTCGGTCTGATGAAAATTTAGGCTTTGCTCGTGGAAATAATAAAGTTATTCGGGAAATATATAAAGAATATTCTTATATATTACTTTTGAATAATGACACTATTGTACAGGATAACTTTATAGAAAGAATGCTTAATTTACTGAAGGCAGATAAGACTATCGGTTTTGCAAGTTGCAGAATTAATAATTATTATAAACGCGATATATTGTGGAATTGTGGTGGCTTGCTTAAACCATGGGGATTGAGAAAATATTATTCCGAAGAAGAACTTAAAAAGATGCCAAATGTTTTTGATGCTGAATTTATTACAGGATGTGCCCTGTTTATCAGCACTTTTGTAATAGAACAATATGGACCTTTATCGGAAAAATTTTTTCATGGAGAAGAAGATTTTAATTTTTGCTGGAGAATGAAAAAAAATCATATTAAAGGACAGTGCCTCAACCAAACTTTAGTATATCATAAAGAAAGTGCCACTAGTAAAAAAGAGGGACAGCAAATGGGAAAAAAAGTTTGTTACTGTGTATACCGAATTGTCGATATGAAACAGTTTTATTCTAAAATAATATGGCATATATGGAAGTTTGGTTTAGTATGTGTTTTGATATTGCATTGGAGAAAAAATGGATGTTCTAAAGAAGAAACTAGCACGATGCTCAATATACTCAAACGTGCGTCAAAACTAGAATCAATAAATCGTGAAGAAACATTAAAAATATGGGATTTAACATATTAAACGTATGGGAAATTGAATGTGAGGTTGTGTGAGGATGGGAAATATATATGTTAGAATGAGTGGAAGATTGGGAAATCAATTATTTAGATATGCTACTGCGAGATATATTCAAGAAATCTCGGAAGGAAATCTTATTTTTGATTATTCGCCAGTTTATGAGGAAGGAAAACGTAAGCCGGAAGAAACAGGTTTTGAAAATTCTTTAAAATATTTTAAGGTAAAACAATATAGTGAAAATTCTGCAACAATATTAGATTTAGATAAAGGGAGTGTGAAACAAAAAATAAATTTTATTGTTTCCATGCTGATTTTAAAAAGTGGTGCAATACATAGCAAAATATTTAATTGGCTTAATTATCAAAATTCTAAATTGGGTTTGTATATATCTCTTTATGGTTGTGATTATTGTGAAATAAACTTATCATGTGCAAGTGACAAATTTGCTTATGGAAGATTTGAAGATATAAGGTATTTTGATAAAATTAGAGATAAGTTATTAGAGGAAATTGTACCTTTGGAAGATGAATTGGTTGAAAACAATTCTTTATATGAGATATTAAAATCCGATTTAGAAACAGTATGTATTTCAATTCGTAGAGGGGATTATGTGTCTAATGAAAAAAACAAGAAAAAGTATAATATATGCACAAAACAGTATTTTGAAAAAGCAGTGGAGTATGTAAAGCAGAAAATGGATAATCCGGTATTTATTGTGTTTTCTGATGATATTGATTGGTGTAAAAAAAATATAGATTTTATCGAAACAGAAGAATGTTATTTTGAGTCAGGGAATGACCCCGTATGGGAAAAATTACGATTAATGTATATGTGTAAGCATTTTATTATTTCGAACTCAACATTTTCTTGGTGGGCACAATATTTGTCAAGAAGTAAAGAAAAAATAGTAATTGCACCAGAGTTTTGGTTTAACAATGAAACTGGAAATAAATATCCCTTACTATTAGATTCTTTTGTGAAGATTGCACCATAATATTGTGAAATATGAATTTTCATAGTGCGTCTGTTCTGTGAATTGTGGTTATTATGGAACCGTTTCAAGAGAAAGATTGAGAGAAATGTTGTAAGCGCCTAATATAAGGGTATCAAAAAAACATGCCGGACTCTCACGTGGAGAA
>CAZJAA010000057.1:0-5439 GCA_964544055.1 uncultured Lachnospiraceae bacterium | reverse complement strand
ATACTTTCAATAGCAGTAACCATTGCGGCAGGACTCAGTAACTCGCTTCCACCAGTCTTGTTTCTGATCGCATCACCGATTGCTGTAAGGCTGCTTTCTTCAATAAATAATTTACTCATTAGTAAGCGCCCTCCTCAGCTGTAGCGATTCCAGCAAAAGCAGCCGCAATTGCATCATCTACATATTTCTCTGTTGCAAATCCTGCGGAAGCCTCTCCTTCTGGATTAATCCAGATTAAATCATTCGTATCTGTAGGTTCTGTTGTTCCTACATATACACCAGAGTCTCCACGTTCACCTTGAGGACCTGTTGGACCGATATCACCTTTATCGCCCTTCTCCCCTTGTGGACCTTGTACTCCGTCTTTTCCATCTACACCATCTTTACCATTTGCGCCATCTTTACCAGGTAGACCTTGAGGACCAGTCTCACCTTTAACATTAGCGCCTTCAATAGTAGGCATTCCTTCCTCTGATGGTGTCCAAGTTAAATTTCCGTCTGCGTCAACATTAGGAATGTAGTATCCGCCATCATCACCTTTAATTGTTTGCCCTTGAGCAGACAATTTAATGTTTCCGCTTCTTTGTTTTAATTCTATTGCCATGTCACACCTCCTACACTAAATAAAAAGGCTTTCTAAAACATAACGATTCACTAAAACAACAGATACAGTAAGAATAACGACCTTTTAATCCCTTAGTAGTTTCTGCGGGAACCGTAAATGTCCAAGTCATCTCATCAGAGATATAAATACCTGGAATTTTGGTTAACATACTTCCGTCAGGATTATGAATCATTAGTCCTACACCTTCAGTAATTAATTCTCCATTTTCACCAGTGACTACTGCGGCAATCTCCGCTTCTTCACCAGCTGTAATGCGAATCATATCATCAATATATTCAACCAATTCTCTACCTCCTTAGAATAAGTCTTTACTTAATATTTTGACTTTCTTATTTGTATAGATATCTGAATATCCATATCTACAAGCGTCAATGGCATGAGACCATTCGTGTGTTGTGTCTTCAGTCCACTCGCCTGTTTGTTTTGATTTAACGTAACTAAAGTTTTCTAATTCAGTTATAAAGTTTGTACACGATGGATGAACTATAATTAAATTATCTTGTAAAAACATAAGCCCTGCTTTAACAGAGTCTTTACCTTTTGCACATCCAACAGCATTAATTCCTTCGTTTTTAAAGTATTGAATACTGCGCGGCTCCGCTGAATCAACGTATAGTCTAGTCTTCTGAAGATTCATCTGTTTAATAGCAACAGCTAATTCAGATAACTGGCATCCGCTTTTATAGAACTCGTTGAATACATAGATAATGTGATTGTCCTTATCGTATAATGTATCGATAATCGCGCTCTTATCTATCCAACCAATATCCATTCCCGCCCTATGCTCTAAGCCTTGAGCAGCAAGAGCTAATGGATCAAATTCCTCTTTACGCCAGTTCGTAATAACTAAGCCTTCTACGTCAACTCCCCACTCGCCTAATCCGTACACTCTGTATTTCGCTGGATTTCTTACTTCCATCTCATCAAGAGCCTCAATATATGCTGGTGACAAGAATGGGTTATCCCTGTATGTTGAGTGTAGGAATACGGAATTTTGCGGCGGATTCTCGGTAGTAAAATCGTATAACCAAGAATTTTTACTGATAGGATTCCAGCTCATTATGATTTGTTGTTGGTCCGCCTTACCTCTCATACGTAGGTTAAGCTGTTCTACCTTGTTCTTTTCCACTTCATATGCTTCTTCAATCCACACTGTAGATATATTGTTCAATGATAATAGCTTCTCTTCAACATCCAACCCAATCATAATAATCTTACTCCCATTGCTAAATTCAATACTCATGTCTGTTTCTTTAATCTTTACATAAGGTAGTAACTGCCATTTAGCTAATACTTCTTTAAATAAAGAAAAACAAGAGTTCCTAAGTGTTGTCCCGTATCTTCTACAGACCAGGATATTAATAGGCTCTCTACAACATCTAATGATTATTTTTTGGCAGATAGAGTATGACTTACCGCTACCTGCCGAACCGCACCAGAACTCCCATCTGTGCGAATAATCTTGTATATAAGGAAATGCTTTTGGAATGAACATTGATTTCTTTAAATGTAAATTCACACTTCCCATAAGCTGATACCTAAACGCGTTTTGTGTACTTAAGACTAATCCAGCCAGCTCCTGATAGAAGTTTTCCCCAATTACCTGTTTCTTGAACAATAGTGTAAGTACCTTTATCTCTAATACATCCCACTACTCCATATGCTGTGCCAGGACCACTTCTAATGTTCAGCGCGTCCGCTGTTACTTTCACCAAATACTTGGTTGGTGCGGCAGCTGTTGGTTGTTCCGCCTTCACACTAGAACCAATAGTGCAATAGCTAGGATTCTCAATTAAAATCCAGCCAACTCCGCTCTTAAGTTGTCCCCATCCATTTTTAACTTCTGTAATGGTGAATGTGCCTTTACCTGTTTGTCCTTTAACGATGCCTTTCATAGATGGCTCAGAACGATAATTTAAATCATTAATAATTACATTAACGGTAAATGGACAAGTCGGAAATTGTGAAACTGTTGTATTTTCCTTAACAGGAGTGCTTACAGTTAAAGCATTTTTAAAAGCCTTCCACTCATTTTCATTTCTAACGTATGGCTCTGGACAAGTCTTACCTGTAACATCATAGTGACGAATGACGTTACCAATAGGAATATTATATTTAGCCATTAGTTCTTTAGTTAGTTCAATAGTAGAGGCTACTGTAGCATCCTCGAAATACCACACGCCATTACTATTTTTTCTCACGCACATTTCAATACCAATAGAATTAGAATTGCGGCAGCTCGCATGTTTGTACTTTTTAGCTCCACAGTGCCATGCTACATCCGCATCTTCTACGCATTGCCATACTTCGCCTTCATGACCTACAAAGTAATGGGCTGAGCTGTTTCTATTGACTGATTTAAAATACTCACAGTTAGCTTTTGCTCCACCTAGAGCGCCAACATAGTGAATAACAATATACTTAATACGACCAACATTGTTCGTATTGTTAAAATTCACAGTTGTTAGTAACTTGTTGATAGTCATTGTTGCCTCCTAATCTTCAATCATAATGTTAATATCAGTTGCGATATTGGCTTCAATCTTTTGTGTTGGAGCATAACCAAGAGAATCAAGAATGTACTTATTCGCCTGGAAGTTACCCTCAGATGCTAGTTTTCGCATACCTGCAACAGCTAAAGATTCGCTATCTTTCCATATTTCTTTAAGTCTTGCGTCTAAAGCAGCCTGGAATTCAGGATCTCGTTTCCAGACTGTAATTGTATTTCTATTAATCCCTACTATATCCGCCAGCTCAGTATGTGGAGCAGACGGATAAGTGATTATTGCCTCAATCAGAGCTTTCTGTTTTGGTTTTAATGCCATATTCGTGTGCCTCCTTATAAGCTTCTTTCACTATTTTTTCTATTTCTTTACGCATTTTAAGCCCTTGTAACCAAGAGCTAAATACTGTATATGTAATATAACCTGCGGAAACTCCCGCTAAAATTCCTAAACCTAGAATAAATCCTTGTAAAAACATGCTTTTTCCTCCTAAAACAAAAGCAGAAAGAACATTAAGTTCCCTCTGCCCTTCCAATACTATTTTAAAATAATTTTTGAAAAATCTCAAACTGCGGCAGCCATAGCCTCAGTCTCTTCCGTAGTGGCGAATCTCCAGTGATACCCGCCCGCAGTTTTTTGTCTACCTCTAACACAATTGCCTATACATTGCTTATGTATACCTACTGCGGCAGCCGCTGCTACCTGGCTACAATAAATCTCACCTGTTTCCACACAAACAACAGGTTTCACACTATTCTCATGTCTATCTTTAACACTATATAGAATGTTTTCTTTTGAAGTAACCCACTCCAAGTTATTAATATAATTATGAGTTTTTTCTTTGTCGATGTGGTTGATTTGAGGTTTGTTTTCGGGGTTGTCAATGTAGGCTTCCGCTACTAGTCGATGTATGCGGAAGTTCTTTTGTTTTCCGTCTTTCGATAGTCTTACTAACGAGTATCCAAATCCATTATCAAATGGTTTAAGGAACTTCTTACTTTTATGGCTCCATACCTTACCACAAGAGGTAACAGCATATAAGCCTTCATATCCTGCTATGTCTTTCATGTTGCTTTTCTTATTTATTGCCTCCTATATTTTTTCTCTTCAATAGACTTAGAAATCTATCTGTAATCTTTTAAATGGTTTTGACCAAAAGCCTCAGAATTATCAGAAAATGAAATGCGGAAGTCACCACTCATACGCCTCATACGATCTGGCTCTAATCTCTGTCTCAAGGCTATTGCTTCTTTAAGTTTTGCTATTGCGTTATCCAATTGGACATTTATTACTTCTAATGTGTCTCTTGTTTGTTGAAGTTCTACGTCATCAACTTCAAGTTTAATTGCTATTGTTTCTAATTCTTTCATGCTATTTCTCCTATAAATAGTTTAGCGAATGCTATATTTTTCTGCGGCAATGGCATTGAGCGTGCTGCGTAGCAGCAAAGCGAAATGGTGTTGTCGACAGAAAAATATTAATATCCATATGACTTCATCTGATTTTCAATGGTTAAATTATGAGGATTAAAAATATTATTATTATTATTATTATTTATATTCTTATTAAGGTTTTCAGATGAAATTTCGGAAATTTCGGTTTTTTCGTATGAGGATTCCTTTAATCGAGCTTCCCGCAATTTGTTCTCTATTGTTCTTTCAGAGCATTTATACATCTCCGCAATCTCTTTATTCGTTAAACCTTGAGCTTTTGCGGCAACCACTTGCTCTACAGTACATTTCTGTGGTCTTCCACCCTTCTTACCATTTTCTATTGCTTTATCATATCTTTTTTGAGCCGCTCCAATAGAAGTGAAGTCTCCTTCAAGTCCATATAACCAAACATCATCGTCTTCATCTGGCTCTATTCCATATAATCCATATTCCATAACCGCCTTAATGTAATCCCAGGCTTTTTCTTTATCGCGTTTTTCTAATCTGGCGGCAGTCTTATAAACGCTCTCATAGAGAATAAATTTTTCAGTATTCATTTTTATTTACCCTCTTGCTTTAAGTATTCGCGGATTGCCTCTCTTACTAACTGAGAAACTGGAACATCTTTCTTCGCGGCAATCGCTACTAAAGCTTCTTTCTCTTGCTCTGAGATTCTAATTGTAATTGTTGTATTTTTCATTTCCACACTCTCCTGTATTTTTTCTCTGATGTTACCATGTCTTACACCTACCCTAAAAAAATACGGAGACTGGACTGACCAGCCTCCATACTTCTCAGAGAATAAAAATTAAGGATGATAAAAAAAAACATGGTGTTAGTCAAAAATCATATAAGATTAAATCCCTTAAATCTTATA
>CAZJAA010000056.1:0-6190 GCA_964544055.1 uncultured Lachnospiraceae bacterium | reverse complement strand
AATAAGATATAATACTAGGAGGAAACGAGGTATGTTACAAATGAATCAACACTATATCCAGTATTAATGTATCGAACATATGAAGACGAAGTTCTCGAAATAGCAGTAATTTGGCATGACTCTCGGGAGGATTAAGGATGAAAAAAGAATTTATAGTATTTGTAAGTACAGCATTGATTTTAAGTTTGAGTGCATGTAGTAGTGATAAGAACGATAAGGCAGTGGAAGTGGAAACAGAAACAGTAGTTGAACAAATAGTAGACGAAGCAAATGACGAAACAGGTGACGAATCAGTTTCTTTTGAAGAAGCGAATATTTTAGAGTTTGAACTTATAAGCAGAGATAATGTATCATATGATGAAATAATATGTGAATTCAAAGTGAAAAATAATGGTAACGAAGATGTTGATTATTTAACTGTAGATTTTGGTTATACTGATGAAAATGGTAACGAGATTTGCAAGGATGGAAGATTTGATGATTGCCAGATAAAAAAAGATAAGACTGCTTTAATTAAATCTTATTCAGAATTGAATGGAGCAAGTAAAGATGATGTTGCGAATGTAAATATTACAAGCTATGAATATAGAATTGCAGATCAACACTATACGGTTAATTTACAGGCTAAAGAGGTTGAATGTTGGACAAATAACTATGACCCATATGTTGATTTTGAAGAGGCAAATATTTTAGAATTCACCTTGGAAGATAAAGGAATAAATACAATCGAAAATTATGAATTGGGTGTACAGATAAAAAATAAAGGATCTGTTCCAGTAAAAAAATGTTCATATTATATTGCCTATTATGATGAAGAAGCAAATAGATTAAGTAAAGATAGTAGGTTTAGTGATTCTTTTATAGAACCGGAACATTTTGTTTCAAGTAGGTCATTTTCAGATTCGGATTTTTCAAATCTGATAAGAACTTATGAAGTTTACCAATATGATTATAGATTACAGGAAGCTGATGAAAATGGATTTAATTATTATGAAGTCGATTTGCAAACAAAAACAGCTAAGGGCTACCTGTATGAGTAGAAGAATTGACTGAGAAAAATTGAATTTTGTTATTTATTTTATATATTTTCATTTAATCTATATCGCTTAAAAAATCCAGTATCGTGTGAAAACATCACATACCCTATATTTGGCGAGTGGATCAATTTTGAAGAATGTAAACATACCCCCTGCTTTGAAAATTAAGTCGGTGTAAAGATGAAGCACCTATATAGTACAGAGAAAACAGAATTGTACAAATCAGTTTTATGTACCCCGTATACATTCGCACGTAATCCAGTAAAACAAGATAATTGAGTATCTCAGGATAGTAGAACACATGTTCGCCATACAAAGCGTTATACGGTCGAATAAGCGTCTTTTATACGTTTTGCGATAGCTTATACAACGAATAACAACAAATTCAAATATGGGCGTTTAAATGCGTTACAGACATATATAAACAAAAATAGACTAGAGAGTATAGAAACCCTTTAGTCTATTTTTTTACGCTTCAACGGCTCAATATATGCAATCATCCGTTAATGGTGAATGACTGTTTTATAGGTATAAAATTAAATGGTATACTCGTATACTTCATTCATTATAATCTTCCATGCTTCACATCCTGCATACGGTACGAGTTTAGATGCAAGGTTTGCTTTGATATAAGCATCTGAGCAAGCCCAGAAGTTATTTAATATGTGTATCACATCTCTGTCTTTCTCTGTCATGTTGTCCAGTTTATAGATTCTATTCTTGATTCTTTCAATATTGATATTATTCATCTTAGTATCTCCTGTCCTTATAATATTGTAGGGTGTTACATAAGTAGCACCCTTGTAGTTATGCTGTTGCAAGTCGTTTTCTGCTGTCTGTTGCAACTTCTGTACTTCCGTAGTAACTTCTTATATCGTTCATCGTCAACTTCTTGTGACTTTTCTTTCTAAAGGCTTCAGAGTGCCAATACCACATCTTTTTTTGACCTGCAAATTTGAAACTAAATTCTTTCAACTCTTTTCGGTACTGGTAAGTATTCCCACCAATCCAAAGCCAGTTGCCTATAATTTCAATCGTAATGTCTGAAAAGTGAATTATCTTCTTGAGCATTTCACGAAGCTGTTCATCTTCTGCAAAGTCGTACTTCTTATTATATGAAGTGTTGTTGTTTGTTCCGTTCGTGTCTGCTTGCTGTTCGTGCTTGTTCTTTAATGCTTTAAACAGTTCTTCATATTCTTTGTTAATTTTTTGTGTGGCTTCTGTAGATCCGTTCGGGTTGTCTGGGTGATATATCTTTAATAAATCACGATACTGTTTTCTAAGTTCTTCTAATGTGTTTACATTTTTAAAATATTTCATAATCTAAACCCTCTTTCCTATTAGTAGGCGGTAGCCGTTACAGTTACCGCCTTTAATGTTGTTATCTGCTGTTTCGCTCTAATGCTTTTACATTGATTAAAGCATCTAATATAGTAAGCATTTCCTTAGATGTGGCTGTTGCGATTCTGGTGCTATCTTCCGTATAAAGGTTGATTGCTCCAACCATATCATCATTCAGTTTCAACTTAATATCTGAAATGCTGTTGTAGTTCTTTACCTTTGCTTCTAATGCTGTTCTTGTTCTCATATGAAAACCTCCTTTAAATGTATATCTGTTTTGTTGTTAAGTTAATTATACACGATTAAAGGTGAATAATCAAGAAAAACATACACGAAACAAGGTGTATAAATTCAACAAAAATAAGCACCGTATTTCGTGCATAATGCCAATGGACTATTCACGAATATTAGTGTATTATATAGTCACAAACAAAACAACAGACAAACAAACAGGAGGAACAACAAATGAAAAAGAAAATCTTAACAACAGTATTATTAACAACATCAATCATCGGAGCGTTTATAGCTGGCAAGACGCAAACGACTACAGATTTCAAAGATTACATTGAATGTAATTCAGTCGAGACATTCTATATAGATATCAACGATGAATTGCATATCATCGCCAACAACGGCAACGAATACGTTTTCACAAGATAATAGAAAGGAAGGTAAGAATTATGTGTACAACAATGAAAGAACTTGAATTAGTAGTAGCAGATTACAGAAGCTTCAAAGCAATGAAAGAAGAGTTAGATGTTCAGATTAAAGATTTAGAACGAGAAATCATTGGTTGCTTAGATATGAACGAAAAGCTGAGTGAAAGCGGTAAAGACTTCACTGTAAAGGTTTCAACTTGTGAAAGAAGAACACTTGATAGTAAACGACTTGAAGCAGATTTAGGAAGTCTCGCAGAGTATCAGCGAATCAGCCAGTACAGAAGATTATACGTTCGATAGGGGGAATTGATATGAAGAGATATACAACTTATGAAGAACCACTCGCAAACAGAGTATTCAACGAAAGACAGATGTATGAAGTATACAGGGACTTAGCTGATAAAAATGAATATCAATCATTTGGTATTTGGCTATCAGACATGCTCAGAAGTGGAGTGTTTGAAGAAATAGACAGTAAGGAATATCTTGAAAAACTATTAAAAGAAGAATGTCCAAAATATGAAGAAGATTGTCACATATGCCCATATAAAGCAGAGTGTACAGAATATTCTTACTTATGGAAGGAGGTGAGATGACAAGCATCTCATTTTATATAAAACGACCAGCAGAAGGAGCATTTTAAAATTAGGAGGAACACAAAGATGATGGATAAAAGAATGACACAGTTCGCAATAGAAGCAGATAAAAGAGGGACAGTTAAGAATATCGGCAGAAGTTACATAAATCAACCACGAATCAGATATGACGGAAGAAAGACAACATGGTTCGATGATTCCAAACTCTTGAAGAAGAACAAATAAAAACAGGGTGTGACGGTTGAGCCGTGGAAGATTCAGTTCTTCGCACTCTATCGGCAGAAGTTGCCAATAACAAGCAAAAAGAGAGGTAAAAAAAGATGAATGAAACAACAAAAAACAGTGTAGGAAAAGTGGTTTTTGAGGACAAATCGGGTGCGATAAAAATATTGAACAATGAATTGAATGTATTGTTCAACTTCACAGTATCGTCTGAGAGTATGCAGGAAGTTATAGACCAAGCAATTGAAAAAGAAAAGGTTCACTATTTACAGGAAAATCATATTACAGATAAGCAATGGAGCGATTCGGGTGTATGTATATATTCACAGTTTCTTTGTATGGAAATCAAAGATGGACAATTTAACTACAGCCTAAGTATCAGCTTTATGGATATGGTGGATGCATCGTTGCACAGTAGAATCAACATGGAAATAAATCTGACGGAAGAACAGAAGGAAGATCTTAAAATGCCAATTCTTCAATCAATTGCATCATTTTTCGGAATTTAGTTGAAAGAAAGGGAGAGGGTTTACATGAAAAAATACAGATTGCAACCATTTACAGTACAGGAAAAGAAATCAGCAGAAAGGGAACATGATGCAGTGTATGCGTTCCTGCATCAGTATGACTACCCTGTTTCTAAATATTACGATATTGCGTTGATGGGCTTCTTCAAAGGGATTCAAGTGTATCACAGAAAAAGCGAAATCAGAAAACAGTATGGTTTGTTCTATGTTTGCTGGCAGTACATGAGAGATGAAGTGATGGAATATCATCAGCAGTTAAAGCAAAAGATGCGTTCATCATCGGAAAGTGCATATGATTTTGATTACATGCAGAACAGTTTTGTGAACTGTGTTTATGGCGAAAAGCATCTTGAAACAGAATACATAGTAGATATGTTTGAACACCTTACAGAAAGACAGCAACGAATAATCCTTATGAAGATGAATGGATATTCAGAAAGACAAATCTTTGAAAGGTTGGATATCTCTAATGAATCATTTTCAAGGGAGATGAAAAACATGAGAGCAGTTATAAGAGAACTAATGGAATAATCATTTTCAAGGAAGGCAAATTATTATGAAGTCAAATTATTTTAATGTTGGAACGATAGTAGGAACAAGAAATATTCATGATTTAATGGAAAAAGATGCAAGATTTGCATTAGATATCATGGTCGCATTAGATAGATATTGCAATAAAGATTGGGGCGAGTTATGCAAAGGAGATTGTGCGTTGAATGAAGAAGCGTTAAAGAATCCAGATGATTTGTACTTGCTGGGAGTGTATAAGACCTGTAGAGGAACAGTGGATATCATCACTAATAGAATCTCAGAGGTAGCAGGAGACAACGCAACAACTATCTGCTTTCCAAACGAACGATAAACGGAAAATTTGGGGACTGTCTGAAACATGGCAGTCCTTATATAAAGGGAAAGGACGGAGTGAAATGGAAATCGTATTGACGAACGGAACGCATTTTATAAAAGTCGGGAGTAATGGAAAAATCATAAAAACAACGGAAATCAATGAAGCAGATGTGTTTACGTCTTGTAAGGCAGCTAAAGCATTGAAGAGAAAAGCACCAGAAAAATGTAAGAAATATTATACGGTTAGTAAGGCAAATCCGACCTGTAAATTATCGAATGGACGCAAGGTATATTCAAAGGAGCAGCGAAAGATGGTTTATACAAAATATGACTGTCGTTGTGCGTTGTGCGGGCAAAAGATAAAGTTTGAAGATATGACATTAGACCATATCGTTCCTCTGTCAATGGGTGGTGCTGATTCTATGGAAAATCTGCAGGTGGCATGTTTAGCCTGTAATCATCTCAAGAGTAATAGTTTACCAGAAGATTTCATTGATCGGCTTACTACTGTGTTCATGTATCAGATGGATCAAAAGTATAAATCTGCTTTTAGTTGGAAGATGATGCGAGTGTTGTTGAAGATGATGATTTGATGGGATAGATGAAATTGTTGGTAGTGGTGGTTTGGGATGTTTGCAAAACTCCAAAAATTTAGTATAATATATGTATCAAGATATATCCAGTGATATATAGTGATTACTTATAAGACTAATATATAGATGGAGTGATAACGAAATGGTTAATTATAATAAATTGATGAAAATGTTGAAGGCAAAAGGAATCACAACGTATACTATAAGAAAAAAAGCGTTGATACCACAGAGTACTTTAACAAAGTTAAAAATGTGTAGCGGTGATTCGATGGAAGAAATTGAAAAGAAGTTGCAAGAATACAAAGACAACCATGACGGAAAAGATTTTATGTGTGATGTGTCAACAAAAACAATCGAAGATATATGTCA
>CAZJAA010000055.1:0-7433 GCA_964544055.1 uncultured Lachnospiraceae bacterium | reverse complement strand
AACGGACTCTGACTCCGTCATCTCAAGGTTCGAATCCTTGTAGCCCTGCTAAAAACCTCTGTAGATTTCTCTACAGAGGTTTTTTTGTGTGCCTTTACAATGTTAACAATGCCGTATCTGCCCTATCATTTTTAATATCTCTTGTATATCTGTCCACGATTTCCCACATCAATAACGCAAATCACCATTTGTCCATTATCGATGGTATAAATAATTCGGAAATCGTCCACTCGAAGCCGATAAACATTCTTGTGCCCCTTTAAAGGTTTGATATCGCCTGTAGGCAATACTAATCGCTTTTAAAAGTAATTCCTGCTGAGGCTTTGGTTGCTTTGCAATAACATTATATTTATCCTTTTCCGTTTGTATTTACAGAATTTTCTTCAAATAAGACGTTCCGCAAATTTCTCCGCTTACACCGAAATATTCCATAATCGTCTTTCCGGTATCGGAAAAGCTGTATCTGGTGCCAAGGCAGCCTGGTTTTACATTTTTACCGATGATGACTACCGGCACATGCTCTCTGGAGTGGTCAGTGGACGGAGTTCCAGGATCGCAGCCGTGATCTGCCGTGATGATAAGCAAGTCATCCTCTCGAAGTCCTGCTACCAGCTCTGGCAAGTGCGAATCAAAGTAAGAGAGTGCTTTTGCATAACCCTCCACGTCATTTCGGTGTCCGTAAACCATATCAAAATCCACCAGATTGGTAAAGCAGAGTCCGTCAAAATCCTCCTTCATCCAGTCCAGCGTTTTGTTGATGCCGTCCTCGTTATTCACCGTACGCACGGTTCTTGTAATACCGCTTCCGGCAAAAATATCATTGATTTTTCCGACTGCCCACACATCCTTTCCCTGCTCCGAAAGATAATTGAGCATCGTTTTCTTGGGCGGAACAAGGGAGTAATCGTGGCGGCGTGACGTTCTGGTGTAAGGATACTCGCCCTCAAACGGACGAGCAATCACGCGACCAACGCCAAATTCGCCGGTACAAAGCTCTCTTGCAATCTCGCAGTAACGATACAGCTCTTCAATCGGTACAACGGCTTCATGTGCCGCAATCTGGAATACGCTGTCTGCCGAAGTATATACAATCAGTGCTCCGGTTTCCACGCTTTCCCTGCCATAGTCCTTGATAACCTCCGTGCCGGAGTAAGGCTTGTTGCAAAGCACCTTTCTTCCGGTTTTTTCTTCAAATGCCCTGATTAAACGCTCCGGAAAGCCGTTTGGAAAGGTCGGCAGCGGCTGCGCAGATTCAATTCCGGAAATTTCCCAATGTCCAATCGTTGTGTCTTTGCCTTTGGAAGCTTCTGCAATACGCAGCACAGCACCGCACGGAAAAGACTTTATTTGTTTCAGCTCTCGGATGCCCTCCAAATCGAACAAACCATACTTTTCCATATTCGGCATGGAAAAATATTCACTTTGTGCTGCGGAACGCACTGTATTGCTTCCCGCATCACCATATTCTGCAGAATCCGGCATTTCACCGATACCTACACTGTCCAATACAATTAAAAAAACTCTCTTTTTCATTTCTATCCTCCACTCTGACTGCCTTTCTTTTTTTTCTTCAGGTAGTATTTTATACATGATGAACCGGTAGCTTCAAGCAGCTTTATACAAAAATTAAAAATACCTTAAAAACACATTAAAAATACTGTTTTTATTTGCATTACAAATCAATTCGTGCTATACTCCTTTCCAGTTACTATCTGTCCGGAAAGGAACGAATTATGAAAAAATTACTAAAAAAATATAACCACGCTGTTGCCATTTTGTATCTGCCCTTTTATCTTCTCTGTTTTTTAGGATTAGAGAACAGAAATACAACCGAATATCATGTCATGGAATCTCCTTTGGATTCCTGCATTCCTTTTTGTGAATGGTTTATTATTCCATACCTCTTATGGTTTGCTTATATTGCCGTCACTGTTTTATACTTTTTCTTTACCAACAAACGCGATTTTACACGGCTGTGTCTTTTTTTGTTTCTGGGCATGACCATCTGCCTCGGCATTTACTACCTCTGGCCAAACGGTCAGAACCTGCGTCCGGATTTGTCTGCGCTCGGCAGGGAAAACATCTGCACTCGGATGGTTGCGGCTCTGTATAAAACGGACACCTCCACAAACGTATGTCCAAGCATTCACGTTTTAAATTCCGTAGGTGCCTGCATTGCCATTTTTCACAGCAAAACATTAAAGAACAAAAAATGGGTTCGCAGCGGAACACTAGTGCTTACCATTGCCATCTGTCTGTCCACCATGTTTTTAAAGCAGCATTCCGTGATTGATGTAGCCTGCGGTCTGATGCTTTCGCTCGTTATGTATTTCATCTCCTACCGTCCAAAATTTGAACGTATTCCGGAGCAACTTCACGAAATCAGCACCACATAACGATGCTCCCCCAACACACTCCAAAGATCTTCCTGCGGAAGCCTCCAAAGAGTGCCTATTTAATTAAACTTGAACAACTTTCTTGCAATTTCATAGCCAGCCTTGACCATCTGTAAGCCGGGGCGGCTATGAATCTTGGAAGATTGTCCCAGCACGGTTCTACTGATATCCTTATACATTCGTTTATTT
Source organism: uncultured Lachnospiraceae bacterium (assembly GCA_964544055.1). Classification (GTDB taxonomy): domain Bacteria; phylum Bacillota; class Clostridia; order Lachnospirales; family Lachnospiraceae; genus SIG299. The sequence goes on along the minus strand of CAZJAA010000055.1, from coordinate 4,848 downwards.
TTTTCCTCGAGATAATTCCAGAGTTCATCTTTTTTCTGCAAAGCTTCTTCTGTACCAATTTTAATCAAAAACACAGAGGAAATCGTCATCATTATCATCAGATATTTTGTCATATAGCTGCGCAGCGGACGATTTTTCAGCTTTGTCAGGTCATGCAGGTCGATAATTGTGCGCGTAACAGACAGCTGCTGGTCAATGCGCTTCATCATATTGTTTTCATTCACCGACTGGTCTTCCCTGCCAATAAAATAACGGTACAGGTTCACATCTTTATAATACATGGTTTTTACCTGCGGCAACGGCTGATATACATAGATGTTATCCACATAAAAGGTGTGTTTTGGAAGCTCCAGTCCACAATCCCGCAGCATTTTTGTGCGGTAAATTACCGAATGCATGAGGATAAACTGACCGGTACGGAAATGCGTCACATCATCCCAGGTAAAAATGCAATCCTGCGGCATACAGTTACGGTAGTGGATAACCCTTTTCTTTTTTTCACCTGCTTTTTCGTACACATAATTGCAGATAAACATATCCAAATTGCTTCCGTCTTCTACCAGACTTTTTAACGTGCGAAGAACTTCCAAAAATGCTTCTTCTTTTACCCAGTCATCACTGTCCACAACTTTGAAATAAAGTCCGCATGCTTCCTTCAGGCCGGTATTTACAGCACCTCCATGTCCGGCATTTTCCTGATGAATTACCTTTACAATGCCCGGATTTTGTTTTGCAAGCTCCTGGCCGATTTCATAGGTTTTATCGGTAGAACCGTCATCCACAATAATAATTTCCACATCTTCACCACCCACCAGCAGTGTTTCCACGGCGTGGCGCATGTAATTTTCCGAATTGTAGCACGGAATCGCTACTGATAACAGCTTCATGTATGTTCCTCCAAAATTTTTTATTTTTCACAAATACCCCTCGTCGATAACCATTCGTTTTGCAAAAGCGGATGATTATTTGATATAGCTTATAAAGATATTTCCTGCTTCCTCCAGCATTTTTTCCGCTTCCCTCAGCGTATATGTCTTATATTTTCCGGAAGTCGGCTCATAAATCGTAATGTTGCCTGTGCTGTAGCCGGTAATCAGTACCGCTTCGCTGGCATTCGTCATGGCATACACAGGAGCCCCACGGTACACAAAATATAATACCTCATCCAACGTAGCACCGTTCAAATTAAGCATACGAATCCCCGTTTTCTGCTCCAGAAAATCCTTTACACTCTGTGCAGGCTCAAAACTGCTGACATCCATTTCCACGCCAAGATATGCTGCCAGCATACGCACAGCTTCCTGTCGGCTGGTCAGACCACTCTTTTTGGTGGAATTGCCTTCCAGCTCTGTAAGGTGTGCCGAAGAACTTTTAATACCTCTTTCCCAGATGACCTTTCCGGACTCATTAATTACCGTACCAACCACGGAAGTTTCATCGGCAAGATGAATCATTCCGGCACAGTTGTCACTGATTGCAGCAATTTCACCAAACGAATACACCAGATACTCCTCGGTATCGTTTTCAAGCGTTGCCACCCGCACGGTCGTGTCCTCCGAAATCAGCGTATACGGCACCCTGGTGCGCACCGGAAGCTTCTTCATGGCATAGGCAGAAGGCAGGTCAATATAATATTCCACAAACATCAGCTCAGTAATCCGTTTATCCAGTGTCACGGAACGTTTCGGAGCATCCATGCTGTTCAAAATATAGTCATCCGCAGCATCCTCATACGCCCCTGTTGAATTTTTTGTCACTCGCTTTAAGCAGATGGAATTGGATGTGATTACCGCATCTGCCACATAATAGCCTTCCTTACGGTAAGATTTTTTTTCGTTAAGACTGTTATCCAGAATTTTCACTTCATATGCCGGATACAATAAGGAACCGTCTCCCAGCACCATACAGTCAGAAAGCGTTCCATAACCGCAGATGATATTTTCATTGATTTTTCCAAGAATCCGGATAAATTCTCCTTCTGCCGCCGGAAGTACTCGATTTTCTCCGCTTTCCAGATGTAAAAGCTGCAGTTTTTCATAGTCTTTTTCCTGCCATGCCACATAACTGCTGTCCTCAAAAAACACCACAGAGTCTTCTTCGGCACTGTCCGAAATAACCGTCAGTTCCTTTGTAATCAAATTGTAGGAATACAATGTTCGGTATACCATAAAGAAAAACACATCATATTCATTCATATAGCTGAAGCTGCCTAGCTCTTCTTTAATTTTCTGGTAGCTCTCACTCACCGGCAGATAAAGCTGCTCTTCTATCCGGTTTTCTCCGCGATAATAGCGGTACAGTAAAATTCCGGTTTTTCCTTCGTATTCTCCACCGCCCATGTAGCCGTATACCATAAAACTGATATCTCCGCTCTCATAGAGCTTCAAAATGCGCACATCATACTGCTCGCAGGAAATTCCTGCTTCTGCTTCGTTTTCACTCCGGAAGGAAAATACCCGTGACAGCGTGTTTTCTGCAAGATTATAATGCCACAGTTCCTTGTTTCTCACAAAGGCAAGCTGGCTGGAATCTGCATTGGTATATAGTTTCATTTCTGTATCGTTTGTAACGCCAAGCTTAAACTGATTCATGGACAGGCTTGCCAGAGATTCATCAAACACAGCTTCCATCGTACGCTCATAATTCAAAAGGTGTTTCGAGGATGCCGTCACGATAATACGGAATTTTTCTTTGACATAATACTGTTCCTCTCCGGTATCTGTGGTAAGCTTCACCATATAATTAAGCGTTCCAACCGCAATGTTGGAATACACCTCTGAAATTGTAAGCCTTGGCTCCGTCAGAAGCTCCGGCTGCAGGTCTCCCCAGCACACCATATAGTAGCTGTCCTTAATGTCCACCTGTGCATAAGTGGAACCTTTTCCGCGGTAGGTACTTTCCAGATAAGGAATGACCGCATTATGGTCTTTTTCCCTTGCCCATTTGGAAAAATCCTGCATAAATTCAGCTTTTTCCGCAAAATAACTATCCTTGATATCTTTTATGCGGAAATAATAATAAATGCGGCGGCTTTCGGAATCTACAAGCATAACCTCGACCGCATATTCTTCACCGACTTCCATTTTGTCGGTAATCTTTAAACGTGCTCTTTTTCCTTCCTCGTCCTTATCAAATGCGTTGATGGTTCCTGCGGCAAGCTCCGTTCCGGTATCTGCATCCAGCACCTCATAATAAAGCTTCCGCACATCCGTTTTGTTTTCATCTATCAGAAGTTCTATGGTCTGCCCGGGCTCTACAGACACCATATTTTCTCGAAGTAAGAGCGGTTCAAGGGCTGAGGTGTAGCCATACAGGCAGTTCGCCGCCACTCCATCGCTCACAATTACAATCGTTGGAAGTTCTGCTTCTGACATCTGCATTGTTTTTATGGTGCCAAACATTGCTTCATCCATGTTGCTGCCAAAATAATAAATGGATGCCGCAAAAACGCCAAACAGAACCAGAAATTTTATGGTATATTTCATGTAAACTTAATGTCCTTTCCGATGTTGCCGGCTTTTATTACCGTTCGCTTGTTCCTCGCAAACGGTAATTCTTCGCTGCCGTGCAAGCTGTTACCGACTTTCCTTATATCGTATCGCATTTTTGCAAAAACTACAACTATTTTTTTGCAAAACCAAGTATAACTATTCAGCCTTATATAAAAATAGATATCGCCTACAAGCTCGCTTGTAAGGCGGTATCTATTTTTATATAAGGGCGATAGCTCCACGCTATTAATTCATATAAATGCGATAGCTACCAGGTATCCGGCAAAATCGGCGAAGCCAGATAAAGCGTTGTACGGTAATGCTCCTCGTCCTGACTCATGGCAATGTGCAGATTGATTTTTTTATTTTCCACCGTGATGTAGTTGTCCAAGGCTGCTGTATACGCATAAACCGTATATAAATCCTGCTCCCGGTATTCATAAACCACTTCTGCTTCCAACGCCTTTAAAATTTCCTCTGTGATTTCATTTTTCCGTTCTAATGTCAGATAACCGCCATAGTCCCCCACCAGCTGAATTGTCGTACTGATTTCTGTACAGGCAAGTTCCTGCAGAACTTCCTCCAGCAAGGTTTTGTAAGCAAAAACAGTATCTAATGACTGGTTTAAACAGATTTCTGCATACAGATAGGTCGTGATATCTTTCTGTCCACTGTCTGTTACGGCTGCCTCACCGCTTCCTCCTTCTTTCACCAGACTGATGACCTTCACTGTTGTTTCCGCCGCCAGTGCTTCTTTATGAAAGCTGACTTCCTGCCGTTGTTCTGTGTTCACAACCTCCGGTGCGGCATCTAACACAAGTCCGATGGCATCCGCCACTTCTTCCAGCAAAAGCAGTTTGTTTTTGTCACTCAGTTCTCCCAACGGATACTTTGCCGCCACCTCGACAGTTGCACTGATTTCCTGCGGATTTGTCACAGAAAACGCAGCTACCAGACTGGTATTTTTTTCAAACATTCCTCCGACAAACAGCTTTAAAACCACAAACAGCCACGCTGCGGCAATCAGCATCCACAACAGCCTCCATTTCACAACGTATTTTGTCTTCCATGCCATAAATTTCTGTTTCATATGAATTTACTCCTCCATTTCAGATCGTACTGCCTTTGATACACTTATCTTCATGGAGATTATTTCCATAAGTTGAAAGGGTTATTCAAACTCCTCTTTATAAAATTGTTTTGTTGTCATCATTCAAATGACAATATTAATCTTCTGAATAATCAAGCGGTGTTAACTCCAATATATTATTGCATACCCTCATCCATTGTAAATCAAATAAATAGGTAATCGCAAAATTCTTGCTCTTATATCGTTTGCAGAGATTTGCTTATCTAC
>CAZJAA010000054.1:0-8251 GCA_964544055.1 uncultured Lachnospiraceae bacterium | reverse complement strand
GAGCGTGAGGATATTCTGAATGACATTTTGGATTTCCTCGCTTCACAGATTAGTTCTCTGACCAATCCTACGAATATTGCTAATGCGCTGACCAGCATGAAGAACGAAAAGGTCAACTCCACTCTGGTTTCCAACTATGTGCAACACATCATCGATTCGTTCCTCATTTCGATGTCAAAGCGCTATGATGTGAAAGGAAAGACCTATTTCAAATATCCGAACAAATACTACTATACCGATATCGGCCTCCGTAATGCTCGATTGAACTATCGTCAGTACGATCCCGGCCACATTATGGAGAACATCATCTACAACGAACTTCTGCGTCGAGGATATTCCGTTGATGTTGGTGTTGTGACCGACCGTACCGGAGGTGCAAATGCGCAAAAAGAAATTGACTTCGTTGTAAATGATGCAGATAAAAAAATCTACATCCAGTCAGCTTTCCAGATGGATACAGATAAAAAGGAATCCTCTGAACTTGCATCGTTGATATTGACAAAGGACTTTTTCAAAAAAATCATTGTTCGCATGGATATTCCTCATAACTTCTATGATGACAACGGAATTTTCCATTGCAATCTGATAGACCTACTGCTTGGTCGTGTAGAATTGTTCTAACCAATAAGCCAAGCTGATACTGCAAATACCTTTTAGGAGTGGCTCTTCGGGCTGCTCCTATTTTTATACCGTTTAGCACCGTACGCCGTATTCTTGCGTCGTTTACGTCGCAAGAATACGGTGAAATGGTGCTTTTTTCATGCCATTAAGGAGGGGATCACGCATGACAGATAGCTTGCCTATTTTATGTGTCGGAATATCAGTCTTTTTATCCTCATCCATATGGACTACCGCATTGGCTATTACAAACTGCGGAATCAGATATTGCAGTTCATCTAACATCATTTTGTAGAGTCGCCTCATAAAAACTTTATTTTCTCGATGCTCCTGCCAATAATCCCTGTCTCCCACCTGAATAATAATTTCCACAACCATATCCTGTTCCTTATTGGCCACATGTTCAAAATAATCTTCTATCCTTCTATCTGCCCTGCTTTGATTTTCATTATAAATCTTTACCGCTTCATCAAACTCCTGATGATAAACCGCTTTTACATCCCGAACAATATTATCTGTTCCATATATCAGAAAAATATTGTCGGCACAATATGCGTCTGATTTGTATTTTCTTAAGTTGTGCTTCGCCACCCCAGCAAGCTTTGATTTATGTTCTTTGCTGCTATCATATTCATAAGATTGACTGTCCTTTGTTTTCTGTTTGAGCGTTCTGCGGTTTATAATAGCACACAAAAAAAGTTTGAACACAAGTGGTTTTCCAATGCATGGAAAAGCTTGTGTTCTGAAAAGTAACTTCTTTTTCATTTTCCTTTAAAACGGCGTCATCTGCTCCAGCACTTCCACATGAGATGCTACCATGGTTTCTTCTTCCGAACCACGTTTATGCTCACCGCGCAGATACATGGTTCCGTTTCGCAAGCTGGCAGACACCAGATTCAGCACATAAATATTGTCAAAGCGTCCGTAAATGGAATCCCCGCCAAGGCCGGAAAGACAGATTAACTGCGTATTCATCTTTTTTGCCATCTCCATCAGTGGTTTCAGAAGATGGGCAGCATTGGTCTGGGCAAACGGATTATCCATTACTAAAACCTTGCCTTCATTTTTGTCCGCAAAAATGTCCGTTGTGTCACGACGCATATAATGAAGCAGGCTGGCAAGCACCACAAAAGCAGACAAAAATCCTTCGCCACCGGAGTTTTTTGCTACCTCAGCCCAGGTAATCGGATATTCTCGCTGTTCTTCAATTTTATACAGGCGGATTTGGATGTTTCCAAGGCCGGCAACCGAATCGAACAGGTTTTTCGTTGTTACACGGCTACCAAAGTAATCTGCCGCATTTTCATTTTTCTCATAAATTTCCACACCAGTGCGGGTCAGCTCACTTAAAAAATCATCCAGACGCTGGCGGTATATTCTTTCATTTTCTTCCCAGCCCGACAGAAGCAGCTGAAGCATTTTTATCGGTTTTTCCCGAATGGTAATCGTGGAATTGGAATCAATCTGCGCCAGATTCTGATGTACTTCCTTGGTATAATCTTCCAGCAGACCTTTCAGACGTTCCTTTTCCTGCTCTACCAGACCAATATCCACCGCCAGCTTTTCCTTAGTCACAGATTGTCTTATCAGACTGTTTCTCTTTTCCAGATAATCCTCATACTCTGCTTTTCGTCGGTCTGTCTGCTCTTTCTTTTTCTGAATTTCCGCTTCTTTCTGCATCACCAGAATCCTAAGTGCATCTTCGTCCAGCAGATTTTCATTAAACCACAGATAAAAGCTGATACCGGAAAATTGTAAAATACTGCCTGGCTGTTCCATCAGAACACTTTCCAGACTTTCTCTTTCTATCAGGGGCACCGGAAATGAGGTGTATACTGTTTTTTCCTGCTGTCCAAGTTTTTTTAATTCGTTTCTGGAAAGAATCAGGGCATACGGCAAAAATGGCTGCTGCCTGATTAATTTCTAGTTTTCTTCGACGGAACGTCCGTTTTTTTCCAGCCAACTTCTGCCGCTGACTGGATGCAACTCCAGTTCTTTTAATAATTCCTTAAATTCTTCCGGCAGTTCCAGAAGCTCGCCTGAAGTCAGTTGTCTGCATTCTTTCTACAGCAGAAACAGTTCCTGTTCCAACGTACTGCGATGACGGTCCAGCTCTGAAAGCTTTCAGTCAGCCGCAGCTAACATCCGTTCTTTCTGCCAGAAATTTTCTTCTGGCAGTTCCAGATACCGCAAAATCCGGCGACGTTCCTCCACCTGTGCTTCCAGTTCACTGTTTTCTCTTATATATTCTTTCCAAAGGAGTTCCTGCTCTGTTTTTTCCTGCCGTCTATCTTCTGCACTACGCTCGCAGCTTTTTTTCTGTTCCTCTACTTCATTCTGCCGTTTTGCATGACTTCTGCTGCATCGAGAAAGATCCTCCTGCTGCTTTGTGTATTCCTCCCGCCGAATTTCCAGATAGCCCGGCTCATAATCTCCCACAATATTACGCACCAGCCGCTCTGCAAAAGCTTCATTAAAGGCTTCTTCTTTCTGGGAAAACAGTGCAATATTGACTCGGCATTCTGCCAGAGATACGAGGAACTGCTCCAACGTTTTGGTTAATTCTTCCTCCTTTTGTTTTTGAGCCAGACATTGGGCACTCAGTTTTTCCTGCTCATTTTTTGCTTCTTCCTCTTTTTTCCGATTTTCCTCTGCCAGTTGTCCATATTGCTTTTTTAATGCACTGCCAAGCTTCTGCCGTTCCGGTTCCAGCTCCTGTTCATCCTGTTTTTTACCGCAATGCTTTCTATCAGATACTGTTGTTCTTTCCGGCATTCGTCCACTGCTTCCTGACGGGCTGCACATTCAAACAGATGAATCTGATGCGCTATCCGTTCTACTTCTTCTTTCAGGACATCCCGTTCAAAACCCAGCATATCACGGTTGCTGCTCCTGTTTCTTAATTCTTTGAGCAGCTGATGCACCTCGCCGGATAATTTTTCATACATAATCCGGGCAATCTTTGCTTCGCATTCCTGTTTTTTGGCTTCCGTATCCTGTAAGCATTTCTGTGCCAGTTCTTCCAGGCGATGCAATTCTTTCCTGAATCCGGCAATTTTATTTTCCTGCTTCTGCAAAAACAGTTCCTTTTCCTGATACTGCAACCCCTTTTCTTCGACTGCCGTCATATCCTCTTTAAACTGCAGAATCGTATCCCGACGCTCTATTTTGGATTTATTGTCCTTATACATCACCACATATTTCCCAATGATGTTCTGAAATTCCTTCATCCGGTTTCCCTCACGGTTCAGCTTGCTTTCCACTGCCGGAAGAAACCATTCCGCAACGAGATCCTTTTCATTCTTACAGTCAATAAAAAGCTCTGAAAGTCCGGACTCTTTCAAATTTATCTTTTTAATGATGTTTTCCCATTCTTTGTAATAAATTCCATATTCTTCCAGTTTCTCAAAATACTGTCTGGACTGGGACGAATTGTTCATATCATAGCAAAAAAAATTTCCCGGAGCTTCCCGCTTATAACTTTCAAATAACTGACGGCAGACCGGAAAGCTTTTCAATACCACTTCTTTTTTCGTTTTCTCCACAACAGGAAGATGGTAAATGTCCTGTTCACAACATCCGGTATATTCACTGATAAAATTTATAATTTCTAACGGTTCTGTCGACTGTTCCTCCGAAACCTGACTTTTCCGCACCATCATTCCGGTCAGGCAGTAACCCGCTCCATGTTCTAAGGTCCATTCCACCAAAAGGAAGGTTGGTTTTGCCGTGGTAAAATAGCTTTCAAACGGTCTATCCTTTGTTTTCCGGTAGGCCTTGTGTACAAAAGGGGCAGTCATCATCTGCACCAGAACAGACTTGCCCCCTCCGTTTCTTAAGGAAAACAGAGTACTTTGTCCACCAAGCTGAAATGTTTCATCACTGATACAGATTGCATTGTTGTTATAATTTAAGTTGATGATACGGACTGCATTTATTTTACTCATTCTCCCAACACCTTTCTAACACGTTTGAAATTATTCTGATTTAGCAGATTCCAGTCCATCAGATTGTCCAGTTTTACTGTCGTTTTAATCATTTCATCTTCCTCAACATAATCAATCAGCCCCTGTTTTTCCAGAAATTTAAAAATCGTATGCAAAAATCCTTCCTTGGTCGTTCTTGCCCTTGAACCCTTTTCATCCGATTTCAACGCTTCGTATGCTTCCAGCATATTGCGAAAAGCAATTCCCTTTTTTTCTTCTTCCTCCTCGGTCGTATTTTCCACACCCTCTTTCAGGCGTTCTGAAATACTGTTCTGCAGCTCCCCGACCCGGATATATTCCCGCGATTTACTGCTGCTTCCCTGCCCATCATAAAATTCCACCAGAAGCGTCAAAATCACAAACTGCGATAAATAGAAATCCTTGTCCGTTCCTGTTGATTTGCACAGGCTTTCCTTTAATTTTGCCTTGGAAAATCCAAGAAAAACGTTTTCCTCCATAGGAATCAGGTATATGGTGGTTCCATAGCGTTCCACGGTGCAAAGTGCTTCCTCTGCCTGTGATTTTACCAGATTCTGCACCGGTTCTTCCTCGGTATACGCCCGAAACAACCGCCTTTCCTGTATTTTCTGTAACTGTATCCGAAGCAGATTGAATACATTTTTTATTTCATCCACTGCCTTATCATAGCTTTGTTTTTCCAGATGCATTTTAAAAATCATTTCATGAATCGTCAATTTCATGTTATTTTCAATTTCCAGCGTGGAAAGCAGCAGATTATAACCATCGTCCGTCAGATAATACGAGGTTCGTTTCATATCGGATTCCAGATACACAATACGGTTGGCAATGTAACTGACGTTCATAATTTTATATGCCCGCTGTTCAAATTCGTAGCCATCAAAATACATGGTCTTTCCCTCATTGGACAGCACCACATTCACTATAAAATCTCCCAGTGCTTTACATTCCTCATAAGAAATATTTTTGTGGAAATAGGTTGAATTTAAGATATCCAGATAACCGCCAATATCGTCAAGTGTACAGTTTTCCTCTTTTAGCGACTGCTCCATAATATACAAAAGCAGAGCAAAAATAATATTTAACTGCTCGTCCTGTTTTATTAGACCATAGTTTTTCCACGTCTGCTTTTGTGCACTGTTCTGCAATAAAATAGCGAACATTCCCACATGTTTCATCCGTCTGGGAAACTGTTTCAAAAATTCATACTGCATTCTTTGTAACCTCCACTAAAATGTCAGAATTTTCTCGTACTACCTTTTAGGAGTTTAAAAATCTTCCCCGGACAATATTTCCTGCGGAATATAGAGACCGCTTTGCAACAGGTTTTGTATCTCTTTTCTGTCTTCTTCCGCAAAATAAGAAAAAAACAACGCACCCACTTTCTGATTCTGTCCCTCTTTCATGGCCGGCATCCGTTCCATTCCCGCCTTTTTTGCTTTTTTTAGCATTGCAAGATATCCTTCCACAAAAGGCTGCACCAGAACATCCTCCGCATACTGCCCTGCCAGAGTTTCGTAAATTAAAATCCCTTCATAATCAATATCACCCAGATAATAAATCCGGTTCTCTTTTTCCTTCATGTACGGCTCAGCACACAGAGAAAAATCCTGAAACGAACGGTAAATGCCTTTCCCGGCGCCATAAATTACCGTTCCCATGTCCTGCCCAAAAATGCTAGTTGCCCCGTCCAGCAGATGTTTACGCATACTGTAAAAAGTGTCCTTATTTTCTAATATCAAAAGATTCTGCGGCACTTTCCTTGTATGTACATAATATGCCAACGGTTCCGTTGTTTCGTATATATTCAGCTGTTCCGGCAAAAGCCCACATTTTTTTTAAATCCTGCGTCCTGCTTCTTCCTTTAAAAATTTTTCCCGATACCAGATTTCAAAGCTGCGCTCATTTAAAGATTTTGGTTGCTTAAGCGTAGAACGTTTTGTTCTTAAATAATCATTGAGTAAAAGAACCCACTCCCTGTCTTTTACATACTGTGCCGGATGCCTGAAATAATAATCCGTGGAAAGCATGGGAGAAATCTGATACGATAGTTCCTCTGTATAATCCGATATTTCTTCTTTCTGCTCCAGCTCCCAGTATTCCTTATAAAGCGCCGGCTTTTTTCCATTGAGACCAGATGCCTTTAACGGCTTTATTTTTCCTTCTTCCACCAGAGAAAGAATTTTAGTATACAATTCCTGATAGCTGTCTGTCTTTATTCTCTTCTGCAGATTTTCTAATGTGATGCGTTTCACCAGACAGCAGCTCCTTTCTTTCCAAACACTCCATCCCACTGGATAAATCCATTTTTTCCTGCCCACTCTGCTAAAAAACAGAACTTAGCTGAATACCTGCTTCATACAAGCAATCATGTTCTCACTAATGTTTTTGCTAGATGGTATATGCATCAGTAATGCGTTCCCATTAAATTTACGCAACAAATGCCAGTATGCATCATTGCATAAGTAATGCGTTGGTTTATCAGACAAATAATTGGATACGCCAACAGCATTTAGCCGTGTTGACAGCACTTCTAAATTCAATGCAGTAAATTCTTTGGTTTCCTTTTCTGCCACTTTTTCTATTCTTACCGTATCTTTCAGGTTCTTGTCTACTCCGAAAAGAATAACACAATCGTAGAAATTGCTTAATAATTCAATGTCGCTTTTTAACCCAGAAAAAGAATTCGTCAACAAATAACTGTCTGCTGAAATAGATTCTACCAAAACACGCGATGCGTTATTTTTCCCCTTAAAACCAATATATAATGTTCTATCCATTATTGTAAAACAGCCTTTTTCTTTTTCATTTATTATACACAAATAAAGCACTTTTATCAACATTTTATTTTTCGATAAATTTACAGGAATGCCAAGTTCTTCACCAGATCCACTATACACATTAAGGATAGCGGATTCGCTCTGAATTCTTAAATGATTTTTTTATATGTCTTGGTTGTTGTTCTAAAATCGCATCAAATAGAGTTTCCAAACTAACTCTCGGATTTTTCCACAATAATGATTCTTCAAGAGCATTACAATACAGAAGCATGTCTATATCATAAAATTCAGCACATTTTTAGAAAATTTACAAAAACACTGACATAAAGAAAACCCCCAAAGCACAAGGCTTTGAGGGCTTTTTGTAAAATTTGTATTCTCTTTTGAATTATCGTTTTGAGAACTACAACCCTTATAAAATAAGGCTTTACAAGACTTTTGTGTGCTACTGGTGTGTTACGAAAGAACATTTTGCACCATTCAAAACCACTTATAAACACGCTCTATTTTGCGGTGTATATCCGATACATTCCCTCAATATTTGCTCGTATTGTTCTTGTATCTCTGCCCTGCGTAATGCGATATACTCAACTGTAGAAGTAAAATTATGCTCATTGTACTTATTCATACTGTTTCTGTATATGCCACATTCCACAATTTCAAATTTCTCATATAATTCACGTTTTGCTTTCCCACGTCTTAATCTACGCAAACCATTTTCTTTTATCTCACGTACTCTTGATACTGTTATATTTTGCTCTCTTGCAATCTCCGGCATTGACTTATTGAGCAGAAAATACTCTTTGATGATATGGTTTTCTTTGTCTGCTGTGTAACGCTCCACAATGCCCCATAATTCGCTTTCAGAGTGTTCCTTATACATTTTAT
>CAZJAA010000053.1:0-8820 GCA_964544055.1 uncultured Lachnospiraceae bacterium | reverse complement strand
AATGGCTTTATATCCAGGTTACACTTAATGGTGTTACATATACCGGATTCAGTTCTGGAGAATATTTAAAAAAATAAATGAAAGAAACATATCGACTCTCTGCACCTGCATTGGTGTAGAGGGTCTTTTTTTATTGTCAATTTTAAAGGACTGTCTCGGGACAGTCCTTTGGACATTTTGGAGTTGAAAAGATGAAAAAGGAAGTAGTTTCTTCCTATTTATATATGTCCTTTGGACAATCCATTGGAATGTCCACGGGAATGTCGTTGATTATACCGTAACCGTAACCGTTACCGTAACCATTAAATAAATATGAACTATAGATGTTGATAGTGCGGATAATTTTGTGAATATAATTGGAATATTCCAAAATAATTTCAGTTAAACTATTGACAAATTGGAATATTCCAGCTACGATGCGTATAACAAATCAATCAAAGAACTGATATGAGAGGTGTTATATGGCAATTAAAAGAACATTTTACCAAGACAAATGGAACGAAAACAAGGTATGGGAAGTTGTTGCTATGGTTGGAGGGTATTATCTTCGACAGTACATTTGTGGCCAGCAATTAGGTAGAGGACTTAGGACTACTAAGACATTTATCAAAAGCCTTGGAATTTTTGAATTTGAAATAGTTTCCGCAATTTAATGATAGGAGGTTCATATGAAAGCAGAAAACAGAGGACAGTTGGTAAGAGGAAAAGTTGTGGCAGGGTATTGGAGAAGTGGTTGTATCGATTCGACAGTGGAGACATTGAAAGAAGCCGACAATAGAAACAACACTTTAGCAGTTACGCCCTGGTTTAGACATGATGATTTGGAAAGCTGTGAGGCAGCGTTGAAGATGTTGGTTAAATGCTACTCTGATATGCCAGGAACTGAATGTGTCGCATACGGATATGACTACAGAGAATATGGAAAGTAAAAGGTATTGGAATGAAAGAGTTGGAAGCAAATTAAAAATCGGCTTGAAGAAAAGGCGGAAAAAGAATCTTATAGAGATGGCAAAAATGGCATAGTCAAATTTGGGATTCGTTTAAAGCAAGGAGGTAAGAGTTGAGATGAGAGTGAACCATTATAAAACAATGCTGGGAGATGAAGGACTTCCGGTATTGGTGAAAGAAAAGTCGTGCAATTATGCTTGCGATCGTTTTGGCACACCAAGTGCAATTGTTCAGATGATGAGAGATGTTTACCAGATTCATTTGCAAACAGAAGAATTTGTATATGAGCTGTGCTTTACAACAAAGATGAAGTTGATCGGGATATTTGAAATTTCACATGGAATTGTGAATAGCTCTTTTTCAAATGCAAGAGAAATTTTCCAAAAAGCACTTATATGTGGAGCTTCAACGATTGTGATTGTACATAATCACCCGTCAGGAGAATCGGAACCCAGCGAATCGGATCGGAGAACAGCAAAGAATCTGCATGATGCAGGAGAAATGTTGGGAGTGTGCGTGGCTGACAATATAGTTATCTGTGCTCATGAATACTACAGTTTTCGGGAAAATGAATGATTGGAAAATTCCAAAAAAATTCAGTTTTTTTATTGACACATGAAACGGAGGTGTTACGATACGTCCGCAATCAAATAAACCCCACAATAGATTGCGGATAGGAGGTACATAGCCATTGGGAAGGATAAGAAGTTGAAGAACCTGGAGCGTAAAGTTGAAGAACTGGAAGCGAAGATAGAACAGCTTGAAAAAAGGACCAATGAAAGCCGTGCGTTTCAAGTAGCGAGCTGGCTACTTGTTTTACTTGAAATCGCAGTTGCAGTGCTTGCCATAATAGGCAACTTGTTTGGCTGACATCGATCCGAAGAGGAGGAGTTCATACCCTCCTCTTGTTTCAAAAGCATATCACATAAGGAGATGATTGTAAATGAGAATTTTGACGATAGTGATTAGATTATTAGCTATGTTGAGTATGGCAATATTGCTTGCAACCGGAGAAGCCTTATCAGCAGTATTCCTGCTTGGATTTGCTTCAATGTCCCTTGGCATCAGAATTGGAGAAAAAGTGAAAGGAGAAAGATAATATGGTTGCAAATAGATTAAATACATTGACTGAAGAACTGATTGAGAATCTGGCTGTAGAAATTAGAGAATTTTTACTTGCTGAAGAAATGTGGCAGGATGTGACGATTTATTTTAATGGAAAAGCATTTTCGACTTACGATAAGGAGAATGGCAAGTATTACTATAATGATCGAGAGCATTTGGTAGTCCAGGAAGACGAGGATCCGGAACGGTACTTTGAATATGTAAATCCAGAACATATCCTCAGTATGAGTTTTGAAGGACCTGTTTATGAGATGGTTAATTGCTGGCCAGGGTATAGTTCAATCCAGAAAAGATTTGATTCAATTTTTGAAAAATATGGGATTTATTATGAGCTTGGAAATAGTTGGAATTTAAGTTGTTATTACATTTAAGGAGGAAAAGAAAATGAAAGAGATGAAAGAATTATTGGTAGAGGCAGTAGAAGAAAAAATTGGACCTGAATATAAGGTTGAGCTTGGAAAGACAAAAAAGAATAACGGAGTTGTATATAATTCGTTAACGATAAGAACAAAGGATGAAGAGATGATCGCCCCAGTAATCCATATCGATGAAATTATTATGCAGATTAGACGTGGATTGCCTGTAGAAAAAGCGGTTGAGATGATTTGTGAAGCATATGAAAAAAGCAAAGCACAGCGATTTGATGTTGCTGTACCTGACATGCTGGACAGAGAGTTTATTTTAAAGCATGTGGAATATCAGGTTGTGAATGCAGAAAAAAATGCAGAAATGATTTCAAAAGTACCAAGCAAAAGAGTGATGGATCTGGCGGCGATATATAGAGTGGCAATTAGAAATGAAGAAGATATGGCAAGTTTCGTATTAACAAATCAGTTGCTTAAAGCAGCAAAAATTTCGCAGAAAGTGCTTGATATTGCAGCCACAAGGAATACAGAGATGATTGGATTTTCCGTAAAAACCATGGGACAGGTAATGGCGGAGGAATTATGTATGCCAGAAGAAATGTGTGATGAAATGAGTGGCGAACCAAAGATGTACGTACTTACTAATGACAAAAAGTGTTTTGGGGCGAGTATTCTTCTTTATAAAAAATATTTGATGGAACTTTCAGAAGAAGTAGCTGATGATTTGTTCATTTTACCATCGAGCATACACGAAGTCCTGGCATTGCCTGCATCTGCATATGAACTTGATGACCTGAAAAAGATGGTTAAAGACGTAAATGATGCAGAAGTTTCAGTGCAAGAAGTACTTAGTTACAAAGTGTACCGTTACAATCGAGAAACAGGAGAAATTGAGGTTGCTGCATAGTGCAGCACCTCTACAGGAGGCGATTATGGTAGATATTTTGAAAGATAGTGTTATTAGAGTTCAATCAGAGTGGAATGATTGGATGGATGGTGTATTTTTAGTAAGTCCTGGAGATGAAGAAAAAGCTGCGGAGGTTCTTCGGAAAGCATTCGACAGTTTCTGGGAAGATGGGGATGGCTGGTGTTATGGGAATTATCTGGAAGCGAAGTTGGTAGAAGCTGGGATTGCGTTTGATGCTTATTATGCAGATGCAGAGGAATAAGAGAGAAGGAGACATCGATGAAAAACAAGAACAAAGAAATTATGAACATAGAAATAAAAGTAGTTGTTAATGATGAAGATATTGATGACATCATGGCTGGAGCTTTGGAAGGAGGTATCAATTATTGGTGTGATGAAGCGAAAGTTATAGGAAATTATCTTGGAGAATACGCAAGTGAGCAGATTTCCAGAGACGGTCAGTTGAAATTACATGATTTTGAAGAGGAAGAAGATTATATCTTGGATAAAGAGAAGTTCTTGAAAGGTTTGAAAATGTACCTGGAGAATCCGCATCCATACAATATTTTAGAAGAGATAGACAATGGATTTATGGTTGATGTATGCAATGCTGATGCTACAGTCTGCGATATGATTGTTCAGTATGCATTATTTGATGATGTGATTTACGGATAAGTGGCTGTATTAAACTGGTGGAATTCGTACTCACATAAATATTCATGTCCGCCAGAAAAAAGCAGAAGAAGGTCGCAACGATGGAAAACCAGAAGATTGAGGTGTTATGTAAATAATGTATGAGCAGTTAGATATTTTTTCGTTCTTGCAGTCAGATGAAACAGAGCTTCTATCCAGGAAAAGACTTAATGTTGGAGATTATGTTGGAAGGCTCGTTCTTGGAGAAGTAGAACGTGCAAAAATAATCAAAGTTGAAGGAAATGACGAGTATTTCTTTTATCGAACAGATACGAATTGTTGTTTTGGTGCTGATGCCCGAACTGACTTCGAGGAAATGGAAAAAGAAGCCAAGGAAATCCGGAAGAATTATAAGACGTTGGAAGTTGATAAATTTGAAAAGTTTTTTGCAGTAATGTATCCACCAAGGAAATGCGATGGAAGAATCATGTATGCAATGGCGGGTGTTTACAACGGAATGTTGTTCTGGAAAAAAGAATGTACCTATCAATTTTTAGAACCGGTAAAAAACATCGAAAAAGAGTATGAAAAGATGGTCTTCGAGATTACACATGAAGAGTTTGGTGATAAGAAAGAACTGGAATATATAAGACTTCATGATCCGATACCAACGAAAAGACTTTACTGGTCCAAACATGGATTTTATGCGGAGGCAAGGTATGTACAGCACAATAATTAAGGCGACTAATAGAGCAACGTTAATGGGAAAGAAGTTGGATGATGATAGAGAGGTGGAAATGATGACTGCAAAAGAATGGTTGAAAGAGACATTTAGGAGAGAACCAGTTGGATGCTTGGTTCGCCCTCGTGCGATATGCAAGGACGGATTTAGCATAAGTATCCAAGCAAGCGCCTACCATTACTGCACACCAAAAAGAGGATTAAAAGATGGTAAATACACACAACTTGAACTTGGCTTTCCGAGCGAATACGAGGAATTATTGGATAAATACCGGGGAGGCGCAATCTACCTTTATGTGCCGATTGAAGTGGTGGAAGAGGTCATAGAAAAGCATGGAGGGATTGTAGGATGCTAAAAAGAATGTGGCGAATATGTAATAACCCTCATTGCAATGATTGGAATGATGAACCGGAACATATTGCTGTACCATATGAAATTCTGGAAGAGAAAAAGAGAAGTTATGTTTGTATGAAAGCTGGTTGGCATAAGAAAAATATACTTGCAAAGAATGAGTTTTTCGAAACTAAAGAAGCATGTGAAGCATGGATCAGATCGCAATATAGAAAGGAGAAAGCGTAACGTGAGAAGAAAGTTCAGAAAGCATTTTAATTGTTTGCCATGGTTTTTGTGTGGGGCGTATGAAATCATAGGAGGAGAAATCAGCACATTTTATTTTGCAGTGTGCTGGTGCTGTTTACTTGTAATGATCTGGAAGTTTTTGCCGTTAGAAGAAAGAGTATGGAGGAGATAGCTATGGATAGTATTTTGACAAATTACCCGGAACTGTGTGCAATATGTGGCAAAGAATCCGAAGCAGAACACCATTTAGTATTTGGAACTGCAGGAAGAGAACTTAGTGAAAAGGATGGTCTGAAAATTCCGATTTGTAATAATTGCCACAATATGGGAAATATTACATGCCGAATCCATGGGAATCCTATGGCGGAAAAAATGTCTAAAATTATCGGACAACTTGCATGGGAAAAAGAATGGATCTTAAGGGATGCAATTCATGATCTGGACAATGAGAAAGAAGCTCAAAAATTGGAAGCACGGATTGCAAGAAAAGAATTTAGGAAGAGATATGGTATTTCATACTTATAAGAGGAGGAATGTGTAGTGAATAAGGCGGCTGGAATCATTTTGGAATGTCTCGAAAATGAAGGGATCTCACAGAGACAACTTGCAGAGTGTATGAATGAGGATGTAAGAAATCTCAATCAGCAGATGAATAGAAGGAATGACATGAAAGTAGAACGCTTTGTGGATGTGCTTGAACATCTTGGATATAGAATGAAAATTGTAAAGAATAATGGGATTAGAAAAGTTTCTCCGGAATATGCGGAAAAGATTATCGAAGAAAAGGAACCAAAAGGACTTTTTTATTTTCGAAAAGAAGATGGATGGTGCACAGGTGTAGATAATGATAATAATACCGGTTTCGTGATCACTGAAGAGTTTTGGGATGAAGAAGAATGTTTCAAATGGCTAAAAGGGGAATTAGCCATTGATGCAGAAGGATATGCACATAACGAATATAGAAAAGTTTAGTGAAAAAATATCAGTTTTTCTATTGACAACGCAGGAGGTGCTGTTACGATACGTCCACGATAAAAAAACAGGAGGTAAAAGGACATGATGAAATCAGAGTTTGAGGAACTGATTGGAAAGGAAGTTTCTAATAAAGAGTATTCCGAAATCGAATTCGTTTACACTTGGCATCCTTCTATAAGTGAAACAGAAGGAAAGAAACAAATTGCAAACCTGTACCAAATGTTCGGAATGACAGTTATAAAGAACATGATTGAGACAGCATCTATCATGCAGGAGCTTGATAAGGAAAAACGAAAGGCTGTACAGCTTCTCAATTCGATAAATAAGAGAATTGAAAGAGTATGTAAGGGCGACTTGGTTTATGAAAAGTGCCGAAGAGAGGCAGATCAGATGTTTGACTTAGCAGATAGTGTAAAAGATTTTGAAAATTGCAAAGAAATCATGAAGAGTCGATACGGTAATTACGCTGTTCAGGAAGTCTTAGAAGAATTGGGCTATTAGGGAGGAGCAAGCTATGTTTGAAGCTGATTATGAAGGTGATATGAAATATTATCAGGACCAGTTGGCAAAGAAGGGCATCTCGAAAGAGATGCTCGATATGGATAATTTCGTAGGTCTCACAGCAAGAGAACTGCAGAGTATCGTTGATAATACCTTTTTAAAGAAGGAGGCTGAGACATATGGGTGAAAAAAAGTGGGTGTTAGGTGAAGATATTTTAGTCCGGGATAATATCTTGGATCCGGTTACATTCCAGGATTTGATTCTGGCTGTTCACTGTAACTGTCAGAAAATTACTCCTGATGCAGTAAAAAAAGAAATGAAACAGATTGTTGAAATGAGAATGGAAGACATGATGTTTTTGATGGAGAAAAATATGCAGATAATTATGGAGTCTGCAATGGAAGGGAGAAGTTGATGATATGACATTTGAACAGGCACTTAATATTCCTAAAGATTTGAAATTCCAAGAATGTGGACATGAAAAGTATTATCGCCTTATTATCGAAGCTCTTGGATATGAAGATGTAAAGAAATGCATTCCATTTTCTGTAGGGGAACTGAAAAAGGCATATCGTACAGATAATGTTTTCAATAATCTACCGATTAGAAATTGGGATTATGCAGCTGGTTTTATTGTAAGCGGTTCACGTTGCGATTACATAGGAAGCAGCCTGACAAGATTGTACAAAGAAAAATGTAAAGTTGATACTTTTTCATGCGCAACAGGAGTTTGTATCTTAAAAGAATGTGCAAGAATGATGGTTGAAGAAGAATAGGAGGAAAATATGGGATTTAGAAATGGAGCTTATGCAACGGTATGGGAAGTCAAACCGGGGAATGGAAATTACAGTGATGTGAGAATCAGCATCAGTAAGAAAAGCCGACAAACAGGAGAATACGAAACAGATTTTAGCGGATTTGTTAGATTTATTGGATCTGCACATGAAAATGCAGCATATTTGGATGAAAGAGCAAGAATCAAAATTGGCGAATGTGATGTGACGAATCGTTATGACAAAGAAAAGAGACAGACATATACTAATTATGCAGTGTTTAGTTTCGAAAGTGTAGATGGAAATGGAAACGGACCAAATACGCAAGTTGATACAGATAATGATGGATTTATGAGTGTTCCGGATAATATAGATGAAGAATTACCTTTTGTATAGGAGATGGATATGAAAAAAATAAAAATTAAGTATTTTGGAGATGTCGAAAAGATTGAGAAGATGAAAGTCGGAGATTGGATCGATCTCAGAGCGGCAGAAGATGTTGATATGAAAGCTGGAGAATTTAAAATGTTTCCTCTGGGAGTTGCTATGCAACTTCCAGATGGTTATGAAGCTATTATTGCACCAAGAAGCAGTACCTTCAAGAAATATGGAGTGATTCTTGTTAATAGTATCGGTATCATTGATGAGAGCTATTGCGGAGACAACGATCAGTGGCAGTTTCTTGCATTTGCAGTAAGAGATACTCACATTTCAAAGAATGATAGAATTTGTCAATTTAGAATACTGAAACATCAGCCGGAATTAGAGTTTGAGGAGGTATCTTGTTTGGGAAATGAAAACAGAGGAGGGATTGGAAGCACAGGGATAAAGTAATATACGGGATAAAATACAAGAAAAATATAAGCTCAGGAGGTATTTTGCATGAAGCAAGGGTACATATTAAATCGAAAAGTATATAAAAGTGTAAAAAAGATGGATCATAGCCAGATGTCAGACTTTTTGAAGAGTGTCTATATGAATGGAAGGGCAGATGGAGTAGAAGCAACAGAAGGGCTTAATCTGGAAGAAATCAAACAGGTAATTCTTGGATTGAAAGGCATTGGAGAAAAAAGAGCAACTATGATATTAGATGCCATTGATGCTCGGCTGAATGAAAAACATGTTGAGAAGGAATGAGAAAGATGATAAACTTTACCTGAAATCGAAAAATGCACATGGCAGTTTACAAATGTGAAGTTTTGTGTAGAAAACGACACTTCGGGGATGCGATGTTTATCAGTTAGCGGAGAATTCTCTATTTTTTTGCAACT
>CAZJAA010000052.1:0-11550 GCA_964544055.1 uncultured Lachnospiraceae bacterium | reverse complement strand
TCATCTGAGCCTTTTCTTTTGCTCAGCTTTTTTCATAAGTCATTTGACACTATCCATCTGCATTGAAAAATGTCAGTATCCCATCTTCATCCATAGTTGCTATTACCCCAGTTGCATCCTCTGCAAATTGTGATACGCCATTCAATGATTCGTAAACAAAGCCTTCACTGTTTTGCAAAATTCCATTTTCGGATAATACTAAAAAACTATACGGATAGTCTGAAACAATTTGCTGTACGTTAGTCAGCATTCCAAAATTCCGCATCAAAAAAAGGATTTCCGATACCAGACCCCATAGTTCCACCATGTTCTGCAACATCCTTAAACAAATCCTCTAATTGTTCTTCCACTTCATCCGCCGTATATGGATATGCCGTCCACACATTTCCGTTCGAATCAATCGTGACAAGATAGGTACGGTCATCACCAAGCCCTTTATATTTCTTAGATAAATCTACTCCCTCTGTTGCACCAGTATCATCATACAAAATTATGTAAGTTTGATGTTTCATCTATATAAGCAGCATATCCGTCTCCAACTACCAGCTTAGTATAGGATGAGCTTATCTTTGTATCGGAACTTTTCTTCTTCCTGTAATCCCCCAAAGCTGTCCAAACATTGGTTACCACTCTCTCGTACCTCGTTCCAGTAACAGACATTCCAAAGCAAAGAAAAGCTAAAAACAGGCATATTGCTTTTTTCAGCTTCTTATACTATAATAAGTCCAACAAATTTAAGTCGCCGATACCTCATCTGCTTTCCATGCAAAAGCGGTCAAATATGGAAAGAAAAAGCAGAAAATTTTTTTTATTTTGCTTACTACGAAAAATGCTTCCTTGGGAGGCTTTCAAACACATATAAAAACAGACAGGAGGGCAACGTATGACCATTTATATTTATCTTCTAACACTGGCCGCTGCAATGTTTGCAGCACTTTTGTCAATTCGCAGCCGTCATCTAAACCGTTATAAAAATAAGTTTTACCTTGCCAGCGTCTTTTTTACAATGCTAATTTTAATCAGTGAGCTTTTGGGAACGTTGTCCGAGGAATATCACTGGCGAATGGTAAATATCATCACTAATGTCTGTACTTACTCACTATGCCCCATGATTAATTATTGTCTGGTGATGATGAACGTCAAAAAATGGGGCAGAAAAGAAAAGCTGACGGCAATTCCCGCACTGCTTGTAATAATCGGTTCTCTTACCACCCAGTGGACAGGACTTTTATTTTATGTCGACGCATCTAATCATTATGTCAGAGGCACTCTTTTTGGATGGACCATTGTTGTCAGCATTTTTTATTACCTGGGAGTTATTTACACTTCTTATAAAGAGTACCGTGATGCCGATTTTCAGGACAAGATTTATCTGCTCGCCATTTTTCTTGTCGTGGCTGCCGGAGTAAGTGTACAGATTTTTGATATCAACATCCGCTCGATGTGGCCTACTGTAGCCATCTGTCTTCTGCTTTATTATGTTTTTACTTTGGAAATGAGCGCAAAGTACGATTTTCTGACCGGTGTGCGGAACCGGAATGCCTATGACCAAAAGCGGGAAATGCTTGTTATAAACCACACCTATGGACTGGTTCTTTTTGATATCAATGGCTTAAAAAGCGTAAACGATGAGCTTGGACACCAGGAGGGAGACCGTCTGATTACGTCCGCAGCCGGAATTCTAGTCAATGCGTTCTGGGGATATGGAAAGCTGTACCGGATAGGCGGCGATGAATTCGTACTGGTTTTTGAAAAGTGTGATGAAAAAACAATCCGTGCAAGACTGGCAGCCATGGAACAGATGATAGAAAAGACCAATAAAGCGACAAACGGCTGGAAGCTGTCGATTTCCTATGGTATTGATACGCATCCGTCGGATGACCGGAAAACCTATGAGCAGGTGTTTGAAAATGCTGATAATAAAATGTATGAAATGAAGAAAAACTATTATAAACAGACAGGAAAAGCACGCCGCGACGCAAATGCCTGACCGCAGAACAAAAAAACATAACTTTCAAAGGCTTACTGCCAGCACAGAAGCAGATACTCCTGTGCTGGCAGTATTTTTTTATCTTTCACCCACCTGAAATTTTAAATAGGCTCTGCGTCCTATCCACATACAAAGCAGCGTCAGTACTGTATACAGCACCGGTGCCACCTGACGTACATTCAGATAGCTTTCAAAAAACGGTACCAGGCGGTAATCTCCGGCACTCCAGATTGAAAGTATATTGATGGGATTTAACTCAAAAATCTGGGAGGCGATGCGGTATTTTTCCGGAATATATACCATCATCGGCACGAGCACCAGCACGACAATCAACGCCATGACTGTCACGGTGCTGTTGCTGAACAGCTCCGAGCAGCACATGGTAATTGCCGCATACATGACGGCTGCCAGAATGGCAAGTGCATACACATAAAGCAGCATCTCACCAAAGGTCATGGTACACATACTGGTCGGAGTGAGTAACTGGATGGGTGCCGACATACCATCCGTGCCGAGCAAAAGTAACTGTGGCAGTGCTGATGCCATCAGGACAAGAGCAGTGCTGACGAGGGTAAACAAAAACCCTGCGGTCAGCTTTGCTCCATACAGCACACCCCGCCCGTTCCGGCTGCAGAGCACAAGCTGGTCGGTCTTTTTCTGATGCTCCTCGGCAAACAGATTTGCCAGACAGACCGCAAGCATCAAGGCAACTAAAACTATTGTTGTGTATACCGCCACCCAGGTGTACTGTACCCCGAGGATATAATCATAGCTCCATGGCAGTTCTTCCTTGTCAAGTATTTCTCTCCAGTAGTTCTTTTCTCCTTCCGTCAGCCACTGTTCCTGCATCGTTTTTTCTATCCGCTGCCGACGGACAGCATAAAACAGTTCTTCCTCCGGAGCAATGTCCAGTTGTTCTTTTAGGTCAGACACAGAAAGTCCTGACACTGCCTCGTCATCAAAATAATCCCGCCACAGATTCCGGTAAATTTCTTCATATGGTGCAAATGCTTCCTCATTTTCCATAGCTGCCAGCATTTCATCAAACAGCGCATCATTCATCTTTCTTCCGGCAAGTTTTTTGATTTCTGCCTTCTGCTGCATTTCTTCTTCCTGTGCACTCACACGCACCCCATCCACCGTTTCCGATACGAACATGCGGTATACGCCACACACCAGCATAATGGTAAACACACTGAAAAACGCAATCCAGGTTATCTTTCTGCTTAAGATTTTTTTACCTTCAAAACGTACCAATACCCAAAAATTATTCAAGCTCTTCTCCTCCTTCCTCAAACTGTTCCAGATAAAATTTTTCCAGGTCTCCCTGGCTTTCCTCCCAGACACCCTCGTAAATCAGTCGTCCACCCTTCATCATCAGGATTTCGTCTGCAATATGCTCAATGTCCGACACAATATGCGTGGACAACAGCACAATACTATCTTTGCCAAGCTCTGCAATCAGATTTCGGAAGCGGACTCTCTCTTTTGGGTCAAGTCCCGCCGTTGGTTCGTCAAAAATCAGCACCTCCGGGTCATTCAGCAGTGCCTGGGCAATACCAATCCGCTGTTTCATACCGCCGGAATAGGTTTTCATCTTCTTTTTCGCCACGTTGCCAAGAGCCACCAGTGACAAAAGTTCTTCTGCTTTCCGTTTTGCCTGTTCCCTGGAAAGTCCCTTTAAGGCTGCCATATAAAGTAGAAAATCCCATCCGGTAAACTCCGGATAATATCCAAAATCCTGCGGCAGATATCCCAGCTTTGCACGGTAGCTTTCCTCCCTTGCATCCACACCATCTAAGGAAATAGTTCCCCCGGTTGGTGTTAAAATGCCGCAGAGCATTCGCATCAATGTTGTTTTCCCGGCACCGTTTGCCCCCAGAAGCCCGTATACTCCTTTATGCAGTGTCATAGAAATGCGGTCCACTGCTATTTTATTCTGATATTGTTTTGTTACTCGATCAACAACTAATTCCATTGCAACCTCCCTTTCTTTTTTTCTAACCGTAAAGCTCTTCCGGCAAAAAGTCCTGTTATGCCAGTTCTTCCATATAATGAATTGTTTTCTTATATTCCTTTACCAGACCTTCGGCAAGAAACAACGCCGCCACCAGCCAGACTGCCGTCATGCTTTTTTCATAAAGCTCCGGTAAAAACAGCCGGGACAGTGGTGCAAGCACGCTTACCATGGCACTGACCGCACCACAGGCCGCCATTCCTTCCTTTCCATGTATCTGACGAAGTACCAGAAGTCCCAGCACTGCTGTCAGCAAATATGGCACCAAAAGATAAATGCCGCTTTGAAAAAATGTTCTTTCACTGCCCTCTGTTCTGATGACAAGACCAAGGAACACGACAAGCCTTTCCAGCCCGACTGCCAAAAATAATCCTGCCAGCTGTGCCATTCCGAGCATTGCCATTCTTGCAAGAAGAATCGTCCGCAGGGAAAAGCGTGCAGAAAGTTCCAGTTCTGCCATTCCATACGCCGAAGATCGCGCAAATTCCAAAAGCAGAAGCAGTGCCGTAAATGGAGCAAGTGCCGATATGACCCAGACGGCGTCCAGGCTGACACAATCTGCCAGTAACACACCAGCTCCAAACAGCAGAAATGACATTGCCCAGACCCATTTCCGGATAAATGCCGCCTGGGAAAATAACAGTCTTCCCAGTGTG
The DNA here is from genome assembly GCA_964544055.1 of uncultured Lachnospiraceae bacterium. GTDB lineage: Bacteria > Bacillota > Clostridia > Lachnospirales > Lachnospiraceae > SIG299. Next base: position 6,887 of record CAZJAA010000052.1, on the reverse strand, counting down.
AGTTCCTGCTTTGGCATCGTTCGTAAAAATACACGTTTCTTCTTTGATTCCGGCGGCTGAAATGCCAGTTTTAATAGTTCCTGTTCACTTTTACCAAGTTTCAAACCGTTTCCTCCTTTCCATTTTCCCTCTTTCCTTTTGCATCTGCCCTCTTTCCACCGGATTCCTCGGACAGATACTGCCAAAGCTTTTTTATAATCTGTTTCAATCTCCGGTTTAGGGCAAAGCGGGAACATTCGTACAGTTCACAAATGACTTTCACCGGAACCTCGTTGACATACCGCAACAGCACCAGCTCACGCTCCGTCACAGAAAGTCCGGACAGTGCCCGTTTCATATCCATGCGTTCCACCATGCTATCCTCCATGCTTTCTGATGCCACCTCTTCCGGCAGTTCCTCCGGTACACGTCTGCGGTATTCCTCCACACACAAATTTCTGGCAATTGTATACAGATAATTCAGGCACTTTCCCGATTCCCTGTAAGTATTGCTTTCCAAGAAGCGGAGGAATGTCTCCTGGGTAATGTCTTCTGCCGTTGCTGCCTGATTTACTTTAAAATAACAATAACGGAATATTTTGTCATATTGTTCTTCATAATCCATGAACATTCTCCCTTCTTCTGGAATAAAAAATTCACCGGTGAAAATTTCTTTCCATTGGTATAACGAAAATATCCCCCGCTATGTGCGGAGGAAAAAAAATTTTATTTTTTGGGGATAAAAAAACGGTTCTGCATTTTCTCCTGCAGAGCCGTTCTTTTTTATGAAAAATCTTTTTCATCAATAATGCGTATCATATGCTTTACTATTTCCGGATCAAACTGCTTTCCGGAATTTTCCTGAAGTTCCTTTTTTATGACTTCCATAGGAAGACGTTTTCGGTAACAACGGTCACTGTTCATGGCATCAAAGGAGTCTGCTACACCAATAATGCGCGCATACAACGGAATATCTGTACTGCTCAATCCTTCCGGATAGCCTTTTCCGTCATAACGTTCATGGTGGTAGAGTGCACCATCCTGTACCCCTGGAATTGCTGTCATATGTTCAAGAATCTTGCCTCCAAGAACCGTATGTTGTTCAATAATGCGGCGTTCTTCTTCTGTCAGTCTGCCCGGTTTATTTAAGATAATGTCCGGAATACCCATTTTTCCACAGTCATGCATCAGGGCGATGTAGCTTAAATGTCTGATTTCATCCTCCGGCAAATGCATTCTTCTTGCTATTTTTACTGCATATGCGGAAACACGGATAGAATGTCCGCGAGTATATTCATCCTTCGCATCAATAAAATTGGAAAGCGTGTGCATGGTTTCAACAATGATTTTTTCATCATTTATCCGGCGTTGTTCCATCTGTCTCGTACGGATATCAAACGTAATCTGCCATGCAAGGACAATAGCAAACACGATTGCTGCCAGTACTCCCACATAAAAAAGCGGATAGGAAGAAACTTCCGCATATCTATGACCGACAATCTCGAATTCTTTCAGGTTCAGAACCTCATCAGAATACAGAATAAAGCCAAAATTTTCTTTTGCTCCCGGATTGATCTGAGCCACATCAAGACTTTTGTCCGGTGTAAAAAGAATAACATTATCCTGTAAGGTAATCTCACCATTCCAAAAACTGTCAATTCGCGACTCAGAAGGAAGAATAATTTTAAGCTCCCAATCTATCAGGACATCTTTCATATTATTTTCCACATAGCAGTCATACTGACCTCCATAACACGGAGTTCCGTCTGCATCCACGTCTGCCCAGGATTTTGTAACCTCTACCTGGACATTGACTTCCGAAAGATTTTCTTCTCCCAGACCAATTTTTATGAAAACCGCCTGATTGCGGTCTGTCCATATCTGAACCGCCAGCATGATAAAGCAGAAAATGGAAAACAGAAAACCAGCCATTACCCATATGTACTTTTTCTTGATATGCAAATTTTTCACTATTTCCACCCAATTTTTCAAGTTATATTATAAGTATAGCACGTCCATGACCATACGACAAGAAACTTTTTCAAAAAATTTTCGCATTATTCGCCAGAAATAAACAAAACTCCCAAAGTTCCCGGACCACAATGGCTTGTAATTACACTACCGGCTCTGGTTATCAGAATTTCTTTAAAATATCCGTAGGACTCCAACTCCTGCTTTACTGCTTCAATTACCTCCGCTTTACATCCAGAGTGCGTAATAAACACACGGTCAGACTCTGCTTTTTTCAGTTCTGCCTCCATGTCCTTTACATACTCTAAAATGACACGTTCGATTTTTCCGCGGTATTTTTTCCCCGGCTGCATCTTTCCATCAATCACTGAAATCAACGGATGCAACTTCAATGCACTTCCTGCCAGTGCGGCAAGCCCACTGCAGCGTCCGCCTCGATAAAGATATGTCAATGTGTCCACAACAAAGCTTGCCCGGACTCTTGGCTGGATTTTTTCTATTCTACTGACAATGTCTGCTGCTGCCATTCCCTGTTCTGCCAGTATTGCCGCTTCGATAATCTGCAAACCAATTCCTGTAGAAAGGTTTTTGGAATCAATCACAAACACTTTGTCTTCCAGTTTATGTTCCTGTACTGCCATGCGAAGCACATTTCCGGTCGAAGACATCTGGTCGGAAATACAAAAACAGATGACACTTTCTGCCTCTGTCAAAGCTTTCTTTAAAATATCATCTGCTTCTGCCGGTGATATTGCAGAGGTTTTCGGTGTTGCCTTGTTTTCGTCTGACCAGCGATAAATATCATCCGGCAAAATGTCAACACCGTCAGCATACTCCTTTTCACCCAGATGAATGTGCAATGGGAACGTCTTAATGTGATATCTCGTTTTTAATTCCTCCGATAAATCGCAGGTCGTATCTGCAATAATTCCTACTGATTTCATTTTATTTTCCTTCTTTCTTTGTTTTTACTTTTGTCCGGAGCTTTCTTCCTTTTTTATTTATTCTGGAAATGCTTCTTCCTAAAGATACCATTCTTTTGGAATAACCTCCCGGTCAATAAAGCAATTTGGTTCTTTTTTTAGGATGCGTCCTGTTACCTCATACAGCCTTGCTGCATCACATAAAATGCATTCAGCATCGCCCAGACGCACGGTTTTTGCTGCATCGGTTGCTTCGTAACCTTCTTTCATGCTGTCATAATGCTCCGAAATGTGCGGATCTTTTTTGTTGTAATGACGATACATGGACACTGGTTTTATTTGTCCATCCGGCAGCTTTATCCGAAAAACGACCGGCGTTTCCGTAAAGCGTTCCGGAATTTTAAACGATTCTTCAATGCTGTGGATATAAGTGTTTCTTGTATGTGTTACTCCCAGCAGCAGGATTTTTGCATGAATATCACGCAACCGTCCCCAGCAGCCCTCCGGTGGGCAGGGTGTGGTACAATTTTCTTCTCCTTTGATGTACTCCCCGGCACCTGCTCCATATACTGCCATGCTATGGGTTGGATGAAGCGAGCGAACTACACCCGGACGTTTTCGGAACAGCTCCGGCAGGATACCCACACAGCAAGGCTCTGTTTCCGGATCAAACAGGGAATGTTCTTCCCCCATCTGTCTCCATGTGTGAGTCGGCAAAAGCAGCATTCCTTCTTTCACTGCTTCCTGCAACGCATCCAGCACCGTATCTGCGCCTCCCTCTATTTCGCCCAGCGACTTCATGGACGAATGGACAAGCAGATTATCCTCCGAGCAGATTCCCATCTCCCGCAGTTGTTGCACTAATTGTTCTTTTGTATATGCTGACATGGTTTTTCCTTTCTTTTTTATTTTACAACATACCGGCTTTTACAAATGAAATCTGCGGTACAGCTCCTGTCCGGCTCTTCTTCCGCCAATAATCAACGTGCCAAGGAACAAAAATACAGACACTGCCAATGGCAGAAATGCCATATAACTGTTTTTTTCAATACCAGCAAAATACAGTATGAGCGGAATCACCCCAAGCAGTATTGTTCCAAGCTGCCACATCATATAGCTCTGCCAGTTGCGGCGATTTATAATCATCAGGAGAATAATTACCGCATCCATTAAAAGGATTCCACCCGATACCACATAGTCCACTGACCAGCCGCGGTAACCGGTTGTAAAATCTACTGCCACCGTAAGCAGAATTGCCAGAAGAAGCAGTACAATGGTTTTGGCGCGATACCCGGATTTTCCAAGCACAGCGTATCGAAGCACCGTATAAACATACAGCAGGCCAAGTCCTGTCAGAATGCTCCAGTGCACCTGCTTGGCTTCGCTGAAATCAAGCAGCAAAAGTCCTGTTTCCAGCACAAGCGCACAAAAAAGGTACAGCCGGGTGGCAAATTTCAGCTTCTGATTTTTTAATCTGGCATCCGGATACATATTTTCCAGTTCCTCAGACTGTTCCAGCACAGAATGACACAACGGGCAAAATTCACCTTCGTCCAATATTTCCACATCACATTTTCTGCATCTACTCATAATTTACTCCATTGCTCTCCAGTTCCACGGCAATTCCATCCGCTGCAAGCTTGCGAAAAAAAGCACGCTGAATGGAAACGTCCTTTAATACATAGCTGAACGAAAATACAAGCGTATCTCTGTAAGAACACACTGTGCCCTTAATATTTTGTCCCTTGGACATCGCAAGAAAAGCGTGAAACATCTCAATATACGGACGATACGGCTCTTCTATCGGAATGGTTCCGATATTTGTTACCGTTGACGTATTTGCCAGTGCCGCTGTCGTATACACATGCTTCATGGCAAGATTTTTCACCGAAAGCGGAACTGCCCTGGCAATCCAAAGTTTCTGATTGGACACATTATAAGAAAACAGCTTTTCCAGATGTTCCTTGTTCTGCTGAACACGCAGGCTGTCGCAAACTGCCGTAAGCACCTGTTCGAACGTATAATGCTGTTCTGTCGGATGAAACTCCGCAGACACCATGGCAAAGAAATTTTTCGTCGTAATCGAATCAAAATAAGGGCGTAAATTCACCGGAACAGCCACCCGGATCGGCAGCCTTGACGGCATTCCCTTTAAGCATTCCTGATACACACTCCAGGTAAAGACCGCAACCAGATATTCATTAATGCTGACTCCATACTGCCTGCAGACTGTTTTCAACTGCAAAATGTTCATATAGCCATGCATAACGCCAAATTCTCCCTGACGCAGCTTTTCCCCTTTTATCAAATACGCTTTTTTCTTCTGATATCCATTCTTGGCCGCCTGCCGGTAGTTTTTCAAAAAACTGTCCTCACGGTTCATGGAAGTGTGGGAATTCAGCGAATCAGAAACCTGTGCAGCCAGCTCCGGGTGACGCAGGCGTAAATACTGATACGTCAGTTCTCGCAGGAAATTGATGGCACCCATACCGTCGGTCAGCACATGAAACACTTCTAAATTAATACGGTATTTATAGTAAGTCAGCTGAAATAAATAGCTGTTATTCTGGTTGGCGTGAATATAACGGCACGGAAAATTGGTTTCCTCCATAACCTTTGGTGCAGGCTTGCCGTTTTCTTCAAAATAATACCAGAACACACCCTTGCGCAAACGCAGATTAAATCCGTCAAATTTTGGCAGCACCATATTAACTGCCTGTTGTAACAGCTCCGGCTCTACCGGCTCGGACAGCGTCACACTAATACGGTAAACATTGCTCATGTTTTCCCCTGCAATTGCCGGAAACAGATGTGCCGTATTGTCCAGACGCTCCCAACGAATGTCTGTGGGTGAATGCTTTTTCTTTTTACTGGTTTTCACCTCGCCGGAGGATTTCTCCTCCAATCCATTTTTCTTTCTCATTTTGTTTCGCCATATTACAGATTTGCTTTGATTTTTTCAATCATTTCTGCATACTCTGCATCACTTAAATAAACCTTTCCCGGATTCATCTGGAAAATGCCGCCCCATTCGTCGCCATCCTTATACTTTGGCACCAGATGCATATGCAGATGGCAACCGGTATCTCCGTAAGCACCGTAATTTACTTTATCCGGATGAAACGCAGCGTGCAGTGCCTTTGCCACATGGGCAACATCCGCAAAGAACAGATTCCGTTCTTCCTCAGAAATATCCACAATTTCACTCACATGGTCTTTATAAGCTACAATCACACGTCCCGGCTTACTCTGCTCCTTAAATAAAATCAGACTGCTGACCTGTAATTCACAAATAAAAATACCAAATTTGTCTAACAATTCTCCGCGCATACAATAACCACAATTACAATCCTTCATGTCAATTTCCTTCCTTTTTTATAAATTAAAATCCCTTTGATTTTCTATTGCATTCTTATTATAAAGAATAACACAAAATCAAAGGGAAGTCCATATTTTGAAATATAAATTATTAATTACCTGATTTACTCCGTGTGCAGAGCAATCACCGGATCTTTTTTTGCAGCCACTCCGGATGGAATCAGTCCGGCGGTCATGAACTCTCCGGGATTTGGAAACACTTGGCATTGTCCATCGAGAACAGTTTAACGAAATTCCACCCCATTTAGAAGAGGAACCGTTGCCGGAACAGCAGTAAAAAAACAGAACAAAAAAGAAAAACAGCGAAACCACCAAAACCCGGAAGCTTCGCTGTTTTTCTTGCTCAAAATGAGTCACGCGGGACTCGAACCCGCGACACCTTGATTAAAAGTCAAGTGCTCTACCGCCTGAGCTAGTAACCCATATTATTGTTCCAACTGGGCTAGTTGGATTCGAACCAACGACTGCAGCAGTCAAAGTGCTGTGCCTTACCGCTTGGCGATAGCCCATTAAGCCTGCTCTCCATATAAAAACCAGCAGCATATTCTTATATGAAAAAAGTGTCACGCCGTGACACTTTGCAGGGTGGATACAGGGATTCGAACCCTGGGCCTCCAGAGCCACAATCTGGCGCGC
>CAZJAA010000051.1:0-11758 GCA_964544055.1 uncultured Lachnospiraceae bacterium | reverse complement strand
TGATTATATCAAAATCCTTGAGAATGTGGTGTCAACTTTTATGATACAACACCATATATGTATTTATTTTTTCCATACCATTCCTCTTTCCTTATCCTTCTAAATGAAACATAACATATTGTATATAAATTCTCAATTAAAAAATTCCATATAACTATACTAATTATAGCATAAATACGAACATTCTCAATCCTTTTTTTATAAAATTCGGGTGTCCTAGTTGTGTCGCTACCTCCCAATATTCCCGCTTTCAACCATTCCACTTATCCCTACTTGCTCCTCCCCGACCATACTTTCCAATACTTGTGCAATCCCTTTCGCCCAGTCTTTCCTTAACAAAACGAAAGGACTTGCCAAACGGCAAGTCCTTAGTCGCTAAAGCGGAGACGGAGGGATTCGAACCCTCGTGCCCTTTCGGACAAACTGATTTCGAGTCAGTCTCGTTACGGCCTCTTCGATACGTCTCCAAATATTCTGTTGTCTTCAAACAACTTAAAGTATTCTAACACAATTTTTTCTATTATTCAAGCAGTTTTCACTTTAAATTTCATTTTTATATTGCATTTATCTAAAAAGATGGGCTACTTTCGCAGTAGCTGACGGTTTTACCGGAAGAGTTTGTGAATTGAGTATATCAAAACAACCAGGCAGGTTTCAGCAAAATCTCATCAGCAGCCCCAAAATCAGCAGATGTACCGGATAAAAGGCATAGCAGAAATACTGAAAGAACCTGCTATGATAGCCTTGTCTGCCCTTATAGCACCAGATGAGAGGCAATGCCAGCAAAGCAAAGCACTGCTGCGGAACAAAAAGTTCCTTGCCAAGCAGTACAATTTTATAGGAATAGCCAGCAAATTCCCAATTAATCAGTGTAAGGCATACCAGTTGTGTTGCGTAGTTCCACCAGCGATTGCCGCGCAAAAAGTAAAAGGCAAGTACCATCCAGACACCATACTGCGTATAATCCATCATAAACAGTAATACTGCCAGTGTTCCCAGCAGGACGGTGCCAACCGCTGTCAGCAGACGAACCCACCATTTTCCGGTGCTTTTTGCTTTTTCGTTCAGCTGCATCAGACCAAGACACAAAAGGAAGCACCACAGTACATTCTGATGAAACGGATAAATATAACCTCCGCTCATAATCAGGTTAAACGGAATTTCCGATAACAGTGCAAATAAAAACATCCGTCCGGCATAACGTTTTCTGTTTCCGGTATGGAAGAAGCCTTCGACTGTTAAAAAAGCAAATATTGGGAACGCCAGGCGGCCAAGACAGGTCATCCACTCGACATCCCCCGGAATAACCGTAGCCCAGAGATGATCCAAAAGCATACACACCATTGCAATGATATGCAAGGCAAAGGAGGTCAGTTCCAAAGAACTATTTTCCCTTTTCTGTTCGGATACTGCTTTCTCAAATTGATTTTTTATCCACATATCCTATTCCATTCCTCTCTTTTCCAACCGGCAGTGTTTACCCATACCTCATTCTGGTAACTATTTACCTCATCCAGCAGCTATCCGCAGGCTTATTACAATAATTTGCAAACACATACCTTACATCTGTTTTCGTACAATAAAATATTCATCCCCTCGTTTATAATACGGGCAGGATGTTCTGTGCCCGGCAACCAGCCTTGCATACTCATCTTCATCCATATCCATCTCACACATATATGCTTCGTAATCCTCATCATAAGCATAATACTGACATTCTTCACACTGGGACATCCTTTGTTCTCTCCTTTCTCTGCCTGATAATTGATTTATGTTTCTGCGACATTTTCATTTTTTGAACCGTCCGAACTGTCTGCTGGTATTTCCTGCTGCAACACAATTCAGAGCCGGACAGGCTTGCTGTTTATGCCAGCAAAAGTTCCACCGCAAACTGTTCCTTTAAGCGTCCCGTTTTTACGTCTTCTTCCAGCGTCAGGCTGTATTCCAACAGTTTTTTTAAATCTTCCATGGAAAAGCGGTCTGCCTGTGCCATATACTTTGCTGCTGCAAACGGTGGAACTCCAATGGCAGCGGCAATAGCACTTTTCTCTGCCCTGCTTTTTTTCATTTCTTTTACAAGTATCAAAAAATGAAACTGTCTCTGAATCATAAAAAGTATACCTAATGGTTTTTCCTGAAGGGAAATCAGGTCATAATATAATTCCAGTGCCTGTTTTTTCCGCCCTAATGCCATTGCCTCTGTCATGGCAAAAATTTTTCCGGTCAGCTGTTCAGAACAGACTGTTTTTATATCCTCTGTTGTAATCGTATCTCTTCCAAGCGTATAGCAGATAAGTTTTTCGAGTTCATTGCACAGTTTGGACATATCTGTTCCTACCTGTTCCAGTAAAAATTCTGCGGTTGCTTCTGTTATTTTTTTATTTTCCTTTTTTAAGACTGAAGCCACCCAGAGTTTCAGTTCCTGCTCCGTCATACCGTTCATTTCGCAGACATATCCATGCTCTTTTACTGCTTTATACATACGTCCACGCTTATCTATCTCAGTTTCTACAAACACAAGCACCGCTGTTTCCGGAAGATTTGGCACATAATCGGCAAAGTCTGTAGCACTTTTAAACCAGCCGGTATTTTCCAGGACAAGTAAATGATAATCCGCAAAAAAAGGCATGGTATCCGCAAATTCCTGCACTTCTTTTTCGTCAATTCCCTTTCCTGCATATTCTGCCAGATTCATAGCATCAGAATCAGACAATACCGCCTCTTTCAGCCTGTTTTTATAAAAATGCTTTAAATATTCCTCTGTTCCATACAGCAGATAAACACGTTTAAATTCTCTTTTCTTAATATCTTCTTTAATATTTTTCATGGATGACTCCTCTATTTTTTCCGCCTGTCCTACGGACATTCCATGCTCCGCAGGATGCGCACGATTTGCTTATGAATCTGTCCTCGCACTGCTCGGACGCAAATCGGCGCCGGTAGAATGTCTGTAAGACATTCTACCATAAATTCCTTAAAAAGTACAGACTTCCAAGGTTGGGTTTGCTATATTTTAAGCATATCACTATGGTTCCCAGGTACAATAAGAGTTCGCACTATTCTTTCCAGCCGGAAATAGAAACTTTCCGTTTTCCTCCCAGTTTTACCAAAATGGCACCCTGCACATCCGTGCGGAATACCCGGCTGTTTTGCAGCGAAAGACGTTCCAGCACCACAGCATGCGGATGTCCATAGGAATTTCGGTAACCACAGGAAATCACGGCAACCTCCGGCTGCACAAAACGGATAAATTCTTCGCCGGATGATGTTTTGGAACCATGATGTCCGACTTTCAGCAGCACAAGTTTTTCCTCCGATAATACTATCGGATTTACTTCTAGCAGCTGTTTTACAAGTTTTTCTTCCGAGCCTGTTTCTGCATCACCCATCAGCCACGCAATTAATTCCGGTGTCTGAAGCAACAACACCAGAGAAGTATCATTTTCTGAGTTTTCTGCATTCTGTGGGGAAAGACATTCTATCAGCAAATTTTTCTCCTGATAAAGCAGTTCTCCTGCTTCCAGATAACGTAATACAACTTTCTTCTTTTTAGCAAGTTCTTCCAGTGTTTGATATTCCTCCGATTTCACCTTAACTTTTGGCAAAACCAGTTCTTTAATTCCAACTGTTCCGTCATATCCGGCAGCAAATCGGACATTCCCCTCAAAGACCGGCATTTTTTCTAAAAGTTCCTGTATTCCACTGATGTGATCGCTGTCCAAATGAGAAACGACTACCGTGTCAATCAACATAACTCCCCTCTGTTTTAATACCGGCATCAAACGATATTCTCCTACTTTTAACACATCACTGCTGCCACAGTCTGACAGGATAACACGATTTTCCTGTGTAAAAATTAAAGCTCCGTCTCCCTGCGAAACATCCAGAAACATAAGCTCTGTCTGTTTCACCTTAGGCAGGAACAGGATTCCCAAACATAAAAGCAAGCCGGACAACAAAATCAGTGCTGTATGTACTTTCTTCCTCTCTTCCGTTTTCGTTGCTAGCTCGCAGTTTTTTTTCGCCAGAAAACAAAAAAGATACACTGTCGTAAACAGCACGATATAGTATAATATCAACTGCCAGACTGCAGGTCTTCCAAGCAATACAAAGGAAAAAGGCAGTTTCTGTGTCATTGTACAAAGCCATTCATAAAAGGCAAGCAGAAGGGAAGTTCCGCCGGCAGGAAGTTTCGCCAGAAAAGCAGGCAGTACTGCCATGCTTCTTTTAGAAAATGTATCGGTAAGAAAAATTGTAACCGTTCCAAAGGCAGAAGAAAACAAGCCTCCACCTAAAATAAGAGAAACCAGTGGAATTACCACAAGATTCAATAAAAGGCTGTAGGAAGACAATTCATAGAAAAACCATAAAGACACCGGCATTGTCACCGCCTGTATCATACCGCCGGACAGAAAAATTTTCCACCAGGGAAGCTTTTTCTGTACCTTTTTCAGCCAGTACTCCGTTTCCATTGCCATCGCCACTCCAAGCACAGCACCAAAAGAAAGCAAAAAGCCTGCGGAAGTCAGTTCTTCCGGTCGCAATGCCGTTACCAGTATGGCAGCCAGTGCCAAAGAAGAAATAAGGTCATAGCTTCTTCGAAGCATTTTTGCCCCAAATAAAACAAGACACATACTGCCCGCTCGTAAAGATGAAGTACTTGCTCCGGTAAAAAAGATATAAAACACCAGAAAAGCAATTGCTGTTGCCACGGAAATTCGCTGTGATATTCCCATCCGGTGCAGCAGACGATACAATCCCATGCAAAGCATGGAAATATGCAGTCCCGAGATAGCAAGAATATGTGAAATACCATTTTTACGATATAGTTCCTCTGTCTCGTCCAAAAGCAATTCCTTATCTCCCAGAAGCATTGCTGCCAAAACACCGGCGTTCTCCTCTGAATATAATTGTACCAGACTTTCTCGCAAGCGTTGTTTCAAAACAACCATTGCATTTTTCCAAACATTCTTTTTCTCATCCAGAATATGTACTTGATAAGCCTTTACTTCTGCATACAGCCCTTTTGATTTATAATAACTGTAAGCATCAAACTGTCCCGGATTTCCGGCCGTCTGAAACATGGAAAATTTTCCGAATACACGAATTTTATTTCCTATCATAGCTTCTGCCATCTCTGTCTTTCTTTCTGTTTCCATACTCACACGACAGTTTCCGGCAGATACCTGTTTTTGTCCATTCGTTTCTAAAATAGCGCAATCCGACAATTCCAGAATGATTTTTTCCTCGCAGGTCTTTGCGATTACAACTCCCTCCACGGTAACATAAGTTTCCCCTTGTTCCTCAAGATTTCTCCATGCCTGTTCGTTCGCCTTACTCTGCATGGTATATTGATTCATTCGAAAAAAACCTGTTCCAAAAAGTACAGGTATCAAAACCAGAAACAAAGTCAGTCTTGGATACCAGTTTTCATTGATATAAAGCCGCAACCATTTGGGATGTTTGTTTGTGAAAAATAATCCTGAGATTGTCAGAATAAAATAAAGAATAAATAAAAAAATAAGTTTAAAATCGTGCCACCTGCCTGCCAAAAGAAGTCCGGCAAGCCAGGCAGCCGAAAGCACACACATTGGTCGTTTCAAATTACTGTTCTCCCTCCACAATTTCCAGGTTTCGTTCAAATGGAGAAGAAAAGCTGATATTCTGATAGTTTTTTTTGGTGGCACCATTGATTAAAAACTGCACCTTATAAATGTTTGGAAGTTCTGTCAATGTATTTACAATAGAGTACAATGCCACCTCTGGTGTAATATCATTTCGCTTTTCCATAAATTTTTCATTAAAATCCACATAGCAGACGCCATCCTTTACCGTTACTTTGTTAAGAACGGTACCCTCCGGAATTACCGCAAGCATATCTTCCAAAACCGGTCCCTCTATCATTTGTTCCAAAATCAGACGTTCCGTTGACACCGTTCCATCAAAGGTAATTTTTAAATCCGATTTTACCAGTGTCTTTCCAGTTTCTCCTGCAAAATATAAGGTCACATGCGTCTGCTGATAAAATTCCGTATTTTCACCAGTACTGTCAATAAAATTATCTGCCGTCAGCATACCTGCCGGTTTTCCATTGGATAAAAGCAGCGGCTGGGTTCCAATATAAAATTCCACAGCAGTGACCTGTTTTATCTGACATAAGGTTTTTACCAAAGCTGCCCGACGCAGAACTTCTGTAATGCTTGTGGAAACTGTATAATCCACTGAAAAACGCAACGTTAATAAGCCTGTTTCGTCCAATTTAAACTCATAAATCGGATTGCCGCCTGTAATTAGATTACGCTCGTCCTCGGTCCAAAGCACATCTTCCAGAGACGACAAAAATCTTGAAACCTTTTCTTCCGCTGTTCCAAAGCCAAGGTCAAAATTTTCACAGATTACCTTAGTCCGCTCTGCATTCATATAATACAGCTTATAAGAAGCTTCCGGAAGTTCCACTGTATAAATTTCCTGCTCCGGTTCCTTTTCCCTTCTGCAACCGCCGGACACCGCCAACAGCACCAAAACAAGAAGCAGTAGTTTTCTGCTCCGGCGGCATCGTATGCTTTTCTTTTGTCTGCATTTTTGTATCATATTTTTAATCCGGTACAAAGTTCAGTGGAATCCTGACTACAAATACCGACCCTTCTCCTTCTTTTCCGGAAACCTTAATATTTCCTTTATGCATCATCACCGCACTTTTGGCAATGGCAAGCCCAAGACCTGTCCCTCCGGTTTCCCTTGATCTTGCTTTATCTACCCGGTAAAAGCGGTCAAAAATATACTTTTTGGCATCATCCGAAATACCGATTCCGGTATCTTCCACACGAACGTAAAAAAAACGATGATCCGCATTTAACGACACCTTTACTTTACCGCTTTCTTTATTGTATTTTATAGCATTTTCAATTAAGTTTGTAAAAACAAGGGACATTTTTACTTCATCCACTTCTGCCAGTACATTGCGGAAACTTTCAAAAATCATTTCAATATTACGTTCCTTGGCAATTGGACGAAGCCGCCGCATGATAATTTCCAGAAGCTCGTTAATGCTCACCTGGGCAATATGCATTTCTCCTTCTTTTCGATCCAGACGTACCATATTCAGCAAATCTGTAATAATTTCATTTTCCCGGTCAATTTCACTATTAATGTCATGCAAAAATTCCTGATACAATTCTTCCGGTACTCCTTGCTGATCAACCAGCGATTCTGCCAGTACTTTCATGGAAGTCAGCGGTGTTTTTAATTCATGAGACACATTGGATACAAATTCCTGCCGACGTTGATCGGTACTACGCATATCTGCCAGCATATGATTTACGGACTCCACAATGGACTCCACTTCAAAATTTCCTTTTACTTCCACATTTTCCTGCAAATCACCGTCTGCCAGCTGCCGTAATGAAAAAGCAAGCTTTTTCATTGGAAACACCATCTTGTTTGCAGCAACCAAAATAATGCACAGTGCAAGTACGACCAGGGATGTGGTCAGCAGAAAGGAGCCCTGACTGATATCATTCCACAGCGGATATTCTGTCGGATTGGCATAAATAAAAATAACACTGCCAAGCACATTACTTCCTCTGGCGTCTCTTACCTGATAAATCACTTCCGTTGTATCCTCATAGAAAAACTGATACAACAAATCACTTCCGCGAAGGGAGCGCACCACTTCCTCAGAAATCATAATGTTTTCTTCTTCTCTTGCAAAACTATCTTTCACAATCACAAGTTCCGCATTTACAACAAGAATCCGGCCATCATATATTTGTGCCGCAGTATCCATTGCCGCAGAAAGCTCTGTCTGGGAAGAATTCGTCAAATATCCTGTATTCTGTATTCGGTTGGCAAAATCAGCACACAGCTCCTGTACCTTGCCCTTTATCTCCGCCCTTCGCTGTTTTTGTACACTGCTTACAAACAGGGACGAAACAATAAGAAGCGGTATAATACATGCCAGCACCAGAGCAATAAACACCTGCACATGAAGGCTGTTTGCCTTTTGGAAAGTTTTTTTAGTACTCAAAATAATATCCCACTCCCCACTTGGTATGTACATATTTTGGTTCGCTTGGATTTTTCTCTATTTTTTCACGCAGACGGCGGATATGCACGTCCACCGTTCTGGCATCTCCCGGATAATCCCTTCCCCATACCAGGTCAAGTAAGGCATCCCTGTCATATACCTTATTCGGATGAAACACCAAAAGCTCCAGCACATCAAACTCTTTCGCCGTGAGGTTTACTTCTTCTCCCGAAACATATACCCGGCGACTGTTGCAATCTATCGTCAGTTCTCCATAGGTTGCCTCTTTTGCTTCTTTCTCTTTTTTTCCGCTACGACGCATAATTGCCTTAATGCGTGCTTTTACTTCCAGAATATTAAACGGTTTTGTAATATAGTCGTCGGCACCATATTCCAAACCAAGAATTTTGTCCATATCATCATCCTTGGCAGTTACCATAATAATCGGCACATCAGAAAATTCTCTTACCTGCTGACAGACCTCATAACCATTAAATTTTGGGAGCATTACATCAAGCAAAATAACATCATACAAATTTTCTTTTATCATATTCAGAGCTTCCTGACCGTCATAAGCACAATCCACCTGCATTCCTTCCTGCTCCAGGCTGAACCGGATACCTTTTACAATTAGCTTTTCATCATCTACTACAAGTACTCTTTTTGCCATCGTATCGTTCGCTCCTTCCATTTTTTATTTTACTGTTATTCTATCCTTGATTTTTTCATACATAGCATCACCAATTCCACTGACGTTCTTAATTTCTTCTGTGCTTTCAAAGCGTCCTGCTTTATTCCTGTATTCTAAAATTGCCAAGGCTTTTGCCTCACCAATACCGGGCAGTGAAGTCAGCTGTTCTGCTGTAGCAGTGTTCAGATTAATGATAGCTTCAGTTCCGTAAGAAAGCTCCGCTTCTCTTTCTGCTCCGGCAATCTGCTGTTTCGTTGTAAGAAGCTTTGTTTCTTCTGTACTTAAAATGTAAATCCGTTCACCATCCGAAAGGGTTCTCGCCAAATTGTGATATGCGGCATCTGCCTCAGGTGAAAAACCGCCAGCCAGCGTAACTGCCTCATAAAGTCTGCTGTCGGCAGAAAGTTCATAAACACCTGGTTGGTTTACTGCACCGCAGACATAAACCACTAATGCTTTCGATTTTTCATCTTCTTTTCCCTGAGAAGGCTGCTTGGGCTGCGGAGTAATCGAAGCTTCCTGCCGAACCGTTTCGAATACTCCGGTCAGTACCGTCTTATCCGCCTGCCCTTTTGAAGAATCTGCGGTTGTCGCAAAATACCAGATTCCACCTGCCAGAAAAAACAGAGTCACTGCAATTGTTGTTATTCTTTTTTTGTTTTTCCGATTCAACGTATGGTTCCTCCTCTTTTTCAAGGAGTCTCCCTTCTCGGCCGCTCACTTCTATTGTAGCCGAAAAAGCCATGTAAAGCAAGAACAACTTTTCTATTTCCATTTAAATACAATGACTCCGGCAATCAGTAATGCCATTCCAATCAGTTTGCTTAAATCAAAGGACGCTTTCTGCGTTCCAAACAGTCCAAGCAATTCAATCAGATAGGCAACCAGCAGCTGAGTTATAATAATAAACATATTTGCCTTTGCCGGTCCCAATATTTCCACCCCTTTAATTACCGTATAAGTAATAAAGGCACCCATGGCACCTCCCAGCAGCATATATTTATTGTCGATGGCAAATAAGGATGACACGGTTCCCTGTCGACCGGTAAAAAACCATGCTGCAATACAGACAAGCAGTGCAGTAAACTGTACAAATCCGGAGGCAACCCAGATACTGCTCTGTTTTGTCACACCTGTATTAAATACCCCCTGAATACTCATTAGGGCACCGGAAAGAATTGAAAGTAACATACCAAGCATTGTAAACTCTCCTCTTTAAAACTTTTTTCTTAGTATTCCGGCTTTGCAAACAATTTATTCCTGCGGAACAACCATCAGCAGCTCGGATTTTATCAAATCAGAAGGGGTTACTAGCCAGCCTCCATCCCCATCAATGTCATATCCCACTGCTGAATATGCAGCCCATACCAGATGGGCACACTGGGTTCCCCAGTACTCTTTCTTCATATCTTTATCATCTATCATACCGGTGCATAATCGGTACGGAACGCCTATCAGATGCTCTCTTGCATATTCTGCTGCCTTTTGACGCACTTCTTTGGGTGCATTCAAACGAAGCACTATTACATGCGGATATCTTCTCCACTCGTTTAAAGAGGAAAATTCAGATTTTGTGCCAACGCCAAATGCTTCCATGGTAATTCCTTTTTCCGCATTCACTACCAATGCCGCATGACCGTGTCGGAAACACAGACAGTATGTGGAATCCGTTACCAGAATATCCCCATCCTGAATATCACGAAACGCAGCCCGGTATTTTCTCTTTCCTGCATCATTTTCATCATATTCCTCTTTGATGATATAGTAAAATGTATCCGTTTTATAGTTTTTCGTATCCTCCTTAAATACTTTCCAGTATTCCGGTGAAAAATGAAACAGACTGATAACCGCAAGGACAAAACTAACCCATAATAAACGTTTCATGCAATTCCCTCCTGAAATTACCTTTTCCAAAAAACTTTTCTTCTATACATTTTGTAACTTCTTTCTGTTTCTTCCCATATATTATAGAGAAACAAACCTAAAGGAGTTTTTACTATGGCTGTTTTTACAAATCAGGCAACACTTTCTTATAATAATACAACTACTACTTCCAACATCGTGACCGGAGAAATCGTTGAAGTTTTAAATGCCGCAAAAAATGCGCTGAGCCAGGAATATGGCTATGGAGATACCGTAACCTACGCCGTTAGCATCACAAATACAGGAACGACTGCATTCACGAATCTTACCCTTACGGATAATCTTGGTGTCTATACCGTAGGAAGTTCCAACATCATTCCTCTCACTTATGTAGACAATACTGCAAACTACTACGTCAATGGTGTTCTGCAAACGACACCTTCCGTTACGGCAGTTTCCCCTCTTACGATTACCGGAATTAACGTACCTGCCGGAGGCAATGCAATTATTCTTTATGAAGCAAGGGTAAATTCCTTTGCTCCGCTTGCATCCGGTTCTGAAATAACCAACACGGCAACCATCACAGGCACCGGCCTGTCAAATCCGGTTACCGCAACAGAGACCATTACCGTTTCTGACAGTGCGCAGCTTTCCATTACAAAGAGCCTGACTCCGGAAACTATTGCAGAAAACGGTCAGCTGACTTACACCTTTGTAATCCAGAATACAGGAAACACTGCTGCCGCCGTAGAAGATAATGTTGCCGTAACCGATTTGTTCAATCCAATCTTAAAAGATATTACCGTTTCCTTAAACGGCACAGCCCTTACCGAAAGAACCCAATATGTCTATGATGAAACCACCGGTCTGTTCCGTACGGTTGCAGGAATAATTACCGTACCGGCAGCAACCTATACGCAGGATGACACAACCGGTCAGTGGGATATTACCCCTGGCACAGCTGCTCTCACCGTAACAGGCACCGTATAAGTTCTCTCCTGTTTCCTGGGAAACAAAGAATGTGCCTTGGCACATCCAAAGCGGAGCGTTTTTATGTAATAGGAACTCGCAATTTCCTATTACATCGAGTAGGAGGGAAAATTAAATAAATTTTCCCGACCTTTCACACCACCGTACGTACGGTTCTCGTATACGGCGGTTCCTTAGTTTTCACTAAC
>CAZJAA010000050.1:0-11912 GCA_964544055.1 uncultured Lachnospiraceae bacterium | reverse complement strand
ATTCGAACCCCCGACCCACGGCTTAGAAGGCCGTTGCTCTATCCAACTGAGCTACTGACACACATTACCAAGCAGTGATTGCCCAGCAAAAGCGGGTGATGGGAATCGAACCCACGTATCTAGCTTGGAAGGCTAGTGTTCTACCATTGAACTACACCCGCATGAAAAAAAAATATGAAACTAAATCGGGGTGACAGGATTCGAACCTGCGACCTCCTGATCCCAAATCAGGCACTCTAGCCAAACTGAGCCACACCCCGGTTTTGACTGCGTTCCTACTCTTCTTGCCGAACGCAAGATACATTATATATCACGTTCAAAAAAAAGTCAACACTTTTTTTCAAGTTTTTAAAAATATTATTTGAATTATTTTAAAAACATATGTAATTCAAGTAATTTTTTTCCGCAAGCCGATACAAAAATTGCTTCGGATGGTTACAATTTATGCTGTTCGGCACGAATCGAACCATCTTCTCCAATCATGAGAAGCAGGTACGTTGGGCAATGATCCGACTGTCTTGGCAGGGACAGGCTGCCCGGATTGGCCAGAAGTATTCCGTCTGTCTCTTCCAGATACGGAACATGTGTATGTCCAAACAAGGCAACCCTGGCACCACGCTGTACCGCCGCACTGCGAATAAAATCTTTTCTTGCATTTACATAATAATAGTGTCCATGCGTTAAAAACATAGGAACAGCATTCAGTTTTATCAGACGTTCTCTTGGCAAATCAGAATAATAATCGTTATTACCAGCTACAAAGCAGCAGGGACATCCGGCAAGTACTTCAATATAATCCACATTCCTGCCAACATCCCCAAGATGAATTAACTGGTCTATCGGCTGCACAAGCGGAAGCAGCTTTTCCAGATGTTCTGTACGCCCATGGGTATCACTAATTACAAGAACCTTTTTTTCAGACATTTTTTAAAAGCTCCTCCTTCATTGCCCTCAGTGCTTTGGCGCGATGACTGATTTCATTTTTTTCCTCAATCGTGAGTTCTGCGGTTGTTTTATTATATTCCGGTACCATAAATATTGGATCATATCCAAAGCCGTTTTCGCCTCTGACCTCGTAACCTATATACCCCTCTATCGTGGCACGTTTTGTCCAGGTTCGTCCCTTGCCATCAGCCAATGCAATCGCACACACGAACCGTGCCGTACGTTCGCTTTGCGGTACTCCTTTCAGCTTATCCAGAATATACTGGTTTTTTACATCATATCCGGTGTTTTCGCCTAAAAATCTTGCCGAATAAATTCCCGGTGCCTTATCAAGATAATCTACCTCCAGCCCGGAATCATCTGCCAGTGCCAGTTCTCCGGTCAGCTTTGCAATCGTTTCTGCTTTAATTAGCGCATTTTCCTCAAACGTTGTTCCATTTTCAATAATGTCCGCAGAAATTCCGGCCTGTTTCAGTGAAACCACCTCATAGCCGGAATTCTCCATAATCAGGCGAATTTCTTTCATTTTTCCTTCATTGGTTGTTGCAAAAATAATACGTTTCATTTACTCATTCTCCTCTATCTGTTCAAATGCTTCAAGCACCGCTTCATATACCGCATATGCAGCAGCCCTCAGTTTTTCTTCCTCAGTTAAAATTTTCAAATCTTGTTGATTGGATAAATAGGCAGTTTCCAAAAGTACCACCGGCATGGTCGCACGGCGTACGATATGCAAATCCTGACGGTTTGCCAGCCCACCATTTTTTGTACCAAGTGCGTTTGTGAGTTTGTCCAGACACAGTTCGGCAAATTTTCTGGAATTAAACGAAGTTTCCTTTCCCTGTTCTGCATTAAAAATCACCTCTGTTCCATTTTTCTTCGCAGAAGTGGAAGAATTGCAGTGCCAGCTGATAAATAAATCTGCCTCCAGACCAAGTGCCAGATCTGCCCGCTCCTGAAGCGTTCGGTATACATCCTCTGTTCTTGTGCAAAACACCTGAATTTCTGTATTTTGTTCTAATAAATTCTTCAAATATAAAAGCAGCTTCAATGTAATATCTGCTTCTTCTATTTTATAATTGTCCGCTCCCGCTCCCGGATCCTTGCCACCGTGTCCGGCATCCAGAACAACTATTTTGTCATATACCTCACTGTACCTGTTTAAATTAATGATATAATACTTCTCCTGTTCTGTCACCGTCGGATAATAGCAACGGTCAAACTGCATGGTAACCTCTGACGTAATTCCTGTTTCTTCTTCATAAGAAAGAACCGAAAAATCAAGCAGCAGCTCGTCTTCCACGGCTCCGTAATAAAGAATTTTATCCCACATCCGAAGAACGGACACCGCCTGCAGGCTTTCCCTGGCTCCTGATATTTTAAACGTTATCTGGTAATAAGGAAGATTTTCTTCCATCGTCCACTGAAGCTGTTGTCCCTCCGGCTTTTTAATCAGGATGCATCGGTTATCCACATACTTTAAAAGTTCCTCCATGCTTTCCTGCGAAACAATTTGCCATACATCCCAGACTTCTTCCTCTGCGTCGTGCCTCGTTTGTACGGTAGTTTCCATCGGATGCTGCGTAGCTTTTGGAATGGCTGTAGGCGTCGATTCAATATATAATGATTCTTCCTGCTGTGTAGCATCTCGTTCCTGCCCTAACACATCATATTCTTCCTTATACTTCAGTGCTAAAGAAACGCAGATGGTAAGAAGCATTACCGCAAAGCAATAACCGGCAATACGGCGTAATAATTGTTCATCAGTCACAGCGAAGCCCCCTCTTCCATTTTTTAATAAAAAAATATATTTTAAGTATATACGAAGCTTGCAAATTTCTCAAGAATTAAATATACTATCATTGTAAAGATAAACCCTGATGTGATACCGAAAATCATCTGCACAAATTTTTGGTGCACTTTCTCAAACATAGAAAAAGTTTTCGGAATGAAGATGCGTGCCGGAACTTGCCTGTGCAAATTTCCGGTGCTTCCTCAAACGCAGAAAAAGTTTTCGGAATGGAGCCTAACATGGAAAAAAATTATATACATATCAAACAAAAGGACGGATATCAGACACAGTTGTTTCAATATCCTGCCGCCACAGAAACTGTTTTAGGAAGCGTTCTGGTTTTGCACGGCATGGCAGAGCATCACGGTCGGTATCTCTCTTTTATACAATTTTTATGTCAGGAAGGCTTTGACGTCTATACCTACGACCACCGCGGTCACGGAACCGGTCAGAAGCTCGCCGAGCTTGGATTTGTTGCCAAAAATCACGGGGATACCCTGCTGATAGAAGATGCTGTTACCATTTGCCGATATATCAAGGAAAATGGGCGGAATCCAAAGCTTGCTGTCTTTGGACACAGCATGGGATCGCTCATTCTGCGCAATGTACTCTGTCAGTACCACGACATTGATGCCGCCATTGTCAGCTCCACCACTATGCCCTCCGTTTTTTCACAAAATGCCGGTTTCTTCTTCTCCGGCATGGCCGTTTTACTTCGTGGCTCCAAAAAGCGTTCTGCATTTCTAAACCGGCTGATGTTTGGCGGAAAAAAATACACTTCACTCTGTGTACGCACAAAATACGACTGGCTCACCAGAAACAATACCGTTGTCGGAAAATACATGGATGATACCTATTGTGGTTTTATCGGTACCACAAGCTTCTGCCGTGACCTAGTACGGCTTTCCATCCGCTCCTCCAAAAAACAAAACATCGCTAAAATGCGGAAAGACCAGCCGATTCTCTTTCTTGCAGGTGATAACGACCCGGTCAGCAGCTATTCCAAAGAAATATTAAAGCTGCAGCAGATTCTTAATACCCTCGGATTTACAGAAGCTTCCACAATCATTTATCCGGAAGCACGCCACGAACTGTTAAACGAATTAAATTCTGGGGAAGTAATGCAGGATATCCTTGCTTTTTTTAAGCAAAGGCTTCTTGTTACTCCAAAATAGCACGAAAGCTGCCACATCCAAAAATGCGGCAGCCTTTTCTTCTATTCGGCTTTTTTTATCAGCGGCTTTTTCGGTGGTTTCGGACCCATAAACTGATACAGATAGGTTTTTAACATGCCATTGTATATCTTACGGTTTTTGTCTGCCTTTTTACCAATATACTTCTGCGCATCCTCGTAGCTTGTAATCACATAAAACGACCAGGTATCCAGTCTGGCAAATGCCTCTCCGATTTCTTTATAAAGAGCCGGCATCGCTGCCTTTTCTTCCAAACGCTCTCCATACGGAGGATTCGTAATGATAAATCCATACTTTTTTGGATGATTTAACTGACTTACCGGTCTTTGCTGGAAATGAATATACTGCTCCACCCCTGCAAGCCTTGCATTCTGCCTTGCTGCTTTTACAATTTCACCATCCAAATCGTATCCCTGAATGTTCAACTCCACATCCGTTCTGATTTTTGCCTTTGCTTCCTCTACCGCAGCAGGCCACATTTTTTTCGGAATATTGCTCCATGTCTGCGCCAGAAATTCACGATTCATGCCCGGTGCAATATTGGCACCTATCATTGCAGCCTCAATCGGAATGGTGCCGCTTCCGCAAAAAGGGTCAACCAAAATACGATCTTTATTCCATGGCGACAGCAAAATCAGAGCTGCTGCCAGCGTTTCCGTAATTGGTGCCTTGCTCGTAAGCTTACGATAACCACGCTTGTGAAGCGACTCTCCGGACGTATCAATTCCAACCGTCACCTCATCCTTTAATATGGAAACTCGAACCGGATATTGGGCACCAGTTTCCTCAAACCACTGAACTCCGTAATGCTGCTTCATCCGCTCTACCATTGCTTTTTTCATAATTGACTGGATGTCAGATGGGCTAAACAACTTGCTTTTTACAGAGTTTGCTTTGGTTACCCAGAACTTTCCATCCACTGGAATCATCGTTTCCCATGGAATGGCCTTCGTCTGCTGAAACAACTCCTCAAATGTTTCTGCGTGAAAGCTTCCTACCTTCCAAAGCACACGCTCCGTTGTTCTTAAAAAAACATTTGCTCTCGCAAACGCCGTAGCATCACCGGCAAATGTGACTTTGCCATCCTCCACCTGTACAATTTCATAGCCCAAATCCAAAATTTCCTGTTTTAATACTGCTTCCAGACCAAAATGGCATGGGCAGATAAATTCATAACGTTCCATCTTCTGCTCCTGTCTTACATAATTTTCCTTACGTTTATCAGGTTTCACTCTTACCTCTGCCTTTCATTTTATCGGCTTTTTCGCATTCCGTCAACAGGAAAACTACTGCTCTTTTACTTTTGGTCCCTTATAGGCCGAAATTCCTCCATATACATTTTTTACGCAAAATCCCTGATTATATAAATCCCTTGCTGCCCGCAGACTGGTATTTCCACGATCACAGTACACGATTACCGTTGCTTTTTCATTCTTTCTCATGCACTGTTCTCTCCACTGATGCAGCTTTGGAATATTTCTTTTTAAGCTTTCATAAGGTATACCGATTGCTCCGGGAATATGTCCTTCCCTGTACTCCAAAGGTTCCCTTAAATCAATTAAAAGATTCTGTCCGATTCCCATCTGCCTAAAAATATGCTCTGGTCGGATATTCTCAAATTCCATCTTAACCTCCATTCCGAGAACGCTACAAATAGCCTGTTACTACAATATATTCCAAAAAAACAACCGCGTTCTAAAAATAAAAACGCAAAAAAATTTCTTATAAAACAAACGATGCCCTGATACACATAGGAACCTTTGCAGGTTACATACATGCATCAGGGCATCAATACTAAGGAAAATGCCATTACCGGGTCAACAGAGTGGTATTGGCACCAAAGATAGAATAGCACACTTTATTTAAAAAAGCTGTAACGTTTTGCGGAAATTTTCAATTTTTTATTATTTTTTTGTTTTATTTCTTGTTCCAGTTGAAATGCAGCCTCTATTTTGTCCATTTTTTTCAGACAATCCACGATTTCATCTAAAATAAAGCTTTCCTGTCTGCGGGGCATACGATAAATTTTTCCATCGTACTCCGGCATAGTAAAATGCAGACACTGTTCCAGACCAGCTAAAACCTCCGAAGCCCTCCGGTCACCGGACATTTTCTTTTCCAGCAGTTCCGAGCTTTTCAGGAACTGACGGTTGACCGGGTGATTTTCTTCAATTCTTTCCTGTATCTGCAAACGCAGTTCCAAAGCCGCCTCCGGGTTTGTCCGTATTTTCTGCTGATACTGTTCCACCAGTTCAAACACTTCAAAGTCATCTGTCTCTACATAGGAATAATACTTGTCACACGTCTCGCCGAGGCTTTCAAAAAGCACTCGTGCCTTTTTTCTCTGCGGAGTTCTTCCATTTTCAATGTTGGAAATGGTTTCTCTGGCACATATTTCTGCGCAGAACTGCTCCTGCGATAAACCTCTTGCTTCTCGCATATCTTTGAAGAAGTCGCTTTCCGCCACAACAATCGTCTGTAAAGAACTGTCATACTGATTCTTCTGCAAAAGCTCATACTCCTTGTTTGACACAACAATTTCAAAATATCTTAAAGACTTTCCAAGACGCTGCATAAATGCATTTAAAGTAAAAATATCCGGCTCACACATTTCGTTCTCCATTCTGGACAACGCCGACTTGCTACTGATGCCTTCTGCAAGGTCATCCTGTGTCAAGCCGTTTTGTTTGCGCAACTGCTGTATAATTTTACCCATGGACAGCATTGTTTCATTACTCCCTTCGATGGCTATTGCCTGCCACTTCTTCATATAATTTCATAATATCTGTTTTAGAATAAAAAATATACCTACCAAAGTTGTCAAAACGACACATTTTGACAACTTCTGCGGATGTAAAATTTCTTTTTCTCCTTTATGATGTGGATGTGGAAACACACTACAACTCAAAAAAACACACAAACACAAAAAAATAATGAAGAAAGGAAATGCTTATGAAGAAATTTGTTGCACTTGGAGCTGCATTGCTCGTACTTTTATTCAGTTGTATGCCAGCTGTTGAAGCTGTGAATGAAAACGCTGGAATTCAGGTCTGCGATGATTTAGGGCCAGATTTGAACACCTATGATTAATTTCTATTTGATAGCCAGGATAATTTCTGGCTATTTTTAACTGTTACAAATTATTTTTATAGTTCTGTATCCGTGTCCGCCTGACTCCCCGGACAGTTGTCTGTTCCGGCTGGAACAAATAAATTTGTCCATCCAGCCCAAACAACCATCCGTTGAGATGTCGGACACTGGAATACTGAATTATAAAAATAATTTTGCGACATAATACGAATGGTTCCATTAACATTCTTTTTCCATTTTCTTTATTTTTTCTAATTTTTCACGGTACTTCTTTTCTCGAAATACATTTTTACACAAAGTACTCATGTTAATACACGTTGTCATACCTGTAATAAAGTCTCTTTTTACCCGATAGTCCTCATCCTGCTTTTTTCTCTGCTCACTATTCCAAAGTATTCCATATAAAGCACCATGAATGGCTTTTATTCGCTTTGCTTTAAGGGATAAGACTACAATTTGCCGTTCCATCTCATCCGAAATTTCATATTCTCTGTCATTTCCCAACTTGCTCGAAACAGTTGAAAACACAAGTTCGTAAATTCGAATATGATTCATTGGATATTTCATTTGGTAACACATGTCAACTAAAGCCTGTTCACATTCTCTTAATTCAAAAAATGAATTATCCGCTTTCGCCATAATATTTTGTATACATGTTAGCTCCTCATTAGTTAAATATTTTTCTCCAAGTTTTATTGCAGCTTTGTACGGAACTGTTAATTCTAAACTTTTAATTATCTGAGAAATGCATTCGCTAATATCCATTTCTTTTTTATTATATCTACAAATGACTTCATTGCGAGTAATTGCTTGTTGGTTAGTTGGAACTTCTAGGGATATCATCTGCTTTAATTCCTCAATGATCTTCATTACCTGCTCTGAATTTTCATTCATATTCTGTACTTTTAATTCACTATATTTCTCCATTGCTTCCTGTTTATCTGTCACAAGTTCTTTTCTGCACAGCTCCGTTGATAAATTCAGACGGTCAAAGAGTTTTTGTACAATTTCCTTTTGAGGTTTGCTGATATGGTGTTCGAGTTTGCTTATCGTTCTGCTGTCGCAAATTCCTTCGCTTAGTTTTTCTTGGCTCATGCCGAACATTTTTCTTCGGATGCGGATTACATCACCTATGCAGTAATTTTCACTTTCTACATACAGGTAACAAAACTCGTACATTGCAATGGAAACATGATAATCCTTGTAGATTGCTTCCAGCGTCATTTTCCAGTCTGTACATTGTTTTTGGCGTTTGAGGAAGCTTTCATCCGTGCTGATTTCTTTTTTCAGGTAAGGTACAAGTTCTTCACGCATGCAGAAAAGCTCCCAGAGATAGAACATTCTGTTTGCATCACGTAGTAGTTCTATTGCGTTATCACAAAGTTCCAGCAGGCGTTCTGGATGGGTTTTACGTTCTGTGCCATTTTCTTTCCATGCCAGATAAAAATAATAGACAATCTTTGGATAAATTTTTGCCATTGCCAGCGTTGTGCATTCAAGTTTGATAATATATTCCAAAAGACTTTCGTAAAATTCTGGTGCTTCCTTATCCTCTCGGCAAAACATATATTCCAGCAGCAAATTCAGTTCTTCCAGTGACAAAATACGGTTTCTCAGACCTTTTTCTTTTACACCCGGTACCGTCAGTGCAAGCGCCTCTTCAAACATTGGTGCCAATTCCTGTTTTCCGCTGCCTTCATAGCGTTTAATCTGCACAAGCATAGCCAGATAAAACTGCCGTTCCAGAGGAGATGACATATCATATTCCTTTTTATACGATTCTGTCAGTAAGCGTGCCTGTTCTATGTTTTCTTCCAGAATGTTATGTACAATACCCTGACGTTTTTCCCAGCGGCAATAATCCTTATAATACAGAAAATTCTCATAATTTTCCGGCACTGCACCAAGTCTGCTTAAAATGCGGTTTTGCAGAAGCCTGTCCGGTTCTCTCTCCCCACGTTCAAACCGGCTCAATGTCGATAAATCACATAATCCATCACTTAACTGTTCCAGTGATATTTGTTTCTCTTTACGCAAATTAGCAATAAATTCGCCAAATCTGTTCTCCGTGCTCATTCACAAAACTCCTTTTACATCGAATGATTAAAATTATCCTAGCATACCTGCAAAAAGTTTTCCATAAGAAAAGCATTAAGAAACCGTTAGTTTTCCTTGTATTTCTTTCTCATTTTCGTTATAATATGATACGCTGGTACAAAAGTTTTAGTCGTAATAAAGAGGAGAGTCTTGTAATGAGTATATTAAATGTATCCCATCTTTCCCATGGTTTTGGCGACCGTATGATTTACCATGATGTCAGCTTTCGCCTGCTCAAAGGCGAGCACATCGGACTTATTGGTGCCAACGGTGAGGGAAAATCCACTTTTTTTAATATTATTACTGGCAGATTGATGCCGGATGAGGGCAGTATTGAATGGAATAAAAATGTCCGTGTCGGTTATTTAGACCAGCATTCCGTATTAACCGCCGGGATGACCATACGCAATGTACTAAAATCCGCCTTTAACTTTTTGTTCGAAATGGAAGAAAAAATCAACGAGCTGTATTGTTCTATGGGCGAAGCAGACGAAGCAGAAATGACCAGCTTAATGGAAGAAGTAGGAACCCTGCAGGATTTGTTAGAATCCCACGACTTCTATAACATCGACTCAAAAGTTGAAGAAGTAGGACGTGCTCTTGGTCTGGAGGATATTGGTCTGGATAAGGATGTTACCGAATTATCCGGCGGTCAGCGTACCAAAGTGCTGCTTGGCAAGCTCCTTTTGGAAAAACCGGACATCCTGCTGTTAGACGAGCCTACCAACTATCTTGACGTCCAGCATATTGAATGGTTAAAACGTTATCTGCAAAACTACGACAACGCTTTCATCCTAATTTCCCACGATATTCCGTTTTTAAACAGCGTTGTAAACCTGATTTACCATGTAGAAAACGGAGAAATCACTCGCTATGTTGGTGATTATGACAAGTTTATGGAAGTTTACGAAATGAAAAAATCCCAGCTGGAGGCTGCTTATAAACGCCAGCAGCAGGAAATCAGTGAACTGAAAGATTTTGTTGCAAGAAACAAGGCAAGAGTTTCCACCCGAAACATGGCAATGTCCCGCCAGAAAAAACTGGATAAAATGGATATCATCGAGCTGGCACCAGAGCGGATAAAGCCGGAATTTAATTTTAAAGAAGCTCGTGCTGCCGGTCGATATATTTTTCAGACAAACAACCTGATTATCGGTTATGACGAGCCTCTTTCCACGCCTATCAATTTTGCTATGGAACGTGGTGACAAGCTTGTGTTTACCGGAGCAAACGGCATTGGTAAAACCACTCTGTTAAAAAGTATCCTGGGGCTGATTCCCTCTATTTCAGGTGAAGTAACCCTCGGCGATTACCTCTATACCGGTTATTTTGAGCAGGAAATGAGTGGCTCCTTAAACAACACCTGTATTGAAGAACTGTGGCAGGAATTTCCGGCATATACCCAGTACGAAGTACGGTCTGCACTCGCAAAATGCGGTCTGACAACGAAACATATTGAAAGTCAGGTGCGCGTTCTTTCCGGCGGTGAGCAGGCAAAGGTACGTCTTTGCAAACTAATCAACAAGGAAACAAACGTCCTTCTTCTTGACGAACCGACCAACCATCTGGATGTTGATGCCAAGGAAGAATTAAAACGCGCACTGACCGTCTATAAAGGCAGCATCGTTTTAATCTGTCATGAACCTGAATTTTACGAGGGCTTCGCTACAAAAGTAATCGACTGCTCTAATTGGTCCACAAAATTATAGCAATAGAGTAGGAGGCGGTGACTAACCGCCGTCCTCTCACACCCTCGTGCGTACCGTTCAGTACACAGCGGTTTCAATAGTTGATGTGCACTGACTGATAGGCAATGGCTAAATCATAAAAGCCACTGTTTATCAGTCTTTCTTTTGTCATTGCCATGTTAACGGCAACTGTGTGTGTTGTGAACCAGTGACCACGACGCCTATTTCCTGCCATGCCAAATCCTTTGGTACTCCCATCCTCTTGCATACATCTTGATTTTCTCAAATGTCGTAACTTTATCATAAACTTTCTACGGTGCTATTGATAATTTGAGAAAATCGTGGTATACTATACAAGAAAGTAGCGACGAAATCGTCACAAGTACGAGGTAACTGTAATGATTAAACGAGATTCTTATTTGAATCGCATGATTCATCATATGTGGAACGGCGAGGTCAAAGTAATCACTGGCATCCGCCGCTGCGGAAAGTCGGTATTGCTGTTTGACCTGTTCTACGAGTATCTTCTCTCACAGGGAGTTCAGGAAGACCATATCATAAAAATCGAATTGGACCAGAGACGTTACTATAAGTTCAGAAATCCAATCACGCTTTGTGAATATATTGAAGACCTTGTTTCTGGAAAGAAAGACGAGAAATTCTATCTTTTCATAGATGAAGTTCAGCTTACTACCAAGGTTATCGACAAAGAAAATGGCGGTATTGAGGTTTCCATCTATGATATGCTCAATGAGCTCAAGGCATATAAGAATTTGGATGTATATGTGACCGGTAGCAACTCAAAAGGATTGTCTAAAGACATCGCTACAGAGTTCCGTGGCCGTGCTACCCAAATCCATGTATTTCCTCTGTCCTTTGAGGAGTTCTACTCTCATGTGGGCGGCGATGAGCGAAAGGCTCTGGACACCTATATGCTTTACGGCGGCATGCCACGCCAACTGGCATTAACAGATGAGAAGGATAAAAAGGATTACCTGTCCTCTCTGTACAGCGAGCTGTATGTCAAAGATATTGTGGAACGCAACGGCATTGAGCGTGAGGATATTCTGAATGACATTTTGGATTTCCTCGCTTCACAGATTAGTT
>CAZJAA010000049.1:0-12945 GCA_964544055.1 uncultured Lachnospiraceae bacterium | reverse complement strand
TATTATCGCAGAAAGGCTGGGCAATTAAAAGGTACGCACTATGGAGCGTTTACATTCAACTAGCACTTTTCACTAAATCGAATGGTCTTTTGTCATGTTTTAACGTGTTTTATTGAGCAAGTTGCACAATATTTTTATTGCTTGTTATAGTTCTAGACTATCAAATAACGCAGTTATTTGTAGTTTACAATCTTACCAAAATCAGGCTTTA
Organism: uncultured Lachnospiraceae bacterium; assembly: GCA_964544055.1. Classification (GTDB taxonomy): domain Bacteria; phylum Bacillota; class Clostridia; order Lachnospirales; family Lachnospiraceae; genus SIG299. The sequence continues at coordinate 12,734 of CAZJAA010000049.1, read as the reverse complement.
AGCTTGCACCGCCAACTAAACCACCGTCGATATTTGCCTGAGCAAATAATTCCGGAGCAGAGCTTGCGGAAACGCTGCCGCCATACTGGATGCGGATAGCCTGTGCGGTAGCTTCATCATAAAGCTCACCGATGCAGGCACGGATGCCTGCGCAAACCTCTTCTGCCTGCTCGGTTGTGGCAACCTTGCCTGTGCCGATTGCCCAGATTGGCTCGTAAGCAATCACAGCCTTTGCTGCCTGCTCTGCAGTAACGTTACGGAATGCAATCTTAATCTGCATACGAATCCAGTCCATGGTAACGCCCTGTTCTCTCTGGGTAAGGGACTCACCGCAGCAGATGATTGGTGTGATACCATGCTCAAATGCCTTTAAAACCTTCTTGTTTACTGTTTCATCTGTTTCTGCAAAGTACTCTCTTCTCTCGGAATGACCAAGAATTACATACTTTACACCGATGTCTGTTAACATATTTGGAGCGATTTCTCCGGTATAAGCACCGGACTCTTCGTAGAACATATTTTCTGCACCGATTTCAATATTGGAGCCCTTCGCAGCCTCAATAGCGGTTGTTAAAGAAATGGCCGGAACGCAGAATACTACATCTACTTCGTCATTCTTTACTAATGGCTTTAACTCTTCAATGAGCTTTACGGTCTCACTTGGAGTCTTATTCATTTTCCAGTTACCTGCAATAATTTTCTTACGCATGATTGATACCCTTTCTGTTATAACCTAAAGTGCCAGGGGTAATATACCCCTGACATTTTAAGTAATTTAATGGATTACTTATCGTTAGCTGCTGCTACGCCTGGAAGCTCTTTACCTTCCAGGAACTCTAAGGAAGCACCGCCGCCAGTGGAAATATGGGACATCTTGTCACCAAAACCAAGCTGGTTCACTGCTGCTGCGGAGTCACCGCCACCGATGATGGTAGTAGCGTCAATATTAGCCAAAGCCTCTGCTACCGCAATTGTACCCTTTGCAAAATTGGACATTTCGAATACGCCCATTGGTCCGTTCCAGACAACTGTCTTTGCATTCTTGATAGCGTCTGCATAAAGCTCGCGTGTCTTTTCGCCAATATCTAAGCCTTCTTCATCTGCTTCGATGCCGCCAAGATCTACGGTATGGAAAGGAGCATCGTTAGAGAATTCCTTGGATACAACCGTATCAATAGGAAGTAATAACTTAACGCCGTTCTTTTCAGCCTTTGCAAGCATTTCCTTTGCGTAATCAAGATAATCTGTTTCCAGAAGGGACTTACCAACCTCATAACCCTGAGCCTTCATGAAAGTATAAGCCATACCACCACCGATGATAAGAGTATCTACCTTATCCAGCAGGTTGTTGATAACTGAAATCTTGGAGGAAACCTTGGAACCACCAAGAATTGCAACGAATGGTCTTACCGGGTTGTTTACTGCATTGCCGAGGAAGTCAATTTCCTTCTGCATTAAGTAACCAACTACTGCGGTATCTACGAACTGGGTAACACCAACGTTGGAGCAGTGTGCTCTGTGTGCAGTACCAAATGCGTCATTTACGAATACATCGCAAAGGGAAGCCAGTTCCTTGGAGAACGCTTCGCCGTTCTTTGTTTCTTCTGCACGGTAACGGGTGTTCTCAAGAAGAACAACATCGCCATCCTTCATAGCTGCTACTGCTGCCTTTGCATTGTCGCCAACAACCGTTGCATCTGCTGCGAAAGTAACCTTCTGTCCAAGAAGAGCTTCTAAGGCTACTGCTACCGGAGCTAAAGAAAGCTCTGGCTTTGGCTCACCCTTTGGCTTGCCAAGGTGGGAACAAAGGATAACCTTGCCGCCATCGTTAATTAACTTCTTGATGGTAGGAAGTGCTGCTACCAGACGAGTATCGTCTGTAATCTTGCCATCCTGTAATGGCACATTGAAGTCACATCTTACTAAAACGCGTAAGCCTTTTACGTTGATATCATCTACGGATTTCTTGTTTAACATCGAAAATTCCTGCCTTTCTTATGATAATAAGGAATGTGTCACGGTACATTCCACGCCGGGCAAGTCCATCTGCGACAAACTTACTTGTGCGCAGACATACATTCTTGCAGGACGCTATTAAATTCATAGGATTGATTTCCATGAATTTAATAAAGGGTCCGGTCCAAAACGACCGGACCCTTATGGAGTCAAAATCACTCAGAAACTCAAAACAATAGCTTATTGTTCTGAATCTAAGACAATTTATGCTAATTCAGCGAAGTACTTAATTGTCTTAACCATCTGGGATGTGTAGCTGTTCTCGTTGTCATACCAGGAAACAACCTGTACCTGAGTGTTGCCGTCTTCCATAGCAATTGCCATAGTTTGAGTGGCATCGAACAGGGAACCATATGTCATACCGATAACATCGGAGGATACGATTTCGTCTGTGTTGTAACCAAAGGAATCTGTAGCTGCTGCTTTCATTGCTGCGTTGATTTCTTCCTTTGTAACCTTACCCTTAACAACTGCAACTAAGATAGTTGTAGAACCTGTAGGGGTAGGAACACGCTGAGCGGAGCCGATTAACTTGCCGTTTAACTCTGGGATAACTAAGCCGATTGCCTTAGCTGCACCTGTGGAGTTTGGAACGATGTTCTGAGCGCCTGCACGAGCACGTCTCTTGTCACCCTTTCTCTGTGGGCCGTCAAGAATCATCTGGTCACCAGTGTAAGCATGAACTGTTGTCATGATACCGGACTGGATTGGAGCGAAATCATTTAATGCCTTAGCCATTGGAGCTAAGCAGTTTGTTGTACAGGAAGCAGCGGAGATGATCTTGTCATCTGCTGTTAATGTGTTGTGGTTTACGTTGTAAACAATAGTAGGAAGATCGTTACCAGCCGGAGCGGAAATAACTACCTTCTTTGCACCTGCTGTAAGATGAGCGGATGCCTTTTCCTTGGAGCAGTAGAAACCGGTACACTCTAATACTACGTCTACGTCAAGCTCGCCCCATGGAAGCTCAGCTGCATTAGCCATCTTGTAAATTGTAATCTTCTTGCCGTTTACTGTGATGGAATCCTCACCAGCTTCTACGGAAGCAGCATACTTATAAGTACCCTGTGCTGTGTCATATTTTAATAAGTGAGCAAGCATATCAGGACTTGTTAAGTCGTTGATTGCTACTACCTCGTATCCTTCTGCGTCGAACATCTGTCTGAATGCAAGACGACCGATACGACCAAAACCATTGATTGCTACTCTTACTGCCATTTTTGTAATCCTCCTTATTTTTTGAAGAAAGCTGCTTTTGCCATGGAAAACTGCAACAGCAGAATATTCCTTCATGATAGAATTATTTGTCCGCTTTTGTATCAAAGAACGAACCCATAACATATTTTAACTAAAGAATGCTAAAATATCAAGTACTATTTTGTGATTTTGTGATTTTTTTGACATTCTTTTGTTTTCAAGAAATAAAACATGGTACTTCTGACGGTTATTTAATGCGACCAAACGCAGAAAAAGGAGCAACTCGCAATAATACCACGCCTTCAAGCTCTTCTTTTTTTACGGGACCGACATTTTTTTCCCGGCTGTCTGCGCTTACTTTCCGATTATCTCCCAGCACAAAATATTCATTTTCACCAAGAACCAGTGGTTCCGAAGCAATTCCGGCACTCTCTATAGGGCTTTTCCCATAATTTTCCAGAAGTTTCTCTCCGTTGATAAAAATGTGATTGTCAATAATTTGCACCGTTTCCCCAGGAAGACCGATAACACGTTTGATATATGCTTTTTTATATGTACCGTGATTTTTTGTAAAAACCACAATATCAAAACGCTCCGGTCCGCTAAAATAACGACTGATTTTTTCAACCAGAACCTGATCTCCATCATGCAGGGAATTTTCCATAGAGGTTCCGTCCACCAGATATTTTTCTGTCAAAAATTCAGGTGCCAAAAACAGCACAAAGACAAGTATAAACAGGTAAACGGCATATTCCCGGAAAACAGTTTTTTTCTTACGCATCCTCACCTTCATCACCAAGAATTTTTACTTTTCCTTCATAAACCTCTTCCACTGCAATGGAAAGTGGCTTATTACATGGGATTTTGTCACAAAGCGGTTCTGCACCGTTGATCAGCTGTCTTGCTCTCTTGGCTGTTGCAAGAACAACGGAATATCTGCTGTTTACAACAGGCTGTTCGCCTTCTACAACGTCACTGTTTATTGCCTGGATTAATTCTGCATAAGATGGATGTAACATATATTTCTCTCCTTTTATAAAAAAATTTCTTGTTACTACTCAATGTTCTGAATTTGTTCTCTGATTTTCTCAATTTCTGTTTTTAAATCAATTGCAACATTGGATAATTCCATGTCATTTGCTTTGGATAAAGTGGTATTCGCCTCACGGTTCATTTCCTGTGCGATAAAATCTAGCTTGCGGCCAATATTTTCGCCCAGTTCAAGAGTATTAATCATGTTGACTACATGGGCACGAAGACGAACCGTTTCTTCATCCACACAGATTTTATCTGCAAAAATTGTAATTTCCGTTGCCAGCACCGACTCGTCCAGCTTGGTATCGCCAAGCAGCTCTTCCACTTTACTTCGAAGTTTTTCACGGTATTCTGCCACAATCTGCGGCGAACGCTCTTCTATTTTGTCCACCATCGTCAGAATGCCATGCAGTTTCTGAATAACGTCCTCCTTCAGATGATTGCCCTCATCAATTCTGGTCTGGACAAATTTTTCAGCACAGCCCCGGACAGCTGTTTCAATGTCATTCCAGATATCTTCCTCATTTTGTATCTGTTCCTCTAAAACAAATATCTCCGGATACTTGGAAAGTGTGGAAACACGAATGTCATCTTCCAGTCCGAAAGTTTCACCCATTTTTCTGAGATAGCCAAGATACTCTGCTGCAATTTCCTCGTTGTAACGTACACACGCTTTTCCCTCTGATTCATCCTCATAAGTGATAAACATGTCTACCTTGCCACGACTGATATACTGCTTTAATACATTCCGTATATTGGATTCGAACATATTGAGTTTTTTGGGCATCCGGATGGAAATTTCACTGTAACGATGATTTACTGACTTCATTTCCACCGTGATTTTTCGTTCTGCACCGGCAAACTCAAACCTGCCGAAACCGGTCATGCTTTTTATCATAATGTACCTCTCATGTTATCTTTATACATATATCTAATTCATTATAGATGATTTTTTTTCGTCCGTCAACTTGGATTTCAATTTTTTTTCAAAAGATGCAGCGAATCCGGCGGAAAATTTGAGAATTTTTCAAACTGCCATATTAAAAGGTCGCACGACTCTGTTGTGATGTAAACTTTTGAATATATATGACAAAGTCGCTTCCATACATCCTCTCAAATTTTCCGGCCGCGATGCAATCACTCCTATCTTGAAACAATTAGTGTATCATAGCCCATACGTCTTAAGCCTTGTTCTGCCTGCGCTGCTTCTTCCAGACTGGTATATTCTCCCACTTTGACTGCATACAAATCCCCGGAGAGTTCAATTGTCACTGAATATCCCATGTTTCTCAGCTGTGCGGCCATTGTTTCTGCATTTACCCGGTTTCGGAACAGTCCTGTCTGTACACGGTATATTTTTATTTCATCATCTCCCGGCTCAAATTCCAGCTCCCCGGTCTGAAGCAGCGTTCCAATAATACCATCTGCAATTGCCTGTGCCGTTTCCGTAAACCTCTGATCGAATAAAGCATTATCTGCATCTGTATTGATAAATCCAGCCTCCACTAAAATGGCAGGCATACTGCTTCGGCGCAAAATCGCAAGATTTCGGCGAAGGTCTGTACCGAGATTTGGATAACCCACCTGCTCCATTTCCTGATTAATGTTTTCCGCCATCTGAGCCATTACACTGCCTTCGGTATAAATCAGAGACTGTACTCCAGAATACGTATTAGGCACTGGGCTAGAATTTCGATGAATGGAAACAAGATAATCTCCTGCCTGCTGGTTTGCATTCCTTGCCTTATCCACCGGAGACTGATATACATCCTCAACCCTCGTATACCCCACGTCAATCCCGCTGTCCGCAAGAATTTCTCCAACGGCAAGTGCCAGTGCCAGATTATCATCCTTTTCCTTTCTTCCATTATAGGTTGCTCCATTGTCGTAGCCGCCATGTCCGGCATCTATTATAATTTTAGGCATAAAATACCTCCGGTATCTCTTCTTTATCAAGATATGCCGGAGGCTGTATTATGTTCCTTTTCTCTCTTATTCTTCGTAGTATAAAGCCATGCGGATTCCCTGAGCATAATCGCCGAATTTTTCGCCAAACAGATTGATGCCGCCTTTATGAAGTGCATTTTCTTTCACACCGATACGAACCGAAATATAGTCCGATTCGTTTAAATGATATTCCTTCAAACTCACATTGCTCAGTTTTTCATTGTCGAGCCAGGTGCCGTTTTCCGCTAAAATCCACGTTTTCAGCAAGCCATACTGCGTATTTTTATCCGGCCACCACTCCGGATTCCAGGCACCTCTTCTTCCGCCAAAATCAGAAAGACAGACCCATGTTCCGGCTTCTACTCCGTTTACCCAGACCGTAATGTCCGATGGAAAATCCAGATTGTATTCGTGATCCTCTGAACACAGTTCCATGGAAAGTTCCAGTCTTTTTTCTCTGGCAGCCGTCAATACATGATTTGGAAAACGGTATTCCACATACCCCTCACCAAACCACAAAAGTTGGGCAAGTGCTCTGTCCTGATGATAAAAGCAGCGCGGCTCATCTTCTTCACCAATCGGTCCCTTCTCACTGACCAGACCACAGGTAGGAAGCACCTTGTAGTCAACATAAGAACCGATTGGCATATTGATGATTTCTACTTTTTCCGTTCCCTGGGCAGTACTTGCCGCAATAACAATTTCATCCGTTGCCTTATGACACACTTTCATAGAACCACGAACTGCCGGCAAAAGCTCTGTACGGATTAATCCGGCTTCTTCCAGCACTTTCACATGCATTGCTGCAGAAGACGGAGGAATCTGCAGCCGTTCCGCAATTTCATTCACATTCAGACTACAATGGCATAAAAGCTTCATCAGTTCAATGCGCACTTCTGATGAAAATGCCTTGCCTATCACTGTAAGCTTGTCTGCATTATCCAGATTTAAACTGATATTCTGACTCATATTCCTCCATTCCGAGCGTATTTTTGCCCTGTACTAATTCATGTAAAGCAAATGTTCCTCCGGCTTTTTTGTCAGTTCAATCTTTTCCAGATAAAGAACCGGACCTTCGCCTTCGTATTCCTTATAATACTCGCATTTTATTTTTGCAGTAACCTTTACCCATTCCCGCAACTTAAAATAATTTGCCTGCTCACCCTTGCACAGAAATCCGATAAAGGTAATGTCATCCGCACAACAGGTCATGGCAAAACGCCCCGGCACAAAGGTTCCCTTTGGAAGTTCCTTGCCACGGTATACCATGGCCGTAAAACGTACTGTTTTCCCTTCATATTTTTTAGGGTCGTCCAGCGCATCCAGATAGAAAATGCCATAATCATCATCCTCTATCTCTATGACCGGTGCATCCATGTTATATGGAAGTTCGATTTCATCCTCTACGCCATCTTCCCCATCCAGTGCCTCATATACAACCTGTGCACGGCGGTTGAAGGTTTTCACAGCCTTACGGAAAGAATTCTTCTTTGTTTCTGCCGTACAGCGATTAAAAATCACCAGCTCCGTGTAGCCAATCTGCTCCATCATCATCTGACGCATATTATTCATGTAGGCTTCAAATGTTCCGGCATCCACCGTAGTAATCATCTGGGCAAGCTCCCAGCCGCTCGGAAAACCATTTTCCAGCAACCTTGAAACACTCCATGTGCCGTTAAACTCAATCATCAGCTTGTCCGGCTTATACGTCTTTTTAAGCTCCATCAGAAAACGAGGATTCAAATCCTCTTCCTTCTCCACCGTCAGAACCGTTACATTCTTTTCGGCAAGAACCTCCATATCATATTCTTCTTCGCCTTCTTCGCAAAGAAGCAAAACTGTTTTTTCCGATTCATCCAAAAACTCACTGTCCTGCAGGGTATCCCGCAAAAACGTGGTTTTTCCGCTATCCAGAAAACCGGTAATCAGATATACAGGTGTTACGTTCATACTATCCCTCATTTCTTATGGCAAATTAACAATGAAAGGCTTCTGCCAATGCTTCTTCCTTTAAATCGGTTCCAATGACGCAAAGCTTGCCGGTATAATCTGCCTGACCTTCTCTTAACTCATATTCTCCCGGAACAAGGTCAAAGTAAATCCAATTTCCATCCACGCTGGCAACCATGCCTTTTGCACGCAAAATCGTACCAAGCTCATTTGTTTCTGCCAGCTTCACAAGCACAGTTTCCACTTCGTCCCTTGTATACTTGTGTGGTGTTTCTTTTCCCCAGCTTGTAAATACTTCATCTGCATGATGATGTCCTTCGTGGTGATCATGACAGCCACAGGTACAGCCTTCTCCATGCTCATGATGATGCTCATGCTCTTCGTGCTCATGATGATGATGCTCATGTTCGTCCTCGGCATGATGATGACCGCAGCAGCATTCTCCCTCCTCATGCTCATGATGGTGATGCTCATGTTCATGGTGATGCTCATGTTCATGGTGATGTTCATGCTCATGATGCTTCATTTCCTCTAACATTTCATCTTCAAAGCTTGTCTTCTTTTCCATTACAGAAAGCACCAGGGCAGCGTCCAGTTCATCCCATGGAGTTGTGATGATTGCTGCATCCTTATTATGCTCCTTTAACATGGCAACTACCTGCTCCAGCTTTTCTTCCTTTACATTCTGGGTACGGCTTAAAATAATGGTCTTGGCACTTTCTACCTGATTATTGAAAAACTCGCCAAAATTCTTCATATAAATTTTCGCCTTGGAAGCATCCACAACAGCACTGAAGGAATTTAATGCCGCTCCAGAAAGCTCGTCCTGCTCATCCTGCACTGCCTTGATAACATCAGACAGCTTGCCAACGCCGGACGGCTCAATAATAATGCGATCCGGTGCAAAGCGGTCTACTACTTCTTTTAACGCCTTGCCGAAATCACCCACTAAAGAACAGCAGATACAACCGGAATTCATTTCCGTAATTTCTACTCCGGCATCCTTTAAGAAACCACCGTCAATACCGATTTCACCAAACTCATTTTCAATTAAAACAACCTTTTCTCCCTGGAATGCACCGTCTAACAGCTTCTTAATAAGAGTTGTTTTTCCTGCACCTAAAAATCCGGAAATAATATCAATTTTTGTCATAGTTACGACTCCTTTCTGAAATAAAGCTTATGTGAATAACCGATGAAAAAAGAACCTTTATGGCACGCTTCCATCGGTTTGTTCTATCAAACCGTAAAATAAAGTATATTCTTTCTTTGACATAATGTCAAGATTTACGTTCTTTTTTATTTTATAAAAAATGTTACAAAGCAGAAAAGTTGATTTGTATTAATCCGGGATTTATAGTATAATACATTAAAGCTTCAGATAAGAAAGGACAAAGTATTATGGCATTTGACGGAATTACCATTGCATGTTTAGCAAAAGAATTAAACGACACTCTTGCCGGAGGGCGCATCCAGAAAATTGCACAGCCGGAAAAGGATGAGCTTATTCTCACTATAAAACAATATAACATCTATAAGCTTTTTTTATCCGCAGACGCTTCGCTCCCTCTAGTTTACCTGACCGAAAACACCAAGCCTGCTCCGCTGACCGCACCAAATTTCTGTATGCTGCTGCGCAAGCATTTCAACAGTGCACGCATTATTTCTATAACGCAGCCGGGACTGGAACGCAGTCTGGATATCACCATCGAACATCTGGATGAAATCGGTGATTTAAAAACAAAGCACCTGATTATTGAAATTATGGGCAAGCACAGCAATATTATTCTTTGTGACGAAAACTATACGATTGTAGACAGCATCAAGCACATTTCCGGTTTTGTAAGCTCCGTCCGCGAGGTGCTACCGGGGCGAAATTATTTTCTTCCTCAAACCGTTGAAAAAGCAGATTTGCTCACTCTGACCGAAGAAAGCCTGCAGCAATTTGTAATGAACAAGCCTCTTCCTCTTTCCAAGGCACTGTATACCGGACTTATCGGAATCAGCCCGGTTATGGCAGAGGAGCTTTGCCACCGCGCCGGACTTTCCTCCGACCAATCTGCAAATACCCTGCCGACTGATTTCGGTGTCCACCTGTTTAAGGTGTTAAACCGCTTTGCAGAAAGCATCAAAGAAGGCAGCTTTTCTCCTCGCATTATTTTTAAAGAGGATGCTCCGGTAGAATTTTCTGCCGTTCCACTTTCCTGCTATGAGAAACACCCTGCCGAACACCTTACAATCCATCCATATGACAGTATTTCCCTGGTTCTGGAGGATTACTATGCAAAAAAGAACCAGCTGACACGCATCCATCAAAAATCCGCAGACTTGCGTCGCATCGTAAACACTGCCATTGAACGGGAATCCAAAAAATATGACCTGCAGCTCAAGCAGATGAAAGACACAGAAAAACGCAAAAATTACAAAATATACGGTGAGCTTATCACTGCCTACGGCTATGGTGTGGAGCCGGGGGCAAAATCCATGCAGGCACTGAACTACTACACGAACGAAGAAATCACCATTCCCCTGGATGACACGCTCACTTCCATGGAAAATGCCAAAAAATATTTTGAAAAATACAATAAATTAAAACGAACCTATGAAGCACTTACCATCCATATCAAAGAAACAAAGGAAGCTCTGGAATATATGGAAAGTGTGCGTCTTTCCCTGGAGCTGGCACTAACCGAGGATGACTTAAATGCCATTAAAGAAGAATTAATAGAAAGCGGTTATCTGCGACGCCACATCGATAAAAACAGCAAAAAAAAGCCGCAGAAAATAAAACTGAAGCATACACCACTACATTATTTATCCAGCGATGGTTATCACTTATATGTTGGAAAAAACAACCTGCAAAATGATGAGCTGACCTTTCACTTTGCCTCCGGTAACGACTGGTGGTTTCATGCGAAAGGAATCCCCGGCTCCCATGTAATTTTAAAAACGGCCGGAATGGAGGGCGAATTGCCGGACCGTGCCTATGAGGAAGCGGCTGCTCTTGCCGCCTACTACTCCAAAGGCAGAGACAACGACAAAGTCGAAATTGACTATGTAGAAAAAAAGCAGGTAAAAAAGCCTGCCGGCGGCAAGCCAGGATTTGTTGTATATTATACCAATTACTCCATGATGGCATCACCGGACATCTCCGGATTAACTTTGCTGGAGGAATAAGCAAAACCGAATTGCACACAAAAAATACCAGACAGAAAAGGGCAACGACCATGATAAAAGCCGATCAACATACCCATTGCAATTTTTCCACAGACTCCGATGTGTCTCCGGAATCCATGATACAAGGGGCTATAAAAAAACAGCTCACCCACCTGACGCTCACCGATCACATGGATTTGGAATATCCGGGAAGCACAAAAGAAGCCCCGTTATTCGAATTTAACCCACAAAAATACTTTACTGCACTTACACCGCTCAAGGAATCTTGTCAAAACAGCTTAACACTGGGCATCGGCATTGAACTGGGACTTCGTCCCGGAAGAAACGACCTGAATGTTCAAATGCATCGGCTTCTTTCGGACTACCCATTTGACTTTGTTTTAGGTTCCATTCATCTTTTGGGAAATGAAGATCCTTATTACGAAGAATATTGGCGCAACCGTTTACCAAAGGACATCCTGAGCAGATATTTCAATGATATGCTTGTTTCTTTAACGGAATATGATAATTTTGATTCGCTTGGACATCTGGACTATTTAATCCGCTACATTCCTGCCGACTGCGGAACCAAGGATTACGTTTACAAAGAATATGCAGAGCTTCTGGACGAAATTTTAAAGCTTCTTATCCAAAAAAACAAAGCTCTGGAAATCAACACCGCAGGCCTCATCAAGGGACTGCCATGCTTTCATCCAAAGCTTGAAGTATTAAAACGCTATTTAGAACTTGGCGGCGAGCTTCTCACCATCGGTTCTGACGGTCATTCCTCGGATAAAATTGCAACCGAATTTGCAAAAGCCGAAAAGCTTCTGCTCTCCTGCAACGTAAAAGGCTACTACGTTTACAAAAAAAGAATTCCGGAGTTTTTTTCTTTCTCCTCCACTCTTTGAAATTGTAACGTTCCATAACTCTTTATTCTCAAGATAGCTCGGAACAGGGGAATTTACAGGCATTACACGCCTCGTAACGCTTTTTCTTATTCTGCTGGCAAATCAACCGTTATAAATCTCCCCGGAAGCGTACGATTGATTTTTGGGTATCAAAGCCTTCCGGATATCTTTTCTTCAGTTTATCCAGATTTGCCTGAAAAATTTCTTCCAGAGACAGCTCTAACGCAGTTGCTGCCTCTGCCAGGTACCAGGCAATATCCCCCAATTCTTTTGCTAAATGGTCTTTGTCGAGTTCATGGCCCTGTGCCAGCCACTTTTTTACAATATCAATGGCTTCCCCGGACTCACCACAAAGCCCCATGACACTGTTGATAAGCACATCCTTTTTGTTCAGCTCAGGATTTAATGTTGTCATTGCCTGTTTTTGATATTCATTTACATTCATTTTTGTTCCTCCGGCATCTTATTGGTAGTGTCAAATTTACTACCTTATTTTTCTTTCTAAACCTTTATTTTCGGGAG
>CAZJAA010000048.1:4579-14513 GCA_964544055.1 uncultured Lachnospiraceae bacterium | reverse complement strand
GTATAGGAGGTAGAAATGTATTTTTTAAATAGAGAAACGGAATTAACAGCTGATTTATTATCAAAGATGATAAATCGCTTTAACTTAAATGAAAAACCTTACAGAGAGAAAATGAAAAATTACTACGATGGTATTCAGAAGATTTTAAACAAGACTTATTCTGATCCAAGCAAGCCATGTAGTAAGACTGTAACGAACTACTGTAAGAACATTACCGATAGTTATACAGGTTATATTGCTACTCCAGGACATATCTCATATCAAAGTGAACAAGATATTGAGGATATTATGGACGTGCTTAGATACAATGACTATCAAACTGAAGACGCGGACTTCTTGCTTGACGCGCTTGTATACGGGACTGCCGCAGAATTAATGTATATTGACAATGACGGAAAGACACGTTTCCGCCTTATCAATCCAACAAGCTGCTTTGCAATCTGTGATGATACATTATCTGGTGACTTAATGTATTTCGTTAGAATGTATAAAGCTAATGAATGGGATAACTCCAATATTCAAAATGTAGATGTTTATGCGGACGCTTATGTGAAACATTACACAATGTCTGGTCATAACGGTTATCTTACTTTTGTTGGAGAAGAGCCTCATTACTTTGGACAATGTCCAGCTAACATTTTCGCATTACCAGATGAAAAGTCTATCTTCGATTGCATTATCGGTTTACAAGACGCGGCAAACGAAATTTTAAATGATGAGATTGACGACTACTCTGCTTTTGTTGATGCCTATATGACAATTACAGGCGGGGACTTAGAGCCAGAAGAGATCGCTATTATGAAACAGAATCGAGTTATGATTCTGCCAGAAGGTGCGTCTGCCGCATACTTGACAAAACAAGTTAATGATGCACAGATTGAAAACATGCTCAAGAGAGTTCATGACAGCATCTACCGCATTGCACAATGCCCAGACTTTAGTTCTGAGACTTTTGTTGGCGGAGTTAGCTCTGGTATTGCAATCAAATACCGTTTAACTGGAATGGAAACAAGAGCAGGCATTATTGAAGGTAGAATGAAAAAGGCTTTACAACGTAGAGTTGAGATTATCTGCGGAGTTGCTACTCTTACTCTTGGCGAAGAAGTGTTTAGAGATATTCAAATCGACTTCAAGAGAAATATTGCAGAAGATATTTCAGCTACTATTCAATTAGTAAACTCTCTTAAAGGCACTGTAAGCGACGCTACGCTGCTTTCACAGATTCCATTTGTAGAAGATGTCAATGCGGAGTTAGAAGCCTTAGAAGCGCAAAGACAGGCTAATATGGAGCTATATAGCTTTGGTTCTTTTGATACAGAGGAAGAAGAGGTTGAATAATGAGTACATATTGGCAGGACAGAATAGAGAAAACTCAGTCAGCCATTACAAATAAAAGCCAGAAACAAATAGAAAGACAGTTAGCTAAGTATTATGCGACTTCCGCCAAAAGAGCAATTAAAGATTTCGAAGCAGTATATGACAAACTACTTGCTACTCTTGAGGAAGGGAAACAGCTAACACCAGCAGACTTATACAAATTAGATAAGTATTGGCAAGCACAAGGCGCTCTTAGACAAGAGCTTCAGAGGTTAGGAGAGAAAGAGATTTCTCTTCTAACTAAATACTTTGAAATTAACTTCTTTGAAGTTTACTATTCTTTTGGTTTAGAAGGAGTTGAGGCTTTCAATACTATTGATAGAGAGGCGGCAATGGCACTTATAAACGGTATATGGGTAATGGATGGCAAGCAATGGAGTCAAAGAGTCTGGGATAATACGGAACGACTCGCCGCAACTCTTAATGAAGAATTGGTTAATTGCCTGGTAACTGGTAAGAAAACGACTGAGTTAAAGAACGCGTTACAAGAGCGCTTTAATATTAGTTATCGCAGAGCTGATACTCTTGTGCGGACAGAGTTGGCTCATATACAAACGGAAGCCGCAAAACAAAGATATAAAGACTATGGAATTAAGGAAGTAGAGGTTCTAGTAGACGTAGATAAACACACTTGTGATTTATGTAAGGCTCTTGTAGGTAAGAGATTTCCTATTGGTAGCGTAACACCTCTTCCAGTCCATCCTAACGAAAGATGCTGCCTGGTTCCAGTAATCGAGTAAGCAAAAATTTTTTGGGTAGGTTTAGATAATTTAATTCTTATAGTTTTGAAAAATAGTATAGAGAGTGGGAGCGCGAGTTTTACCACTCTGGAAATTTTTGTTATAATATTATCGTAGGATAATAATTCTTGTCGCTTCGGGGATTCCGACATTAAATAGAATAATCAATTATATTTACAGGGGTTCAACATTATTGTTGAAAATCTATGGAGGTTTTAGAATGAGTGAAAATTTAAACACTAGTGAACAAAATTTAAATGATACAGCTACAGAAGAAGTTACTTTTTCTGAGGCTCAAAAAGAAGCTATAGCGAAAATGATTCAAGCCGAGTCTGATAGAAGAACTAACCAGGCTTTAGCTAAGCAAAAGAAGGAATACGAGAAAAAAATTAACCTTGCGTCTTTAGATGGAGCAGAACGCGAAAAACAAGAACAACTCAACACAATCGCAGAATTAAGAGAACAATTGGCTCAGTATCAGATTGAGAAAAATAGAAGTGAAGTGAAAAGCGTATTGTCTAGTCGAGGTTTGTCAGCAGAGTTCGCAGACTTCCTAAAGATTGGAGAGGACGTAGAAGAGAATCAATCGGTCATCGATGGGGTTGATAAACTCTTTAAGGCGGCAGTTAAATCGGAAGTAGAAAAAAGACTTGCCGCAGCAGGTACATCTCCAAAAGGCAATGGTAGCGGTATTTCCGCAACAGTAACTAAAGATTCAGCTAAGAATATGAGTTTGGCTGAACTGCAACAACTCAAACAAACACATCCAGAGTTGTATGCAAATTTATATAACTAACGGAGGTAAATCACTATGGCACACAAATGCTATGAAAACATTGTTTTAAGTAACAAAATTAATGACATTTTAACTACACAAGTTAACCTTAATAACTACTTAACTATTGATACTTCATTAACACAAAATGCAGGTATGAAGAAAGTAGTTAACAGATACACATCAACTGGTGATGTTGAAAAACTTGCTATGGGAGCTGGTAACTCAACAGGTATCGAAGTAAGCTTCACACCAGTAGAATATGATGTAGAAATGTTCCAAGGTAAATTCGCGTTCTATGATGAACAAGAAATGCAAGACCCAATGATTGTAGACACAGGTTTACAACACTCTGGAGATAGAATGATTAACAAATTCACAGCACTTGCAATTGCTGAATTTGAAAAAGCTACTTTAGAAACTACTCCAGCAGCATGGAGCTTCGATGCAGTAGCAGACGCTATCGCAGAAATGAACTTAGAAGATGAAGCTGGATTATTCTTACTTATCTCTCCAGCAGATAAAGCTGCTTTCAGAAAAGCGTTAAAAGATGACTTATCTTATAGCGAAGGATACGCAAGAACAGGTTACATTGGTTCTGTATGTGGTGTTCCAGTAATCGTTACAAAAGCAGTAGCTGAAGGTAAAGGTTACTTAGCAACTAAAGAAGCTGTAACTGTATTCATCAAGAAAGATACAGAAACAGAATACGAAAGAGATGCAGACCACAGAAATAACACATATTTCGTTCGTAAAGCTGCAGTAGTTGCTTTAACAGACGAAACAAAAGCAGTAAAAATTACAGTTACTCCTTAATCTCTAATCATATAAATGCGGCGGTCCTGGTAACCGATCTTAAGGCGACGACCGCCGCCAACAAAATAGGAGGTAGTTATGTTAGAAGAAGTTAAGATTTTATTAGGTGATAGAGCATCTAATTATACAGACGCTCAAATCAGTTTAGCTTTGAAGCTATCTCTTGTTGAAGTAGAGGAGTACTGCAAACGAGAATTAGACTATGCTTTAGAGCTAGTTGCTGAACAAATTGCAGTTATCAAACTTAATCGTATGGGAACTGAAGGTTTAGCAAGCCAGAGCTTTAGCGGAGTTAATGAAAGCTATATCGATGGTTATCCAGATGAGATAGTTAAACTATTAAACCGCAAAAGAAAAATAAAGATGTTGTAGGAGGTTTCCGCAATGATTAATGCAGATATGAGAGCCTACGACTACTTTACTCTTGGTGAACAAGATGAATACGGACAACCAAAACTGTCCGAAAGTCCAACAGGACAAATCAAAATTGCCATTAATCTTTTAAATCAGTCTATCCAGGACAATGTTCTGTATAAATCTGCCCAGTATATAGGACTTACACATGCAGATGTGAACGACACTTTTGTTATTAATTATAGTGATGAAGGTGAACTACTAAAAGTCCTATATACTAATCCTAAAGGAAGATTTAAACAAGTCTTCCTTGCTAGGATGAATAACGCATGAAAATAAATACAGAATTTTTAAACTTAAATTTAATTCTGGATAGTTTGGCAGATGAACAGGCAATTAACGCGGCAATCGGGAAAGCGTG
Source organism: uncultured Lachnospiraceae bacterium (assembly GCA_964544055.1). Taxonomy (GTDB): domain Bacteria; phylum Bacillota; class Clostridia; order Lachnospirales; family Lachnospiraceae; genus SIG299. Next base: position 10,030 of record CAZJAA010000048.1, on the reverse strand, counting down.
CGCTTTAGTCGAGCGTTCCGCAAAAGAAAAGGCTCCAAAGGATACTGGAGCATTGAGACGTTCTATTACGAGCGAGGTTGCAAATAAAGAAGGAGTTGTATTTACACCTCTTGAATATGCGCCTTATGTTGAGTATGGAACAGGGCTTTTTGCGGAGAGCGGCGGTAGGAAGGATGTTCCCTGGAACTACCAGGATGATAAAGGCGAATGGCACTCTACGAGTGGTATGCGTCCGCAACCTTTTATGAGACCTGCTCTTGATGAAAACCGCGAGCGAATAGTACAAATAATTGGGGAGGCACTAATATAATGGTTGATTACGGAAAAGAGTTAGTTGCTACCCTTAAAACGATTTTACCTACACATTATGAACTTGTATTGCAAAGAGGGATGGCTACTCCATGTATAAGCTGGCAAGAAACGAACAACTATGCTGAGGAAGAGGGAGACACAATCGGGTATTCCCGCATTTCATATACGGTTAAGGTGTGGGCAAATGATATAGCAACAATTCAAAAATATGTATTGGAAATTGATAAAGCTCTAAGACCTCTTGGCTTTAAAAGAACAGCTACTAATGAGCTTTATGATATGAACTCTACAATGATTCAAAAAATAATGACCTACAGCGCAAAAGCTGTAGAACAACTAAATTAACGGAGGTAAATGATAAATGGCTGGAATTTTAACTAAAGGTATTAAATTATCTTATAAAACAGCAGATGGTAGCGAATTTGTTGAATTAAAGGACTTACAAGAGATTCCTGAAATCGGAAATGGCGCACCAGAAAAAATCGAAGTTACAACTTTAGACTCTAATGTTAAAGAATATATTTCTGGATTAGGTGACAGTGGACAAGACTTAGCATTCAAATTCTTATATGTTAAAGAACAATTCACTACTCTTAACGGATTAACAGGTTCTTGCGATTGGAAAGTAACTCTTCCAGACGCAGTAGCAGCAACATTCAAAGGTACACCAAGTGTTAAATTTGATGGTGCTTCAGCTAATGCAGCAATTACATATACTTTAACTGTTACTGTTGAAAGCGAAATTGCTTTTGCGTAATTAAACACTAGGGGAGGAGATGATTCTCCTTCCCATTATTTTTTTAAATAAATTTTTATGGAGGACAGATTATGTTATATACAGAACTACAAGTGGGAAATGAAACCTACAAATTAAGATTAAACACAAGAGCGAGCATCTCTTTAGAAAAAAGCTTAGGGAAAAGCCCATTATCAGTATTCATGGAAATGGAAAATGGCGCAATGCCTAAATTAACTGATATGTTAATGATTTTACAGGCTTGTTTACAACCATATCATCATGGTTATGACTTCAATAAAACTTGTGATTTATTTGATAAATACACAGAAGAAGGAAAGACTTTATTTGATTTGGTTCCAGTATTCGTAGAGGTATTTCAAGAAAGCGGATATCTTGCTAAAGATACTTCTGGTGCTGAGGGCGCTGAGGAAAAAAACTAACAGAGCCAATCGACCTTTCCCTTACTAATATTGTGATGCAGCTACTTCAGCCCGCAATTAATGTGGGCTTAGCTGAATCTGACTTTTGGGACATGACAAAAGCAGAGGTAGAGCGATATATGGAAGGTGCGGTTTGGCGATTAAGAATGCAAGCTCAATTCGATTATAAATTAGCCGATTTAATTGGTGTTTCTGTTGCGAGACTTCTAGATAAGGACGTTAGTATGCCTATCATTACAGAAGCCTATGGCGCGATCTTCGACCAGGAAACAGAAGAAGAAAAACAGGTTAAACAACAAGAGGCTAATATGGAAAATTCCATTAATAGATTTCTAGCTTTTGCTCAACAGCATAATGCTAGACATAAAGGAGTTGAGAATAGTATAAATGACAACTGAAGAATTAAAAGTCAAGATAACGGTTGATAATAGTGAGGCGATAACTAAAGCCAACCAGACTAAGAAAGCTTTAGGTGAAGTCGGCGGCAGTACTGAAAAAGGTACTAAGCAGGCTACCGCAGGATTTGAGAAACTTCAAAAATCGATGGACCAGGTTAGAAACCTGCAATTCGCAGATATGATTGTTGAGAACCTGGATAAGATTAAGACTCACACTGATAAAGTAAAGAAATCTACTCAGTTAATGACTGGTGGACTGAAGAATGCTTTTGGTGATATGGCGGGAGCTTTTAACTTTAAGAACTTTGAAGGTGCTGAAACTATTGGTGACTATGCTAAATCTATGAAGATCCAGTTTAAAGAAGCGGGAGTCTCAATTAAAAACTCTCTAAAACAAGCTGGGCAAGGTTTTGTAGCGCTAGGTTCAATGGCTAAAGCCGCACTTACATCAACAATAGCACAAGTTGCATTATTGATTACTTCTATTGTCGCTTTAATTGGCGCAATTAGAAATGCTATAACGGTATCGCGACAACTTAAACAAGAATTGTCTGAAGCCACTAAGGTAGGCTTAGATATAAACACTTATCGAGAGTGGGGATATATCTTAAATAGTGTGGGAATTGAAGTTGATAAGCTGTCAGATTTCCTTAAAACACTAGCCGCAGAACAGAATGAAGTTCGAGCAGGTTCAGAAGATATTATCGAGGCTTTTGGTAGATTAGGAATTAGCGCGGAAGAGGCTGCTAATTCAACTCAAGGCGACCTGTTTAAGAAAACAGTGTTAGCTTTACAAAACATTGAAAATCAAGTAGAAAGAACATCCTTAGCTTACAAGATTTTTGGGGAAGAGGATGCCGCAAACCTTATTAACGTACTTCACTTAAACAATGCAGAAATGGAGCGTTTAATTGAAAACTATTACTTATTAGGTGGTGGAGCTTCAGATACTTTAATCAATAAATCAACTAGACTACAAGGCTCAGTAAGCAATATGGGCGTAGCTTGGAACGGATTAAAAAACACTTTGGCAGAGGGCTTTATGCCTGTTATTACTGCTGTTGTTAATTGGATTACAAAAGCAATTGCAGTAGTTAATATGTTCACACGTGCGATTTTCGGTTTCGATATTGTAGCAAGAGGTAGCTCAGAAAGCATAAGTGGTGCGGGAGGCGGTATTGGTTCCTACACAGACTCAGTTAAAGATGCTACTTCCGCAGTAGAAAAACTGAAGAGAACTACAATGGGATTTGATGAATTGAACATTGTGGGAAATCCTAATTCTAAAAGCGGAGGTTCTAGTGATTCTGGTATCGGATCAGGTGCTGCCGCAGGTGGTGCTGGATTTGATATGAGCGGTATGTCTGGACTTACTGAAAGTTTAGACTTAGGTAAGTGGAGTGAAAGAATTTCTGCTTGGGGAGAAACAATTAGAGCTTTGGTTCCTCTTGCAATGGTAGGCGTAGGTGCTGTAGGATGCGTACTTGCCGCAATGAGTGGTAATTGGATTGCAGCTATTGCTTTAGCGACATTAGCTGGTTTCGGTTTAATTGCTATGAATAGTGGTGAAGATGGCTTCCAGGGTTACTGTGATGCATTCACTAACTCTTGTAACGGATTACTAGCTCCTGCATTAGTAGCGGCTGGCGCTGTAGGATGTGTTATCTTCGCTTTAACAGGAAACTGGGTAGGTGCGATAGCATGCGGTGCATTAGCTGGATTTAGTTTACACGCGATGCAAAAGGGAACATTAGATAAAGATACAAGTAACTTTAGTCAGAAGTGTAGAGACTTAGTTGGACCTGCTTTAATGGGAGTAGGTGCGATTGGTGCGGTTATCTTCGGTTTAGTTGGTAACTGGGCTGGTGTTATTGCCTGTGCTGCTCTAGCTGGAATGGGCGTATATGCAACATCTACCGCAAACGGAACATCTGGTTTTGATGGTTTCGTAACGAACTTTACAACTCAATGTAATGGTTTACTAGTTCCCGCCTTAATTGGTGTTGGAGCTATTGGTGCTGTTATTGGCTTACTTTTAGGTAATATTCCAATGGCGGTTGCATGTTTAGCTTTAATGGGCGCTGGTATCGCTTTAAGTACTACTGACACTTTTGGTAAGAGTTGTGACGCATTTACTAAGAAAGTTATGAATGTAGTCGGTATCTGTATGACAGCTGTTGGTATCATTGGATGCGTAGTTTGTATTTTAACAGGTAATATTCCTGGTGCTATTATGTTTGGTGCTATGGGTATCGCTGGTATTGCCTCTCTTGGTATTAACAATGGTTGGTGGGAGAAAATCGGTAAATGGTTCAAGAATTTCTTCAAAGATATTGGAAAAGCTGTTTCTGACTTATGGGACAACATTACAGGCTTCTTTGGAAAGATTGGTGGAGCGATTGCCGCAGCTTTCAAAACTGCTATTGGCTATATTCTTGAGAAAGCAATTAATAAGATTAATGGTTTCTTAAAAGCTATTAACCTTGCTATTAGCGTTATCAATGCAATTCCAGGCGTTAGCATTAAGAAACTGACATTACTTGAGGTTCCTAAACTGGCTAAAGGTGGTATTGCAACATCTTCTACTCTTGCTAATATCGGTGAAGCTGGTAAGGAAGCGGTTCTACCTCTTGAGAATAATACTGGCTGGATGGATACGCTAGCGGATCGAATTTCATCTCGTAACGCGGCTCCTACAAAAGTGGTATTAATGCTAGACGGTAAAGAGTTAGGATATGCGACTATCAAGAACATAAATGATATTACAAAAGCAACAGGTAACTTACCTCTTGTTTTAGCGTAGGAGGTTAAAATGTTTTTTAAAGTAAACGGAACAGACTTTTCACCTCTGGTATCTGGTTTAAAAACTGGCTATGAAGTATTAGTTAGTGAGAACAGCGGACGTAATGCTAATGGAGACACAGTCCTAGACATTATCAACCGCAAGAGAAAAGTATATGTAACGTTAAGACATACAACAGTGGAGGAAATGCAGAATTTCCTCCAAGCTGTTGAGCCATATGTTGTTACTATTGAGTATCTTGATTCAAAAACTAACACACTTAAAACAGCGCAGACCTACATAGGTACTCCAGAGCCAGAATGGTATAACATAACGATGGGCTTATATAAGCCAATGAGTTTAAATTTTATAGAATTATAGGAGAGAGAGAATGATACAAGCAAATCAAAATATTACTGAGATGTTAAACTCTCCATTAAGAGAAATCAGAGGAAGGGTAGAGCTATATGATGGCTCTACTCATCTTCAAACTTTTAACTATGATAATTTCCTTCAGAGCTTCACTATTGAGAGAGTTGGTGAAGATAGTAAATTCTTTGGATTTGGTATTTGTCAAAAGTTAACTTTAAAACTGGTAGACAGAGACCGTCAAATTAATATAACTAAAGGAAATACATTAGATGTAGCCTTTGGAGTTGAAGGAAATTTTGTATATCCTCATCCACTTTTTTATATTGACGATATCAAGAGGGATGAAAACACGAACGAGTTGACAATTACCGCGTATTGTGCATTGTATGGCAAGGCTGCCGCACATAA
>CAZJAA010000048.1:0-4479 GCA_964544055.1 uncultured Lachnospiraceae bacterium | reverse complement strand
TATGAGAATGGTGCTAACTTTGAAGGAACAGAGACTATTAGAGAGGCATTAAATGATATTGCGGAAGCAACTCAAACAATCTACTTTATTGATAGTAATTGGAACCTGGTATTCAAGAGATTAAGTCAAAGCGGGAACGCCGACTTAGAGATTACTAAGGCTAACTATTTCACGCTAGATACTAAGGATGCCGCAACTCTTTCTACAGTCGTTCATGCGACAGAGCTAGGTGATAATGTATCAGCTGCCGCCGCAGAACATGGCGCAACTCAATATGTGAGAGATAATGCTTTCTGGGAAATGCGAGAGGATATAGCGGACCTGGTAGACAATGCTTTAGCTGCTGTTGGTGGAACTACTATCGTTCCTTTCAATTGCTCTTGGAGAGGAAACTTTCTTTTAGAGATTGGTGACAAAATTGCTTTAACTACGAAAGATAATGCTGTTATTTTTTCTTATCTTTTGAATGATTCTATAACTTACAGTGGTGGTTTATCACAAAAAAGCCAATGGAGTCATAAAGAAGAAAGCGGCGAGACTGCTACGAATCCTTCTACTCTTGGAGAGGCTTTAAAGCAGACATACGCAAGGGTTGATAAACAAAATAAACAAATAGATTTAGTAGCGAGTGAAGTAGATGTAAATAAATCTAATATCGCTAACTTACAAATAAATGTTGATGGTATTAATGCTTCGGTTTCTTCTGTTGAAACAAAAGTAGATAACCAGATTAATACTGTTAATGATGAACTGGTAACAATTAAAAATACGGTTGACGCAAAAATGAGTTCGGAAGATGTAACTATTGCTATTCGTCAAGAGTTAATCAATGGTGCGTCAAAAGTAGAAACAGAAACAGGTTATAGATTCGATGATGAAGGTTTAACTATTTCTAAGTCTGGTAGCGAAATGAAAACCCAGGTAACTGACGATGGTATGACAGTTTACCGAGACAACCAGGCGGTATTGGTAGCAAACAATGAAGGTGTTAAGGCAGAAGACTTACATGCTACTACATTTATCATTATCGGAGAAAATAGCCGACTTGAAACTTGGAAAACCAACAGAACAGCGTGCTTCTGGATTGGTAATTAGGAGGTAAGATATGGCTTTAAGTGGAAGCTTTAATACAAATGGCTATGATGGGCGTTACTACACATTAAGCTGGAGCGCCTCTCAATCAATAGCAGGAAACTATTCTACCATCTCTTGGAGCATTAGTTGTGCGGGAAGCTCTGGATGGTATGCGGAAAGAACGCTATACGCAGAATTAGCTGGACATGTGTTGGTTAATAAGACAGACAGAGTTCAGCGTTACGCTGGAACTATAGCAAGTGGTTCGTTCAATGTGAGCCACGATAGTGTAGGAGCTAAAAGTATTAGCGGTAGCATGAGAGTTGCGGTTTACTACTCAAGTGTTAACTGTACAGGTAGCGGAAGCTGGAGTTTAAATACAATTCCTAGACAAGCGAATCTGACTGCCGCACCAAACTTTAACGATACGCAGAATCCTACGATTAGTTATTCTAATCCAGCGGGGAATAATGTATCAAGTCTCCAGGCTTGTATTTCTTTAACAGGTGCTGCCGCAGACATTGCTTATAGAGATATTAGCAAGACTGGTTCAAGTTATACGTTTAGCTTAACAGATGCAGAAAGAAATGTTTTAAGAAATGCTACAACAACAGCAAACAGTAGAACAGTTACTTTCTACGTAAGAACAGTAATTGGTGGTACTACTTTTTACAGTACGATTGCTAGAACTTTTACTGTTACTGGAGCTAATCCAACATTAACACCAACAGTAGTTGATACGAATGCGGCAACCATTGCCTTGACTGGAAACAGTAATACTCTAGTTAAATACTACAGTAATGCAAAGGCTTCCGCCACATATTCAACATATAAAGGTGCGTCACTCAAGAGCTACAAGTTAACACATGGCGGCAGTACATATACAGCCAATCCACAAACTTTTAATAAAGTTGAAGGTAATTCATTTGCTTTTGAAGTTATTGATAGTAGAGGGAACGCCGCAAGACAGACGGTCAATAAAACACTTATTAATTACGTTAAATTAACTTGTAATGCTAAATTAAAAAGCTTTACAGCGGATGGAGATGCTACTCTTGCTATTCATGGTAACTACTGGAATGGTAATTTCGGTGCTGCCGCAAACACACTAACATTACAGTGTAGATATAGATTAGATGGCGGAGAGTATGGTGATTGGATCGCGATCAGTCCTACAGTTATCGGGAATACATATAGTGTTGACCATGTTATATCGGGACTGAATTATCAAAATCTTCATTACTGCCAGGTACGAGCAATAGATAAGTTAGCTACTGTTCCGGTAGCTGAGTTCGATATGCAAGGTACTCCGGTATTCGACTGGAGCGCAGAAGATTTCCATTTCCATGTTCCTGTAACTGTTGTAGATGGAAAACAAGAGTATCCATTATTAGGATTAATTAATTCAGCCACTAAACTATATGACTTAGAAACTTATGTATCTACTGGTTCAAACTATTCTGATGCAACCTGCACAGCTAGATTGTGCGGCAACCAGTTACGTTTTCAATTAGCGGCAACTCGTAGCGCAGCATCTGGCGCAGGAAACATCACTAATGAAACTGTTTGTAACGTAACAGTGTATCATGATGGAAAAATTAGTGAAATGTTGAACATAGCATTTCCTAATGGAGCAACTGGCGGAACAGCTTCATTTCAGACACTTAACATAGCTTATACGGGCGAAACATTAAGCTTTGATATTGTTTTGTCGGCAACAGGTGTAGCTATAACTGATATCAGCACTTTCTTCCAGGCTCCAGTTTCATTAAATTTAAATGCATTTGTGTAGGAGGTGTGAGATGGAAGCAGTTATAACACTTATATCTACTGTTGGTTTCCCTATTGCATGTGCGTGCGGAATGGCTTGGTTTATTTATCAAATATTCTTAAAGACTACCGCACAAAACGAAAGTAATATGGAAAAGGTACAGGCTAGATGTAAAGAACGTGAAGAGAAACTTTACGCAGAGATTGAAAAAAACAGAAAAGTTAATGAAAAAGCAATAGAAACAATAGCTCAGTATGCTGGGAGATTAGAAACTATTCAAAACGACATTAACGAGATTAAGACAGACATTACAGTTATTATGTCTAAGCAGTAGGAGGTTTATATGAGAGAGAGATTAATGAAACTCTTATCTATTAAGAGTATTGTGACTATATTCACTACTATTGTCTTTTGCTACCTTAGTGTGATAGGTATTATCGCACCAGAGATATTCATGACAGTATTTACAATGATTATTTCTTTCTACTTCGGAACACAAGCAGAGAAAAACAATAGTAACACACTTGAATAGCATTTTAGAGAGGCAGGGTACCATATCCTGCCTCTTTTAGTCTTTTGTTGCCAAAACCGCAACTGGACAATCCGCAATTCCTATGCTATGCTTTTGCTATTACAAGGAGGTATTAACAATGGCAGTTTTTAGAATACAAAAGACTCAGAATTATTCAGTAATGTCCAATTATCACTTCAAAGAGAAAGACATGTCGCTCAAGGCGAAGGGACTACTTTCTCTCATGCTATCACTCCCAGACACTTGGAACTACAACATTAGCGGGCTTGTTAAGTTATCAAAAGACGGAAAAGACAGTGTGATGTCCGCGCTAGGAGAGTTAGAGAAATTTGGTTATTTACTGCGTAAAAGAACTAAAGATGATAGCGGTAAATTTAGCGGAATAGAGTACTTAATTTTCGAGGAGCCACAAGCCGAAATTCCGTCTGAGGATTCTCCGATATCGGATAAAGAGAATACGGAAAAACAGAATGCGGAAAAGCAGAATCTATTAAATACTAATAAAATTAAATACTCTATTAATAAAAATATTTATAATATAAATAACTATATACACATCTTAGATAGGATTGGAGATAGTCAATTAAGAAATTTATATGTAGACTTTTTAGAAAATAGAGCAGCTATGAATGATGTTCTTACTACTAAAGGTCTTGAGCTATTGATAGAAAGAGTAAGAGAGTTAGTAGGATTAGATATAGCTAAACAAAAGCAGCTACTCCGTACTGCAATTATTAATAACTGGAAGAACGTATATCCGCGTGGACAAGAGCCAATAGAAAACGAAGAAATAAATAAACTGAAACAATTTTATGCGGCGGAAGATTAATTTTTAATTGAATTGTAATTTGTTTTACTATTGTTTTTATTTTAAAAAATAATTTTATGAGTATTTCTGAGAGTGTTAGTAAAAATCTTAGTTCAAATTTAAGCAAAAATTTTTATCAAAACAGGAAAATGTACATAAGATGATTTTTAAGTACTCATGAAGAGGTAAGAAATAAATATTTTTCATATCTCGACAAACATTGCCATATTTTGAAAAATATGAAAATTTTTGTTATAATATAACTATAAGATAAGGAGAATAAAATTTTTATGA
>CAZJAA010000047.1:0-14862 GCA_964544055.1 uncultured Lachnospiraceae bacterium | reverse complement strand
ACAGATATTGAATTTTTATTCCCATTTGGCTGGGGTGAACTCTGGGGTATTGCAGACAGAACCGATTATGACTTAACACAGCATCAGAATACATCCGGTCAGGACATGACGTACTTTGATGACGAAAAGAAAGAAAAGTATATTCCGTATGTTATTGAACCATCCCTTGGTGCTGACCGTGTAACGCTTGCTTTCCTTTGTGCAGCGTATGATGAAGAAGAGATTGCCGAGGGTGACGTGCGGACCGTGCTTCACTTCCATCCGGCGCTGGCACCGGTAAAGATTGGTGTACTTCCGCTTTCCAAGAAGCTCACCGAGGGCGCAGAAAAGATTTACCTGGAACTGTCCAAGTACTATAACTGTGAGTTTGATGACAGAGGAAACATCGGTAAGAGATACCGCCGTCAGGATGAAATCGGTACTCCGTTCTGCATTACCTATGACTTCGAATCCGAAGAAGATGGTGCAGTTACCGTCCGTGACCGTGACACCATGGCTCAGGAACGTGTTAAGATTGAAGATTTAAAGGCTTACTTTGAGAAGAAGTTCACATGGTAAAATGTGTTTGGAATATTTTGTTCACACCAATTCGCGTCTGTACTTTGTACGGATGCGAATTGTGTGCATTATGCCGGAGTAATCATGTGAGAGACTGGAATAAGATACAAGGAACAAAACGGCAACTGTTTGACGATATGACGAAAAAAGCATGAAAACGCTTTCAAAGGATGCGATGTTTTTTTGTGCAAAATGCTGTATGAAAGCAGTTACAAAAAAGAGTTTTTTCGGCTTTGTTTACAATGCACAAAAATGAAATTAAAAAACTCGTAAATATTGGTGATTTTTAAAAAAAGGGTGTTTTATTTTTAACAAACTTGTGGTATAATATCGGCGTTGACAAAGATTACATAATACCACTTTGTTAGAACTTAAAAGGCAGGACAACCCTGCAAACAACAAATTAGGAGGATATTACCATGGCAAGAAAATGGGTATACTTGTTCAGCGAAGGTAACGCCAACATGAGAGAACTTCTCGGTGGTAAGGGCGCAAACCTTGCTGAAATGACTGGATTAGGACTTCCAGTACCACAGGGCTTCACAATCACAACAGAAGCCTGCACACAGTACTATGAGGACGGCAGAGAAATCAATGCTGAAATCCAGGAACAGATTAACGAATACATTGTAAAGATGGAAAAAATCACTGGAAAGAAGTTTGGCGATAAGGAGAATCCTTTACTCGTTTCCGTTCGTTCCGGTGCACGTGCTTCCATGCCGGGTATGATGGATACCATTCTTAACCTTGGTTTAAATGAAGAAGTAGTTAACGTTATTGCTGCTAAGTCCGGCAACCCACGTTGGGCTTGGGACTGCTACAGAAGATTCATCCAGATGTACTCTGATGTAGTTATGGAAGTTGGTAAAAAGTACTTCGAAGAACTCATCGACAAGATGAAAGCCGACAGAGGTGTCAGCCAGGACGTTGACCTTACGGCTGATGACTTAAAGGAACTTGCTTCCCAGTTCAAGGCTGAATACAAGGCTAAAATCGGTGCAGATTTCCCAGATGATCCTAAGGAGCAGTTAATGGGAGCTATCAAGGCTGTATTCCGTTCCTGGGACAACCCACGTGCAAACGTTTACCGTCGTGACAACGATATCCCATATTCCTGGGGTACTGCTGTAAACGTACAGTCCATGGCTTTCGGTAACATGGGTGATGACTGTGGTACAGGTGTTGCGTTCACTCGTGACCCAGCTACCGGTGAAAAGAAGCTCATGGGTGAGTTCTTAACAAACGCACAGGGTGAAGACGTAGTAGCCGGCGTTCGTACTCCAATGCCAATCGCTCAGATGGAAGAAAAGTTCCCAGAAGCTTTCGCTCAGTTCAAGGATGTTTGTGCTAAGTTAGAGAGCCACTACAGAGATATGCAGGATATGGAGTTCACTGTAGAAAACAAGAAGCTTTATATGCTCCAGACCCGTAACGGTAAGAGAACTGCTCAGGCAGCTTTAAAGATTGCCTGCGATTTAGTTGATGAGGGCGTAAGAACAGAAGAAGAAGCTGTTGCAATGATTGATCCTCGTAACTTAGATACATTATTACACCCACAGTTTGATGCTAAGGCATTAAAGGCTGCAACTCCAATGGGTAAAGGTCTTGGCGCTTCCCCGGGTGCTGCTTGCGGTAAAATCGTATTTACAGCAGATGACGCTGTAGCATGGAAGGAAAGAGGCGAGAAGGTTGTTCTTGTTCGTCTGGAGACTTCCCCAGAAGATATCACCGGTATGAAGGCTGCTCAGGGTATCCTGACTGTTCGTGGTGGCATGACCTCCCACGCTGCTGTAGTTGCCCGTGGTATGGGTACCTGCTGCGTATCCGGTTGTGGAGATATCAAGATGGATGAAGAAAACAAGAAGTTTGAATTAGCTGGCAAGACATTCCACGAAGGTGATGAAATCTCCATCGATGGTACAACAGGTAACATCTACGATGGTCTTATCCCAACCGTAGCTGCCACAATTGCTGGTGAATTCGGCAGAATCATGGCTTGGGCTGATAAGTTCCGTAAGTTACAGGTTCGTACAAACGCTGATACTCCTGCAGATGCTAAGAAGGCTCGTGAGCTTGGTGCGGAAGGAATCGGTCTCTGCCGTACAGAGCATATGTTCTTCGAGGAAGACAGAATTGCTGCATTCCGTGAAATGATCTGCTCCGATACTGTTGAAGAAAGAGAAACAGCTCTTGAGAAGATTCTTCCTTACCAGCAGAGTGATTTCGAAGCTCTTTACGAAGCTCTGGAAGGCAACCCGGTTACCATCCGTTTCCTGGATCCGCCTCTCCATGAGTTCGTTCCAACGGAGGAAGCAGATATCGAAAAGCTTGCTGCAACTCAGGGCAAGAGCGTAGAAGCAATCAAGAACATCATCGCATCCCTGCATGAGTTCAACCCAATGATGGGTCACAGAGGCTGTCGTCTTGCAGTTACCTATCCGGAAATTGCAAAGATGCAGACAAAGGCTGTTATCCGTGCAGCTATCAACGTAAAGAAGAATCACCCAGACTGGAACCTTGTTCCTGAAATCATGATTCCTCTCGTTGGTGAAGTTAAGGAATTAAAGTACGTTAAGAATGTAGTAGTAGCTACTGCTGATGCAGAAATCGCTACTGCAGGTGTAGAACTCAAGTACGAAGTTGGTACTATGATCGAAATCCCAAGAGCATGTTTAACTGCTGACGAAATCGCTAAGGAAGCTGAATTCTTCTGCTTCGGTACTAACGACTTAACACAGATGACTTACGGCTTCTCCCGTGACGATGCTGGTAAGTTCTTAGATGCTTACTATGACACTAAGATCTTCGAGAACGATCCATTCGCAAAGCTCGACCAGACCGGTGTTGGTAAGTTAATGGATATGTCCATTAAGCTTGGTAAGGCAGTTCGCCCAGATCTCCATGTAGGTATCTGTGGTGAGCACGGCGGTGATCCATCCTCCGTTGAGTTCTGCCATAAACTTGGCTTAACATACGTTTCCTGTTCTCCATTCCGTGTGCCGATCGCAAGACTGGCAGCAGCTCAGGCTGCTATCGCAGATAAGTAGTATATCGCAAAATAGGAAAAGCAATATTGCCCTCAAGGACACTTGTCCTTGGGGGCTTTTGTGTTCTGTGGTGTTTGTTGCTTGTGGGTTGGGGTAAGTTCTCTTTTTGAGAAAAAAGACGATTTTAGATGGTTTTAGTGTGTTTTTTGATGGGCTGAGTGTTGTGGCGGTGTGGTTGTTGAAAAACGAAACTATAGAAAAAGAGTTTATTTCGTTTTTTCTGACCCTATCGACCCTTGTGACTTGTCGAGATGATATGTGCCCCTTCGCTTGTGCCACTGGCAAACTAGCCTACCATGCTTGTCCCTACTGTCAAGAGTCGCTTCGCTTCTTCTCTTGACAGCATGAACCCACAAGCATGGTTTTTATGGCACACGGCGAACAAGCGTGCCGGGGCACACCTAATGATTATTTATTTGACATTGATTTGAGTTCTTCTCCAAGCAGGAGGTCGTTTGTGATGACTAAGAGACCATTGTTGCACTTGATGATGTCAAGAATGTGGTATTTGTTTTTGGAGTTGAACTGACTTGTTAACTTTCTTCTTAATTCTTCTGCATACGGTGGTTGTACTTTTATATAGATTGCTTGTGTCTGTGCTGAAACCGTCGAATGTTCCAGTAATTCTTGTATAGTATGGTCTTTTGCTAAAAATTTGTTTGATGAACGAGTATCTTTATCTCCATATAACTTTTTAATTCTTTTACTTATTGCTGGCTGTTTCACTCCAAAATGCTCCGCGATGATATCGTAGGTCATGCCAGGATTGCTTTCATAGTAGTTCTTTAATTCTTCATCTGTGAATTTTTTTGCCATTTGATTTTCTCCTTTCATTCCAAAACTTTGTTATTCCTAGGCTAGGTTAATAGTTTGGTTTTTGATAATGGAATAAACATGGAATATTCCGTGCTGAGGAATATTCGAATTATTGAAAAATACGGAATATATGATAAAATATCATCACAAAGTTGATGATGCCTTGCGGAATATTCCGTAAAGCGATTCTATCACTAACAAATGTTTTTGTCAATAATAAAGGAGAAATTTTATGAATTATCATCAGAGAGACCACCCAGAATATATTACTTCAGTAGCAGGCAAAACAACGTATATTTTAGGAGGGCTAAATTATGGCAACTAATAACAAATTACCAATCGCAAGAAAAAAACCACTTGCTCCAAAGAAACAGGTTGAAGAAGTAGCAAAGAAAGTGCTTGCTGATATGAATGCATCTCATACTAACTACTTCTTTTCAAATTATTTTATTTCTAATGCAATCACTGAGGATTGCGAACTCTATGGTGCGGTTAAGGAGAAGGGACAGGGTGAAGACCATGACTATATCCGTGTTCAACCTTTTGATTTCGACGATGATGGCAACAAAATCTGGTACGAGGAAGTATATATAAACCTTAAAGAGGTTAACAGTGTTTCTTCAGCCGCAGGTCAGTTCCTTAGTTTATTTCAGAAAGCTAGACACTGGGGCGAAGTTGTGGACAGAGTCATTGGCATCAAAGTCAAGTTGACTAAGGGTAAGCCTGAACAAGGCAAAGAGCCAAAAGTTTTTAAAAATGTGATTAAGGTTTTTAAAACTGATTTGGATGACCTTGTCTTCGATGATAGTCGTGCAAAGTATCCGAAGATGACAAAACAGACTTCTGATGGCAAAAGTATCAGAGATGTTCTTGATGAGCCGGATGATGACGTGGAAGATGCCGAGGCTATCGAGGAAGACGACGATACTGAAGCTGAAACACCAAGCCAGTCCAAGTTCTCTGATGAAATCTTCGATGAAGAAGATGTAGATGACGAGGAGTGGGAGGAGGAAGAATAGCATGTCAGAAGACTCTATTTCCTTAAGCTTCGAAATCGAAAAGTTCGTTAAACTTTACAAACTAAGTTTCTGTAAACTGACTCAGCGCATCTATGCTTATGACGATTCGACAGGGCTGCATCGCCCTGTCGATGACATCGAGCTTAGCAAGATGGTTGATAAGTTTATTAACTCTGATGAAACGGAACTTGAATGGTGTGACTTCAACATGTCAATGGTTATTAAGTACGTTAAGACCAAAGCTCCTTACTATGATTCTATGGGTCGTAAAGGACGTACGGTTTTCAATAATGCGACCTTCCATTGGAAGGATATGACACCTCGCAAACACTCACCTAAAGACAGAGCTACGGCTAGTCTTGGTGTCGACTTTGACCCTGAAGCAGAATGTCCGGTTTTTGACCGATACATATCACAGCTTGCCAATGGTGACAAAAACTTGCAAACAACATTCTACCAGATTGCAGGTTATGTGGCATCACATAGCCAAAAACACAGCAAATTGGTTCTGCTTATATCTCAGGGTGGTTCGGGTAAGTCAGTTTATTTAAAAACATTGGAAGCCTTGGTAGGTACAGAGTATACCAGTAAACTCAGTATTAGTGAAATCAACAATCCTAACAGAGCGTTTGACCGCTTAGACCTGTTAGATAGTCGTTTAAACATCGTCCATGAGTTGGGCGAAAAAGAAACGATGAACTCTATTTTTTCAGCTAATGTCAAAAAGATTGTTTCGGGGGAAGAGATTTCTTGTGAGCGTAAATTTGGCTCGAGAACTACCTTTTTACCAAAAGTTTCTATGATTGTTGTTGCTAGTAACCACTGCCCGATATTCGAGGGTATGCCGTCAGAGAGCATTCGCAGAAGATTGCTTATTCTTAACATCACAAAGGTGTTAGCACCTGAAGAACAGGACGAACTGCTGTTTCAGAAGATAAAATCTGAACTGGCTGGAGTTTTTAACAAATCAGTGCAATATTACCAAATGCTGAAAGAAAACAACTTTGTGTTTGCTTCTGAAGCTGATTCCAGAGCTTTTATTGATAGCCAAATTATTGATAGTTTCCCAATGTATAGTTTTGTGAACCATTACATCGTTGTAAAGCCGGGACACAAGCTCATGAATGAAATTCTCAGAGAAGAGTACACAAAATGGGCGGCAGAGCACGATGTTGATGTTACGCTTGACCAAAAAGGTCTTATGAAATCGTTGGCTAATACCATTCAAAAGTGTCACATACCTTTTACAAGAGGTAAGGATAACGGGGTCAGATACCTGCAGGGTATTGATATAAAGGACTAATTAAGGAGGTGAAGAAAAATGGCAAATAAGATTGAAAAGATAGTAGCTGATACAGAAGTCGATGTAACTGCTATTGCAGAAGAATCGTTACAGGAGGTTACAGCACCATTAAGAGTGCTCCGCACTCATGCTGGGTCTTATGTGGCACAAAAGAAAAAAGGTCATGAAGCTGTTGTTTCGGTCTGCTTGGCAAAAACAGGAAAAAGAGTGACACTTAGTGTGAAACAGTTAGAAAAAGAGCTTGGTTTTGACAGCACAAAAGATTGGTTAGAGATTTGCTATGATGATGCTGACAATGCTGTTCTTATCGGCAAGAGTGATGGAGAACAGGGAGTTAAGCCTATCGTAACAAACAAAAAGTTCATTATTTACAGTTCACTTATCGTTAAAGATTTCGTAGAGACCTTGCAACTTGATTTTGCAGGTCGTTCCAGTGTTTCAGCGTATGATTTCCAAACAGAAAAGATTGATAGTAAAAAGTTCATTGTTTTAACAAATAAAGATTTCGTATAGAAAAGTTCATTCATTATGATAGCAGGTGCTTTTAAAAAGTTTTTTGGACATATATTCTTATAAAAAAACTCAAAAAAAGGCTACCTGCTATCTTTTTATTCGTTTACAAGATTTAGCTTCAAGGCAGGGTATCTATTGGTTTTATGCTTATATATTATAAATCCGATAATCAGGTATGGGTTACAATGTTCAAGAGTAGAGTCGGAGTATGACTTTCAGATTACCGAAGTAATCAAGAGAAACGATGAACACAGAATGTCTTTGTGTATCAGGAGAAAAGGTGATTCTATCGGTGTTAATCTTTATGTAGATGACCTTGCCAAAAGATACGAAGAGTATGGTCGTGATATGGACAGGCTGGTTAATGATGTTATTGTGCAGTTGAAGTACAGATTGCTGAACAACAGTTTAACTGAATCTGCAGTAGAAACAGTTATGCAGTTAAAAGATTACGACAGTGTAAAAGAAGATGTCCTGTTTCGAATTGTCAGTGAAAAAGAGAATGCTGAATATTTAAGGAACGCTGTGTATGTTCCGTTCCTTGATTTGGCAGTTTGCTTTTATTTGCCAGTAGGTGAGGGTAGAGAGTCCGGCACGATACTGATTACAAAAGAAGTTTTCAAACTTTGGAATATCTCAATGGAGGAACTGTATCAGCAGGCTATGAAAAATACTCCTGTTCAGTTATCATATCAGTTTAGCAGTATGTTGGAGGTATTGGAACGGCTGATGCACAAACTGAATATTGACCAGCTTATGAATCATCCGGCATACTTAAAGTCAAATTTTGGTCTTTGGGTGTTAAGTAACTGTGAACAGTATTTTGGCTCCAGTGCTATTCTTTACGAAGGTCTGATGAAGAAGATCGCTCTAAAGATTGGTGCAAAAGAATTGGTAATTCTTCCATCTTCTCTGCATGAATGTATTCTGCTTCCAATGTCAGAAGATTTTAGTCCGTGCTATTTTCGGAGTATGGTTCGGGAAATCAATGCTACACAGCTTAAACGTGAAGACAAGCTAAGTGACAGCATTTACCTGTATTCCTTGGAGAACGATGAGATTACTATCTTGGCAGAGTAGGAGGTGTTACGCTACATGGAAAAAGAAAATATTAGTATGCAGATTTCTGTGGTTGGTTCAGAAGATGGTAAGCAGACCTATGAGGTCAGAAGGACTTGGAACTCTGAGGGGAAGAAAGCATTAGTTTTGGAATTATATCCAACTATCAGTGTGAAAAATCCTATGGTCCTCGATATCTCCACACTCCATTTATTAAATCATGCAAATGAGCTTGGATGGGGTGAAATAAGAGTGGTAAACTTATATCCTTATGTATTTCACAGAAAGCCAGGTGTTCATGAACTTCATGAGTCGGTGGAGAATATGGAGTATATTCGTGACATTCTTACTGGGAAAAATATTGATGAGTACGATATTGTGATTGCCTATGGCAGCAGTCTTGCATCCCATGCTTGCACACAACACATTAAGAGAAATATTTTATTGATGCTGAAAGAGTACAAATTGGAGACACAGGTCAAACACATCGTTACTGACACTATTGACACTGAAAAGCAGTGCGGCACTCATCCTTTGTTCTTAGGTCTGAGACATTCGTCCGATGTATGGGAGTTAGAAACTTTCCCATTGTCTTTGGCATTGGAAGAATGTTCCCCACACAAAGAAGTGCCTGAAAAACCTGCTGTTTCTAACAAAAAACGTGTTTCGAAGAAAGGAGAGAAGAATGTACCTGCGACTGAAAAACAAGACTGATTTAGAGGGTTTTAGCGAGCTTTTTGAACAACATGGGAAAAAGCCACTGTACGAATTGATGATGGAAGATATTGAAGTTTTAGATACCGCCTATGGAACAGGAAGACCAGCCTATTCTATGGGCGGTTATTTGTTTTACTTTCCTACAGAAAATGATTTTAAGACATCACTTGATGCATTGGCAGAAGTATATCGTTTTGACCCATGGATAGATGAATTTGATGATTTCTTATGGGAAGAACCAAACACAGGTTATGTGTGGAAGAGACGGTTGTATATCTTGTCATCCGATGATGCTATGTTAATGATTTATCCGGAGCTGACAAGCAAAGAGAAGGGAGGTGAGTAGGATGTGGTATTTTATTGCCGGAGCATGTGCAGGTGTAGGCTGTATCTGTATTTGTGAGTTTATGTTTTAGAAGGGAGGTAAAGAACAATGATGGAAGGTTTAATGCTATTTGTTCTTGGATTTAACTGTGTGTCCAGTATCTATGAGATTAGCAAGACAAGCAAAGCTAACAAGTCCGAGAAGGTAAAGAAGTCTGCCCAGAAGTTGATTGGCAGGAAGTAGTGATTGGATGGTCGCTGGTGTGGAGAAATCTGCACCAGTGATTTTTTCGATGTAAGCAATCAGTGTTGTTATAGCATTTTAGAGTATTTTGTTTTTTTGCTTTTTTTTCTATTGAGCGAGTTTTATTGGACTGTCTTTATGGATAATAGAAGTAGAAGCAGAAGAAACCAGGTTGAAATAATCAAAATGTGATTGAGAATTTCAATCGGGTTTGATATAATTTACTTTGTAGTAGCTAAAAACTATACAGAATAAGGAAAGAAAATATGCGAGTAAATTATAATAAACTTTGGAAGAGATTGATTGATTTAAACATGAGTAAAACTCAATTAAGGAAGCAAGCAGGGGTTACAACAAATGTGCTTGCTAAAATGGGAAAAAATGAAGATGTGTCAACTGAGGTTTTGTGTAAGATATGTAATGTTTTGAATTGTCAAATAGAAGACATTATTGAATTGGTTGAAGCTGAAACGAATTAAAATATGAAAAAGAGGTAAAGAAATGTTTACAACGATTGAACTATTTGCCGGAGCAGGTGGACTTGCTCTCGGAGTGGAAAAAGCAGGTTTTGAGACTATTGGATTGATTGAATTTGATAAGGATGCTGCTGATACTTTAAAGAAGAATAGACCAGAATGGAATGTTATCAATGATGATATTGCTAATATCTCATGTTTGGATTTAGAAGATTTTTTTTCAGTAAAAAAAGGTGAGCTAGATTTGCTGTCTGGCGGAGCACCATGTCAAGCTTTTTCATATGCAGGAAAAAGACTTGGTTTAGAAGATGCCAGAGGAACCTTGTTTTATCATTATGCTGTTTTCCTTGAAAAACTACAGCCAAAAATGTTTTTGTTTGAAAACGTAAGAGGCTTATTGACCCATGACCATGGAAAAACATATGCAACAATGCTAAACATTTTTGCTAATGCTGGTTACACAATTACAAAGCAAGTGATGAATGCTTGGGAATATGGTGCACCGCAGAAAAGAGAACGATTGATTACTATTGGTATAAGGAATGATTTGGTTGATAAGTGCCATTTCGTATTTCCAAAGGCTCACGATTATAAGCCTGTATTAAGAGACGTTTTGTTAGATTGCCCAGATGGACCAGGCGTTCCATACGGTGAGAAAAAGAGAAGCATTTTTGAGTTGGTTCCCCCAGGAGGTTATTGGAGAGATATAGACCCTGCAATTGCAAAAGATTATATGAAAAGTTGTTGGGAAATGGAAGGCGGAAGAACAGGAATTTTAAGAAGGATGAGTTTAGATGAACCATCACTAACAGTTCTTACTTCTCCATCCCAAAAACAGACAGAAAGATGTCATCCACTTGAACCTAGACCATTTACAGTAAGAGAGAATGCTCGTTGTCAAATGTTCCCAGATGATTGGGAGTTTTGTGGTAATGTGATGTCTCAGTATAAGCAGGTAGGAAATGCTGTTCCTGTTAGTTTGGCATATGATATTGCAGTTGAAATAAGAAAGACATTGGAAGAACTAGAAGATACTAATTTGGTAAAGGAGGCAATTTAATGAGTTGGGAATTGAGTTTTATCAGTGAAGATAATTTCGTAAAACATGTCAGTGCTACTATTGAAAAGTATGGAGAAAAATTAGAATCCTTTGACATAACACGGTTTAACCATAATATTATTGACCCAATAAAGATGATATTCGACAAAACGGTATATCAGACTTCATGGGAAGAAATGATTGGAAATGAAATCTTTAGACAGAGAGATAAGGCAAATAATAATGATATTGGTTATTTCCATCAGCGCATTTTTCAGTACGTGTTAAATTGTACTGTTCCTGAAAATGGAACAGAAGGCGGTTGGGATGTTATCTATCGTAATAGTGAAGGGATAGTTTTACCAGATGGTGATGTGGTTCATACGGTGTATGTTGAAATGAAAAACAAACACAATACTATGAACTCTGCATCAGCAGGAAAAACATATATTAAAATGCAGAGCCAGTTATTGGATGATGACGACTGTGCATGCTTTTTGGTTGAAGCTATTGCAAAAAAATCTCAGAATATTAAATGGGAGACAACAGTTGATGGTAAAAAAGTATCACACCGTAGAATAAGAAGAGTGAGCTTAGATAATTTTTATGCCATGGTGACAGGTGAAGATGATGCATTTTATAAAATGTGTATGGTCTTACCGAGAGTAATTGATAAGGTAGTAAAACAAGATAATCAGAATAAAGTACCACACGATTCTGTTGTAGAAGAGCTTTCAAAAGTTGCATCCAAATTAAATATTGAATGGAAGGATATGGCGATGGCAGTTGCTATTTACATGCTTGGATTTAGTTCATATAAAGGATTTTCTGAATTGTTTCCACCTGAAAATGAGGTTGGTGATGATGCACAATTAAAAAGAATCTATGAGTATGCGAAAAAGATGATGAATTTATAAAAATTATACCTTTTTATCGAAGTGTGAGGTGTCATAGTATGAGTGTTTTTATCACAAACAATGTTGAACAAGAATGCTCTAATTTGATTTCAATGTATACTGATACGGAGTATGTTAAGAAACGAATTCTTCAATCATATCCGAACTTATCTCAAGCAAAGCAAGTGTCGGTCTCTAGGAAAATTAAATCACATATAGACCAAGCTAATAGTTTTCTTGCCGGGACGGATGAGAATGTTTTGACAGCACCGTTAACTCTTTTTTATGCAATACAGAATTATGCTAAGGCAATTTATCTTGTAAATTATCCAAATTTTTCTTTGGCTGGTTCTCATGGAATAGACTTTGATAATTCGATTGCTGAGAGTGCAGATGAAGTAGGTGCTGTGGTATGCAAGATGACTAAAAAAGGGACATTTGGTAATCTGATTGAAGTAACAGGAGATACTTTTTGTACTGGAGACTCATTTTTGATAAAGGATATTTTTTCTGTTATTCCTGAACTAAGAGAAAACTATTACCTAAGGTATTTTGAAGAACCAAATGTGTTTTTACTGAAGAAGAAAAAGCGTTGTACATCAGAGTATGAGATGATAATTCAAAGCGAGAAAGTAGAAAATATAGTGTATAGAAATTTTTCGCTTCTTGAGAGGAATAGCTTTCACTTGAATTTTGGTGAATCTACAGGATATGTTTGGAAAGATGCAAGTTACATAGAAGAAAAGGGAAAACAGGTACTATATACTGATATTTATGGTAATATGTACTGTACGAATGGCATTAGTGTTAATGGGAAACTCGTGAAAATCAGTAAGATAGTAAGTTTATACATATGTTATTATGCTTTTAGTATGCTTGTTCGCTATCATCCTGAAAAATGGAAGCTTTTCTGTGAATCATCAGATGTCGCAATTATTAGAAAATTATTGATTAATTGTAGACGTGAAATGCTTGTAGAAGTGATTCAGTTGTTAAGTGGTAAGGAATATTCTTTTACAACAGTTATGGAAGAAGCGGATGCAGAACTTGATGCAAGTGAATTATTTGAACTGGTAAAGAAAGAAGCAAGAAGAGAATATAGACGTACAGGAAAAGAGCCGTTTCTTTTCTAAAAAGTTTACTTATATTTTCTTATGGTTAAAGGAGGAGTATAATGGCTAGTGGTATATATATGTGTCCGGTTTGTTATAAGATTTATGACCATAAATTCATAAAATCGCATGAGTATTATGGATTAAGATGTCCTGATATTGAATGTGGAAGCGGTGAAGAAGAATTATTTGAAATTGATGATTTGATGGTAAAGCCTGTAAGAATTTTGAACAAGAAAGGATATTATACTAAGTATTGTTGCTCGGGACATTTGTATCGCAGATATGTTTCGGCATATATCAAGTTTAATGAAGAAACATGTCCAGTTGGAGCTCCAAAAGGATGGAAAAAAGATGGAGAAGATTGTATACGTTATGAGAAACCAAGTGAAAAAGTTACATCATTAAATTATATTATGGATTTGATTAAATGGTGTGAAGAACTACCAGAGAATGAAGATTACTGCTAAATAAGTTATTATTTGTCAGGGTCAGTAGGGTCAATGATTTGAAAAATGGTAGTTAGAAAAAGATTTTTCAAAGCCACTCTCCAGATGTGGTCAACTTCACAGGCAGCTATTGCTGAAAAATAGGCATCGTGGCTTAGGAAGCTGAACACTATATGAAATAATCATGAATCCCTCTTACGGTAAAGAAGCCGTAAGAGGGATTTTTTGTTGATTTTTGAGGTGATTTGTAGTATCTTAATTAACATATTAACATTATACTTTTTTATATAAAAGCCTATAAATAAAGGGAAAATTGCATATATATTTAAAATGAGCCGAAAAAAACTGTAAAAGGATTAAAAACATGGAAAAAGTATTATCTTCTTGTTATGAATATGAAAAAGAGTTGACACGAGTGTATAACCGATTTAATAAGCATTTTTGGGATAATGAGCTTCCAGATGTAGTAATAACAATATTGCCATCCAAAAGGTTACTTGGTTATATAACAACAAATCCTATTTGGGTTGATAAAACAGGAGATGAAAGTGTAAAAAAATATGAGCTGAATATTTCAGCAGATACAATCGACCGTTCGCCTAAAGAAATATGTGAGACGTTGCTACATGAACAAGTACATTTATATTGTATGATTCATGATATTAAAGATACATCAAATAATAACAGGTATCATAATTTGAATTTCAAAAGGGTTGCAGAAGAACATGGATATATAATAAAGGAATTAACTAGCAGAACTATAGGATGGAGTCACGGAGAATTCAGTGCATCTGCATATGCATATTTCAAACGATTGAATGTGAAACAGTTCCTATTGCATCGAGAAAATACTACATCGAAGACAGCACTGATAAAATACGAATGCCCTATATGTAAAATAACAAAGTGCTGGTGTTCGAGGGAATATGTAATTATTTGTGGCTTATGCGATGTTCCGTTAATGAATAAAACACCAGAAAGAAGAGCAAAAAAAGAAGAAGTAGTACATCAATGACAAGAAGGCGACTCCTTCATCTATAGCAGACGAAGGAGTTGCTTTTGCTTCTTTGCGCTCAATTATTTTTTCTTGAGTTTTTCGTATCGGGTCACATCTCGGAGCAGGTTCTTGGAATTCAGTTTCTTGTTGTTCTTTGTGACTTCATAAGTACCTAACACGAGTGAGTACCCTATCAGAAATAATTTCGCCAGTTCCATTTCGTTTTCCTCCCTAACCATAAAGGTAGTGTCAAATTTACTACCTGTTTTTTATTAAAATTCCTTTATTTTCGG
>CAZJAA010000046.1:0-17149 GCA_964544055.1 uncultured Lachnospiraceae bacterium | reverse complement strand
GCCATGACCGCCTATGCACTGGTGATTTGGTCGTACACGCAATCGGGTCTTGCATGAGGTATTTGATATAATTAACAGCGCTGCCTCTATCAATACCTTGCTTCGTTGCAATTTTGAGAAAGGACTAAATCAGCTCAAACCACCGTATTTAAAGGGCACTGAAAACTCCCATTTTTTGAGTGGTTGCCACCTTCATTCCTGACTGGAATAAAGTCAATGAAGAACTGGCTTCCGGGGCAATGGATGAGGATGAGTACCAGACATGGTTGGAAGATACATTGAAATTGTTTAATGTGCCGATTGATGATTATGTTTAAAAACAAGGAAAGTACAAACCCTCAAAGCTTGTACTTTCCTTATAAAAAATCAAGAGTGGAACATCTAACGATGTGCCACTCTCTACAAAAGCTTTCAACTTTTCAATTATGTTATATATTATATGTTCATTTTGCCAGATTGTCAATTACTTTTTTATGGAAATTGTAAACACCAACAATCTTTGAATTGCTCTTGAAATAGGACTTGTTTTTAATAACACGGCCGTTCATAAATTCTTGTAACGCTTTATAACGCTTTTGTTTTGAACCTTCTGCCATTAACCCATCGTATACATATAGCAATGTAACAAAACTATTAGCAAATTTATAGTTTAAATTATTTACTCGTGAGGTCTTCGAAATATCACTCATACCTTTAATAAAGTTAGAAATATCACTATTAACTTGCTTGGTTGGATCAATTCTCTCAGTCATTTTATTCAAAAGGCAATTACTATGTGCAGCTGCATTTCTCACATCTAGTACGGTATTCATTAGTGTATTATTTACAATTTGCACACCGTATACTTCTTCATAAAAAGAGCAAAAATAAAGCAAATCACCAAATGAAATTAATTCCACAAAAACCCAGACTGGAAAATAAGGATAATATTTTTCAATAAGATTCTTACAATATTCTCCAGATTTATGGCTTCTTATATTTTTTAGAATTCGCAAATTATCCTCTTTAGCAATAAATTTACGTACAATATTATAACCATCGTCTGCCGGATTATTCGTAACATCATTAAGAAGCTTGACTTTTATGGCATGCTCTATATCTAAACACATATCTATTATTATGTATCATAAATACATATCTATTATAGATAATTCTTTTAAATATCCAAAATCAAGTTTCTTATATTGCCCTGCTCTTTTACCTGTTGGACATTTTTCATAATTAGACCTATATCCAGCTAATTTCATGTAATAGTTGTTTTTTTGTAAAAATTCCTTGGCATCACTTTCAGACACTTCATTAAAAGTGATTCCCTTCTTTTTCATATGTTCGATTAGTTCATCAATTGATAACAGTTTCTTCAATATCTCACCTGATTTCTCATATTGTAGTATTTGACTTTTATTCTATCATATTAGAGATAATTTTTCCACACTTTCTTTTTTCAACTAATTTTAAGTGGATTTTTAGAACCAAAATAGAACCACAGCCGGATTTTCAATACAATCCGACTTGTGGTTCTTTCTTTTTGTCCGCAATTTCTTTTTACACAAAAAAACCGCAACCCTCGATTTCTCAAGGATTGCGGAATGATTTACTCTTTATTTGGCTCTACAATCACGAATTACTCAATGATAGTAGCAACCTTACCTGAACCTACTGTTCTACCACCTTCACGAATAGCGAAGCCAAGACCCTGCTCCATAGCGATTGGGTGAATGAGCTCAACCTTCATTTCGATGTTATCACCTGGCATACACATTTCTGTGCTTTCTGGGAGGTTACATACGCCTGTAACGTCTGTTGTTCTGAAGTAGAACTGTGGACGATAGTTGTTGAAGAATGGAGTATGACGACCACCTTCATCCTTTGTTAATACGTAAACCTGAGCTGTGAACTTCTTGTGGCATGTGATTGTGCCTGGCTTACAAAGAACCTGTCCTCTTTCGATTTCGTTTCTCTGAACACCACGAAGAAGAGCACCGATGTTATCGCCAGCCTGAGCTTCATCAAGGAGCTTACGGAACATTTCGATACCAGTTACAACTACCTTACGTGTTTCTTCCTTAACACCAACGATTTCAACTTCTTCGGATACATGAAGAACACCACGCTCTACTCTACCAGTAGCTACAGTACCACGACCTGTGATGGAGAATACATCCTCGACAGGCATAAGGAATGGCTTGTCTGTTGCTCTCTGTGGGTCTGGGATCCAGCTGTCAACTGCGTCGAAGAGCTCAAGAATCTTGTCGCCCCAAGGACCATTTGGATCTTCAAGAGCCTTAAGAGCAGAACCACGGATGATTGGAGTATCATCGCCTGGGAACTCATACTCATTTAAGAGTTCTCTAATTTCCATTTCTACTAACTCAAGAATTTCTTCATCATCTACCATGTCGCACTTGTTCATGAATACAACGATGTAAGGAACGCCTACCTGACGGGAAAGTAAGATGTGCTCCTTAGTCTGAGCCATTACACCGTCAGTAGCTGCTACTACAAGGATAGCACCATCCATCTGAGCAGCACCAGTGATCATGTTCTTAACGTAGTCAGCATGTCCTGGGCAGTCTACGTGTGCGTAATGTCTGTTCTTGGATTCATACTCAACGTGAGAAGTGGAGATTGTGATACCTCTTTCTCTTTCTTCTGGAGCCTTATCGATGTTTTCGAATGCTACTGCTTCACCAGTACCAAGTCTCTCATGAAGAGTCTTAGTAATAGCTGCTGTTAATGTTGTCTTACCGTGGTCAACGTGACCGATTGTACCGATGTTACAATGTGGTTTGCTTCTTTCGAATTTAGCCTTTGCCATTTTTCAAAGTCCTCCTTAAAAAAATATCAATTGTTTTAAGCATTTTCTGCTCTATTTTCCGGCAGTCTGCGGTTCTTTGCCGCAGACCGCAGCAGAATTCCTGTCAACAGAATCTCGGATTCTGTTTGTTCCGCCAGATACATCCATTATATTTCATATTGGAGTTTTTTTCAAGCGGTTTTTTTATTTTACTTGCCCTTATTTGCAAGAACCTTTTCCTGAACGTTCTTTGGTACCTGCTCATAGGTAGAGAAGAACATGGAGTAAGCGCCACGACCCTGTGTCTTGGAACGAAGGGTTGTGGAGTAACCGAACATTTCAGCCAGTGGCACGAATGCACGGATTAACTTGGAGCCGTTGATGTCTTCAGAACCTTCGATACGTCCACGACGAGAGCTTACGTCACCGATAACATCACCCATATATTCTTCAGGAACTGTAACCTCTACTCTCATGATTGGCTCTAAGAGTACAGGATTTGCTTTCTGCATAGCTTCCTTGAATGCCATGGAACCGGCAATCTTGAATGCCATTTCGTTGGAGTCGACTTCATGGTAGGAACCGTCCCAACAATTTGCATGAACACCAAGAACCGGATATCCACCAAGGACACCACACTTCATAGCTTCTTCAATACCAGCCTGTACAGCTGGGATGTATTCCTTAGGAATAGCACCACCAACTACGGTGTTTTCGAACTCGAATACCTTCTCGCCATTAACATCCATAGGCTCGAACTTAACCTTACAATGACCGTACTGACCACGACCACCGGACTGCTTTGCGTACTTGGAGTCGATGTCTACTGCCTTTGTAATACCTTCCTTGTATGCTACCTGAGGAGCACCTACATTTGCTTCTACCTTGAATTCACGAAGGAGACGGTCAACGATGATTTCGAGGTGCAACTCACCCATACCAGCGATGATGGTCTGACCTGTTTCTTCATTGGTGGAAACACGGAAAGTTGGGTCTTCTTCCGCAAGCTTTGCTAAAGCTTCACCCATCTTATCCTGACCAGCCTTTGTCTTAGGCTCAATGGCTACGTCAATAACCGGTTCAGGGAATTCCATGGACTCTAAGATTACCGGGTGCTTTTCATCACAGATGGTATCACCTGTTGTTGTAAACTTAAAGCCTACTGCTGCTGCAATATCACCAGAGTAAACCTTTTCCAGGTCTTCTCTCTTGTTAGCGTGCATCTGTAAGATACGGCCTACTCTTTCTTTCTTGTCCTTTGTTGCATTTAAAACATAAGAACCAGCGTTCATTGTTCCGGAGTATACACGGAAGAATGCAAGCTTACCTACAAATGGGTCAGCCATAATCTTGAATGCTAATGCTGCGAACGGCTCATCATCAGAAGACTTTCTTGTAACTTCGTTACCTTCCGCATCTGTACCCTTGATATCCGGGATATCGGTTGGTGCAGGCATATATTCGATAACAGCGTCAAGAAGCTTCTGAACACCCTTGTTTCTGTATGCGGAACCGCAAAGAACAGGGATGATGGTTGTGTCGATGGTAGCCTTTCTTAATGCTTTCTTTAACTGCTCTGTGGTTGGCTCTGTGCCGTCTAAGTAGAGTTCAAGAAGTTCATCATCTGTTTCACAGATTTTTTCAATCATTTCTGCTCTGTATGTTTCAGCGTCGTCCTTCATGTCAGCAGGGATGTCTGTGATTTCAATCTGATCGCCCTTATCATCCAGATAGTAATATGCTTTCATTTCGAACAAGTCGATAATGCCCTTGAAAGTGTCTTCCTTACCAATTGGTAACTGAAGAGCAACCGGGTTCTTACCAAGTCTTGTACGAATCATGTTTACTACATTGTAGAAGTTTGCACCGGAAATGTCCATCTTGTTCACGAATGCCATTCTCGGTACATGGTACTTGTCTGCCTGACGCCATACGGTTTCAGACTGTGGTTCAACACCACCCTTTGCACAGAATACACCTACCGCACCGTCAAGTACGCGCAGGGAACGTTCAACTTCTACTGTGAAGTCAACGTGTCCTGGTGTATCGATGATGTTGATACGATTTTCCGGAGCACCCGGAATCTTCTTGTGCTCGAATTCCTGTGTCCAGTGACAGGTGGTAGCAGCGGAAGTAATGGTAATACCTCTTTCCTGCTCCTGCTCCATCCAGTCCATGGTCGCATTACCTTCGTGTGTGTTACCGATTTTATGGTTAACACCTGTGTAGTATAAGATACGCTCTGTAAGAGTTGTCTTACCAGCATCGATGTGGGCCATAATACCGATATTTCTAGTTCTCTCTAACGGATATTCTCTTCCTGCCAAGGTTTTTTCCTCCTATCATAATTAAAAAGTAACAAATTACCAGCGATAGTGAGCAAACGCCTTGTTTGCCTCTGCCATCTTGTGCATATCTTCTTTTCTCTTAACTGCGGAACCTGCATTGTTAGCGGCATCCATGATTTCGCCTGCAAGTCTTTCCATCATTGTCTTCTCGCCTCTCTTACGGGAGAAGATGGTTAACCAACGAAGAGCTAAAGCCTGTCTTCTTTCTGGTCTAACCTCTACTGGTACCTGGTATGTTGCACCACCGATACGTCTTGCCTTAACCTCAAGAGCCGGCATCAGGTTGTTTAAAGCTTCTTCGAATACTTCGATAGCGTCCTTACCTGTCTTCTCTGCAACAATTTCAAATGCACCATATACGATTTTCTGGGCAGTTCCCTTCTTGCCGTCTAACATAATATTGTTAACTAACTTAGTAACAATCTTATTGTTGTACAACGGATCTGCCAATACGTCTCTTTTCTGAATATGTCCTTTACGTGGCACGTTGCTTCCCTCCTTAATTATCGACCGTCTGTTACGGCCATTAATTCAACGGTACTCACATTACCTTGTGTTCGTGCTCGGTTTAATCTATAGTTTCAAACTGCGCAGCCTTTGTGGTCTGAAATGAAAATTATACCCGCACAATTCCTAGTAATGGAATATATTTTCTGGTTACTTTAAAAAACTACTTTGCGTCCTTCGGTCTCTTAGCACCGTACTTGGAACGAGCCTGACGTCTCTTAGCAACACCGGCTGTATCCAGTGTACCTCTTACGATGTGGTATCTGGTACCTGGAAGGTCCTTTACTCTACCACCACGGATGAGTACAACGCTGTGCTCCTGAAGGTTATGTCCCTCACCTGGGATATAACTTGTTACTTCGATACCATTGGAAAGACGAACTCTGGCAATTTTTCTTAACGCAGAGTTTGGTTTTTTAGGAGTTGCTGTTCTTACTGCAGTACAAACTCCTCTCTTCTGTGGAGAAGATGTGTCAGTTGCTTTCTTATTTAAGGAATTATAACCCTTTAATAAAGCAGGTGCTGTGGACTTCTTCTCGATGGTCTGTCTACCTTTTCTAACTAACTGGTTAAATGTAGGCATTAATCTTCACCTCCTGAATTATTTCCCTTCTGCCGCATTTTATACGGCTCCTGGTTACATAAAATAGGCCGCGCAACTTATAAACAAGTCACTTGACTCATGTGAATTTTGGCGCAACAAAAGAGTGCGCCAGACACACGCAAAGTATATTATATCGTGAAAAAATACGCATGTCAAGCAGTTTTTCACATTTTCAGCCCTGTTTTTCATATTTTCCGGCATCCAGATAATAATACCAGTATCCAAAACAGCCGCCCCGGCATTTTCCCGGATGAAGCGGTGCAAAATTGCAAAACCCAAAGCTCTCTGCCATATACCGATTCCGGTAGCTGAACTCCCCGGGTACTCCAATGGCATACCTCTCTCCGTTTCGCAGAGAATATTTTACAAGCAGCAAATGATGATACTCATAATATGCATGCAGCAAAAAATTATTTTCCCTCAGATAACAC
Organism: uncultured Lachnospiraceae bacterium; assembly: GCA_964544055.1. Lineage (GTDB taxonomy): Bacteria > Bacillota > Clostridia > Lachnospirales > Lachnospiraceae > SIG299. The sequence continues at coordinate 10,462 of CAZJAA010000046.1, read as the reverse complement.
CACTCCACGGGAAGATGCTCCAAATCTCTCAAGGTAAGCCTTCGGCATTGGCGACATACTCCATCAAACGGAAGCTTCATTTCCGGCAGTTGCTCCATATACTGCTGAAACGTCCAGTGTTTCTCTGCCAGTTCCGGCTGCCCACAGTTTCGCTCCGGCTGTTTCTCTGCCAGTTCCGGCTCCAGTGTCTCTGTTTCCAGAATATCCGCTCCCATAGTCAGGGTATATGCCGTATCCTTTAAGCCCTGTCCATCCGGTCTGCCGCCACAGATTCCTCTTGGCACTCCATCCAGATAAATTACCTCCAACTCTTCAAAGCTTTTCCCACTTTGCATAAAGTCCTTTGAACCTGTCCGGAATGCGGTTGCCGCCATTCCCTCGGCCAAAGGAATTTTTTCTCCCAGCACCACCGTTCCGTCACAGAATACATATACCGGCTGTATTTCTCCACCACTTTCACATTCTGCTCCTCGGTAGTAAATCTGCACATCACAAATGTCACCACGTAAAAACAATGCAGAATATCCCGCATTTCTTGTTTTTACACCATCTTCATAGTCAGAAAAATAAATCATTTCCCTTTTACAGTCCATTTTTACGCTCCTATCTCATACAGAAATCAATGGGTTCCTGACAATTCATCCTTGTCACACCTCATTTGTAAAATCTGCTGACAGCCAGCCGCTGCCAAAACAGCTTGATACACTATATGAGTTTGTCCGCTCATCTATGACAGCAGCTTCGATTAATACTCCCGGATATCCAAGGCGATGCGTTTTTATGTAATGGAAAACGCAATTTTCTGCGCATGCTCTATTTTCTGCACCGTGTCCTTTTCCCGTCTCATAACCTTGCTACTTAAGAAAAGAGGGCATGCCAGAATTGCCAGCACTCCTGCTGCCGCGAACAGCCAGTCAATCCTTACATAGGCAGCAATGGCACTCACTACAAAGGAAGCAATCGGAACAGCGATACTGCTCAACGAGGTCATAATGCTTGCTGCTCTTGCAAGGTATTGTTCCTCAATTTTCTTTAAAAATTCCACATTTAAAAAGCTGGAAAATATGGATACCATAATTCCGCATAAAAAGCTCGTCACCGCAACATAACCGTACATGAACCAACCGTTTACATAAAGCGGTTTTGCAGCCACAAATCCGATATAATATAACCCCAGACCCAAACAGCATAAGATAAGACAGCCTCTGGAGCATAGTATTTTCCCAACAATTGGATATAACACAGCGCCAATCATCACTCCAACGGTCAACGCAACTCCCAGCACTGACAAAACTTCTGCTCCGCCACCCAGAATTTCTTCTACTAATGGTACCTGCATGCTGTTAAACGGAATAAGAACCGCATTCAGGTAAATGGCAACCACACAGAAAAAGAACACTGTTTTTCCTTTCCGGCGTAGGATACTCCATCTCCGAAATTTTTCATATAAGATTTCGCATCAAATTTCTGCTTCTGCACATTCTCCTCTTTGGACTTTACCGTTAAAATAATCAATGCCGATAACGCAAATGTCGCCATATCCACATAAATAGCTCCTGCCGTACCAAGTATTGCGATAATACCGGCAGCAGCTCCCACTCCTATCAATTCCACAACAGAACATGCGACAGACATTAAGGACATGCCGTATTCATAGTATTTTCGCTCCAATACTTTCGATGTCAGTGCCGTATTTGCCGGTCTACGGAATGCTTCCACCGTCGAAATAATCACGGTTGTCGAAACCAGAATCCCCACATTCAGGAAACCAAGCAGATAGCCGGTTGCAATTAATGCTACACACAAGGTGCGAATCATATCCGTCATTACCATAAAAGTCTCGACTGCATTCCACTACTTCCCAACATTCGCACCAATATTTCCACAGCAGGACGTTCTGCTACATAATATGCCGGTGCCCGAAATCCAATAGAAATTACTACACTTGCTCCACTTCCTCTGTTGCCCCAAATTGCCTGTCCTGTCCGTTCTTTAATCTGCTGATAAGAGGAATAAAAACTTGTTGCTTCCTGAACTACAACATTTTTTTCATTTTATACGAAGAATTTGTCACATTTTCCGAATTAAGCAAAAGATGCTCGGCAAGATGCGAAAGCCCATTATTTTCATCAGTTTCATATACACTGCCTTGTCGAATCCATAATCCACACGCCATTGTTTTTACACCTGAAATTTTATGAAGAATTACCTTTACTCCATTTTCCAAATAGGCATTTAATACGTCATACACTGTTTTTGAATTCCTCTCTGTTGTTTATCTTGGCTTTATTATATCAAACGATTTTTTCTAAAAGAATATCATAAAAGGAAACTTTTTTTGTTTCCATTTATGTATAGGTTACTTTTTCACACCCTTGCCCGCCATCCTGTCTGACAGTTGACAAACCGCAGGAAAAACTGGTAGGATAGTAATTGCCAAATAAAAGAGCGCTGCAAATAAATCTGAGTCAGGTCTTTTAAGACCGCTCTGTTGATAGAAAGAGGAAAACACATGAATTTACTGACGTTAGAAAATGTAAGCAAAAGCTTTACCGAACGTATGCTTTTTGACGGTATCAGCCTAGGCATCAATGAAGGAGACAAAATTGGTGTTATCGGCATCAACGGTACTGGAAAATCCACCCTGTTGAAAATGATTGCAGATATTGCAGAACCGGATGCCGGAAAACGCACCTGCAAAAACGGACTCCGCATTGCCTATCTCCCACAGACACCCATATTTGACGAGAACAAATCCATTCTTGCCAACGTCACCGACGGACAGACGGCAAAAGAAAGCTACCGCAATCTCACCGGAGAAGCCCGCTCCCTGTTGCTGCGGTTTGGCATAAACAACCCGGATGGCAGTGCTCATACCTTATCCGGTGGACAAAAAAAGCGTGCTGCACTGGTACGCACATTGCTTACCGAATCGGATCTTCTGGTACTGGACGAGCCGACCAACCATTTGGACAGCGAAATGACAGAATGGCTGGAGGATTATTTAAACAAGTGGAAGGGTGCCTTTATCATGATTACCCACGACCGCTACTTTTTAGACCGTGTTACCAATAAAATCGTGGGGCTCGACAAAGGAAAACTCTATTCCTACCAGACCAACTACTCCGGATTTATCGCTTTAAAAGCCGAACGTGAGGAAATGGCACTTGCCACAGAACGTAAGGCAAAAGCCTTATTTAAAACCGAACTTGCGTGGATGCAGCGTGGTGCCAGAGTCCGTTCCACCAAGCAAAAGGCACACATTGAACGGTTTGAAGCCCTCCGTGACCGTGAAAAAATTGTGGAAGACGGAATCGTTGAAATTAATGCACTTTCCGCCCGTATGGGAAAAAAGACGATTGAACTTTCCAATATCAGCAAACGATTTTCCGATACCGTCTTATTTGAGCCATTCAGCTACATTCTGCTGTCCACTGACCGTATTGGCATCGTCGGACACAATGGTTGCGGAAAATCCACCCTCTTAAACCTTATCACTGGAAAGTTTCTTCCCGACACCGGTTATATCGACATGGGCACAACGATGAAAATCGGCTATTTTTCACAGGAAAACGAAGCATTAAACCCGGCACTTACGGTTCTGCAATATGTCAAAGACACAGCAGAATACATCGAAACAAAGGATGGTGCCATATCTGCCTCTGCCATGTGTGAACAGTTTCTGTTTGATGGCTCCATGCAATATACGCACATTGAAAAGCTGTCCGGCGGCGAAAAACGCCGTTTATACCTGTTGAAGGTGTTGATGGAGGCACCAAATGTACTGATTCTGGATGAGCCGACCAACGACCTTGACATTCAGACACTTACCATTTTGGAAAACTACCTGAAGGACTATCCGGGTATTATCATCACGGTTTCCCATGACCGCTATTTTCTGGACAAGATTGCAAACCGTATCTTCTCTTTTGAAAACGGACAAATTGTCCGCTACGAGGGCAATTACAGTGATTTTAAAGAAGCCCGAAAAATGCGCAGCACTATTGTAAATGGCATGGCAAACCATTCCGCAGATACTGCGTCCACCGGTAAAGCTGCTGTTAAAAACGCTTTCGGTACATCAGCTGCTTTCTCCGTTGTTTCAGGTTCTGATAATCCGGAAAGCTCCGAGGGAAGTTCTAAAGCCACATGGAAGCAGCGGGAAGCAAAGCTTAAATTCTCCTATAAGGAGCAGAAAGAATACGAAACCATCGATGCAGACATTGCTGCACTGGAAGAAACACTTGCTGCACTGGAGGCCGAAATTACAGAAGCGGCTACCAATTATTCCCGTCTGACGACTCTCATGGAGCAAAAGGAACAAACCGAAGCGGCTCTGGAAGAAAAAATGGAACGCTGGGTATATTTAAATGACCTTGCCGAACAGATAGCGGCAGAAAAAAAGGCATAGCAGGAAACTATGGCTTGCGTCTGTCTTACGACAAAGACGAGCCGTCCGATTCTTTCTGTCCGCTCACACGCCATATGCTTTTTATAAGCACAAGTCCAAAAGGTCCCAACAAAAGTCCTGAAAAGCCAAACATTTCATATCCAAGGTACACTGCCATCAGGCTGTGTACCGGGCGAAGTCCCATTTTCCCTCCAAGCAGCTTTGGCTCTAAATACTCCCGCAAAAACTGGCAGATTCCATAGGTAGTAAGCAGTACTGCGCCGGCAAAGGCATTCCCTGTAAAAAAGTGAAATGCTGCCCACGGAACCAGAATCAGCCCACTGCCAAGCACCGGAAATGCGTCAAATATACCGATAACAACGCCAAACAGCAGGGCATACGGATTATCTGCCAGAAACAACCCAAGGCTGCAGGTGATGCTGACGAATAAAATCAAAAGCGTCTGCGTTTTTACATAGGCAATTCCTGCATCTGAAAGCTCTCGTTTGATCTCTCTCCATTCTTCCCTAAGCAGCCCGGAACCTGATTTTTCCGTCCTTTTCAATACTTTTTCTTTGCCTTTCTGAGCGACAAATGCTTTCGTCTTTCCGTCCGACACATCAAGCATATCCCCCAAAAACAGCAAAACTGCCACAAAAATCACAACCAGCACCGCAGCCATTTCTGTCACCGAAAATGCCGCTTTCAGCGAACGTTTTGTTAAAAAGGGAATGAGCTCTTCCCTGAAAAAAAGTACAATACCATCCAGGCCATCACTTAACAGTGAAAAAGAGCTTCCGGAGTCCAGCCGAAACACCGAATCAAAGTACTGGCAGGTTGATTCCAGATAGCCATCCCATTCCGCAGCATAGCTATCATAATTTCCCACAAAAGCAACAAATTCTACAAGCAGCAGCTTTATACCGTACACAATTCCGCCACCGGCTGCCAGTAAAAATAGAACAAGCAAAACAGCGCCGCCCAAAGCCGGTTTGATGCGGAGACGTTTCCACAAAAAATAAACCGGCTTTCGCAGTGCTGCAGCGATAACATATGCAAGAAGAAACGGAAAAAACAACGGCAGAAGAAAACGAAATCCCAGATAAACAATGCCTACGATTATTGCCAACCGAGCCAGCTTTTTATATTTTTCCGGCACGCTATCACCCCATTTCCTTTTTTGATACTGTAAACTCTTCCTGCTTATTCTAACAAAAAAAGAAACGACTTATGCAGCCGCTTCTTTTTTTCTGAATTTTTCCTGTTTTTCTTTTAGTATGAGTGGAGTGGATTTTCGAAAGCATGCAACAGCTCCTGTGCATTTTCAACAGAAGCTTCTGTATAAGAAACTACAATGGAAATCATTCGTCCTTCTTTTTTTCTTACAAGGTATTCCTGACAGACATAGGAACCATTGCCGTAATCCACTCCGACGCTGATACCTGTGTATTGTTCACCGCCAAGCTCCAGCTCGTAGAGCGTTTCTCCTGTCATTATCTGAAATCCAGCTTCACTATACGTCAGATTCTGGATTAACGCAGCAATGTAATCTTCTTCTGACATATCAGAATACACTTCCGGTAAAAGCTCTACCTGCACAATTGCATTGGCTCCTCCGTCACATTTTGCCATCATCTCGATTACCGTTGTCATTTTGGCATAATCCAACTTCACATCTGCATTTTCCCCATACAGCATATCAGCACTCTGCTGCATCAGAAGGTCTAACTCTTCCTGAGATAACAACGTTGCATTTTCCGGCATAATAAACTTAAGGTTTATCCATTCGCTTTCATATCCTGTATCTGTCAGAATACCTTTCACATAGGTATCCGTTGGTGCAGGCGTTTCTGTCGGTGCAGGCGTTTCTGTCGGTGCAGGCGTTTCTGTTGGCACAGGCGTTTCTGTCGGCACAGGCGTTTCTGTCGGCACAGGCGTTTCTGTCGGTGCAGGCGTTTCTGTCGGTGCAGGCGTTTCTGTTGGTGCTTCGGTTGGACGTTCCTCCATTGTCGGCGTAGGTGTTTCAACTTTGTTTGTCTGTCCACAGGCTGCCAGCACCACTACCGCAATTCCTGTCATCAGTACTGCTAATTTCTTCTTCATTTCTTCTCCTTTTTCTTATTAATTTATTTTGGAGTGGCTTGTCGTGAAAGGTGCTAAACTACACTTTCTTGAAAAGCAACCCACAGAAAATTTTACGCTAACGTAATAACTGTAAATTCATGACCGTGAATACACTCTTTTGTGACTGTACCCAGTGCCTTTTCTTTTGCGAAATCTTCCTCCGGACGATTTACAGATAAAATCAGACGAGAATAACCGGCTCTGCCTTCTCTGTCTGCCTTTTCATACGCCTCCGCTTCCTCCTTTAAAATTTTCGCAAGGATATCCGGTGTGCAATCCGTAGAATCCAGCACCAGATTGTAATTCGAATAATCAAAATATTCGATATTGTATAAGTCCATGTAGCGGATGTCTTCTGTTTGTGCACGCTTTTTCAGATTTTCTTTTGCATCCTCCAGCGAAGTGTAATGCTCTACTTCACCACGGCTTGCGTCACCGGCAACACGTTTTGCTGCCACATCCAGACTAACCGACAAAAACACCTTGAAAGATTTGTCCACAAAATGCCAGGCAAGACGGGAATCAAACAAAATGCTCTTATCCGGATTTTCTCTGGAAATTCTCGCTGTCGTATCGTCAATTTCATGGTCATACTTTGGATCTCTATTCATCAGCTCGTTCATTTCCAGAACACTGAGTCCATGCTCTTCGGCAATCTTGCGAATTACCTTTCCGGTAGAAAAAATTTCGTAGCCATATTCTTCCTCTAATATTTTACTTAATGTAGATTTTCCACTTCCTAAATTTCCTGTTAACGTAATGTGCATGATAACTTCCTGCCTTTCCTTTGTACCTCGGTTTCTCCGTTTGATTCTGATTTGTGATGCGGCAATCCGCAATCTCTTTTCTTACCATATTATCAAAAAAAATATTTTCTGTCTATCTATTGTTTGCAAATTTGTTTCAAAAATAGTATAATAAGCCGTACTGCATCATCGGCTGTACTTCAGGACGCATTCGCCGTCCTGTTTCCGTAAGAAAACAACATTTATGATGTAATGGGAACAAAAAAGAATGTTCTCAGAATGGAGGATTTCTATGAAAATAAAACAACTTGCCATCCGGCTGCTTTCCTTTGTACCAACCGTGTTCCTGTCATTCCTGATTTTCGGTTTTTCTGCTCAAAGTGGAGAAGCATCCGGTTCCTTAAGTTTTGAGATAAGTCTTTTTCTGGTAAAGCTGATTTCTCCGTTTCTTCCTGCTTCCACCTCAGAAGCACTCCTGTATGAGCGTGCAGAAATGATACATTTTTTCGTTCGGAAAGCCGCCCATATGAGCGAATATTTTTTGCTTACGCTTTCCTTTCAGCTTCCGCTTACTGCATGGCTTGCCAATCGGATTCGCTTTAAAAAACGGGTTCTTGCCGGTTTTTTTCTAACTGTACTGTTTGCAGCTCTGGACGAATTTCACCAGACCCTCGTGCCAGGCAGAAGCGGTAACTTTACGGATGTCTGCATTGATTCCTCAGGAGCTGCACTTGCTTCCCTGCTCCTGCTTTTCATTTATATGATCTGTCAGAAAAAAAGTGCAGGAAAAGCATCTGATTAACGGTTTATAAATAATCCGTTAAGATTCTTTTTTCTTTAAGGCATACTTATCCTTATACTGATGGTAGAGTGTATCAAACTCTCCACCCTCTTTCAGATGATGCTTATATTCATGGATATCCAAATCCTCATGCTCCGAAAGCTCAATTAAACAGGTTCCCACGTTGGAACAGTGGTCAGATACACGCTCTAAGTCTGTTAAAATGTCGGAAAGCACAAATCCATGCTCCATCGTGCATTCCTCTTTTTGCAGACGACGGATGTGGTGTACTCTGATTTTTTCTTTTAAATCATCCACCACCTGCTCTAATGGCTCAATGACATGTGCTTTCTGCTCATCCTGACTGATAAAAGCTTCTTCGGTAAGCTGCATAATTTCATTGATGGCACCACACATAACTTCCAGCTCGGACATTGCCTTTTCGGAAAATTCCAGCCCTTTGTCTTTGATTTCTTCGGCAGAATCCACCACATTTACTGCATGGTCGGAAATTCGCTCAAAGTCACCAATCATATAGAGAAGCTTCGTTACTTCGTGACTGTCGTTTTCCGTCAGACCACTTGCTGACAGCTTCATCAGATAGGAGCCGAGTACATCCTCATAAATATCCACCTTGTCTTCTGCATCATGCACAGCAGCAGCAGCCTTTTCGTCATAATTGACAAGCAGTGTAATTGCCTGCTGGATTGCTCCGGAAGCAAGCTTTGCCATTTGAGATGCCACCGCATGACAGCGTTCAATTGCAACCGATGGCGTTCCCAGCAAACGCTCGTCCAGCATATCGGTATAACTATCACCCTTCGTATCAGTTCCTTTTACAGTTGCTGTTGCCAGTTTTTCAAAAATACCGGAAATTGGCATTAATACAGCAACTGAAAACAGTTTAAATACTGTATGTACCGCAGCAATGCCCCACATATCGATAATAGTGGTATCTGCCCATGCGAACAGTCCAAAGAGACTTGTGCTTGTTAAAATCCATCCAACCAAATAATAAGCGGTCATCCACAAAATTACACCGATGATATTATAGTACAGGTGCATCAGTGCTGCTCTCTTACCGTTTTTATTGGCACTGATGGAAGAAAGTATTGCCGTAATACAGGTACCAATATTCTGCCCCATAATAATCGGCATTGCCATACCAAACGAAATTGCTCCGGTACTGGATAATGCCTGCAAAATACCAACCGATGCTGCAGAAGACTGCACAATAGCGGTAATCAGTGTACCAGCCAGAACGCCCAGAAGCGGATTATTAAAAACCAGGAGAAGCTGCTGAAATTCCTCACTGTCATTTAAACCGCTGACAGAGCCGGACATTAAATCCATGCCGACCATAAGCACAGCAAAGCCCATAAAAATGTAGCCGACATTTTTCTTTTTATCCTTTTTGGCAAACATAATCAAAACAATACCGATTAGCGCAAGAATTGGCATCCACGCTCCCGGTTTCAGCCATTCCAGCCATTCCGTGGCATCTGCTGCACCGCCGCCGATACCGTTTAAGGCTGTCAGCCACGTTGTTACTGCCGCACCAACATTGGCTCCCATAATCACACCCATCGCCTGGGATAAGAGCATCGTGCCGGAGTTTACAAAACCGACTACCATAACTGTGGTTGCAGAAGATGATTGGATAATTGCCGTTACACCCAAACCAAGCAAAAGTCCTTTCCACTTACTGGAGGTTAAGTTTCCAAGAATTGTTTTCAGTTTACCGCCTGCACTCTTTTTCAGGGCATCCCCCATGACATCCATACCATAGAGGAATAAGGTAAGTCCGCAAATTAAAGTTAATACATCAAATACCGTCATCTGTGTTCTCCTGTCTTCTTTTGTTATTTACTTGTTCATTACTTTTTTCTTACATTGAAATTACTCTGATTTTACATAACAAGCATAGTATACAACAAAATTTCTCAATATACAAAGGAAAACACGAATTTTTAAAATATTTTACATAGATTTTACTTAAAGGAAGTTAAAGGGGGAGACATGCAGATGTTGAACACAGTTAAAATCTACATGTCTTCTTGTAACAAAAATAAAACCTACTCGTTTGAGAGTAGGTTTTATTTTTGTTAAGGCGACAACCAGATTTGAACTGGTGATGACGGTGTTGCAGACCGGAGCCTTACCACTTGGCTATGTCGCCATATGAAATTTTGCTTAAAAAGCAGCTCCCCGAGTTGGGCTCGAACCAACAACCCCACGGTTAACAGCCGTGTGCTCTACCATTGAGCTATCGAGGAATAACAGAAAGGATACAAACTCACGTCCTATCCTTATCTCCTGTACCATATTTATACTATATTCTATATACACAGTCAAGTATTTATTCCTGATACATTCAAAACTATATATCGAAGCTTCCAAACAAACAACCAGACCTTTTGG
>CAZJAA010000045.1:0-18716 GCA_964544055.1 uncultured Lachnospiraceae bacterium | reverse complement strand
TTCTCCACGTGAGAGTCCGGCATGTTTTTTTGATACCCTTATATTAGGCGCTTACTATAATTCACTGATATCCACACGTTTTCTGTTATTCATACTATCCTCTCCGTTCTCCTCGGACAAAAGTCTGCGAGGGTAAAGCTCCGTGTACCTCGATTTTGTGCGGAACACGGATGGGTTACAGTTCCAGACCTGTTTAAAGGCGCGTGTGAACGATTCGTTAGTGCTGTAGCCAAACTGCAATGCCACCGAAAGCACGTTTTCCTCCGGATGTTCATGCAGAAGTCTTGCTGCCTTCATCATACGGCGGCGCACCATATAGTCGTGCGGACTGATGTTCATCACGCACCGAAACAGTTTTTCCAGAGTGGATTTTGAGCAGAAACAGGCTCTGGCAACTTCCTCTGTCCGAACGTCTTCTTCCAGATGGCTTTCCAAATAGTCCAATGCTGCTGCCAGAAGCTCCATATTCCCCATAAAATCCCTCCTTCAAAGAACGTTCTTTTCTGCTTAAGCTTAAAATTATCATAACAGTCTTTTTGATTCCGTGCTTGATATTTTGGGTAAAATATGAAAGGGAGAGCGTACGACCAATCCTACTCCCTGACATATCTCTGGTTTCTGCTATTGGGCTTGTCCGGAATTGTCATACGAATCAAGTGCATATCAATCGCCGGGCGTAAATAATTTCTACGAAAACCCTCTTTAGATTTCAAACCTAATTTTTCCATTAGAGTGTTGCTTGTATAAGGAACATCATATTCCATAACTTCCAGCAGCCTCTTGAGGTATTCTGAAAGTTGCTCGTTATCCTCACTAAGCTGAAAAGAAATCTCATCCAAAATCTTATCAATCTGTGACAACATAAACTCTATAAAAAGCGTAGATTCTCCATTTACATGACACTTTGCAATTGCCTCATAATATTCATTTTGAAATTTTTCAATCTGACTTTCTATCGGAATATATTTAAATATGGATTTCCAGTTTGCAAGCATTGCTGTATGCCACAATCTTGCCATTGATTACATCCCTTACCTGCCCCAGGGAAAGAGAATTTGCCTCTATCTTCAGTGATGAATGAATTGACTTAATTCGGTTATTCCTTCTCAAATGAGGTTTCGATTCTAAATTACTGATAGCCGAAATACGACCAACCTTCTCTGAAATGGATGATACATACGCCAATATCTCATTTGTAATTGTAAAGGGTGGTTTGTAATCTCCCATAAAATCCTCCATTTAAATCTTTTAATCTCTCGGCTCTATTATACGCTATAGGCCATAAAATTCAACAGGAAACCATTACGCAGACCTACAAATGTTTATTGCAATCCTTCCTCTAAAGCACTTCCTGGTTTTTTGAATACTTCTTGCGGTATTCCTTTGGCGAAAGCCCTGTCTGTTCACGGAAGCACTTGATAAAATGGCTTTGTGAGGCAAAACCAAAATATTCCGCAATATCCCCATAAGAATATTCGGAGAATTTCAGCATATTTGCTGCAGCCTTTATTTTCTCCTCGCGGATAAACGCACTGATATTTTTTCCTGTTTCTTTTTTAAACAGGGAGGAAAGATAGCTGCGGTTGATACCAAGTCTGTCTGCAATATCCTGTGCCGTGAGCTTATCATTTCTGTGTTTTAATATACAGTCAATTGCCTTTACAATCTGAATGGAGTAAATCTGCTGCTTTGGAAGATCTGCCATTTTTTGCGTAAAATCCATCAGCATCTCATTATGAATCACAATAATCTGTTCTGCCGTTTTCGCAGTGTCCATTTTGCCGATGTAAAGGTCGCTCAGGGTATAGGCCAGCTCCCGTTCTAGTCCTTTTTCTGCACAAAGTCTTGTGATAAGTGCTGTTGACACCACAAAATGGTAGCGTATATTTCTTAAAAAATCCTTGGACAGCTTGCCGTATTCCGGACTTTCATATCTGGTGACATCCTTCGGATCGGCGAGGACTTTTTGCACCTCTTCAATATTTCCTGTGGTAATATTGTCGTAATACTTATATTCGTGGTCATATTCCACATGACTGAGCTGTTCTTCCCGGCGTTCGAAAAGCTTTGCATTCAGCTCTTTGTTCATACTCATAGGCATCACCCCCTCTGATAACTTAATTATGCAACATTTTTGATATAATTACAACAGATATTGTATAAATTTATTCCTAAAACATATAGAATAGTATCATAATCATGCGGATGTTTTCTGAGGAAACACCAAAAAACACTACACTTATAAAGGAGACTATTGGTATGAATTACGGTTACTTTGATGAGGGAAACAAAGAGTATGTCATCACAAAGCCAAATACTCCGGCACCTTGGGCAAACTACTTAGGTTCCCCGGCGTACGGCGCAATTATTTCCAACAATGCTGGCGGCTACAGCTTTGTTAAGAGCGGTGCCAACGGAAGAATTCTCCGTTACCATTTCAACAGCGACGACACCCCGGGGCGTTACGTTTATCTGCGTGACGACGAAAGCGGTGATTTCTGGTCTGCTTCCTGGCAGCCGGTAGCCAAGCCTTTAGATGTTTACAAGAGCGAATGCCATCACGGTACTGCTTACACCAACATAATGGCTGACTACTCCGGCATCCATTCCGAGGTTCTTTACTATGTTCCACAGGGCAAAGATTACGAAGTATGGAGAGCAAAAATCACCAACAAGTCCGACAAGGTTCGCAAGATTTCCACTTTCGGTTATGCAGAACTGACAAACGACAGCAACTACAACCAGGATCAAGTAAACTTACAGTACACCCTGTTCATCACCAGAACTTATTTCAAATACGACAACATGATTGTCCAGACAATTAACGAAAACTGCGGCAAGAATGAGGAAGGCAGCAACTGGAGAGAGCGTTTCTTCGCATTAACCGGTGCCCCTGTTACCTCCTATAACGGTGACAAGGAAGCATTCCTTGGCCGCTATCACAGCTACGGTAATCCGGTTGCAGTAGAAAACGGCAAGTGTGACAACGTATTAAACTACAATTCCAACGGTTGTGGTGCATTACATACCGCATTGGAACTTTTGCCTGGCGAAACCAAGGAAGTGGCTTTCATCCTCGGTCAGGCAACTCCATCGGTTGCCAAGCAGATTGTAGACGGTTACAAGAATCCTTCGGTAGCCGACACAGAAGTAGAAGAATTAAAGAACTACTGGCATGCAAAGCTGAATAATTTCCAGGTAAACACACCGGATCCTGCCTTCAACAGCATGATCAACACCTGGAACGCTTACCAGTGCTTCATCACCTTTACCTGGTCCCGAGCCGCTTCCTTCGTCTACTGCGGAGAAAGAAACGGTTACGGCTACCGTGATACCGTTCAGGATATCCAGGGTATCATCCACTTAGACCCTGAAATGGCTGCAAACCAGATCCGTTTCATGTTATCCGCACAGGTAAACAACGGCGGCGGTCTTCCACTTGTAAAGTTTGACCACAACGCAGGTCACGAGGACACTCCGGATGACGAGTCCTATGTACGTGCAACCGGTCATCCGGCTTACCGTGCAGACGATGCGCTCTGGCTGTTCCCAACCGTATGGAAGTACGTATCTGAAACCGGCAACAAGGATTTCATCAACGAAGTAATTCCTTACGCTAACAAGGAAGAAGGCACCGTTTACGACCACTTAAAGAGAGCTATCCAGTTCTCCATGGAGCGTTTGGGTGACCACAAGATGCCTGCCGGCTTACATGCAGACTGGAACGACTGTCTGCGCCTCGGCAAAAAGGGTGAATCCACCTTCGTTGCTATGCAGTTATACTATGCATTTACCGTATTAAAGGGTTTTGCAAAAGACCTTGGCGACACAGAATATATCGCATATCTTGAAAAGACACAGAAAGAGCTTGGCGAAACCATCCAGAAGGAATGCTGGGAAGATGACCGCTACGTTCGTGGTATCAAGGAAGACGGTCAGGTAATCGGCTCCAAGAAGGATCCGGAAGCAAATATGTGGTTAAATCCACAGTCCTGGTCTGTTATCAGTGGACTTGCTTCCAAGGAACAGGCGGAAAAAGCTTTAGAATCCGTCCACCGCGAATTAAACACCCCTTACGGTGTGCGTGTCATGGCTCCATCCTATGTAGACCATGCCTTTGACGGTGCACTGGCACTGCTGTTCAACCCATCCACCAAGGAAAACGGCGGTATTTTCTCTCAGCCACAGGGCTGGATTATTCTCGCTGAGTCCTTAATGGGTCACGGCAACCGTGCTTTCGAGTACTTCACTGAAAGCTCACCTGCTTCCCAGAATGACAACGCAGATGTCAGAAAGTTAGAGCCATATGTACACGGTCAGTTTACCGAAAGCACCGACTCTCCATTTGAGGGACGTTCCCACGTTCACTGGCTCACCGGTACAGCTTCCACCTGTATGGTTGGCTGCGTAGAGGGTATCTGCGGTATGCGTCCTGACCTTGACGGTTTATGGGTATGCCCGGCAATCCCATCCGACTGGAAGGAAATGACCATGGACAAGGTATTCCGTGGCAAGAAGCTTCACATCACTGTAAAGAATCCAGACGGTGCTGAGGGCGGTTGTAAGGAATTCTACTTAAACGGCGTTAAGCTTGACCAGCCTTATGTTGCTGAATGCGATATGAAGGATGAGAATGAAGTTGTAGTAATCCTGTAGCATATCAATGTGATTTTTCACACTATTCTCATCACCCTATAGAAAAAAAGCGATGGATGCTTAAATCAGTACATCCATCGCTTCTTTTTTGTTTTCCTTTAAAAACACGGTCAGGCTTCCGCTCATATCCAGGGAAGCTAACAACACATCCTCCACCCGGTCTGCACCCTGCCCTTTGATATGTGCAAGCAGCCATGCCTCATCCTTTCCTGTATGCCGCAGATTATCCCACATAAGGTTTCCGTCAATAATGACATTCGCCACCATATAGTCCTGCTGCGGCTGCAACTGAAAATCCGACGGTGTTGCCGGACGGTCGGATGCCTTAGGAAGAATGCTGAATTTGCCGTTGCCCTCCAAAATTACGGTCTGCACCTTGGACAAATCAAAATAACCATTCACCCGGCACTGAACGAGAAATTCATTGATATCTACCTTTGCACGTCTTAAATTTTTCAGATACAGTTCGCCGTTATTTAGCAAAACAAGCGGTTTTCCTTCCAAAATACGCCGTGCCTGGATTGATTTCGAGCTGAGCCACGCCAGACCGGCAGTTGCCAGGGCATATACGACCATGGCAGTTAGCGGCGGCACAAAGCTTTCCTCCAGTGAGGTTGCCATTTCTGCAGCAATGGAACCGATGGTAATTCCGGTAATGTAATCAAACATACTCATCTGCGACATCTGACGATAGCCCATCAGCTTGGTTAGAACAAAAATTGCTGCCAGTGATCCCAGAGAAAGGACAATGATATAGAGTATTTCCTGCATACATCCTCCTGATATTTTTTCTGATATAATTTTTTGATGTGCATCACAACCATATTTGTAAAATACGGAAACAAGCCTTCAGCCACTGCAAAAGCTGACCTGTATGGGTGGTGTATTGACCGATGCTTTATGATACGCTATCTTAGTATTCTGCAAATGCGGAAAAATTATGTATCTTATATCAAAAAAATGTATGCTTGTTTAGCTTTTTTATTTTGTACAGTATCCGATTGCCAGCAGGGAAAACAGCTTATTCTCGTCCCCCTCCTGCATTCGGATTTCGACTCGTCTTGTTTTGCATTCTGAGTCGCGGAAAATGCGCACCGGAACCGGATTATTCCAGCCATCTGCTGTGCTAGAGGTTATCGTCAGCATTTTTTCACCGTCCACATAAACCTCTGCCGTTCCGAAATTTTTATTGTTTGCCTCTTTGTAGACGAAAAACAGACTTCTGCAGTCAATTTCAAATACAAGAGGGGCATTTTCCGTGGCATCAGCCGGTTTTTCCCAGCCGTTTGTAAAGGCGGCATGACCAGATTTTTCCTGAAAAGAACCTTGTTCCAGTACGTTTAGGGAATTTTTATCCAGCATCTTCATTGTTGTATAATTTAAATTCAGCATTTTTTCTGGGAGTACATAAGGCCCAGAAGACTCCTCCGCATCCACCTTATTCCAGTAGCGGATAATAAATTCGCTGTAAAGCTTCTGCCCTCCGGCGTTTGGATGAGCCTCGTCATCTGCCCAGTCTTTCCAGACCATCCGACCGGCTTCCAGCTCCGGATTTAAGGCATTTGGCACGCTAATCATCGGAAGCTCATAATTCATGCCAATTAACTGCATATTATTCTGACAGGTATAGCCGCTTTCCGTCATCGAAAATAACAGGACTACCGCCGGCTCTTGTTCCTGCATGAGTGCCTTGCGCACCAGACTTTCAAATGCCGATTTATTTAAGCCATCCTGTGCATCATTCACTGCAAACTCAATAAATACAAGATCCGGCTTTGCTGTAAAAATATCACGGTCGGAACGAATCAGTCCAAGCAGAGAAGGCGTTCCGCTTAAGCCGGCATTTACATAGTTCACCGTTCCTGTTGTCGCATAGGTTTTGCGGAAATAATCGCACGAAAGCTTCGCATATATTTCTGTTGTTCCTGCATTGTAGCCTTCTGTAATGGAGCCGCCAATGTAGGCAATTGTAACATCCTCTCCGTTTCTGGCTTTTTCCATTACTTTTTTCATCCGCTCATTGTTTCCGGTGGAAATCACCGAACGCTCCACCATGTCATAATGAAGCTGTTCCTCCTGCGTTAACGGAACCGGCGTATTGGTCGGCATTGGCGTTTCGGTTGCATGTTCCGGATTTTTTTCCTCCGGCAGCTTATTTTCACCCGCTTTTCCACAGGCTGCCAGCAAAAATGTTGTTGTTATCCACAAAAAAACGATTCTTTTTTTCATTGGCTTCCTCTTTTCTTAAATTGGTTTACAAATTTCCTATTGATTAAAAAATGAGAAATATGATTCTATGTTATCTAAAAAAAATGGTTATGTCAAGAAATCACATGGGACATCTTACCCTTTACTAAAAAGCTGAAGAAACCATATGGTATCTTATAAAAGAACAGAATTTTCCTGCGGTTACATAAAAAGGACAGACTACCCTCTCGGTATACTCTCAGACAAGCACAGCCTCCCCCAGCCGGCAAGTGGGTTTGGATATTCCTCAGCCCGGGCACGTTTTGCACCACTTAAAAAATATTCCCGGAGTTTTTCTCCGTACAAAAACAAATCGTTCTTTCTTACGATACCCCATTCTAACAAAAGTGCTGCACTGCCGGTTACAAACGGAGCTGCCATGGAGGTTCCCGACAAAGCACGATAACCGCCGCCGGGTGCACAGGACACTACATTCGTTCCGGGTGCGACTAAATCCGGCTTCATCCGTCCGGCTTCCCTTGCCGTTCCCTTTCCGGAAAAAGCAGCAACCTGTAACGTTTCTGTATCGTACGCTCCGACAGAAATTACTCCCTCTGCGGTCGAAGGAATGGTCAGTGTCCGATAAGAATCCGGCTCCGAAAATCCACTCTGGTCGTTTTCAGGCCCCTGCAAAATCCAGATATCAAAGGTTCCTTCCACGATTTTCTCCGGCAGAAGTCTTAGCTTCCATATCCCAATGCCAAGGGCTTCTCTTTCCGCTGTCAGGCTGATGCGAAGCTCCGACAAATTCTGGTATACGGTCGGAGCACTCCATAAGCCTTCTACTTCCGTATTTGTCAGTCTGACGTTTGTCTCCCACGCAGAATACAAAAAAGCTGAACCAAAGGCGGTCACCGCTTCTCCTACCCCATACCGGAACAGTGCGTGCTCTCCGGAGGGCGACACCAGTTCTACTGCAAACTCATCCGGATAATTTTTCCACAGCTCCAGCACCAACGACTTTTCCGTGCCTTCCACTGCTATTTCTATTTCCGTCACCGCATCATCACGCAAACGGCCTCCTGCATGGGTTCGTCCTATTCCATCATTACCGGTTCCGACACAGATCACACATTTTGCCATACCAGCCACCGCATCCAGATAGGTTTCCAACAGACTTTTCCCGTTGTGCGCACCTTCTCTTGTTCCATAGCTTAAATTAAGTGCAAGAGGCTGGTCGTTTTCTATAGCAAAGCGAATGCAGAAATCCACTGCTTCCATCAGGCGTGCCGTTTCAGAAATTCCGGTTCTCCCACTCCGCACTTCTCTTAGCTTTACTACCAGAAGTTTACTTTCAAATGCTACTCCGCGGTATTGTCCTCCCGATGCTCTTCCATTTCCGGCGGCAATGCCAGCTACATGGGTTCCATGACCGGACAAATCCAAACCAAAGACAGGGGTACTTTCCGGTTCTGCCTCCTGTAACGCTTCATTTATCTGCACTCTCGAAAACAATGTCCCCTGAAAATATCCCTCCGGAGGTCTGCCCGTGTCGACATTCTGATCCCACAATGCCGCTATTCGTGTGGTGCCGTCGGCGTTGCAAAAATCCGGATGTCTGTAATCAATTCCTGAATCAATAATGCCAACCAGAACACCTGCTCCGCTTAAATTGTCCGGCTCTGTCCCTGCTGACGGACGATTGTTGATGCAGGACTCGGCCTTTCCGAATTCGACCGTTGTATATAACATGGTTGGCAATTCTGCATACAGAATACCGGGAAGATTTAAAAATTCTTCCACCTGATCCTCTGAAAGCACCGCTACGGCATACCCACCCAACAGCTGCGTAAATTCTATTGTTTGCGGAACACGGTTTTTGTCAAATGTCTGTGCAACCAGTAAAATCAATTCCACCTGTGCCATTGTCTGCTCTTTTCTTATTTTTTTTATTTTTTATTCTGCAGTTTTCTGGAACAGAACAAAAAATATGAATGGAATTACATGTAAAGGTTTTCCGGACTGCCTTTGTTTATAAGAAACGCTTATGAATACGAGGCGAAAAAATGTATTGACCTTACTCTTTTAGCGTGCTATACTGAATGCAAATATGTCTGTAGCGGCAGATGAGAAAGGAGATAAAAAAATGATTTTAGTGAGCGAGGTAATTACAGCGTAACTGAATAAAGGGTGCAAATAATGTGGGGGAAGACCTCTTTATTGTTGTACCGTTTTTAGAACCTTTCGTGAATACTATAACTATCGGTTGTAGCACACTTTGGAGGTGTGTTATTTTTTTGCATAAAAGGTAACTATGGCGGCAATTCGCTTACATAGTTACATGGAAAAGAGCCGTAGGAGGTAGCGCAGCAGGGTTACTTCCTACGGTATTTTTGTACCCTTTGACAGTATAACAGAAAGGGGACTCCCGGAATGCATTTCTTAGAAAGCATCGGGAGTGTATGGAAAGGAAATGGGGGAAACATGAACCGAAACGAAACTGAAACAAAAAAGAAAGCACAAAATAGAATACCGAACGAGACCATAGCAAAGCGTCTTGCATTGCCGAAAGAGGTTCTTCGGATTCTGGCAGAACAGGGGATACAAAAACAAGCGATTCTGTACAAGGCAGAGCCGGATCTGGATGCAGAACTCCGGTTTGCAAGAAATTATCTGGTGCTGACAAAGCAGGAGCTGGTGCTTGTGAGTTATCCGTATCAGGCACATGGCAAGTTCCGGTTTGGCGGCTATGCCGGAAATGAGATGGCAGCAGAGCTTGGAAGTGCAGAGCCAAAGGTACAGAAGCTGGCATTTCAGGAATTTGATAAGCTAGAAATTCTGCGAGCAGTCAACGGCGGCTCTTTGATGGCGGTATATGCCGCAGCAGAGGAAGCTGCAACAAATGCAAAACAGGCAGAAACTGCAACGGAAGCAAAGCCGCCGGAAAACGCAGCAGAAGCTGAGAAAACAGCAAACGGTCAGGAGGTCTGGCTGTGTGCCTTCTCCAACTCCCGTATGGGGGAAATGGAGCGCACCGTTAAAAATCTGGAAAAGATAAAAAAATCAGAGGAGCTTTCGGAAGAAGATATTCTTGGAAAAAACAAGCAGGAATGCTGTCCAAAGTGCGGTACGATGTATCCGGATCAGGAGAGAAAGATCTGTCCGCGCTGTATGGATAAAAAGTCGCTGTTTGGCAGGGTAATGCGGTACTTTTTAAAGTATAAGTGGCGTCTTTGCCTAATGATGGTGTGCTATCTTCTGATTGGTGCATTGAATCTGGCATGGCCGTATTTATCGGGTACCTTTCTTTATGATAAAGTGTTGAGCAGGGATGCAGAGCTTGTCCGGTTTACGGAAAGCTTTGGTGGAAAATATACAGTGATTCTTGCTTTTACCGTGGTAGCAATGATTGTTACCAAAATCTTAATGCAGCTGCTCGGTATGCTGCATGGTGCCATGACGGCGCGCATTGTGCCGGAGGTTGTGGCACAGCTCAAGGAAGAAATCTTTAATGCCATGGGAAAGCTGTCCATCAGCTTTTACAATTCCCGTCAGACCGGCGCGCTTATGACAAGAGTGTTAGATGATGCAGGCGAGGTGACCGGCTTTTTCATTGACGGACTGCCTTACATATTTACCAATGCATTTACGATTATTGCAACCTGTGTGGTGATGATAAGCATCAACCCGCTGCTTGCCATTGCGGCACTGTTTTTTCTGCCGTTTTTGACGATACAGAGCTATCGGATGACACCAAGACTCTGGACCTTTTACGGTAAGCGCCATCGTGCCAACCGCCGTTTAAACAGCCAGTTAAATGACAGTATTACCGGAGCGCGTGTCGTTAAGGCGTTTGGACAGCAGGAGCAGGAACTCACAAGACTCGGCAAGGGCAATAAAGGTGTGCGTGAAGCAGAAATGGATGTGATGCGCTATGATAACCGGTTTACTGCGCTGTATTCCATTGTGGAAAATCTGGCATCCTTTATTGTATGGGGCTTAGGTTCTGCCTTGATTTTAAGCGGCAGTAACATGGAATTTGGTATGCTTGTGACCTTTGCAGGATATGTGACCCAGTTACAGGGACCACTGGATTTTATGTCCTGGGTATTCCGCTGGATGACCGACTGCTTAAATTCGTCCCAGCGTATGTTTGAGATCATGGATGCGGTGCCGGAAATTACGGAGGTGGCAAATCCAATCCGTCCGGAGCATATCAACGGAAAAATCGAGCTGTCCCATGTTACCTTTGGTTACGAGCCACACAAGCCGGTGTTAAAGGATGTGACCTTTACGGTAGAGGCAGGAAAAATGCTTGGTATCGTAGGGCGTTCCGGTGCCGGAAAATCCACGCTGGTCAATCTGATCTCCCGTCTGTATGACCCGGCAGAGGGCACCATTAAAATTGATGATATTGATATTAAGCAGCTTGGCATTCCGGAGCTTCGAAAGAGCATTGCCATGGTATCCCAGGAAACGTATATTTTCATGGGAACGGTAGCGGAAAATATTGCTTATGCAAGACCAAATGCCACCAGAAAAGAAATTATTGAGGCGGCAATGCAGGCATCGGCACATGACTTCATCTGCAAGATGCCACAGGGCTATGATACAATTATCGGTTCTGCCGGAAGAAGCTTATCCGGTGGTGAAAAGCAGCGAGTTTCCATGGCAAGGGCAATTCTGGCAAATCCGCGAATCCTTATTTTAGACGAGGCAACCTCGGCGGTAGATACAGAAACAGAGCTTGCAATTCAGGAATCCCTGGAAAAACTGGTACAGGGCAGAACAACGATTTCCATTGCACATCGTTTGTCCACCCTGCGCAATGCCGATACGCTGATTGTCATTGATGATGGTAAGGTAACGGAGTCCGGAACCCATGCAGAGCTGATTGAGAAAAAGGGCACTTTTTATAAATTGATGGAGCTGCAGACCAAGGCACTTGCGATGCGCGGTGTGTAGTTGAGTGGGAAAGGAAGGAAAGTATGAGTGAAGAAGTACAGAGCAATCTGTTGGAATTGGAAGAATTTGATGAAGAAAAGGTAAAGGCAGAGTCCGCTGATTTACTGGAGCTTCGCTATTTAACAAAAGAAAATGCAAAATTTGAGCGTACACCGGGCGGCTTTGTAAAGCTGACCTACAAAGATAAAACCTACGAGAGAGTCGGTGTGTACCGCACGTTTCCGGTATCGATGCCGGACGAATACATTTCTATCCGTGAGGCAAATGAAAAGGCACGGGAGATCGGTGTGGTGGAGAAGCTGTCTGCGCTGGATGCGGATCAGGCAAAAATGCTGACAGAGCAGTTGAACCTGCGCTATTTTACACCGGAAATCACAAAGATTTTTGATATCCGGACAGAGTATGGATATGGATATTTCCATGTTATGACCACCTATGGAGAATGTCGTTTTACCATTCACACCGGAGGAAGCTCGGTGGTGTCCTTAACGGATACCCGGATTGTCATCAACGATCTGGACGGAAACCGCTTTGAAGTGCCGGATATTACAAAGCTGACAACAACGGAGCGCAAGAAACTAGACTTGTTCATTTAGTCCGCTTATTAAGAATTTGCTATACTGAATGCAGGTGAATGATAACCAAGGGAAAAAGAAAGAAGGAAGCCTCTGCGTTAGAAGAAAGGTTTGTAAACTATGAAATTATACTATGAATTAAACAAAGAGCAGCTTGGGCTGGCGCAAAGGGAGCCGGACGAGGAGGTCTGGTACTGCGTGCCGCTTGATTTGATGTATGACCGGAAGGAAAAAGCTGCCAAAGAAAAATTTGCCGGAAAAGAGCAGTTTCTGGTGGTAACGACAAAACGCATATTCGTGCTTGACGGCGGGGAAATTTCCTATGAAAGAAACTTATCCGACTGCGATGAAGTAAAATGTGAGACAATGGTTGGCTGCGGCATTGTAACGGCAAAGGTAAACGGTGTTCCGGAGCTGGTGGCACGGTTTTCCATGCGTCACATTGAGCGCGTGGCCTATGTGGCACGCGGCGCAGATTTGCTTGCCAAGGGAGATAAGGAAAAAATTGTCAGCCATGAATATGAAAAATACTGCGAAAAGTGCGGTCGCGCCCTGCCAGGCACAAGCAAATGTCCAAAGTGTGATGGCAAGAACGTGCTGTGGAAAAAGTTCAGTGAGCTGTGCGGTGATTACTTGTGGAAGCTGCTTGCAATTTCAGCCATTATGCTGCTCAGTTCGGCAATTTCCATTGTCATGCCGTATGTGCAGAAGGATTTTATTGACAATACACTGGCAGATAAGAGCGGTTCCATGACCGATGTGATTAAATTTGTTGCCATCATGCTGGTGCTGACCGCCGTGCTGATTGCGGTGAATATTTTGAAAAACTGGTGGTGCGTGTCGCTTGGCTCCCAGCTTTCTATGGACTTACGCTGCAAGCTTTACACCAAAATCCAGCGGCTCTCCATGAGCTTTATGAACAAGCGTAAGCCGGGAGAACTGATGAACCGTGTATCCAGTGATACGGCACAAATCCGCCGTTTTATGGAAGAAGTGTTCGGCGGTATGCTGTCGGCACTCATTACGATGATCGCTTCGTTAGCTATCATGATTTCCATCAATGCCAAAATGACCCTGTATTCCACGGTGCTGATTGTGCTTGTCTTTGTGATAACCCGTATGTTCTGGGGCTTTATTCACAAAATCTTCCATATGCAGTGGACAAAGGATGATAAGCTGCGCAGTGGTCTGCAGGATGTCATTTCCGGTATGCGTGTGGTAAAATCTTTTGGTCAGGAAGATGCTGAGGTGGCAAAATTCAAGAAAATGACCTCGGAATTTGCCAAGGTGCAGAAGAAAAACGAAACCTTCTGGGCACTGTTTTATCCAATGCTTACGTTTATTATGGGTGTCGGCTCTTACATTGCCATTTACTTTGGCGGTCTGGATGTGCTGGAGGGCAACATGACGGTTGGTACCCTGATGCAGTTTGTCACCTATACCGGATACCTGTATGGACCGCTTGGCTGGATGACGCATCTGCCGCGAAGCATTATGCAGATGGTAACAAGCTTAAACCGTATTTATGATGTGCTGGATGAAGAGCCTGCAATCAAAGACGGCGAGGAAGCACAGGAGATTGAAATTCAGGGAGATATCAGCTTCCATGATGTGACCTTTGGCTATAATTCCTATGACCCGGTATTAGAGCATATCAACCTGGATGTTAAGAAAGGTGAAATGATTGGTCTGGTAGGAGCCTCCGGTACCGGAAAATCCACCATAATCAACCTGATCATGCGTCTGTATGATGTAGACCGTGGTTCCATCACGGTGGATGGGGTGGATGTCCGCAACATCCGTCAGGAATCCTTCCACGACCAGATTGGTGTTGTGCTGCAGGAAACGTTCCTGTTTTCCGGCACGATTTTAAACAACCTCCGTTTTGCCAATCCAAAGGCAACCATGGAGGAGGTAATCCGTGCGGCAAAGGCAGCCAATGCACATGATTTTATCTGTAAAACGCCGGACGGCTACAACACCTATGTCGGCGAGCGCGGCTTCAACCTCTCCGGCGGGGAACGCCAGCGCATTGCCATTGCCAGAGCCATTTTAACCAATCCGCATCTGCTGATTTTAGACGAGGCAACCTCTGCCCTCGATACCGAGAGCGAATATTTGATTCAACAGGCACTCGACCGTCTGACCGAAGGACGAACCACCTTTGCCATTGCGCATCGTCTTTCCACCCTGCGCAACGCAGATCGTCTGGTTGTCATTGACGGCCATTCCATTGCTGAGGTTGGTACGCACGACGAGCTGATGGAGAAGAAGGGAATCTACTACGGACTTGTGACGGCGCAGCTTAAGATGGCGAAGCTGTAACAGGATGTTTTTGAAAATGGGGGAATACAGTATATGACATTAAAATAATCAAGGGAAACAACGTATTTCCATGTTTGTTATGATGAAGCAGATGATAACATCATTGAGCAGATGGTAACACTGGTGGATACCACCTATGAGACTGTCGTAAAACGCTTTGGGTTGAAAACGGATACGAATAAATTTTGCTTCCTGTTATGTCCGGATAGGGAATCCTTTAAGAAATTGACCGGAAAATCAGACGACGAGTACGAAGAATGGATGGTCGGAAATGCCGATTACGAAAGTCGAAGATTATGCATTCTTTCTCCGAATGTTGTGAGTGACAGGTCGTTTGAGGATATGCTTGCCGTTGTAAAACATGAAATAGTGCATATCGCTTTTGACCAGCTTCAAAATGCAGAGGAAGCAAATATCCTGATGGCAGAGGAAATTGCGGTTGCCTGTGCGGGGCAAATTGATTGCGGTGCACTTGATGAGAAAAATTATCCGGCTGCCAAAAATCTGATGGACGAACAGTATTTTTACGAAAACGAAGGATATATTTATTCTGTGTTTATGTTCTGCATTTGTTAAACCAGATTGGAACAGATACCTTTAAAAGCATTTATGCAGGCAGAGAAGCCGTGGAAAACTATTTTTATGATGGATTTGAAAGGGATGCCATTCAGAGCCTGATATCACAAGTGAAATTGTGCAGATAAACTATGGAAGATAATTTTTAAAGCAACAGGCATCAGATGATTTCTAACATCATTTGGTGCCTGTTATCTGGTAAACCACCTGTATCTACTGAGTGAAAGATGAAGTGAAATTAGGAATTGTAGTTTCAGATTTGGAAACAGCTGAAAAAGATAAGCGGTTGCCTGAAAAAGCGGTTGTGGAAGAATTCGGTGTAGTTACGAGTGAATTTTCAGAAGCTGATTTGGAACATAATTACACAAGTGAAGCAGCAGGGTCATGTTTGCCACAGAATAAGGCAGAGTATATGAGAATGACGGTGGCAGAAAAAGTTGCCTGTTATCCGTTTGATGCAATGGGAACAGAAGCCGCATTTGATATGGTAAAGGACTATTTTGCAAGAATCGGGATGGATAGCGATTTTAATTCCGTATATGAGGAAATGAAGCTTCTGACAGATTACTATGAGGCTCAAAAGGCGGAAGAACTTATCGGAGAAAAGGCAGAGCAGGTAATTGAAAACATTGAACTGCTTGGAATAGAGGCGGATTCACTGGAAAGATATGCTCCTGATATGCTGGTTGAGGTATTCGGGTTTGACAATCTGGATTATTCAGCAGGAGTAAAGCTGTTTCACAGGGTATTGGACAGGCTGGATGTAAAAATGTCACAGTGGGAGCAGTATGAAATGTTTGACAGGATTTATCAGGAGGGAATGCGAGAAAGGAATGTAGAGAATAGGGAAAGAATAAGATAAGAGATAGTCGATGAGGTAATCTTTGGGTGCTGCGGTGTTGGCTGCGGCACCTGAAATTAGTACAATTATAGACTTTAAATTGATGATATGCTTTGGAAAAGTCAGTGAATTGTATTGAAAAGAATAAAGAGTTACAAAATATAAAAATAGTTTGAAAAATATGAAAAAATTATTATTGACAAATACATATGTGAGTGATAGAATTAAGCTCGTAGATAGAGTGAATATAACAAATAGCAAACTTATAGGAATATGAGGACGCAAAGCTAGGAGTCTAAAACAGAAATGTGTAGATAGTTCGGTTGCAGTGATATGTAAGATATCGTTGCAACTTTTTTATTATCGGAGGGAATATGATAGAAATCAAGGAAAATCAGGAATTGGACATAGATAATGTTCTTAGTTATAGAGGAAAAGTAAGACAGGCAGAGCTTGAAGACATAGGTAAAGAAATGGAAATCTATATTCAAAATTCTGGTGCAGAGAGAGCTGGAAATCCTGTTACTGCTACTTACGGTGTGGAAGGTGATGAGATTGATATAGAATTACTTATGCCAATAGATAAGAAAATTGACTCAACAGATACATTTCTTTTTAAAAATAAAATTAAAATAGTAAATGCTGTGGTCATGTGCTATAAAGGTCATCCGATAGGATTGCAGGAAGCATGTAATCAATTGAATCAGTACATATTGGAACATAAGTTACAGCCGGTAACGGTAGGCTATAATGTTACAAAGAAAACGGATATGTTAAATCCGGAAAATACAGAAATAGATGTATATGTGGGAATTAGTCCAAACATCCTGTAAGATATGTTATAAATCAGCTTTGACAAAGGCAGACTGTTTTATATAAAAAGGACACTGATAAAATTCGCAAAAACTTACAGTGTCCCAAACAAGTAAGCACCTTTAAGAAAAGTACTCGGGTAAAGTATATCACTTTTCTTAATAAGTGTAAAGAAAAATTTAAGAAAAGGAGATTTAAAAGTATGCAAATGGTTTTAAACAATGGATTTTGTGAGTTTTCACAAGCTGAACTTGAAAGTATAAGTGCAGGAGGATGGATTGCAGGTATTGGTGCAACAGCACTTGGAGTTCTTGGAGTTGTAGCTGGACCACCTTCTTGGATTACAGGAGCAGTAGCTGTTGGAGCATATTATGTATGCACTGGCTCGGTAGCAGTAGCGGGATTTGTTAGTATTTTCGAATAGGAGGTAAATTGTATGGTAGAATTAAATAATGTAGAATTATTAGAAATTGAGGGTGGAAAGTGGAGTACTTTTTTTACAGGTTTAGCATGCGTTGCAGGTGGAATTGCATGTATGGCTTCATCAGCAGTTACCGTTCCTATGGCCGTAGGTGGTTATGCATTATATAATATAGGTGGACTGGTTATGATTGGAAGTATGGTAGATTGATTATGAAAAAGGTGGTTTTTGGATTATGTGTTGTATGCCTTGTTATTGACTTGATATTGAGTTTTATAAGTAGGCAATATATGGATGTTGTCAAGGATATAGCTATGATTTTACTGGCAATAATGATGTCTACACATTTTTTTCAAAAAAAAGAAACTGGGGATTAATTCCCCGGTTTTTAGATTATGGGTAGTGCCACGATTGAACTTGTGAAGCGTTCGAAATATTAACCACCCGCTATGTGGGAGGGCGGTGTTTGTTATACAAAAAACCTCTTTTCGTTATAATAAGGTTCTTCAAGTCGATTTATGATGAAAGGTAATTTTAATAGCCAATAAGGCAAACAGTTTAGCACACACTAAATGGATGTGTAAATACCACATAGTGATCACTTCTAGGTAAAGGAAAAAAATTATCTATAATCAACACAAAGAAAATATTAGAGATATATTGAAACAACTTTGTGACCACAAAGGAGTAGAGATTATAGAAGTGCATATTGTGCTAGACTATGTACATATGTAAACGCTCCATAGTGCGTACCTTTTAATTGCCCAGCCTTTCTGCGATAATAAACTCAACGTCTAAAAAGTATAGAAAGTCTAGTCAAAAAGTTGAGTCCAACTTTTTCACTTCTGAGGAGGTTGAGTATGAAATCAAAAGAAAGTGAGCTTGCTTCTCAAATCCGTTTGAAACAATGGACAGAACAAATCCACGACTGCATGAATCGCCCGACTGATATGACTGTTGACGAATGGTGTGAACAGCATGGTATCAAGAAGGCAAACTATTACTGGCGCTTAAAAAGAGTCCGTCAGGCATGTATGGATCAGGTTGAACTACCTGCTAAAGCTTTTGTAGAACTTCCTGTGCCGAAAGAGGAATGGTCCCTGCCGGCAGTTGCGGTTCCAAAGATGTCCCCAGAAAACAAAGCTCCTGTTACGGTTGCTGTTCTGCGTGCCGGCAGTCATATCTCTGTGGAGATAACAGAACATGCGTCCATGGACTTTGTAAAAAATCTGATTGGAGTGCTCTCCAATGCTGAATGATGCCTGTTGTTTCAAAAAGGTATATCTTGCAGTCGGCACTACTGACTTGCGCAAAGGCATTGATGGGCTTGCCGGGATTATTAAGTTCCGGTTTGACT
>CAZJAA010000044.1:0-18846 GCA_964544055.1 uncultured Lachnospiraceae bacterium | reverse complement strand
GCTCTTTCACACGTTTTCTGAGCTCGATAAGCTCGTCATTAAGTGATAAAGCATTCTTGGGCGTATGAACCGCTTCATTTGCGCTGAGACGCCCCTCTTTGAAGGCTTTTATCCAAGTGTACATAGTACCCTTTGGAATTCCTAATTCCTGAGCAGCTTTATGCCCGCCGATTTCCTGGGCAAGCTTTACAGCCTGTGCTTTAAACTCATTGTCATAAGATTTTTGATTCTGTGCCATAGTTTTTTCTCCTGTTCTCGTATTGATTATGATTATATATCAAAATCCTTGAGAATAGGGTGTCAACTTTTATGATACAACACCTTTTTTTGCGTTCGTAAAAAAGTTTACAAAATTTTATGTGAATATCGTAGTATAAAAGCATATTTTGTGATACAATATGTGTGATGATAGCAGTTGGCTGAAAGTTCACAGAAAATTTTCAAGCGACTTTCTGAAAACCTATTGCATTTTTTTGCGTTTTCGGAGTATAATATTAGTGGAGTGGTATAGGTATGCGTACCACTACCGATTAGAAAGAGCCAAATAGACAGTTAGGAGGTGTGCTTATGGCTACTTCAAGTATTTTTGCTCATGTCAGAATTACTGATCCTAAAAAAGTGGAGATGTTTGTGGAAGCGTTGGAAGCATCTGAGAAAGCTCAGGTCAACAAGCCGTCTGCACCGTCTATTCCTGTTATGAAGGATTTAGATGAAATCCGGAAATTGGTGGCAAAGAGGAAAACTGCCAAATGAACGGATATACGATAATAAACATTCTTGACATGATTGATGCTGTCGGAGAGGATGAGGTCAACCAGATTCTCTCCGATTTCTCTTGTCCCAAGAATGATGAGATTGAGAATTTTGTAAAGAAAAATGCTGTGGATTTTGCAAAACGCAAAATGTCGGTAACACATCTTGTATTGAACGACGATAGTGAATTGATGGCGATCTTTACATTAACGCACAAAGCTCTAGAACTTGGTGACGAGAATTTATCTGTGGCTACACGAAAAAAGATCAAGCGTTATGCACAGTTGAATGAAACTACTAATAGTTATATGGTTTCTGCATTTTTGATTGCACAGTTCGGCAAGAATTATGCTGATAGCAAGAATCTCCAAGTAGATGGAGATTCTCTAATGGAGAGTTCCATGAATGTATTGAAATCAGTACAACGAGAAGTGGGTGGCGGAATTGTGTATCTTGAATGTGAGGACAAGCCGCAGTTATTATCCTTTTATCAGAACCCTCAAAATGCTTTTCGTATCTTTGGAGAACGTTATTCTGATGTGGATAATACCAAATACATACAGTTGTTGCGATTCTTTTAATTAACACAATTCGGGTATGGGATGGTGCTATATGGCATTGTCCTGTACCCGTTTTTTATATGTGATCTTGACCTTTTGAGCGTAAGCACGGTTTTGCTGTGCCTTGATACAATTCTCCAAATCCACCACAAGACGTATCTTTGCAGTTGTATGAGTAGAGCAGTTTGTAAATATCATTGGTTCTGAGTTTTATACCGGGGTGCCGGATTCCCAGTTAAAGGCGTTGTGTAATTATCTGATGGACAGGTACGGTATGGATTCCGGACATCATGTTATAGCAGCAAATGAGGGAAACTGTACGGCACTGGCGGCAGGATATCACCTTGCTACCGGAAAAGTGCCGGTAGTTTATATGCAGAACAGCGGGGAAGGTAATATTATCAATCCAGTGGCATCTTTGTTAAATGACAAGGTGTATGCAATTCCGTGTATTTTTGTGGTTGGCTGGCGCGGAGAACCGGGTGTGCATGATGAACCGCAGCATATCTATCAAGGCGAAGTAACGGTGAAGCTTCTGGAAGATATGGACATCCGGAGCTTTATTCTTAGTAAAGAAACGACGGAAGAAGAGCTTGCGTCTGTAATGAAAGAGTTCAACAAGCTTTTGGCAGAGGGAAAGCAGGTTGCTTTTGTCGTCAGAAAAGGTGCCTTGGAGTTTGAGAAAAAGATAAAATACACGAATGAAAACACGATGCTTCGTGAAGATATCATAAGAAAGATTACAGAAGTAACCGGAGAAGATGCCATTGTTTCCACCACAGGAAAAGCATCCAGGGAATTGTTTGAAATCAGGGAAGCAAAAGGGCAGTTCCACGGGCTTGATTTACTTACGGTAGGTTCGATGGGACACAGTTCTTCGATTGCTCTTGGTATTGCCCTGCAGAAGCCGGAGAAAAAAACTGGATTATTGACGGAGACGGTGCCGCCCTGATGCATATGGGAAGTATGGCAGTGCTTGGTGCAAACGCTCCGAAAAATGTGGTGCATATCGTGATTAATAATGGTGCCCACGAGACGGTTGGCGGTATGCCTACAGTTGCCGGAAAAATTAATCTGGTAAAGATAGCCGAGGGGTGTGGTTATAAAAAAGCGGTATGCGTGGACAACTTTGAGACATTGGAAAAGGCATTATGCGAAGCCAAAGCAGCAGGGTGTCTGAGCTTTATTGAAGTGAAGTGTGCGATTGGTGCAAGAGATGACCTTGGCAGACCGACCACAACGGCGAGAGAGAATAAGGAAGCCTTTATGGGGTGTCTGTAGAGAAGCATTATAAAAAGATAAAGTTTAGATTATATCAGAAAATTAGGTGGCCACATTTATCTTTAAAATCGTAAATGTGGCAGCCTAAAAGAAAATATGGTTTAGTGTTGTTCCTTTACCAGTTTGTCATAAATCGGACGGATAGTTTCCACATCCTCCTCCAGTTCTTCCGCAATTTGCTCCAAGGATTTACCTTTGGCAAATTTTTTAGCGATTTGTGAGGAAAGATGTTCCGTATGCCCTTCTGTGCGACCTTCGGCAAGTCCTTCACTATAGGAATCAGAAATAATACGTTGTTCGTCTACTTCGGCAAGATACATATGCGTTACCTCCGATCTGTGTGATTTCAGAAACTCTGCCAGCATATCTTCTGCGATGCATTCGTCGATGGCTTTTGCTACGGCATCCGCAGTCGGCATGGTTTTCTGATAGGTTTGAATTTTACTGATAAACATGGTGTAATCGTACAGTGGTTTGCAGCGTTTTAGGAATGCATGGTTATCCGGGTGGTTCAAGTTAAGAACGGTGGAAGTCCATTCAAACTCACCGCTGTCATCCGGAACTTCAAAAGCGTCGGAAAGCTGGAGCTTTTCAACCGCCGGGCGATTTTCCGTACCGTTATAAAAGACCACATAACGTGGTGTTGGTATTTTTACTAAAGAACTGCTGTGCAGGTTTCGTTTTTCTTTGGCAAGATATTTTTTGTACAGGTTGGCGAAATACAGAAAGCCACGCAGCGGCATGTTTGGGTTGTGCGACGACTGTTGTTCGTACAGGTTCATCGTATCAGCAATGATGAAAGATAAATCATTTTTCATGTTGATATAAATAACATCCTGCAAGGTTGTGATTTCCAAATCCTCTACGTTTTCATAAAAAGAATTGTTTAACGCATTGTAGAGTGACAGGGTGTTTGCCTTGTTTTTCTCATCCGCAAAAATAAGACGGAACAGGCGATCCTTGTGCTTTCGGTTTACTTTTTTCAAAACAGGTTCCTCCTTTGTCTGTGCCGTGCATGGCAGCGTAACAGTTCTGGTTATCCCTGTTTTTTCTGAAAAATATCTTTTCCGTAGCGAAACGTGCATAAACAGTAAATGTCTTTTTCGTAGTGAAGTATGCATAAACAGTAGATATCTTTCCACTTCCAGTATAAACGTGCCGGGAAAAATTTGCAAGACAAAAATGTTTCCACTGGCGTACGCATATGACAAAAAATATTTCACTGATGTACGCAATGTTTTACACATTGTATACACAAAAGGTTTCACCAGTGTACACGATAGTTTCATACGTTATACGCAGATAAAATATTTCACTGACATAGTAATCATCCGGCAAGTGTATATCGTAACTGCGCTGTTTTCAAGGGTTGTGAAATAATTGTTGACGTTTCACATATGAACATGAAGAAAAAGGCTCCGCAAAGATGCACACTCACACGAACTCCTAATTGCCGCAAACGACCGTAATCGGCGTAAGTTTGTGCTAAGGCACAAGCTTTGTTCTTATTCAGTAATAACAGGGATAAAATGGATTGTGACATTATGAAAGATTAAAAATCATTTCTAAATTCAATTATACAAGATGGCAGGTAAAAAAGCAACCGTTTTCGATAAGTCTTTCACGTTTTCGCCCATAAATTTTCAAATTTGCAACTGCTTGCGGATTGTGCGAGTGTGTTGTATAATACTTTCGGATGAAATTTTCTTCAGGAGGATAAACAATGAACGCATATACCGGTTTTGCAAAGGTATACGAAACCTTTATGGACAATATTCCTTATGAGGAGTGGACCGATTATCTTATTGCAATGCTTGCAGAGCAGGGCGTGACGCAGGGTAGTCTAATCTGTGAGCTGGGATGCGGCACAGGAAGCATGACACGTCTGCTTGCCGGGCATGGATTCGATATGATTGGCATTGATTTGTCGGAGGAGATGCTGGATATTGCTCGCTATGAGCATCTCGAAGAGAACGATATTTTGTATCTGAATCAGGATATGCGCGAATTTGAACTGTTTGGAACAGTGGCGGCAATCATCAGTGTATGTGATTCCCTAAATTATTTAACCACGGAAGAGGAATTGTTACAGGTGTTCCGGCTGGTGAATAATTATCTGGATCCGGGTGGGTGTTTTATTTTTGATATGAAGACGGAATACCATTATGAGGTTTTGATGGGAAACAGAACCATGGTAGACAACAGGGAAAATTGCAGCTTAATCTGGGAAAACTTTTTCGATAAGGAAACGCATATCAATCAGTATGATATTACGATTTATTCCAAAGCTGAGTTTGAAGAAGAGGAAGAAACGGAAGAAGAACTTCCGCCGCTCTTTGAACGCATGGAGGAGTCCCATATCCAGCGTGCGTATTCCGTGGAAAAAATTATTTCGTTGCTTAAAGAAGCCGGGTTGGAATTTGTGGCCGTATACGGAGATGGTACAAAGGAGGAACCTAAGGCAGATAGTGGCAGAGTATATTTTGTAGCAAAAGAAAAATTTCAGGAAAACAAATATTATAAGTAATCTTCACTTTACGGGTTTTACAGTTTCAGTCGTTCAAAAGGTTGTACGACAAAGACGTGCTGATTTGCACATAATATGTGTTGTTTAATTGGAAAATATGGTTTAGGAATATGCATGAAATGAGGGAATGGAATGGCTCGTACATACAATTTTTCGGAAAAACAAAATTCAAAAAATGCAGAAAAAAAGAAAAAACTGCGTGCTGCCTGTTTAAAGAAAAGAAATGAATTGTCTTTTGATAAGAGAGCAAAGCTGTCAGAAAAAATAAAAAAGCAGGTGTTTGCCAGTAAGAATTTTAAAACGGCGGAAACTGTATTTGTCTACGCTTCTTATAAAAGTGAGGTGGATACAAAAAAACTGATTCAGGAAGCTTTAAAAATCGGCAAACGAGTAGCATTGCCCAAGGTAGAAGGAACAGAAATGGAGTTTTATGAAATTTGTTCATGGGAGGAACTGTTTCCAGGCTATCATGGAATTTTAGAGCCGCAGCCGCAGAAAAAAGAACCTGTAGTACCAAAAAAAAGTGATATTCTGCTGCTTCCCGGTGCTGTTTTTGATCGTCGGGGTGGACGCATTGGTTATGGCGGCGGTTTTTATGACCGATATATAAGTAAAATAGAAAATACCTGCGGTTTCAAGCCGTATCTGACGGCACTGGCATTTCCATGTCAGATGTTTTACGGAACACTTCCCATGGAGGAACATGATAAAAAAATGGATTGCATTCTGACTGGTTTGAGCGTTATAATGCCGGGAGAAGAAAAATATCGCTGGCTGGAAGCGGTGGAGGACATCATAGAATTAATCGTCGATATCGTTGTGGAATTTCTGGATTGATGCCACTGCTTTTCAAACTGCAGTATAAAGAGTTTTAACAGAGAGGACAATAAAAAATGGAGTATAAGGATTACATTGTAAGAGCAACCGCTGCGGACGGACAGGTTCGTGCCTTTGCGGCGACAACAAAAAATTTAGTGGAAGAAGCAAGAAGAATACACAACACAAGTCCGGTAGCTTCGGCAGCACTGGGACGGCTTTTGACCGCCGGTGCCATGATGGGCAGTATGATGAAAGGGGATAATGATTTGATTACCCTTCAAATCCGCGGAGATGGTCCCATCGGAGGCGTGGTAGTAACGGCAGACTCCCAAGCAAGGGTAAAGGGGTATGTGCACAATCCAGACGTAATGTTACCGCCAAGTGCCGAGGGAAAGCTTGATGTGGGTGGTGCCGTTGGTCATGGAATGCTGCAGGTCATCCGTGATATTGGCATGAAGGAGCCGTATGTAGGGCAGGTTGATTTGATTTCCGGTGAAATTGCTGAGGATTTAACCTGTTATTTTGCTGTATCCGAGCAGGTGCCGTCTGCAGTGGCACTTGGCGTTCTGATGAATAAGGATAACACGGTTCGTCAGGCAGGCGGTTTTGTTATCCAATTAATGCCGTTTGCAGAGGAGGCGGTGATTGCCCGTTTGGAACAGAAGCTGACCGAAGTGACAAGAATTTCTTCCCTGCTGGATGAGGGGATGACACCGGAGGAAATCTTAGAGTATGTATTGGCAGATTTTGAACCTAAGATGCTGGAAACTGTGCCAACCGAGTATTACTGCAATTGTTCGAGAGAGCGTGTGGAAAAGGCAGTTGCAAGTGTAGGAAAAAAGGATTTGCAGGAAATGATAGCTGAGGGAAAATCAATTGAAGTAAACTGTCATTTCTGTGATAAAAAGTACGAATTTACAGTGGAGGATTTAAAAACAATGCTACAGTCGTCAAAAGAATGTTAAATTGTAACATTTCTGACGGAAAAATGACATAAAAAAGGAGTAGCTTGATTTTAACAGATTCATTTTTGATTGGAGGGGAAGAAAGTGAAAATGAAAAAAGAGCGTTTCTTAGTTTTAACAGGTTTGTTGCTCGCACTTTGTGCCGGTTGTAGCAATGGGACAACAGAGCCGGAAAAATTTCCGACAGAAACGGCAGCAATAACGCAGACACCAATGCCAACGAATGATGCAGAGAAGACACCAACGCCAACTGCGGTGCAGACACCTGTGCCGACCGCAGAGGAAACAGCAACACCGCAACCAACGAAAAAGCCGGTGGAAGTGAAAGCTCCGTTTGCCATGGCCTCCCCGGTACCGCAAAGTAACATCGCAGAAATTGCCGGAACCATGACTGCGGACACTTATCCGGTGGTGGACGGCTCTACGGCAACTCTGCCGCTTTCGGAAGCTGTTTTTATGCTGGCAACGGGCGAAGGTGCAGATGTGGCAGCAGAAAAAGTGGTACATACCAAAACAACCAATTCTTATAATCGTCTGTATAATGGGGAAGTAGAATTGCTTATTGTGTATGAGCCGTCAGAAGCCATTGTAGAGCGCATGAAAACAGAACCGTTGCTTATTAAGCCAATCGGTCTGGATGCTCTGGTATTTCTGACAAATACTGCAAATCCGCTTGACACCTTAACAACAGAGCAGCTGGCAGACATTTACTCCGGAAAAATTACAAACTGGGCAGAAGTAGGCGGCCCCAATAAAGAGCTGCTGGCGTTTCAGCGTCCGTCAGGCTCCGGCAGCCAGACGCTGATGCAGAAGCTGGTAATGAAGGAGAAAGAACTGGTCAGCGGAGATAATGTATTCCGTTACAGTACTATGTCAGATATTCTGGAGGGAATGCTGTCCTACAATAATGAGGACAACACGCTCGGCTATTCCGTCTTTTATTATGCCAATAATATGTACTATGAAAAGGATTTGAAGCTGCTTGGAGTAGACGGTGTAGTTCCATCCACACAGACAATTTATGATGGCTCCTATTCGTTAAATAATGCGTTTTATGCGGTTATCCGCACAGATACCCCGGAGGATTCCAATGCCAGAAAAATATTTGACTGGCTGACCGGAGAAGAGGGACAGCAGATGGTACTGGATTTGGGTTACGTTCCGGTGATAATGCCCGAAGGTGCGGAAGTGTCGCATACAGAAGCAAAGCCGAAAGAGCCAATAGAACTTTTAACGAAAGAACCGTTGGAAGAAGGGCAGTATTTTGTATTCTTTAACCCGCAAAATACAACGTTTGACTTTTATTATGGCGACATGACGGTATACAATCACAACTGGGAAGAAGTTGCAAGGTTTTATAATGTTACGTTAAATCATATGGTTTATGGTGTTCTTTCCGCACGCTATCTGCCAATCGGCCAGATTCGTCAGAATGCAGACGGAGAACAGAAGGCATACTATGGTATTTATGATTTAGAGAAGAAAGCATATTCTGTTGCACCGTCGTATTCCAATCTGGAAGTACTGGACGTGGAACGTGGTTATTATGTTATTGCACAGGATGCGGATGACTGGCAAAACGGTATTGTTATTAACGCAGCCGGAAAGGTATTACTGGAAGACATCCAGATCATGGACTGGCTGACAATTAACCGGTTAGGCAATGGCTATCTGGAAATGCGTTATGATTACAACAACTGGGACAATGGATGCACCTATTACTTTTATGATGAAAATCTGAAACTGAAGCATGTATACTGTGAGCAGATGGGTTCAATGCCGGATGATGCTGACCGTCTGGCAGGAGTTGATTATATCCTGATGGAAAATGACGGCTGTCTTATCAATGAAGACGGGGAAGTAGTGCTGAACCGTACCGTATTTTTAAATAAATTCGGTGATGGCAAGGACATGGAGTGTAAGACTCAGATTTATACGGTAACGTTGGCAGAGGAAAATAAATTATATCCGGTGCTCTATCAGAATAAGGTATATTTGCTGGATGTTAATTTAAATCTCCTTCGGATTATTGATAACCCGGTTATGGTAAATGACTTTACCAGCACGGATTATAGCGAAACATTCTGCTATTATCGGGACGAATTGTCCGGAAACTGGGTATATGGGGCCTATGACGGGGAAACACTTATCATGGGTGATGGAGTAACACCGGAATACATCGAAAAGGGTTGGGGCGAAAAAGGCTATCTGATGTGCCGTACTTTCGGAACAACTCTGTTTCTGGAAGAGCATACAAAAGATGGTGAGTTAAGCTGTTTCACGGTGGAGCTTCGGGAAGATATGCAAAAACTCCTGATTTCTTATTCAGATACCGGTTATGTGACAGTAAGTCAGAACTGTGGAGAAGAAATGCAGAATCCATACAGTATGGAGGAAAGCATGATTCCTGTGTATGAAAAATCCATATATTATCAGGGAAAACAGGTATACGATGGAAAAGGCATGGACTTTGATTATATCGTTACTCTGGATGAAGCTGCCGTACTTTGGAGTTCGCAGACCGGAAATAAGATGATATTGGAAAATGAAAGCGTGTATGATGAATATGAAAACAGCTATATGCTGTCTGATTTCTGCTTGTTTGAGAAAGAACGGACGCTTTACGAAGTAGAAAATATTTACCTGCTTGTCGAATGCAACGAAACACTCTTTTTCATAAAAGGAAATTATGTCTATGCCGTTGGCTATGATGGAACGGAGTACATCCGTGCATTGCATTCGATGATGAGCACCGACTGAATTATGAAAAAGAGTACAGAATAGGCTTGTTTTCTAATTAAAAAAATAGTATACTGGACACATCATTATTAGTAAAGAGAGGTTATTCTGTATGGCTGCAAAGAAGACAAAGGAAAGCAAAGATGCCAAGGCACAGGAAAAGAAAAATGCGTGGCTTGGATATTCCGAAAAAGTAAAAAAAGAAGTATTCAAACTGAATGAAAATTATAAAAAGTTTATCTCTGACTGCAAAACAGAAAGAGAATGTGTTGCTGAGGTGGTGCGCATGGCAGAGGCATGCGGCTACCGGAATTTAAGCGATGTCATTGCAGAAAATAAAAAGCTGAGTGCAGGAGATAAGGTATATTTTAACAACATGGGCAAGGCACTTGCACTGTTTCTCATCGGTTCTGAGCCGCTGGAAAAGGGTATGAAAATTCTGGGTGCCCATGTAGATTCTCCGAGAATTGATTTAAAGCAGGTTCCGCTTTATGAGGATACCGAAATGGCATTGTTAGATACCCATTATTACGGCGGTATCAAAAAATATCAGTGGGTAACCTTACCGCTGGCACTGCATGGCGTTGTGGTAAAAAAAGACGGTACGGCAGTGAATGTATGTATCGGTGAAAAGGTGGAAGACCCGGTGGTTGGTATTACAGACCTGTTGATTCATCTTTCTGCAAAGCAGATGGGAAAAAAGGCTTCTGAGTTTATCGAGGGAGAAGATTTAAACATTCTGATTGGCAGCATACCGCTGGAGGGTGAAGAAAAGGATGCCGTTAAGGCAAATATCCTGAAACTGCTAAAGGATGCTTATGACATTGAGGCAGATGATTTTATTTCAGCAGAAATTGAAGCAGTTCCTGCCGGAGTAGCCAGAGATTTTGGTCTGGACAGAAGCATGGTAATGGGATATGGACATGATGACAGAGTTTGTGCCTATACCTCCGCAGCTGCGTTATTTGAATTAAAAGAAACAGACCGTACTGCAGTCTGTCTGCTGGTAGACAAGGAAGAAATCGGCAGTGTGGGAGCTACCGGAATGCAGTCTGTATTCTTTGAAAATGCTGTGGCAGAGGTTATGGATCGTATGGGTGATTATTCTGAATTAAAGGTGAGACGTGCACTTGCAAATTCGCATATGCTCTCCTCTGATGTGAGTGCAGCCTTTGATCCGAATTATCCTTCTGTGAATGAAAAGAAGAACACCGCATATTTTGGCAAGGGACTTGTATTTAACAAATATACCGGAAGCCGTGGTAAATCCGGTTCCAATGATGCAAATCCGGAATATATTGCAAAACTGCGTGCTGCACTGGAAACACATAAGGTTCCGTTCCAGACAGCAGAGCTTGGTCGGGTTGATGAAGGCGGCGGCGGTACGATTGCTTACATTATGGCTAAGTATAATATGCAGGTAATTGACAGTGGTGTGCCGGTATTAAACATGCATGCTCCTTGGGAGATTGTCAGCAAGTCCGATGTTTATGAAGCAAAACAGGGCTATGTGGCGTTCCTGAAGGAATTATAAAACTGGCTGGGCACGTTGCAATTGTGCGTAGGCAGAGTTGTAGCGTGTCCTGTTTTCTTTCAAAGGAAATACCTTGTTGCATAAAAATGATAAGACAGATAACTTTCCTGTGGAATAAAAAGGATGTGTGTCAGGAAAGAAAAAGAGGATACAGACAGTATGGTTAAAATAGCGAAATTCGAAAAAGTAAGTATGAAACAGTTTGTTGCAGACTGGACAGATACCTTTGGTGGAAAATCTGAGGAGGCAGAGCAGATATATCATACAATTATGCTTCCAAAGCGGGCTACCATAGGTTCTGCCGGATATGATTTTTACAGCCCTGTTGCGTTTACATTGCATCCGGGAGAAACCATCAAAATTCCAACCGGAATTCGTGCATCCATGCAGGAAGAGTATGTATTAATGATTTTTCCAAGAAGCGGTCTCGGATTTAAGTACCGGCTGCAGCTGAACAATACGGTTGGTATTATTGACAGCGACTATTATTATTCCGATAATGAAGGACATATTTTTATAAAACTGACAAATGACTCCAAAGAGGACAAGGTGCTTACCGTAGCAGAAGGAAACGGTGTGGCGCAGGGAATCTTTCTACCGTTTGGAATTACAACAGATGATGATGCAATGAAAATTCGAAACGGTGGTTTTGGAAGCACAACAGACGAGAAAAGGAGCGAGAAAAACGGATGAAAAAAAGAAAGGTAAGGTTATTAAGCATCAGTCAGAAATTTATGCTGACTGCTGCACTGTGTGTTATACTGGTATCCTCCGGCATTGGCGTCATTTCTTATCTTACCATGCAAAACCAGATGCTGGAAATGGCAGCAGATAAAGCACAATCTATCGGTGTCATGGCAACAAAAAATATTGATATTAATGTACTGACAAAATTTAAACCGGGCAGTGAACGGCTCTCTACCTATGTGAGTATCAGGGATTTACTGATTGAATACAAAGCCCTTGGCGGAGTCAAGTATATGTATACGCTTTACACAGACGGAACGACGGTATATTACGGTGTAGATGCCGAAGCCAACGCCGAGGAACGGGAAGCCATAGGCGCAGAGTATGCGAAATCCTATGAATTTATGAAACCGGTATTTGAAAAAGGAGAAAATTTTCCAATACCGGAGCTTGCCATGGAAGATGGCGAATATTTGGTCACAGCATATGTTCCTCTGAAAGATTACAAGGGAAATGTAGTTGGTGCACTTGGTGTGGATTATGATGCTGCAGAAGTAAAACAAAATCTAGACAGCTTAAAAATTCAGATTGCTGTTATTGTTCTGACAGGCTGTGCTGCTTCTCTTGCAGTTTTGTATTCTGCTACCCAAAAAATTGTAAAGAGTATTCGCCTGGTCAATGACAAACTGGATGAGCTTATCAACAGCAATGGTGACCTGACTCAGGCTGTAAAGGTTCGTACCGGAGATGAGATGGAAGTAATGGGTGGGCTCATTAATGGACTGCTTGTTTACATTCGTGAGATTATGCTGAA
Source organism: uncultured Lachnospiraceae bacterium (assembly GCA_964544055.1). Taxonomy (GTDB): domain Bacteria; phylum Bacillota; class Clostridia; order Lachnospirales; family Lachnospiraceae; genus SIG299. The sequence goes on along the minus strand of CAZJAA010000044.1, from coordinate 6,167 downwards.
TGTATCCGGCAACTCTGCGGCACTGACGGATTCCTCTGCGGCAATGCTGCATGGAATGGTAAGTGCAAAGGAAGAAATCGTAGATGTTTCCGCAACCATGGAAGAAATGAATGCGGCCATTGAAGAAACATCAGCATCCGTGGATCATGTAACGGAGTCGGTTGGTGTTATCAACGAAGCCATCAATGCAATATCCGGTAATGCAAAACAGGGTGCAGAATATACTGCACAGATAAATAAAAAAGCACAGAAAATTAAAGCAAATGCGTCAACGGAACAGGCAGAGGCAAAAAACAGGTCAAAGGAAATGGCAGAGCGTGCCGAAGCGGCAATGAATCGTTCCAGAGCAGTTGGAGAAATCGAGGTTCTTACCGGAAATATTCTGGAAATTGCCGAAGAAACCAATCTGCTGGCACTGAATGCCAACATTGAGGCAGCCCGGGCAGGAGAAGCCGGACGAGGTTTTGCCGTCGTTGCCGGTGAAATCGGAAAGCTTGCACAGAATTCTGCCAATGCTGCAGCTAAAATTCAGGAAGTCAGCAAAAATGTTATGGAAGCCGTGGAAGCGCTTTCCGCAGAAACTGGCAATATGGTTTCTTTTATCGAAACAACCGCTATGGGCGGTTATGTCAAACTGATGGAAACCTGTGAAACTTATCAGCAGGATGCAGAAAACCTTCAGGAAACGCTGATGCAGTTTGAAGAACAGGCAAATTCCCTTCAGAAAACAGTTTCTGATGTTGACAATGCAATTCAGGCAGTTGGTTTTGCAATGGAAGAAAATGCGAAAGGCGTTACCGGAGTGACGGAGGCAGTCAGCGGTTTAACCCAGAATATGATGACCTTGGAAGAACAGGCAAACAAAAACCAGAAGGTTTCCGAAGAACTGGATACCGAGGTTCATAAATTTAAACTTCAGTAAAAACAGGAACAAAAGCCATGACTTAAGTGCATGGCTTTTTGTCAGAATGAAACACACGGAGAAAAAGCAAATGAAATCAAGAACAGAACAGGCGGTTAGTCTGTTTTACGAAGGCTATAATTGCAGCCAGTCGGTATTTGCAGCTTATGCGGATTTGTTTGGAATGGATAAAAAAACTGCGCTTAAGGTTGCGGCCTCCTTTGGTGGCGGTATTGGACGAATGCGTGAGGTGTGCGGTGCTGCCAGTGGAATGTTTCTGGCGGCAGGCATGTTAACTGGTGCAACGGAAGGAAAAGACCAGCTGGCAAAAAAGAAAAATTATGAAGTAGTCCAATGCATGGCTGCCGAATTTAAAAAGCAAAATGGTGGAAGCATTATCTGCCGGGAGCTTCTTGGTCTTGGTAAAGAAGGAAAAAAAGCTGTTTTGGGGGATACAACGCCGGAAGCAAGAACCGAAGAGTATTATAAAAAAAGACCTTGTATAAAAACCATTCAGGGAGCAGCAGAACTGATAGAACGTCTGCTGCTGGAAAAACTGGTGGAAACGGATGAAAACGGAAAAGAGTATTTGGTTCCCGTGGAAAATTATGCAGACTTTATTCTGGAGCATATTGCCGGTGAGGGCTGAACAGTCAGGATTGCAGCACGAAAGAAAAACACTTTTCAGGAGAAATGAGTATGGGACGATTGAAAATATATTTTGCACCGTTGGAGGGAATAACAGGCTATACGCTGAGAAAAGTTCATCGTACCTGTTATTCCGGAATAGACTGGTACTTTACGCCGTTTATTTCTCCAAACCAGAATACGCTTCTTAGCACAAAAGAGAAGCGGGATGTGGCTGTGTGGAACAATGTTGATGTGCTGGTGATACCGCAGGTGCTTACAAAACGTTCGGAACTGTTTTTGTCAGCAGCAAAGGAATTGAAGGCAGAGTTTGGTTATAATGAAATCAATCTGAATCTTGGCTGCCCGTCCAAAACAGTTGTATCCAAAGGAAGAGGCTCCGGAATGCTTGCGGATACCGAGGCTTTAAACCGTTTTTTTGACGAAGTGTTTTCTGCGGTGGAAGCTGTTTCTTCCCAGTCAGAACCGGGCGGCAGGGAGAATCCTTATCCAAGAATTTCGGTAAAAACCCGCCTTGGAATGAACGAAGCGGAGGAATTTGCAGAGCTTCTGAAAATTTATAATGAATATCCGCTGTCCGAGCTGATTATTCATCCAAGGGTGCAGAAAGAGTTTTATAAAGGAACACCACATATAGAGGCATTTGTAGATGCTATGAAAACAAGCAGACATTCGCTGTGCTACAATGGAAATATATCAAAGCTGGAAGACTATGTCCGTATTAAGCAATTGTTTCCAACACTGGATAAAGTAATGATTGGCAGGGGGCTGATTGCAAATCCTGAACTGGCGGAGGAGATAAAGGCATATGAAAAATGTATGGAAGAAAAGAAACCGTGGATGGGCTATCAGCCTTCCATGGAACGGTTAAGAGAGTTTCATATGCAACTGCTGGAGGGCTATGTGCTTCAGATGAATACGGACTATAATAACGTGCTTTTTAAAATGAAAGAGCTTTGGAATTTTATGTTGCAGCGTTTTCCAACGGAGGAACGCTACATACGCAGGATGATGAAAGCAACTCGTTTAAGTGAATATGAGGACCTTTCTGAAAAATTTTTCGAACAGATGAAAAATGGGAAGGATTTGGAGTGCTCGTAAAATCAGGGTCGTTAAAAAGGCCGCACAGTGGTATGGTGCGACCTTTCTTTTTTTCGGAAAAAGTGTGCCCTGTGAAATTTAAAACGTTCCGTTAAGGCTTTACACTTGCGGGCAAAGAGGTTTGCCGCAAGCAACCTATCCAAGCATTACATCCAGAAGCATCATAACGGCAAAACCAAGAACAATTCCCATGGTGGCTGTATAGGGTTGTGCTTTCTGATTTCGTTGGCATTCCGGTATCAGTTCATGCACGGCAACCAAAATCATGGCACCGGCTGCAAAAGCAAGCGTGTATGGCAAAATTGGCTCCACATAAACCACAAGCAGGGCACCCAGAACGCCGGCAATCGGTTCTACCAGGCCAGAGGACTGACCGATGAAAAAGCTTTTTTTACGGGAACAGCCCTCTCTGCGCAGAGGTAGGGAAACTGCTGCACCCTCCGGAAAGTTCTGCAAACCGATACCGATGGCAACTGATACGGCACAAAGAAGTGCTTCGGCAGTGTAATTTTCTCCGGCAAGGGCACCAAAAGCAACACCAACAGCAAGCCCCTCCGGAATATTATGCAGCGTAATGGAAAGCACAAGCATAATAATGCGGTTTAATTTTTCGTTGTTCTGATTTTCGGAGGTATTGGCTCGGTTATTGGCAAATGTGACTGCTTTGTCTGATGCCCACATAAAAACAGCACCAAGCAGAAAACCTAAGGTAGCTACCAGCCAGGCCGGAAGTCCATTGGCTGCTTTGGCACGTTCAACGGCAGGTTGTAGCAGCGACCAGAAACTTGCAGCAATCATGACACCGGAAGCAAAACCCAGCATCAGATTTAAAAATTTTGGGTTTGGGGAAGAAAAAAAGACAACTGTTGCTGCACCGAGGGCTGTGACAAACCAGGTTCCCAGCGTAGCAAGCAGTGCCAGTAAAACTAAGTTATCCATGAGTCAGCTCCAATTTATAAATTCTCTTTTCTATTTTCAATATATTGTTGAATTGCAGTAAGGTTCGAAAAAGGAAAAATAAATAGGAAAAAAGCCCTGCTTTAAAGAGCCTGACAGAGCAGCGAAAAAGCGTGGAACAGGACTGATACAAAAAATTATTATTGACAAACCGGATATCAAGGTGCTATACTGAACTAAATTTTATAAGAGTAACATGTAGAAGAGAAGAGTATGCTGTAGACGGTTTCAGAGAGAAATGCATCTGGTGTAAGCATTTTAACAAAAAGCAGCAGAAGACCACCTCGGAGTGGGCGTGAATTAAGCGCTCCGGTGATTCCGTTATCATCATAAATGAAGCCGGAAGGAGCCGCACGGCAGAACAGCTGCTGCAGCATTCCTTTAACCAGGGTGGAACCGCGGGTAAAATAACGCTCGTCCCTTTATCGTATGTTGTAAAGTCATACGGTAAAGGGGCGTTTTTTTGTTTATAAAAAGGAGGATTGTTGTATGAAAATCACATTAAAAGACGGCTCTTTTAAAGAGTACGCAAATTCCATGGCAATTATTGACATCGCAAAAGACATCAGCGAGGGACTCGCAAGAATGGCATGTGCTGCAGAACTGGACGGCAAGGTAGTAGACCTCAGAACCGTAGTTGATGCAGACTGCGAATTAAATATTTTAACGTTCAATGATGATGCCGGTAAAGCAGCATACCGTCATACCGCTTCCCACGTTCTGGCAGAAGCAGTAAAGAGACTGTATCCGGAGGCAAAGCTTGCCATTGGTCCATCTATCGACACCGGTTTTTATTATGACTTTGATTTGCCATCCTTAGACCGTGCTGCATTGGATGCACTGGAAGCAGAAATGAAAAAGATAATCAAAGAGGGTGCAGAGATTACCCGATTTGAACTTCCAAGAGAAGAAGCAATTAAATTTATGGAAGAAAAAGGCGAACCTTATAAGGTGGAGCTAATCAATGACCTTCCGGAGGATGCTGTAATTTCTTTCTACAGCCAGGGTGGTTTTACAGATCTTTGTGCAGGCCCTCACTTAATGAGCACAAAGCCTTTAAAGGCAATCAAGCTGATTTCTTCCTCTGGTGCTTACTGGAGAGGCAGCGAAAAGAACAAGATGTTAACCAGAGTATATGGTACTGCATTTACCAAAAATGCCGACCTGGATGCTTACTTAAAGCATTTAGAGGATATCAAGATGCGTGACCACAACAAGCTTGGCCGTGAAATGGAACTGTTTACCACGGTTGATGTTATTGGTCAGGGGCTGCCGCTGTTAATGCCAAAGGGTGCAAAAATGATTCAGACCATGCAGCGTTGGATTGAAGACCTCGAAGACAATGAATGGGGTTATGTCCGTACCAAGACACCGCTTATGGCAAAGAGCGATTTATATAAGATTTCCGGTCACTGGGATCATTATAAAGAAGGTATGTTTGTCATGGGAGATGAAGAACAGGATAAGGAAGTATTCGCCCTTCGTCCAATGACCTGCCCATTCCAGTACTATGTATATAAGGCAAGCCAGAAGTCTTATAAGGATCTTCCGCTCCGCTACGGTGAAACTTCCACGTTATTCCGTAACGAGGATTCCGGTGAAATGCACGGTCTGACCCGTGTGCGTCAGTTCACCATTTCGGAAGGTCACTTAATTGTACGTCCGGATCAGATGGTAGAAGAATTTAAAAATTGTCTTGCTCTGGCAAAGCACTGCTTACAGACACTTGGTGTGGAGGAAGATGTTACCTACCGTCTTTCCAAGTGGGATCCGGAAAATCCGGAAAAATATATCGGTTCTCCGGAGGTATGGAACGAAACAGAGCAGCATATCCGTGACGTTTTAAACGAACTGGATATCAAGTTCTATGAAGGTGTCGGAGAAGCAGCATTCTACGGACCAAAGGTAGATATTCAGGCAAAGAATGTTTACGGTAAGGAAGATACCATGATTACCATTCAGTGGGATGCATTGCTTGCAGAGCAGTTCGATATGTACTATATCGACCAGAATGGTGATAAGGTTCGTCCTTATATCATCCACAGAACTTCCATGGGCTGTTATGAAAGAACACTCGCATGGCTGACCGAAAAATATGCAGGTCTGTTCCCAACCTGGCTGTGTCCGGAGCAGGTTCGTGTACTTCCGATTTCTGAAAAGTACAATGACTATGCAGAGCAGGTACAGAAGGAATTAAAGAAAAACGGTGTGCTGGCTACGGTGGATAACCGTTCCGAAAAGATTGGTTACCGCATTCGTGCATCCAGATTAGACCGTGTACCGTATATGCTTGTGGTTGGTGAAAAGGAACAGGCAGATGGTTTGGTTTCCGTCAGAAGCCGTTTCCTTGGCGATGAAGGACAGAAGCCGCTACAGACCTTTATTGATGATATCTGCAAGGAAATCCGTACCAAGGAAATCCGCAAGATTGAAGTAACCGAAGAAAATAAATAAGAGTGAAAAAAAGCGGCAGGGGTATGTTCTCTCTGCCGTTTTTTTACGTACGCCCAGCGGGCGCACGTTCTAACGGGTGAAAGTCCCAAATCCGCCCTAGTAGTGG
>CAZJAA010000043.1:0-20026 GCA_964544055.1 uncultured Lachnospiraceae bacterium | reverse complement strand
TTTATTATCGCAGAAAGGCTGGGCAATTAAAAGGTACGCACTATGGAGCGTTTACCAATAACAAGTCCACATTGAACCTCCAAACATTCTCCATCTAACATTTTATTATCTGCTCCTCTTTTTTTACTGTATTGTTATAGCTAAATTTTCCTTGTTTTTTAAAAGGTACTTTTTTTAACAATTCTTCATATGTTTTCTTTAAATCAACCTTTTCAATTTGATTTGGAATCCTACTTACATTATTTAGATCCCCACATATTTCTTCGCACACATCAATATCGGAAGTAATTACCGGAATCCCATATTCTGACAATTCACAAGTCATAACCCCTTGTGTGTCCTCTCTCGTTAACATAAGTCCACAACAACTTTGATCTATATATTCTATGATTTCATCATGTTTCAAAACTTTATCAACCCATATAACATTTGAAGGTATTGTGTATATTTTATAAAATTTTCCTCGACCAATAATCAAAAAGGTATATTCAGGATATTTTATTGCCAATTCATTAATAAGATCCATGCAAAATTTAGCATCATCCATATAACTTCGAATTGTAATAAAATCATATTTTTTCTCACCTAAATATTTATAGGAATTATCTTCAAATACTTTCCCAACACTGTTATTAATAACATAAACATGATTTCCTAAATCATCACTAGTAAGTTTAACATTTTTTTTAAATTCATTATAAATCCAGTTACTGACAAAAATAAAATCGGATTTATATGCCATCTGTTTATAATATTTATGCCACAATAACAATTTCCATCTATCATAACAATTTTGTAGCATATATCTAAAACAATTGTTTTTTCTCATATAATCATAAGGTTGCGGATACACCTCATTTTCCATCAACACTTCATGACCGTGAAAGAAAAAAATCATTTTATCAAATCTAGATGCATACTTTTTTAAAAAGCGATAATGATTTTTTATGTTCGCAGCATGGGAAACTGCTATATCATACTTTTTATCTTCTTTTTTATAAGTATCTTCTGTAACAACTTTTATATTATCTATTATATAATCATTAGTTGCCGAAAAATTAAGAACTGTTACATCTATATCATGTTGAATATAATATTTATTTCTAACATGTACATACATCAATGCCACACCACCATCATTATTTGGATAATTTTGAACTAATACCAAAATCTTTTTCACGTCCTGAACCTCCATCACTCAGTAATTCTACTAATAACTTTCAAGAAATTATTTTAACTAATATTTTATATTCTCATAAGATTGATGTTATTGTATGCCATAAAAAAACGTTATCTGCTCTTCTAACGTTTTTTTGCTGCCTGGACATTTTTAAACAATGACTTTAATTATTTATAATTTTTAAATCAACTTTTCACTTTGAAAAAACTTGAAAAATAGCATTCCATTTTTCAATGATTCTTTCCTCACTAAATTCCTCACTCATACTCATCTTGTAAGAATTAAGGCAAAATGTCTCTAATTTCTTTCTATCATTTAACATATAAAGTTTTTCAGCAACAGACTTAATCAACACTTCACTAATGTCACCAGAATAAATCGTTTTTTTTCTATGCTTCCACACATTAGGATTTGGAATATTATTTTCATCAAAAAAACGATAATTCGGTTCTACCAAATAACCATTAAACCCATCGTGTATCATTTCTGGAATAGCATACATTTTAGAACCAATCAAAGCACATCCACCTTTCATCGCTTCCAAAATCGTTAATCCAAAAGATTCGTCGGATGTAGCTTGTATCAAAATATTAGTGTTAGCATATATTTGTTCTAATTCGGAATAAGTAAAGGTAAAGTCATATAATGTGATAAAAGAATAACTTTTTATCTCTTTTAAAATTGACTCATCAACATCTGAAATTTTTGTAATTATGGTCAGATGAACCTTAACACCGTTACAATACAGCTGATTAACAGCTCGCATTGTTTCAATCCCACCTTTTGAGACAAAGCGAATTCCTTGAACACAAAATAAGCACTCTAGTGTTTCATTTTGACTTTTTTGATGAATCTGATTTTCACTCACCCACTTGTTCGTTGGAACTAACGGATATACAGTTACCAATTTTACATGTTTTGGAACCGGCATATTTATTTTCTCAAATGTTGAGGCACAGGCATTGCTCATGCATATAATGTATTGTAAATTTTTATTTTCCATGCAAGTCACAAATCTTTGTTTACCCAACTTATACTTAATTCTATCTAAACTGTAATGATAGAGAGCAGTTGGATTTTCCAAATATATAAAGTATGGCTTATCTGCTGCTAAAAAACGATTAAATGACCCATATATATCACAAACTTTATTTTCAGCTTTTACTACTTGAAAAAAACCTAATAGGTCAAAAAAACAGAAGCGTATACATTTTGATTTTAATTTATGCAAAAAAGTATTTGTTTCGTAATAGTTATTATTTTCAGAAAATTCAACTGTTGTCACACTTTTTGAAACATGACGTAAAAAACCTCTTAATCTTGTTGCCCAAAATATCTTCATATTAGATTTTCCCCCCATAATTCTAAACAAGTAATAACTGCCAATTATAAGCACCTTATTCCTTTACATATCGAATCTTTTTCCACATACCCCAAAAAATATTTCGAGCGGTTAAGCACATTGCAAACAACATTTTTTTCTTTTCCGCTTCTCGATATAGCTTATAATGCCATTCCACCAATTTCATATACCCATGATTACTGATCGAACCACTTCTTTTTCTGTAGCTTGCAAGAGTTTCATCAAGCAAATAACAATCCGCTTTCTTACACACCTTTAACCACATGGCATAATCATTATTCTTTTTTATATCTTCTATCTGGATTAAACCTACCACATCTGCATCATACATAACGGTTAAACAGCCCGGCCAGCAATAGTTGTACATTCCTTGCTTTGTAATCTGCCTAGGACCAGTCACTTGTTTCCCATTTGGAATTGAATCCTCATCTATTTCAATATAATTTGTATATGAAAAGTGGTATCCATTTTTCCCCATAAACAAAATCTGCTTTTTCAATTTCTCCGGCATCCATAAATCATCACTGTCCAAAAAAGCAATCCATTTACCTTTTGCTTCTCTTAAAGCCCGGTTTCTTGAAACTGCTGCACCACTGTTTCTTTCATTTTTTATGTAATGAATTCTTGCATCACTCAAAAACGCAGACACTACTTCGTCTGTACTATCTGTGGAACAGTCATCTACAAGAATAAGCTCCCAATTTGTATATGTTTGTGCCAAAACCGATTTTATTGTGTTTTCAATAAATTGCCCCGTATTATAGGATGGCATTATAATCGATACAAGCTCATTCATCACAAGATTCCTCACACTATCATTTTCTATCATTTCTACAAATTTCTTCCATTTTCATAACGCTATTAATTTGATGAACCACACCAATCGAATCCAATTTTCCTAACAATTTTCGGAAAGGAAATAATAATACAATCAACCATTTAATCTTCGAATTATACTGTATATGTAACTTACAATAAGCTTTTCTAAACCCAAAGTACTTTTCCAAATAATCCTGAAAGTTTGTTTCATGGTTAATGCTTCTTGCACCATCTACAATATAAAAATTCGGTTGTTCTAATTTTTTATACATATTCTCTAGCATTCCGCTCACCAGTGCTGCATTTATCTGAAATTTTTCATAAATTGGTTTCACCCTTTGCACATTAAACTCTGCATATGTATCATGTATACATAACTGCGAAAAACCACATAATTCCCCTGTTTCTTTGTAAAATCCACCATAGCAAACCATTTTAGGATTTGAAATAATGTTCGTAATTACTTTCTTCATATCATCATAAGTAAACTTTGGACGATATTTTTTTGGCCAAGATTCATAGGCAATTAAAAAAATTTCATATAGTTCCTTTAAATATTCCTGCGGATTAATTTCGCGAACATCAAAATTCTTTTTTCCCTTATTGATTTCATACCTGCGTTTTGCTTTCAACACATTTACATCAAACGGTGTATCTTTAATCACATACCACCAGTTTGTTTCATAACCACAATCAAATTCCGCAGTCCACCTTGCCAATAACGGAGCTCCCCCGATTTTCCAAATATATCCATCATTAATTGGCTCCATATTTGGTACTTCATGCGGAGCAGATATTGGTACTGCCGCATGATTATAATATTTCCATCCATCTATTTCCATTGATTAACACCTCAACATTTTTTTAGCTTCTCTCTGCTTTGCATCATAAGTTGCTGAGCTAACTTTCCCCTCCAGCATCAGCCAGTCTCCAAAATCCATATCCGAAACAGTACCCTCACGGACAGTATCACTGCGTTTCAAAACCTTGCCAACGGTTTGCAGAATAATCTTTGCATCGCCCTGAAACGTAATGCCGTTATTTATGTATTCCAAATCATACGCAAACTTCTGCTCCCATGTGATATTATTTCTTCCGTTTACCTGTGCAAGACCGGTCAGTCCAGGACGGACATCATGGCGTTTTCTCTGTTCTTCCGTCATAAATACCATGTCCCTGACAAGCTGCGGTCTTGGACCGACAATGCTCATGTCACCTTTTAAAATGTTCCAAAGCTCCGGCAGTTCATCCAGACTTGTACTTCGAAGAAATCTGCCATAAGAATTCAGACGAAGTTCATCCGGAAGCAGGTTACCATCCTTATCCTTTTTGTTGCTCATCGTGCGAAACTTTACCAAAGAAAAAATCTGTTCTTTTCCTGTTCTGTCTTTCTTCCCCGGTCTTGGCTGCATAAAAAAAGGATTTCCACGCATTGCAACCGCACCAATCACTGCCAACACTAGTAAAAGGGGAAAAATTACAATAAGTGCGACCAAGGACAAGGTAAAATCTATTAACCTTTTAAAAAAATTTGCGTACTTTCCGTTAATCTGCATACTTTCCTCTGACCTCTTTTTATAATTGTGTTTATTGGAGCATTCAAAACTTACCGAACTCATAGCCATTCAGCGAATAACCAATATCTCTTTCTGACGTGCCTACTGCCGTCCACGCCATTTAAACTGACGTAAAACAACTTCTTACAATCTCAATTACCATTTCTTGTTCTTCTTCTGTCATCTTATTATCACTTGGCAGACATAAGCCGCGTTCAAAAATATCCGCACCAATATCCAACGGTTTTCCATCACTGCCAACACTTCCACCAGAAATATAAGCATTGGTTTTTGCCCTTCCATTACCATCCCTTGTAATAAAAGCATGATTACGGTACATCGGCTGCATATGCATTGGTTTCCAGATTGGTCTGCCTTCTGCATTGCAACCAACCAGTGTTTCCAAAATTTCTGTTGGGCAGGTTTTTCCTGCTTCCTTTATGTATAAGGCAGTGGAATCATCCCTTACCTGCTTACACATAGCTTCTTTATCGATTACCATTGCCGACAGCCAGTAGTTTGGCTCACTGTCCTCCATAATCGGATTCATTGTCACAGGCAAATCTTTAAATCCTTCTTTATAGCGTTCATAAACAGCCTTTTTCTGTGCAATATGTTCTTCCAGATGTGGGTACTGCCCACGGATTACACCCGCAATCACGTTGCTCATACGGTAGTTGTAACCGACTTCTTCATGCTGATACCATGGTGCATTTTCCCTTGCCTGGGTAGACCACTTACGGGCTTTATTTGCCACTTCTATATCATTTGTCAGTAAACATCCTCCGGCAGAACCGGTAATGATTTTATTTCCGTTATAGCTGACCGCAGAATAATCTCCAAAGGAACCGCACTGTTTTCCATGCAGTGTCGCTCCCATGGCTTCCGCTGCATCTTCAATGAGCAGAGCCCCATGCTTCTCACAGATTTCTTTGATTAAATCGATTCGTCCCGGAAAACCATACAGTTCCGCACAAACTACCAGCCTTACCTCCGGATACATTTCAAATGCATTTTCTAAAGCCATCGGATCCATATTCCAGGATTCCTCTTCTGTATCAATAAATATCGGGATTCCGCCCTCATACACTACCGGATTTAGTGTGGCATCAAACGTCATGTCCGAACAGAACACCCGCTTACCTTCCAGTACTCCATGGCTGATATCCGGCTTTCCATACAGCCTTTCTCCTGCCAATTTTACACAAAGATGTAAGGCTGCCGTACAAGAAGATAACGCAACCGCATGCTTCATATCTGCCTTTTGTGCAGCAATCCGTTCCACTTCATTGATATTTTCACCAACCGTAGACATCCAGTTGGTTTCGTAGGCTTCTTTCATATAATTCAGTTCTTCTCCGTGCATGGTTGGCGTAGCAAGCCAGACTTTGTTTTTAAATTTCTGTAATTCCATTTTTTTGCCTTTCTTAGTGATATCTTTCCACATGCTGCATACCTCTCTGCTTCACTTTTCACGTTTGAATGTCTGTATCCAACTTCTGAGCGGTTTATAGCATTACTTTTCAAATACTTCCGTCCAGCTGTTTACAAAGAAAGTTTTCCAAATCCAACCTTTATTTTCACCATGGTTTTGATATACGCCTGTAGAGATACTTGTAATCATGTACTCCGTCGGAATTTCCACTTTATACAAAAAATACTTTTCATTTTTGTATTGCTCATAATCCTTTTCTGTCAGATAATATGCAATATAGTCTTCCTTGGATTCCTTCCTGTGATCCGGTAGTTTATCCTCTTGAAAAGTTCTGATAAAAACTGGAATCTCCGGTCTTTGTTCCATTGTTCCAAACAAAGAAAAATTAAAAATGCAATACAGTTCTTTGTTGTACTCATAAATCCAGCATTCTTTTTCCATGTTGTATGCCAGAATATTCCCTTTTTCAACTGCTTCCAAAAACTCTGCATTTTCAATCTGTGGTGATACATAATCCAACGGATTATAGGAGTATAATTTGCCGTTATAAAAATATTTTCCTGTGCTTATCTTTTCTTCTTTCTCTATCCATTCTGTCGTGTCTTCTGTTTTCTGCTCTGATTCATATTCCAGGAACAATTGCAATTCATAACAGACGGTAGCATCCAGCTTCTTTTTCCATTTGGCCGTGAAATCCGTAACCTCAAAAAAATCCTCTGAAGAAAGTACTGAGAAAGCTTTTTCTGCGGTCGTTGCCATTGTTGGCATAATAAGTTCTTCTGAGCCATTAGCCGGTTTCAGAATCAGAGTAATATTTTTATTTCTGGAATTACGTCTTATTACCTGACCTGAAAATCGTATGCTTTTGGGTTCAGCTTCTGCTGCTGAAATTTGGTATAATATGTTATAGTCTGTACTGACATTGCTTGTTTGCAGAAGTTTCCTGTATTTTGAAGTCGAAATATACGACAATGAGAAATAATACATTGCAAACATCACCGTCATACTCACGCAAAAAAAGAGGACCTGTTTCCATTTATTCTTCTGTTTGCTGCAGATAATCATAAAAGAACCCTATCCTTTCCTTTTCTCCACCTTCGGCATCTTATATGTTGGCACAATATCCTTTACCATTGCCCTGACGTTTCCGGTTTCCTCATAAGCTGCTTCCTTCAAGTCATCCAGAGCTTCAAAGAATGCTGCATCATCCATTTCTATCGGTTTTGCCACAGAAATGCGATTATTTTCTGTAGTCTTCAGACCTTCTTCTTCCATCAGACGTTCTTCATAAAGCTTTTCACCGGGTCTTAGTCCGGTGTATTCAATCATGATGTCTTCATTTGGCACATAGCCGGAAAGACGGATAAGATTCTTGGCAAGGTCAGAAATCTTTACCGGGTCACCCATGTCGAGCACAAAAATTTCACCGCCTTGTGCAAAGGCTCCTGCTTCCAGGACAAGGGATACTGCCTCCGGAATCGTCATAAAATAACGGATAATGTCAGGATGTGTTACAGTTACCGGTCCGCCTTCTTTAATCTGCTGTTTAAATAGCGGAATCACACTGCCATTGCTGCCAAGTACATTGCCAAAACGTACCGCCACAAACTGAGTCTGAGAACGACGGCTGTATGCCTGTACAATCATTTCACAGATGCGCTTGCTGGCACCCATAATGTTCGTCGGGTTCACCGCCTTGTCTGTGGAAATCAGAACAAAACGTTCCACTCCGTAGCGGTCGGCTGCCTGTACGGTTTTCAGGGTTCCAAAAACATTATTTTTGATTGCCTCATTTGGGCTGTCCTCCATGAGCGGCACATGCTTATGCGCCGCTGCATGAAACACAATGTCCGGAAGATAAGTTTCAAAAATCTTATTGATACGGTTTGTATTGCGCACCGATGCAATTAGCACAACTAAATCCAGCTTCGGATGTTTTCTTTTTAATTCCTGCTGGATTTCATAAGCATTGTTTTCATAAATATCTACAATCACCAGACGTTTTGGTTTTGCGGCAGCAATCTGTCTGCACAGCTCACTTCCAATACTTCCACCGCCTCCGGTAACTAATACAGTCTGATTTTCCAAAAAAGCTGTTACTTTTTTTAAATCCACCTGAATCGGCTCTCTGCCAAGCAGATCTTCAATTTCCACATGACGCAGCTTGCTCACGCTCAGTTCATTATTGACAAACTGATACATTCCCGGAACCATCCTGACTTCACATCCGGTCTGGTTACAAAGTTTTGCCACTTCCGCTGTCTGTTTTTTAGAAACCGATGGCATGGCAATCATAATCTCATCAATCTGATATTGTCTGGCTGCTTCCACAATGCATTCCCTGCCGCCTGCAATACGATATCCACGGATATTCTTTCCTTTTAGCTCCGGATTATCATCAATTACGCAGCCGATTTCCTTATGTAAATACTGGCTCGTCATAATCTCACGAATCAGCATTTCTCCTGCTGCTCCGGCTCCAACAATCATGACGCGTGAACGTTTTACACCACGCTTCTTGTCCCTGTTTATATTCCGGATATGACGGAACATCCGATAGGAAAATCTGCTCAGCGTGGTTCCAGCCATTAAAAATCCGGCAAACAAAAACCAATAGCTTCTTGGCATATAAATGTCCGATATCACCGTCATTTCAATCAATTGCAGTACAGTTGCCGTAATTCCGGCAAGAACTATATTTTGAAGTTCATAAATACTGGCATATTTCCATACGCTCCGATACAGCTGAAACACCCAGTAAACCAGCAGTACAAGCAGGATGTTCGGAATCATACACTGCCATACCTGCTCCAGATATCCAATCTCAATTTTCGTTATAGAAAAATCAAACCGTACCCAGAGTGCCATGGTAGACGCACAGATAACGGTAATGGTATCTAATACTATTAAAAATAACTGGCGAAATATTAAATCTTTATCCCTCAACCATTGTTTCATGATATTTCTTTACCTTTCGTATTGCTGCGCTTCTTTCTCCCAGAAACTTTTTACAACTCTCCGCATCTTTATCCCGCCTGCATAGGTGAAATCGGCGCTGCGGAACCTAAAGACTCCGGCATATAGCCAAAAACTTTTCCAGATGTTCCCACCTGTTTATAAAGAAAGCCTGAAATCGGCTTTGCTTCCCTGATTTTTTTGCTGCCATCCCAGTGACAGCGTCATCTTTCATTCAAAAAATTCCGTCCAATATTCATGGCAGAATTAAAATAGGAATTTCCTCTGTGTCCATTGGGACAGACAAAATTTTTTCCACCGTAATAATTCACACCCGGACTGGAAGTACCATTATATTTTTTTACCGTTGCACCACACAGATAACATTTGGAAGAAATATTTTTTATACTGACGGATGCCGGTACAATTCCCTCTTCAAACGCTTTGTAGCGGACATAGGAAATAATACGCCGTCCCAGCCAGTCATAATTGGTTGCAGATAAATATCTCATACTGCTGAAATCCAGCATATTCTTATAATTCGGTAAAACCACAATAGAGGCATTTCTGCTTTTACAAAAGTTGACTATTTCGCAACTGACTTTATGTGCTGCATTCTCGGTTATCCGGTGAATTTTTTCTTTCAACCGTTTATTTTCATCAGGCGGCAGAGGATTTATTTCGGAATACATGCATTTCCGATTTTTTTGAATACGACTCAAAAGAAGCTTTCTTCGATGGGAAAGTTCGTTTCCACTGCGTATAAATCTGCTTTCCAAAAACTCGCCCTCTGCGGACAAATGAACAACAACCGCCATGCAGTCGTTACTCGGAAACGCTACGGCACAAATGCTTTCTTTTGTTGCCAACCGCTCTTTCACTGTACGAATATCCTGTACTTCCTTTTGCACCGGAACATGCAGCATCGTCTTTTTACCATCAATTTTCAATATGGGCGAAAGGAATTTATCTGTTTTGGAAAACGTTCTGCCGCAAGTATCTATCCTGCAAATAACCCAACACCACTTTTCACCGGTAAAAAGCTTTAACCGAACTGATTTTTCGGTTAATTCCTGATACATTCCTTTGTAATAAACCGGACTGGTTTGAAATCTTTTTGCCTGATTTGTTCCATGCTCCTTTCCTGTTTGAAAACTTCGATACAGACGGATGGCATCATTAATTGCCGCTCTTCGAAAATAAAGCGGCACCTTGCCATAAGTTACCGGATATCTGGTTTGTCGCTCTGTTTTGCTTCCAATGGTCAGCAGCTCCAGTTCCCTCATCAGGTGCATATTGTTCATTGTTTCCAAAGCGGGCTCCTGCAGCATAATTTCGTAGTAAAACCGCAGCACCTCGTTATAAATTTCCTTTGTTTTTATCAGCCATTCTTCCTGATCACAATATAAGCGAAAACGATATGTTATTGTTTTGTAACCTTTTGTCTGTTCCATCGTATCCTTTTCCAAAATGTATTTAACAACTCGTCTACCTTATTTTGCTATAGAATAAACCCCTGCTTCCACTGCGATTTGAACAGGACTGGCACCCATTGCAGCACAAATGTCATAATATTCAACAACTTCCATTTTTCTCCTGCCATCCAGGATTTCACTTAATTTTTCAAGAGATATTCCTGTTTTTTCAGAAATAAACTTTTGCAGGATACCTTGTTTTTTCATATATTGTTTTAAGTAAATTCCAAGCATATCTTACCTCTCTTTAGTTTGCTTTCCAAATCTGCAAGCCATCTGCTAAGTACAATATGTCGTTACGATTTACTTGTTCCTTGTTCCTACGACACATTTCTTTCCAGAAAAGTACTATATTTTAGTACTTTTCTTATGATACTACTACTTTTTAGTATTGTCAATCTTTTTTCTACTACATGCTAGTAGTTTTTAGTTGAAACTTCGTAAATGCTGTGATAAGATACATAAGAAAGGAAGAGCCCAAAATGACCACACAAAACGAGCGTACACTAAAGGAAAACATTCAAAAGAACCTGATTTTTTACAGAAAATTAAGAAATAAAACCCAGAAACAATTAGCAGAAGGAATCCAGGTTGCTCCAACCACATTGTCCGGCTGGGAACGTGGTGTTGCAACGCCGGATATCGATACTCTATTTGCCATTTGCAATTTTTTACAAGTATCTTTGGAGGATATTTGTGGAGTAATTTCTTCCAACGAATGCTATTATATTACATCTGAAGAGAAAAAAATTCTTATCGATTTCCAGAAATTAAACGAAACAGGGAAAAACAAATTACAGGAACGCATGGAAGAGCTGATTCTTTTAGGTTATACCGAAACTTTAAATGAACTTTCTTAGGCAAATTATGCAGATACTTTATGGCCCCCCCTCCCGCTGCGTGGGAGGGGGGGCCATAAAGTTTACTGTTTCCAGTAACTTTTAAGTCTTTTTATACAAATTAAAACTACAGGCACCGTTAAAACAGGAGTTCTGATTTTTTCTTTATCAGCCTTGCACCATGCATAATTAAAAACGCACTGCCTACTGCTGTCAAAACACTGCCTACCGCCAGTAAAATACCAAATACCACATTGAATATTCCGGCATTTTTCATACTTAAATAAACTTTTTCCATATAAAATCCTCCGTCTGAAGCTGGCAATTTCATTTCCACGAGCGTTCTGTTTCGTTCGCAGAAGTGCATTTTCTGCTGCTCCTGTCTTACTTTACACCATACTGCTCATAGTACGCATCAATGCTTGCTTTCATGGCATCATCAATGAGCACTTCTCCGTTACAAGGCTTGTTATGTAAACATTCTACCACATCAGCCATGGAAACAATGGCACGTGCTTCAAAGCCATACTTTTCTTTAATTTCTTCCAGTGCACTCTTTTTGCCTTCCAGACCAACTTCCATGCGGTTCAAAGAAACCATAAGACCAAGAATTTCTACATTGGCAGCTCCTTTTACCTTTGGCACTGTTTCTTCCATGGATTTACCAGAGGTTGTAACATCCTCAATCATAATCACTCTGTCTCCGTCTTTGAGCTTACTGCCAAGGAAACTTCCCTTATCTGCTCCATGGTCTTTTTCTTCCTTGCGGTCGGAGCAATAGCGGACTTCCTTTCCGTACAGCTCGCTGTAAGCAATGGCAGTTACTACGCTGATTGGAATTCCTTTATAGGCAGGTCCAAATAAAACATCAAAGTCATCACCATAATTGTCGTGAATTGCCTTTGCATAATATTCGCCCAGCTTCTTTAACTGGGAACCGGTTACATACGCACCGGCATTCATAAAAAATGGGGATTTTCTTCCGCTCTTTAACGTAAAATCACCAAACTTTAACACTTTACTTTCTACCATAAAATCAATAAACTCTTTTTTATACGCTTCCATATTTAAAAAAACCTCCTATTTTCAAGGCTTTGCGCCTTTTACTTTTTTTGAAATGATCTGCCGAACCTATTTTACACATCCAATTAATTCCTGAATATCCTCAACACCGTATTTTTTCATATAGGCTTCGATTCCATCGATAACTTCCAGGGTTGTATATGGGTTATGGAAATTTGCAGTACCGACTGAAACCATGGTTGCACCTGCCATAATAAACTCCAGAGCATCTTCTGCAGAAGCAATGCCACCCATGCCGATGATTGGAAGTTTCACTGCATTTGCCACCTGATATACCATGCGGACAGCCACCGGCTTTACTGCCGGACCGGACATTCCGCCGGTTTTGTTTGCAATTGCAAAAGTACGTCGATTGATATCAATTTTCATGCCGGTAATTGTGTTAATTAACGAAAGGGCATCCGCACCACCGGCTTCTGCTGCTCTTGCCATTTCCGAGATGTCGGTTACATTTGGGCTGAGCTTCATTATCACCGGCTGCTTTGCTCGTTTTTTCAGCTCGGAAGTGATTTTTTCCACCAGTTTTGGATCCTGACCGAAAGCAATGCCGCCATGCTTTACATTTGGGCAAGAAATGTTAATTTCAAGCATATCTACCGGCTGATCTGAAAGGCGTTCTACCACCTCGCAGTAGTCCTGCTCCGAACGTCCGCAGACATTTACAATAATTTTGGTATCATACTGCCTTAAGTACGGAATATCCCGGTTCACAAACACATCAATTCCCGGATTCTGCAGTCCGATGGCATTTAACATACCACCATATGTTTCTGCAATACGCGGTGTTGGATTTCCTTCCCAGGGAATATTGGCAACTCCCTTGGTAGTGACTGCACCAAGGCAGTTTAAATCTACAAATTCTCCGTATTCCATACCGGAGCCAAAGGTTCCGGAAGCAACCGTGACCGGATTTTTAAATTCTACACCTGCAAGCGTAACCTTCGTATTCATTACAGTTCCACCTCCTGTGCATAAAATACCGGACCATCCTTACAGATTCTTTTGTTGTTTACGTTGGAATGATGATCGGTTTCCTTGCTTTTGCATACACAGGCAAGACAGGCACCAATTCCGCATGCCATTTTTTCTTCCATGGATATCTGGGCAGGAATGCCCGCTTCTTTGGCAAAAGCCTTTACACCGCAAAGCATTGGTGTTGGTCCGCAAGAATAAATGGTATCTGCCGTCAGAGCCTTTTGCCGGATAGCGTCGATTACATTGCCTTTTACCCCTACGCTGCCATCTTCAGTAGCAATGACTACGTCTGCCACTGCTTCAAATTCCTTTGCAAGGAAGGTTTTTGCATCCCGGTACCCTAGCACCGCAATTACTTTTTTGCCCTCCGCATGAAGTTTTTCGGCAAGTCCAAGCATAGGCGGAATACCGATACCACCACCGATTACCATGGAAACGGTATCCTCTGTATCAAAAAATCCATTTCCAAGCGGTCCTAATACTTCTATGGTATCTCCTTCTTTTAAGTTTGAAATCTGCCGGGTACCCTCTCCGGCAACACGGAATACCATGCGAATCGTGCCGGCGGTTTTATCAATACCGCAGATACTGATTGGTCTTGGGAGCAGTCTGCTCTCATCATCCAGATACAAAGACAGAAACTGACCTGCCTTTGCCGCTGCTGCCATTTCCTCTTCTTTAATTGTCATATCGTAAATTGTATCTTCCAGCTGTCTCATTTTTACCACTGGAACACGTATTCTCTTTTTTGTGCTCATTTCTTGCGCCTCCGCTCTTTGATAAGTTTTCTGACTCATTATATTTCCTCTTTGCGCATAAAAGCTTCGAAACCTGCAACATCCGGTTCTACTGCCGTATGCTCCATCGTATTATAACGAAGGTTTAAAAATTCCTCACGGTTCTTGCAATACAATTTCTTTAGTTCATCCGAATAGCCTACAATTACCCACGGAAGCTGTTCTTCCATCTGCTTTAACACACGAAGTGCCATTTCTTCTTTATCTACGCCAATAGAAAAGCCTCCGGCACCGTCTGTTTCAATGTGGACATCAAACGTCGTTCCTGTTTTGATGCCATTGGTTCGATGAACGGTCGTATTCATATAGGCCCATACGATTTTATTGTTCGGAATTGCTCTTACATCTGCACCGAGCATAAAATAAGTCATCAGACGACCCACGCGGAACACATCTTTTTCCTTGACCGGAATTGTCCTGTTATAATCCGATTCAATTGTCACTTCGTTATAGCCGGATTTGGCAATATCCTTTTTCAGTTTTTTCAGATAGCCGCCATTGAATGCCTTTATCAGGCGGATGATGCCCCACACCAGAAAGAATACACCCACAGAAAACAGCAGGATAAAACCGGTCTCAGCATAGGATTTGTTGTACGAATCAATATAATACGGCAGTGTTGCTTCGGCAATCTCTTCCTCGCTCCAGCCTATTTCTACAAAAAATTCCACGAAATAGCCATATTCTTCTTCTGACAATTTTTCTATCCGTCCGGTAATGGTAATTGGATCGGAATAGTAGCCTGCGAAGGTGGTTTCTGCCATCTGATCCATCTGTTTTTCCATGCTTGCCGGCACTTTTACCGTCATATAGCGGAACTCCTCCGCTGTTTCATCTCCGGTCCTGATAATGTAATACAAATCGGTTGTTGTTCTTCTGTTGGTATCCTTGTTGTATTCATACTCTTCCATATAGCTGCCAAAATTGGCTTCCATATCATAAGTCACCAGCTGGTGTTTCATTTCTTCTGGTGCAAGCGTAGTAAAATCTGTATATCCAAACAGAATACACCACATATTATTTGCCATAATTCCTACTAAAACTCCACCGATAATAAACCATAAAATTGTCAAAAACAGTGAACTTTTAAATACCTTTTTCTTTACTTCTTCATACATCTTAATAATTCCTCCCCTGTAGCTCTTTTTATTTTCCCTGATGTTCTTTTAAAAACTCCATATACTCCTTTACTGGAAGCGGTTTTGAATAATAATAGCCCTGAATATAATCGGTCCCCTCCCGATTAATTTCTTCCAGCTCTTCCTTGGTTTCGATACCCTCTGCAACCAGCTTAAGTCCCATTCCGTGAGACATTCGTACGACTGCACAGACCACCTGTTTTGCTTTTTCGGATTGAAAGAACGCTTTTATCATATCCGTATCAAGCTTTACCATGGAAACAGGCATTTCTACCACATACATAAGATTGGATTCCCCTTTGCCAAAATCATCAAGCGAAAAAGAAAAGCCATATTCCATCAGCTTTTTCATATTTGCGTGAAGCGTTGCTTTTGCACTGATAGATGCTGTTTCCGTGATTTCCAAATTAATGAGTGCCGGTGAGATTCCATATCTGGATACAATGGATATGAGCCGATCTGCAAGGTCTGCTCTTTCGCACTGGATAATGGACAGATTTGTTTCCACATAGTTCAGTCCAAGCTGTTCGGCTTCCCCGGTTTTTAAAAATTCGCAAACCTTTTCAAACACACGCTCTCCAAGCTCCAGAATCTGACCGGTTTCCTCTGCCTGCGGAATAAACAAGCCCGGAGGCAGCAGACTTCCATCTCTTTCACGGATACGGACAAGTGCTTCTGCCGAAGTAAACTTTTTTTCCGTATTGGAATAAATCGGCTGCAAAAAAATTTCCACACGGTCTTCCAGCAGTGCATCCGTAATTTTCTGTTCGATGATAAACTGCTGCTTATACTTTTCGATAACACCTTCTCCAATAGGGACAATCCTCGCTTTTTCGTTCATATAACCGTTATGAAGAAAGCCCAGAAAGCCAAGCACATCTTCGGCACTCACAAAGGAATCACACTTATTCACAAGGGCAAAGTGGGTTTCCTTGTGCCATTCCTCATCCTTGGTAAAATAGACAAGTATATCCAGACCAACTCGGTACAGACAGTCTCCATCTGCACAAAGGAACACCAAATCGGAGTTTGTATTTCTAAAAGTCAGTACCTGTTTCTGTTTATTCACCACACCCAGCATGCCACGCAGCATTTCCTCGGCGTACTCCTTATGTTTTTCCAGAAGATTTGCATTTCCGAAAGAAAGACTCAGCATACTGAACTTTTTTCCACTGTTTAGCTGTTCTTTTATGTATTCTGTCAGCGCATAGGAATTGAAACAGCCCAGTTTTCTGTCCAGATTTGACTCCGGATTTTCCATGATGACAAGCAAAATCAGCACACCCATAGCCGTTGCAAAGCCTACCATTAAAAATTCATTTTTCAGGAACTGAATCAGTGCCGCTATAATCCACAGGCACATCCACAGCCCTACTGCAAACTCTCGACGCCGACTTACCTTTTTATGGCAGACACTAAGAATAACAATGGTTGCTATTACATAGATTAAGGCAAACAGGTATACACACAGAACTGCAGGACCGTATGTATAGACTCCATCTGCTGCATCATGAATAGAGATTGGCAGGAAATAAACAATTAGTCCCTGAATATTGGTAAGCATCACCATTTTTCTGATGAGTCTCTGATGGTTTTTTTTCAGTACGAGTTCCCCCAGAACATAAATTGTACCTGACATTCCCACCCAGATTAAAGAAATCACATAAGATTTGCAGACCAGCTCGACCAGAAGCTGCGGCAAGTGCGTTCGGTATTCGATTACAACTAATGACAGAATATCCAGGCTAAGACTGACTATGGCAAACAACATCACTCTAAAAAAGATAGTTTCTGAATAAAGCTTTAATGTTTTATTGCTTTTGTAAAACACAAGTAGCAAAACAAGAATAATCATTCCGCATATTTGCATCTGTATATTCATAGGCTTCCTCCTGTTTTTCTCAAGGCATACAATGCTTACTTAAAGTATAAAAGTTATTTGTAAATAATACAAGTTTTTTTTTCGTTTTTTTCTATCAGAACAGCATTTAATCCGCAACAAAAAAAGTTATTCTTCCCATATCTTCTATTTTCTGTT
This sequence comes from uncultured Lachnospiraceae bacterium, assembly GCA_964544055.1. Classification (GTDB taxonomy): domain Bacteria; phylum Bacillota; class Clostridia; order Lachnospirales; family Lachnospiraceae; genus SIG299. The sequence goes on along the minus strand of CAZJAA010000043.1, from coordinate 2,372 downwards.
ATAATCAGGAAGTGAACGATACCAAACGTTACTGGTTCTATTGAAAACGGACATTGACTGCCAAATGCATGAAATGTTCAAAACAGGGAGGCTTTTATGGAACATTATAATCCGTTACTTAAAAATAACGAAAGTCCGAAGTTTTTTACCATTGGAGAAATCATGCTTCGTCTGACTCCTCCAAACTACGAAAAAATCCGCATGGCAAACGATTTTACGGCAAGCTATGGCGGAAGTGAGGCAAACATCGCACTTGCTCTTGCCAATCTTGGCATCGACAGTACTTTTTTCAGTGTTGTTCCAAACAACAGCCTCGGAAAAAGTGCCGTCCGTATGCTCCGCAGCAACGACGTACACTGTACTCCAATGATTTTAAGTACCCCGGAGGAAACGCCGACTCATCGACTTGGCACATATTATCTGGAAACAGGCTACGGCATCCGTGCCAGCAAAGTTACCTATGACAGAAAGCATAGTGCATTTACAGAATATAACTACTCTTCTCTGGACATTGATGCTCTGTTAGACGGCTACGACTGGCTGCATTTAAGCGGTATCACTCCGGCACTCTGTAAAAATTGTGCCGACCTTGTAATGAACACATTAAAAGCTGCCAAAGAAAAGGGACTTACCATCAGCTTTGACGGCAACTTCCGCAGTTCTCTCTGGACCTGGGAGGAAGCAAGGGATTTTTGCACCCAGTGTCTTCCTTATGTGGACATTTTATTTGGTATTGAACCGTATCATCTTTGGAAGGATGATGCCAATCATGCCAAGGGAGACTTTAAGGATGACGTGCCACTTCAGCCAACCTATGAGCAGCAGGATGAAATTTTCCGCCACTTTGTCAAACGCTACCCAAATTTAAAATGCATTGCGCGACATGTACGCTATGCCCACAGTGGCAGCGAAAACAGCTTAAAGGCATTTATGTGGTATGAAGGTCATACCTTCGAAAGCCGCCTGTTCCGCTTCAACATCTTAGACCGCGTCGGCGGTGGTGATGCCTTTGCCAGTGGCCTGATTTACGCCATGATGAATGATTACAAACCAATGGATATGGTAAACTTTGCCGTTGCCTCCAGCGTTTTAAAGCACACCATTCATGGTGATGCCAACATTACGGATGATGCTGCGAGCATTCGCAAAATCATGGACATGAGTTTCGACATTAACCGCTAAAAGCCCAGTAAAATAGCAAAAAAGTTTATTTAGCATAAAAATGCGGCATATCAGATAATTTCACAACCTTGTGTTCTGGTCTGATATGCCGTTTTTCTATTCTTCCGTTTTTTTCTGTTTTTTTTCATTTATTTTATAGATTACAAAATCTGCCAGAAGAAGCAGAAGCAACATCGGCACAATATAAACCAAAAGTATCATTCCAAACAGTCCGGCAAACCAGCCGGTGTCTGTTAAAATATCATAGATAGCATATAAAATCACGCAGGCAGTAAGTATTCCATCCGTCCATGCAAAGATTCTGTATACCGAAGCCTTGGATTTAAAAAGGTGCTTCACTATGGCAGTTATCAGAAGGCAGCCCACCACAATGGACAAAATCACACAGAGAAAATATATAATGCCGATTGCTTTTAAAGAGGAAACTCCCCACAAAGCCAGCACTGCAGCAATCAGTATCAGAACACATTTCCATAATTTTGACATTTTTTCTTCCTCCCGTTATCACTGATTCTCTTTTTTCACTCCAACACGCTGAATAATGCCAATAATCTGCCCGGACAAAATGACCGTCAGCAGGGAATACCAGATTCTTCCAAGTGGAATATACGTCAAGGACAGCAAAAGCACCACAAGGTCGCTGAACAGGTATGCCGTCTGCACCTTCATGTGAGTCACATGCGACAAACACATGGCAAGTGCGTCATCCCCGGAAACGGCACCGCCCATTCTGACACATACCCCTGCTCCAATGCCGACAAATAAAGCACCTACGATGGATGCAACCAGCGGCATGTCATAAAGCCATGGCCAAAGCGGCTCAAACTGCTCGATAATTCCGTAGGAAACGGAAAAGCCAACCGTTGCAACAGCAGAATAGATAATGAACTTCCGTCCAAGCAGCTTCCAGCCAAGCAGATAAAAAATGGTATTTGCTACAAAATTGGTAACTGATGGCGAAATCTGAAACCAGTGCTCCAAAAGCAACGTCAGACCGATAATTCCTCCCTCCGTTACACCGGAAAAATTGTGGACATGGTACAGTCCAAATGCTAAAAATACACTGGCAAGCAGCGTAATGATACAATCTATTATTTTTATTTCCTGAAACAATTTATTCCTCCATAATTCTATTTATAATCTCTCGGAATCTCTAAGCCAGTAAACATAAGGCTTTCAGATTCCTTTTT
>CAZJAA010000042.1:0-24449 GCA_964544055.1 uncultured Lachnospiraceae bacterium | reverse complement strand
CAATGTTCATTGTCAGCTTTGCTGACCATAATCACTCAGGATTCCGAGAGATTATAGTATTGTACTCTCGAAATTTTCCCTCAATTACAAGTTCAATAACCCTGCTTCTTTTATTTTCTGTACCGACATCATAATGCCAAGCTTTGCGTGATACCAGGTCAGCCCACCCTGAAAATACACAGCATACGGGGGCTGAATTGGAGCGTCCGCAGAAAGTTCAATGGAGGAACCCTGCACAAATGCTCCCGCCGCCATAATAACATCTGAATGATAGCCCGGCATCGGCCATGGCTCCGGCGTAACATGACTGTCTACCGGTGCAGCAGCCTGAATGCCCTGACAAAATGCAATCACTGCCTCCGGACTTCTTAGCGTTACTGCCTGAATAATATCATATCTTGGCTCACTTCCGTTTGGAATAACTGCAAAGCCAAGGGATTCATAGATATTTGCTGCAAAAATTGCTCCTTTCAATGCACCTGCAACAACCGTCGGAGCTAAAAACAATCCCTGAAAAAACTGCTGGTTCAAGCCTAAGGTTGCACCAACCTCCCTGCCAAGTCCCGGAGCCGTCAGACGGTAGGCACATTGTTCTACATATTCTTCCTTACCAACAATATAACCGCCAATCGGTGCCAGACCGCCGCCCGGATTTTTTATCAGCGAACCAACACAAAGGTCAGCCCCAACCTCACTTGGTTCCATCGTCTGAACAAATTCTCCATAACAGTTATCTACCATGCAGATAACTTCCGGCTTAATGCCTTTGATAAAGGAAATCAGTTCTCCAATCTGCTCTACCGAAAGCGTTGGTCTTGTCTGATAGCCTTTGGAACGCTGAATTGTTACAAGCTTTGTTTTTTCGTTAATAGCGGCCCGGATTTCTTCATAATCGAACGAACCATCCTCTTTTAAATCCACCTGAGAATAAGTAATGCCGTATTCTGCAAGGGATGCCGGTGCAGGAGTGATACCAATAACGCCTTCCAGAGTATCATACGGTTTACCAACCGGAGATAAAATTTCATCCCCCGGCCGCGTCATTGCTGCCAACGCCACGGTTAACGCATGCGTGCCGCAGGTTAAGGATGGCCGAACCAATGCCGCCTCTGTTTTAAAAATATCGGCATATACCGCTTCCAGCACATCGCGCCCAATATCATTGTAACCATAGCCGGTGGTTGCTGCAAAATGGATATCACTCAATTGATTTTCCTGCATAGCAGCAATCACTTTCATCTGGTTATATTCTGCCACACGGTCAATTTCTTCGAAACGCTCCTTTAACTCTTCTTCTATTTTAATACAGTAGTCAAGTACGCTCTCCGAAAGATGTAATTGACGATACATTTCGTATAATTCTGTGTTCATTTTATATCCTCATTTCCTTTTCTTTTATTCTGTTTTGCATTTCTTCCAGTATTTTTTCCTCTGAACCAAGCTCCTGACGGTTTAACCAGATAACTTCTTCTTCCCGCTTAAACCAGGTTATCTGACGCTTGGCAAAATGTCTGGTATCCCGCTTTAGAATATACACGGCTTCCTCCAATGTACATTCTCCTTTTAAATACGCTGCAATTTCCTTATAGCCAAGTCCCTGCATAGAAACAGCCTCGGAAGAAATACCTTCTTTCAGCAAAGACGCAACCTCTTCCACAAGCCCATTCGCTATCATAGTGTCCACACGACGGTCAATTCGTTCATAAACAGCTGCCCTGTCATCATTCAGTACAAAATAAGCAAAGTTATACGGTGATTTCTTCTGCCGCTGTTCTGTATTGTGGTCTGAAATCTTTTGTCCGCCACTCATTTCATAAAACTCCAGGGCACGAATCACCCGCTTTACATTGTTTGGATGAATTTCAGCCGCTGCCTTTTCATCAATAATTTTTAAACGGGCATGCAGTGCTTCTGCTCCTTCTGCTTCTGCCAGACGTTCCAGTTCCTCCCGATAGGATTTATCCTCCTCATTTTTTGTAAAATCAATGTCGTAAAGAACTGCCTGAATATAAAATCCGGTGCCGCCGGTCAGAATTGGAATTTTCCCTTTGGCATAGCACTCTGCCATTGCCTGTTTTGCCAGTGTGGCAAAACATACAACATTAAAATCTTCCGAGGGTTCTAACACATCAATTAAATGATGTGGAATTCCCTGCATTTCCTCCGGAAGAATTTTTGCCGTACCGATGTTCATCCGCCTGTAAACCTGCATGGAATCCGCAGATATAATTTCTCCGTTTACCGCTTTGGCAAGCTCAATGGAAAGTTTTGTTTTGCCAACAGCCGTCGGTCCGGTAAGAATAATTAATGGTTGTTTCATCATTACACTCCGCTTTATACAATTCGTTTGAATTTACGTTCCAGTTCATATTTTGACATGGAAATTGTTGTCGGTCTGCCATGTGGACAATGATATGGGTTGTCCAGTGTCAGCATATCCGAAATTAACTGCCTTGCTTCTGCCTCGGACATTCTGTGATTTCCTTTGACGGCAGCTTTGCAGGAAAGTGACGCCACCTTTTCCAGAAGTATGTCTGAATTTTTAAATTCACGTTCCGAAAGCAGGGTATTTAATACTTCGGTTAATAACTCCCTGCTGTCCACCGACACAAGATCTGCCGGCACTTCGGTTACCTTATATTCCAGACCGCCAAATTCTTCTATGGCAAATCCAAGCTTTTCAAAAAGTTTTAGGTTCTTTTTCATGCATTCTGCTTCCCGCATGGTCAGCGAAAGCACCATTGGCGGCATCAGACTCTGGGTAAGAATTTCCTCCTGTTTATGCAGCTTTTCCATTGTGCGTTCAAACAGAACCTTTTCATGTGCCGCATGCTGATCAATTATAAACAGCTCATCCTCCATCTCAATGAGCCAGTAAGTAGCAAACAATTGTCCAATCAGACGAAATTCCTTCCGGTTATCTTTGGATAGCAGATTCACCGGCAAAGTCATCTGCTCTGTCTCAGAAACTGATTTATCCGTCATCTGCTCTATCTCAGAAATTAATTTATCCGCAACCGGCTCTATCTCAGGAACTGGTTTATCCGCAACCAGCTCTGCTGCCGGATACGGTTGTTTTGAAGCTGGAATTTTGGGTTCTTCTCGTTCTGACCGCTTAAAACTGCCGGAAGACGCCGTATAACTTTCTGCCGCTTCCAAAACCACTGGTGTTCTTTCCTGTGGCTGTGATGCTGAAAGCTTTTTTTCCATGGTATCTTTAAAGTTCTGGTTTTGCAGATCTTTCTGTTGCTCCTTTCGTTTTATTTCAAACGGCTCCGGTACAGAAATCTTCTGCTGCTGCAAAAACTCCTGCTTCTGGGCTTTCTGGTCTTCTTTTTCAGAAAGAGAAACGGAAACAATCATATTTTTTCCGGACAGCGTATCACGGATAATCTGAAAAATTGCATGATAAATTGCTTCATTATCCGCAAACCGGAGTTCCATTTTTGCAGGATGCACATTGACATCAGCAAACTCTAAAGGCACTGTTATATGAAGCACCGTAAATGGATATTTGTGTCCCATCATGTAAGATTTATACGCATCTTCAATGGCACGGTTGATAATCGCACATTTGATATAACGTCCATTAATAAAATAATTTTCCTGTCCGCGATTTCCCCGAGCAATGACTGGCTTTCCAATATATCCGGTAATCTCAATTCCATGCTCATCCTTCGGATAGCTGACCGGAAGCACAGACATGGCAATTTCCCTGCCGTAAATCTGATAAATAATATCCTTCAATTCATTTCCTCCGGTCGTGTGAAGAATTGCTTTTCCAGCATTCATATATTTAAAAGAAATGTCCGGACGTGAAAGTGCCATACGTTCCATCAGCTCATTGATATAACCGCCCTCTGTCATGGCAGACTTTAAAAACTTTTTTCTTGCCGGTACATTATAAAACAGATTTCTTACAAGAAAGGTCGTTCCAGCGGGACATCCGGCCTCTTCAAAGCATTTTTCTTCTCCACCTTCTATCACATAACGCGAACCGACAAACGCTTCCTTAGTTTTTGTCAGCAATTCTACCTGAGCAACCGCACAGATGCTTGACAATGCCTCTCCGCGAAATCCCAGACTACCTACCGTAAGCAGGTCAAGTGAGGATTTGATTTTGCTTGTGGCATGACGCAAAAAAGCGGTGCGAATATCGTCTTTTTCCATGCCGCCACCGTTATCCGTTACACGCAGCAGCGAAGTTCCGCCTTCTTTAATTTCTACCGTTACAGCGGTTGCACCGGCATCAATGGAATTTTCCACCAGTTCTTTTGCCACGGAAGAAGGTCGTTCTACAACTTCACCAGCTGCTATCTGGTTTATGGTTGCCTGGTCTAATACAGTAATTCTGCCCATTCTGGTTCCTCATTTCTTTAAAAACTTACTATTTCAGCATTTCCTGCAATTCATAAAGCTTATTCATTGCATTCATTGGTGTCATCTGGGAAATATCAAGGCTTTTTAAGGCATCAATAATATCCTGATGTGCAATTTCTGCTGTCTCAAACAAATGTAACTGTCCTGGTGTTTCCTGAGAGGCCATTTTCTTTTTCTGTTCCATAGGATTGGCTGCCACGGTTTCCTGCGACTTTTTTGCAGAAGAAGCAGTAAAACCGGAGGTATTAATATCATTTTGGGTTAAATCCTCTGCAATTTCCCGTGCACGATGAAGCACATCCTCCGGCACGCCTGCCAGCTTTGCCACCTGAATGCCGTAGCTTTTATCTGCTCCGCCTTTGATGATTTTCCGAAGAAAGATAATATCCTCCCCCTGCTCCTTGACGGCAATGCAATAGTTATTCACACTATTCAAACGACCTTCTAATTCTGTCAGCTCATGGTAATGCGTAGCAAACAATGTCTTTGCTCCCAGCTTCTTTGCGTCTGCAATGTGCTCCACAACTGCCCAGGCTATACTGAGTCCGTCATAGGTGCTGGTGCCGCGGCCGATTTCATCCAAAATCAGCAGACTGTTTCTTGTTGCATTTCGCAAAATGTTAGCAACCTCTGTCATTTCCACCATGAAAGTACTTTGACCGGAAGCAAGATCATCCGAGGCTCCCACTCTAGTAAAAATCCGGTCAACAATACCAATTTGGGCACTTTCTGCCGGCACAAAGCTTCCGATTTGCGCCATCAGGACAATCAACGCTGTCTGACGCATATACGTCGATTTACCGGCCATATTTGGTCCGGTAATAATGGAAACACGGTTGTTTTTGTTGTCCAGATAAGTATCATTTTCCACAAACATATCATTTGGAATCATCTGCTCTACCACCGGATGCCGACCATTTTTTATATTGATGACACCGTTTTCGTTGATGTCCGGGCGGACATAGCGGTTACGTTCTGCCACAAGTGCCAGAGAAACATACGCATCTGCTCTGGCAACCGCCTTTGCTGTCTGCTGGATACGAAGTACTTCCGCTGCAATTTTTTCACGTATTTCCGTAAACAGGTCATATTCCAGAGAAAACAGCTTGTCCTCTGCTCCCAGAATATCTTCTTCCATCTTTTTTAATTCCGGAGTCGTATATCGCTCTGCGTTTGCCAGTGTCTGTTTCCGTATCCACTCCTGCGGAACAAGGTCCTTGTAGGAATTGGTTACTTCTAGATAATAGCCAAATACTCGATTGAACTTTATTTTCAAATTTTTAATACCGGTTCGTTCACGCTCCTCCGCTTCCAACGTTGCGAGCCAGTTTTTTCCTTCGGTTTTTGCCAGGCGCAGGTGGTCAACTTCCTCATTATAGCCCGTTTTTATTATGCCGCCTTCTTTAATGACAAGTGGCGGGTCAGGGTCAATTGCAGACTCAATCAACGTTTCCACATCCTGCAATGGATCAATTTCTTCATAGGTTTTTTTCCACTCCGAAGAAGAAAACTCTTCTAACAGAACACGGATATACGGCAGCATTTTAAGGGAATTCATCAAGGCAATCAGATCTCTCGGATTGGCAGTTTTATAGCTGATGCGCCCCATCAGACGCTCCAAATCATAAATAGCATCCAGATATTCTCGCATTTCTTCCCTTGTGATTACATGATAATTCAATTCTTCAATGGCATCCAGTCGTTCTTCAATTTCCTGCTTTTTTATCAGCGGCTGTTCAATAAAGCCACGAAGCATTCTTGCTCCCATTGCCGTTTTTGTTTTATCAAGCACCCAGAGCAGGGAACCTCGTTTCTGCTTTTCCCGGAGTGTTTCCGTCAGTTCCAGATTTCTTCTGGTGGAGCTGTCAATAACCATATATTTTCCGGGCACATACGGCAGCAGTCTGGTAATATGGCTTAAGGAGTTTTTCTGTGTTTCGTATAAATATCGGAGTACAGAACCGGCGGCAATTGTGCCGATTTCAAAATCCTTGAGTCCTAGACCGTTCAGGCTTCCTACTTTAAAGTGCTGCTTTAATTCTTTTTCACAAATTTCTTCATCGAAATACCAGTCTGCCAACGGTGTCAATGCGATGTGCAAACGGTTTTTTAAATCCTCCAGGTCAAGTCCCGATAATGCAAGTGTTCCATTATATATAAGTTCCGATGGAGAAAACTTAATAATCTCGTCCATTACCTGACGCAGTTTTTCTACCTGGGTAACATAATAATCGCCTGTAGTAACATCTACCGTCGATATTCCGAAACAACCATCCGTATATGTAACTCCCATTAGATAATTATTTTTTGTTTCATCCATTGCCTGGGTATTTAAGTTTGTTCCCGGAGTAACAATGCGCATTACTTCACGCTTTACCAGACCCTTGGCAAGCTTTGGGTCTTCGACCTGTTCACAAATGGCAACACGATAACCCTTGCTGATTAAACGGTTCAGATAGCCATCCACGGCATGATAAGGAATGCCGCACATTGGTGCGCGTTCCTCCTGACCACAGCTTTTTCCGGTCAAGGTGAGTTCCAGCTCCCTGGACACCGTAATCGCATCCTCAAAAAACATTTCATAAAAATCGCCCAGACGATAAAACAAAATACAATCTTTGTATTGTTCTTTTGTTTCCAGATACTGCATCATCATTGGCGTAAATTCTGCCATAGCAATCCTCCTTGTATCTTCTGTTACCGTTTTTTACTTCGTTCCGGTAACCTTTTCGGATTTTCCAAAAACTTCTCTGCACAAAGAAACAGATTGTAAAACATCATTCCTTCTCTACATCATCAAGCAGATGATCTGAATCTGCGGCTGTCGTGGCAAGCTCATCACAGCGTTCGTTCTGCGGATGCCCGGCATGCCCTTTTACCCAGACAAACTCTACTTTGTGCATTGCCTTTGCAGCAAGCAGTCGTTTCCATAAATCCACATTTTTTACCGGTTCATTTTTTCCTCGTTTCCAGCCTTTTTTTATCCAGCCTTCCAGCCAGTTTTCATTAAATGCCTTCACAAGATACTGTGAATCGGAATACAAAGTTACGTCACACGGACGTATTAATGCTTCCAAACCAACAATTGCTGCTAAAAGCTCCATACGGTTGTTGGTTGTTTTTTTATACCCCTGGGAATACTCACGGATGTGTTCCTTCCCTGTACTGTCAATGTAACTGATAATTGTTCCATATCCTCCCGGTCCGTCCGGATTTCCTCTGGCTGAACCATCGGTATATATTGTTACTTTCATATTCATTTCCTTTCTTTTTGGCTTCAATTTGCAATAACATCCCATTCCCCATGTACCAAAAACTGTTCTGCCGTCTGTTCTGCTTTTTTAATAATTTCTTCCGGATAGCCAAGCATTCCTAACAATGCAATGGCATTTTTAGAAGAAGCCCTGCCCGGTTTTAACTGATAATCAAAAAGTACCCTGTTTTCTTCTATCCGTTCTTCAAAATGATAATTACTAAAGCAGCTTTCCAACATATACGACAATTCTATATCATGGGTTGCCGCAAACATCAGTGCATTCGAATTTGCAATGAAGTATAAAATGCGTGAGGAGGCAGCAATACGCTCCACGGTATTTGTTCCGCACAGCACTTCATCCACAAAACAAAGCACCGGAATTTCATCCGTCACAGCATCTAAAATACGTTTCAGAGATTTAATTTCAACAATATAATAGCTTTCATTACCAAATAAATTGTCTGTGAGTGCCATGCTCGTAAATATTTTATAAAAAGGTGCCCTGTAGCTTTTGGCACATACGGTATGAAGTGTCTGTGCCAGAATTGCATTAATGGCAGCCGACTTGATAAAAGTGGATTTACCGGACGCATTTGAACCGGTAAGTAACACCGATTGTCCGGTTTTTATGGTTGCAGGAACCGGACTTTCCAAAAACGGATGATACAACGCCTCTGCGTCATATTGCTTATCGCAAGTAAATTCCGGAAGACAATATCCGTTAAGCCATGTCCGAAAGCAAGCAACGGCACACATTGCATCCAGAAAACCAATACATTCAAAAAGTTCAACAATTTGTTCTTTTTTCTTAAAGTACTGCGTCATCATGTTGTTAAAACGGATTAAATCGGTATGAAAAATAATCCGAATATAATCCAGAAAAAGAGTCATCATATCTCCGGTTGGATTTTGCGGAACAAGTGCAGGCGCACCTTTGCAAAAAGTTTTTAACTCAGCCGTATGCTGTTTCAAATGCTGAAAATATGTTTCTAATTCTGGGATTTCTTCCTGCGCCATGTTTTCTGCATATTTAATCATCCGGATAAGGTAGGAAATAACCGAGTAATACAGTTCAATTTCCCCTTTCCGTTTGTAATAAGACAGAAGATTAAAAACAAGAAAAGCAATTAACAGAACACCGGCTTGTAAAATAGAGCATAGCATAAGAACCAGGGAGCCAAGAATGCCTGCAATACCAATATAATGAAGCAGATTTGACTCCCGGCGAATTTGTTCCATTCGATCCATATATTCATAAACAGAAATTTTTTTGTTTTTTCCAATCAGGGCAAGGGAATTCTGCAGGCTGCTTCTTACCTTCTCGTTTTGTTGAAAGAGAGAAATCAGTTTTTCTCTCTCCAGCAGAGGCTCTTCCAAAAGCTTTGGTTCATGCAGCAGTGCCCACAATACTTCTTCTCCCATAGCAGAACAGGTGTGGTTTATCATGAAAAACAGGTCATCCATGTTTAAATCATGCCATGTGATATCATCCAGCAGAAAAATATTTTCCGCTTTTTTTGAGACTCTGTTTTTATAATAATACTGTATGGATGCAAACTTTTCTCCAGAATATTCTTCTTCCGACAGCTTTCCCCACTGTGCGGAAAGTGTTTCTGCCAGTCGTTTGCGGGCTTTCTTTTTATCAAAAATACCCTTGACGGAGAAAAAAAGTATAATTGCCGCAATAACTAAAACAATTTCCATAGAAACCTTCCTTTTTACTAATCTGCATTTGATAAAACTCCACTATCCATAATACCACAAAAAAAAGCAGTTGCCAAGAAAAACAACTGCTTTTACGTTTGATTATTTTAATCATTAATAATTCTGGCACATTTTAATATTGTGTAGAAATACATACTGGAAATTGCTACGCCATTATAGTTTGTACTGGAATGAATTACCTGACCATTGCCAATGTAAATACCAACATGGTTAATGTAATTATCTTTAACTCTTCCGTAGAAAATAAGGTCACCCGGTTTTAAATCACTAATCGAAATGGATTTATATTTTTTTGCCATGTCGCGGGAAACTCTTGGTGTTGTATAGCCAAACTGCTTATAAACCTGCTTTACAAATCCGGAACAGTCAATTCCCTTGGTCAGGCTGTTGCCGCCCCAGACATATTTTGTACCAATCCATTTTTTTGCATAATCACAAATGTTAACACGCAGTTCGGAAACATCCGCTCCGTATGGAGTATATTTGCTTGCCCAGTTGAGTTCGTAAGATACGGTAACGTAATCCGCAGAAACATAAGCAACTGCATTTGCATTTTCATCATCATCCATTTTTACTTCTACCCAGAGCTGGGAAGTAGGATCATCTTTATTTACAACAACCTCTTTTGTTACAACAAGACGTTCGCCTGCTTTTACACTCGTGATAATTTCAGAATTGGTGCTTGGCTCTGTACGCACTCTTAAGGAACTGACTTTGGAATTTACTGTTGCAAACAAAGTAGCATTTTCCTTTGCCTTTTCAACAGCTTCCTCACCCATAATTAAATATTCTGCATAGGCATAACCCTCTACATCACCAGATGTAATTTTAGCCCAGCCGTTTTCGTCAATGGATTCAACGATACAAGCACCGTCTTTACCAAGAACACCAACCTTCTGGGAGGATGTCTTTGGACTTTTTCTGATATTTAAAGAACTGGATACATTTGCGATTGCGATATTTTCAGGAACCTCATAGGCTGTTGCAAAAAGTTCTGTTGTATCCGTATTATCGGTTTCTTTTATATGGGAATAATAGCGATTCAATGCTTCGGTAATGCCACCGACTGCAGTTTCTCCTTCTACAACATCTGCCTTTGCATGTAAAAGTGGTCCTTGAAATGACATAACACCAACGGTAAGCAGGCACACTGCTCGTTTCACAATTTTTTTCATCAGTTCCTCCATAAAAGTCAACATTTTTTTGGACAATTTGCTACAATTTTTCATTAAAAATAACAGTAGATTTATTGTTATGTATATAAAATGTTACATAATTGTTAAATTTATTACATACACATTATAGCAAACTGCCCAAAAAATGTCAACCTTTTCTTCTACTTTCGTAGTTATTTTACATAAGACCATAACGATTCCGCACTCTCCGCCATTTGCAAAACCTGCCGGCTCCGCTTTGGATGCACACTCGTGCGTAAAGAAAATAGTTGCAGGCGACCGTGCTTGGTGTAAAAATATGCCCTGGCGCATTCTTTGTTCCTGCTTTTAAAGGATGATGCAGATAAAGCCGCGATTGCTGTCATTCACAATTTTTTGCAGTGTATTTTGTAATTTTCCCCTACTTTCCTTTGTAATATTCCCAATTTTTGTTTGAATTCCATCTTCTATCAGCTGGCGTACGGTTTTTCCGAAAATATTTGTTTCAAAAATACCGTCATTGCCTTCTTCTACCTGTTGCTTCATGTAAGCAATCAGATCATTTGCCTGTTCCATAGTACCGACAATTGGTGCAATTTCAATCTCAATATTCGCCTGAATCAGCTGGGTGGATGGTGCGGTTGCTTTCAGCTTTACACCATACTTATTGCCATGCTTTACAAGCTCCGGGTCAGATATCCGTATCTGTTCTGCCTGCGGATAAACTACACCATAGCCTTCTGTCTTCACTTCATTCCATGCCGTTCCCAACGATTCACATTCTTTTCTGGCAGCTGCCATCTGCTTTATCGCTGTCAAAAACTCAGCTTCATCTGTAATTCGCATTCCGGTCAGGTCACTGAGCATTCCATAATAATAGTTGTCATTTATGCGGATGCGAATGGAAATTTCTCCGTTTTCCCTGTGCAAATCTTCGATTTCGAAACGGTTTATGTATTCTCCGGTCGTCTTATTCAGTGCCCAAAGAGCATCCCGCATGGAAGAAACCTCTTCCAGATATTCTTTTACCGTTTGGATCACGCCCTGTCGGATTTCATTTTCCGGTGGCATGAGTTCCAACCATTTTGGCATGGAAAAATAAATAATATTCACAGGAAACGAAGCAACCATCTGCTCCATAATATCGGTAATATCCTCCGCAGACAGGCTGAGACAGTTTACCGGAAGTATCGTGGCGTGATACCTATCCTCCATCTGCTTTACAAGCTCTTTTGTTTCAGGTGCATTTGGATATGCTGTATTCAATAGAACAACAAATGGCTTTCCGATTGTCTGAAGTTCGCATATTGTCTGCTCTTCCGGCACCTGATAATTTTCTCTTGGAATATCTCCGAAGCTTCCGTCTGTTGTTACTACAATTCCAATTGTTGAATGGTCTTCTATAACTTTTTTTGTTCCAATGGACGCTGCTTCCGAAAAAGGAATTTCTGCCGCATTCCACGGTGTTTTTACCATCCGCTGCGAATTTTCTTCCATATGTCCCAGTGCACCTTCCGTCATGTAACCGACACAGTCAATCAGCCGGAGTTTTATTTCCGAACCATCCTCCAAAGTAATGGCTGCCGGTGTCATTGGAATAAATTTAGGCTCTGTAGTCATAATGGTCTTGCCGTTTCCGCTCTGCGGCAGTTCATCCGTAATCTGCTTTCGGATATGAGGCTCTGTCACCCGTGGAAGAACGAGAACATCCATAAAACGCTTGATAAACGTACTTTTTCCTGTTCTTACCGGACCCACTACTCCTAAGTACACTGCACCGTTCGTTCTTTGCTGTATATCTTTATAAATGTTAAATGTATGGCTCTTCATAGGCACCTCCTAAAGTCCAACAATGTTCGTACCGGTATTGTTTATATACTTTATGCAGCTGCCTTAAAAAAAATAACTTTTTCTGAAGTTTGTTCCGAAGCGTTTATTTTTCCCAGGAAAGTGTTGTATGTTCTTCTGTTTTTTCTCTCATTAAAAGGTCGTAAATTGCTTCTTTTACAGGCTTTTCTTCAAATAAAACCTTATTCACCTGTTCAACAATCGGAAGCTCTACATGAAATTTTTCTCCAAGCTTATAAGCTGCCTTTGCGGAAAGAACCCCTTCTACCACCTGATTCACTTCTTCCATGGCTTCTTTTGCCGTTTTTCCCTGTCCGATTAAAAATCCAGCATTACGATTGCGGCTGTGGCGGCTGGTGCAGGTAACCATCAGATCACCCATACCGGAAAGCCCGGCAAAGGTTTCATATTTTCCCCCCATGGCTATTCCGAGGCGGGAAATTTCTGCAATACCGCGAGTCATCAGAGCAGCCTTGGTATTATCTCCCATACCCATGCCGTCTAACACACCTGCTGCCAGTGCAATTACATTTTTTAAAGAACCTCCGAGCTCTATGCCAATCACATCTGGACTTGTATAGACACGGAAAAACTCTGTCATAAATGTATCCTGAATAATATCTGCCACCTTTTTCTTTTTTGCTCCGGCAACAATTGTGGTAGGAATTTTCCGGCTGACCTCTTCCGCATGACTTGGTCCGGACAATACTGCCACCTCTGCTTGCGGAATTTCATCTTCAATCACTTCTGTTAATGTTTTTAACGTAGCTTCTTCAATTCCTTTTGCCACATTGACAATAATTCCCCCTGCCGGCACTTTAGGTGCAATACAATTTGCAACTTCCCTTACATATACCGATGCAACCGCCATAACGATTAATTCCGGCTTTTGCAATGCCGCATCCAGATTGGCTGTCAGGGTAACCGTTTCCGGAAGTACCGCCCCTGGAAGATTTTTAATGTCCGAGCGATTTTTGTCCAACTGCTCAATTTTTTTTGGAAGATTGGACCAAAGCGTTACATCATGCTTATTTTCAGCTAATAAAATTGCCAGTGCAGTTCCCCAGGTACCTGCACCCAATACAGATATATTCATATTATTCTCCATTCCGAAGCGTTTTTTTGTGACAAGGCAAAAGAAACAAAGCTTCTTAAGAAATTCGCACAGACGATTTCAGTTCTGCCATCACAGCTATTTGTGACGCTCCGACACAAATAGCCAACAACTTTAGTTGTTATTTTTTCTTGAAACTGATTTTATTCTCGGTTCCCTTCAGCAGCCGTACAATATTGGAACGATGCATAAAAATAACCGATACCGGAAATGCCGCTGCAATCAGAAACATATGCAAGGTAGCATCATGTACAAAATAAATCCATGCAGTAAAAATCAACGATACAATAATCGAGCCGAGGGATACATATTTTGTCAATGCTACAACACAAACAAATACAAGTAGTTCAACAATAGCCAGTCTTATATCAAACATCAGAATGGTAGCTGCCAGACAGGCAACCCCTTTCCCACCATGAAAATTTAAAGACATCGGAAAATTGTGCCCGATAACTGCGCCAAAAGCCACATACAGCACCAATAACTGGTTCATGTAAGAAAAAGCTTCATATTGCGGAAATAAAAGATAACGTACCAGAAGCACTGGACCGATTACTTTGGAAACATCAATCACAAAAGTAAACAGTGCTGCTTTTAAGCCAAGAGTCCGCAGCACATTCGTAGCTCCCAGATTTCCGCTTCCATGTTCTCTCACATCTGTTTTATATAGTTTTCCAATAATATGTCCACCGGAAATTCCTCCAAAAAAATATCCTAACAGCAGGCATAGTAAAATCGACTGAAACATCTGCATGGTTATTTTTCCTCCAAATTGTATCAATGTACCTTCAGAATTTTTTCAAAGAATCATTCCGCTAACCCTATTTCCCATCTTTTTCCGAACGTTCCCTGATAATAAATTTTAACGAAGTGCCGGAAAATCCAAACGCTTCCCGAATTTTGTTTTCAATATATCTTACATAAGAAAAATGCATAATTTCTTTGTCATTTACAAAAATTACAAAGGTAGGCGGCTTTATAGCAACCTGTGTAATGTAATACAGCTTTAAACGCTTTCCCTTGTCGGACGGCGGCTGCTGTAAGGAAACTGCTTCCATCATTATTTCATTTAAAACACCGGTGCCAATTCGCATATTCTGATTTTGAATAACCGTTTCAATATGCTCGAACAGCTTATGCATACGCTGACCGGTTAAGGCTGAAATAAATATGATATCAGCATACGGAACAAACGACAATACCTCACGAATTTTTTCCGTATGGCGATAAATGGTTTTGTCATTTTTGTCCTCTACGACGTCCCATTTATTCACGGCAATAATTACACCTTTGCCATTGTCGTGTGCAATACCGGCAATTTTGGCATCCTGCTCCGTAATTCCCTCGGTAGCATCAATTACCACAACAACCACATCCGCACGTTCCACGGCAGCTACCGTACGCACAATGCTGAAGCGTTCAATTTCTTCTTTAATTTTACTTTTGCGCCGAAGCCCTGCCGTATCAATAAACACATATTCTTTTTTGTTATAAGTAACAGAAGTATCTATGGCATCACGAGTTGTTCCTGCAATATCAGAAACAATGACACGTTCTTCCCCAAGTAATTTGTTAATCAGGGAGGATTTACCTACATTCGGCTTACCGACAACGGCAATTCTCGGCCGTTCGTCTTCGATTTCGTTCTGTCCCCGGTCGCCAAAATGTTTAATGACTTCATCAAGCATATCACCAATACCAAGCATATTTACGGCAGAAACCGGCATTGGATCGCCAATCCCCAGATTATAAAATTCATATACATCTGCCATGTACTTGTTGAAATCGTCCACCTTATTGACACAAAGAACTACCGGCTTATTGGCACGGCGCAACATATCTGCAACCTTGAAATCGGCATCCACAAGTCCCTGCTTCACATCAACCACAAAAATAATAATATCTGCGGTATCAATGGCAGTTTGTGCCTGCTGGCGCATATAGGTCAGCATCATATCCTTGCTTTCCGGCTCAATACCACCGGTATCAATCATGGTAAACTGATAATTTAACCAGTTTATTTCTGCATAAATTCTATCTCTTGTAACACCTGGAAAGTCCTTTACAATGGAAATACGTTCTCCTGCCAACACATTAAACAGCGTCGATTTACCAACGTTCGGTCTTCCAACAATAGCTACGATCGGCTTACTCATTTATTTTACCTCTCTTATCATATTTCAGTAACAATTTATCATATCAAATAGCGTTTGTAAAGCGTTTACACTTTTGAGTTTCCCTTTTTATCAATTTCACCTGACAAAGTTCCAATCACGAAGTGCTTCAAAGCATTTCGTCTGAAAAATATTCTGAAAAGTCTGCCATTTAAGCTTCAAATGCATTTTTTAACCAGTACAGATCCTCTTTATAGATGGAAATTACATCAAAACGGCATGGGGTATCCGATGGATATTGATTTCGGTACAAATAAAGCTTTGCCGCCTGTATGATTTTCTTTTGCTTTGCCGTGGTAACAGCCTCCTCCGGAAAACCGCACTGAGTGCTTTTTCTGTATTTTACCTCAATAAAGCACAAATACTCGCCGTCCTTTGCCACAATATCCAGTTCACCGCTTTGAAAAAAAACATTTTTGGCAAGAATCACAGCACCCTGCTCCCGAAGATAGTTTGCTGCCAGCCTTTCCTTTGCAAATCCAAGCGTTCTTTTATTTTCCATGTTTTTTTACACTTTCCACCCGGTCTACGAAAACAAGGATTTCTGCTACAACACCATAAAGCTCCGGGGGAATATAATCGCCGATTTCCAGCTTAGAAAGAGTAGCTGCCAACTTTTCGTCTTTATGTATCGGAACATTTTCTTCCATTGCCGCATCAATAATTTTTTCTGCAACGTATCCTTTGCCGGCAGCAAGAATAATTGGAGCCTGATCTCCTGCTTCATAAGACAATGCAACTGCGGTTTTATTTGCGGTGTTTTTTTGTTCTTCCATATGAATCCCCATTTCTTATTGCGATTACCTGTCATATTCCATAAAGTTTTTTATAAAAGTCCGACGGTGAATCTGACACGGTCCGATTTCTTTAATTGCCTGAATATGTGCAGCAGAACCGTAACCTTTATTTCCGGCAAAACCATATTGCGGATAAAACTTATCCAGCTCCACCATCATGTGATCCCTTGTTACCTTGGCAACAATGCTTGCTGCAGCAATGGAAATACTTTTGGCATCTCCTTTGATAATCGGAACCTGCTTCATTTTAAGCTCCGGAATAGTTACCGCATCATTTAAAAGCAAATCCGGAACTACGGTCAGCTTTCCGACTGCCTGACGCATTGCTTCATAGGTCGCCTGTAAAATATTGATTTCATCAATTCGTTCATGAGAAACAACACCAATGCCAACCGACACTGCCTGCTCCATAATCTGCACATACAGTTCTTCTCGCTTCTGTTCCGAAAGCTGTTTGGAATCGTTGATATATAATATGTTGCAATCCTTTGGCAAAATCACGGCAGAAGCAACCACCGGTCCGGCTAACGGTCCTCTTCCCACCTCGTCAATGCCGCAGATATAGGAATAATCCCAGTATTTTCTTTCATATATTTTCATAGCCTCGGTGCGCTTTTGCTCCTTAGCATAAGCATTCAGTCTTTTCTGAGCCTTTTTCAGTAGCTTTTTTACGCCCTCCCGCTCATCCGCTGCATACTGCTCAATCAAAAACGGAATTTCTGCCATATCTGCCGCATCAAATGACGCTTTGAGTTCCGAAATTTTATTCATTCATGCCTCCCTCCGGTACAGGCAGCTCTTCTTTTTCCTTATTTGCTGTATTATTTGTCAAAGGCTGCCCTGCGGCTGTATTACCTGCAAAATCTTCTGGACGTTCTAACGTAACTTTGCCTATTCTTCCGCCCCGGAAATCATCAACGATAAAGGATGCCATTTTTTCCAAATCAAGTTCGCCGCCCTTTTTCCGGCAGGCACGCTTGTCCGCAATTTTTTCAAGCATTTCCGTTCCACTGCCTTCTTCCTCCACATTATAACGCACTTTCACCGCACCCGGGTAATTCGTCATAATGTAGTCCAAAAGCTTTATTGCAAGCTCGTTCTGGTCTAAAATGTCTTCATTGATGGAACCTATCATTGCAATATGCAGTCCAACTTTCTGGTCATCAAACTTTGGCCATAAAATTCCCGGAGTGTCCAAAAGCTCCAATTCCTTGCTTAATCGAATCCACTGTTTTCCTTTGGTAACGCCCGGTTTATTTCCGGTTTTTGCACACGCTTTTCCGGCAAATGAATTGATAAAGGTTGATTTTCCTACGTTTGGAATGCCGACAATCATGGCGCGAATCGGACGACCGATAATCCCTCTGGCACGATCCTTTTCGATTTTTTCTTTACAGGCAGCTCGGACAGTGTTCATCACAACTTTGACTCCGCTTCCGCCTTTGGAATTTACCGTACACACATAAAAGCCTCTGGCTTCATAGTATTTTTTAAACATGGCAGTTGCACACTCATCTGCCAAGTCGGCTTTATTTAATAAAATAACCCTGGCCTTTCCCTTCGCAAGAGCATCAATATCCGGATTTTTTGAACTATATGGAATTCTGGCATCCACAAGCTCGATTACCACGTCTATTAATTTTATATCCTCCTGCATCTGTCGCTTTGCCTTGAACATATGTCCGGGATACCATTGATAATGCATATAAATCCTCCGTTTCAAATTAATTTTCTTTATTAATCTTGTCTATTATGGAAAACGGTTCCAGACGAAGCCATGCTTTTCCGATAATATCGTTTTTAACAATAATTCCGATATTGGCAAATCGGCTGTCTTCGCTGTAATTTCGGTTATCTCCAAGAACAAAAAATTCATTTTCGCCAAGCTCAATGGCTTCCTCGGCAAGCCCTGCAACCCGCATGGCTTCAACCTCTATTTCCTCTTTCAGCAGAACACCGTTAATGTATACCTCACCATTGACAATTTCCACCGTTTCGCCCGGCAGTCCGATGACACGTTTCATGTTATAGTAACCATGACCATTTTTGCTCTGGCTGAATACTATTACATCATAGCGTTTAGGATTCTCTTTTATATATGCCAACTTGTTTATGATAATTTTTTCACCCTCATTTAAGGTTGTGCTCATGGACACACCCATCATGGTTGTTTTTTCCACTGCATACTCAATAATCAGATATGCGGCAAAAATAACAAGAATAATTTCTATCACCCAGATTAAAAATGCTTTGAGGAATTTTTTTAATCCGCTTTTTTTTGTATCCAGATACATATCCATAGTTCAGCACATCCTTTCCAATGTCTTATCCAGTATACCATTTTACGAAATTCAATTCAAGTGATTTGTTGCTGCCTAAACAATGCAACCGAATAAAACAGGACGCACTTATCATTAAAAACAGAAGAAACAAAAAAGCTTCGGAAATGCCCGAAGCTTTTGTATGAGTCACCTGAATTATCTTACGCGCTCTTTTACCTTTGCACTCTTACCGGTTCTCTCACGAAGGTAGTTTAACTTAGCACGTCTTACCTTACCAAGGCGGATTACTTCAACCTTTTCAACGTGTGGAGAATGTAATGGCCATGTTTTTTCAACGCCAACACCATTGGATGTCTTTCTTACGGTGAAAGTTTCTCTTGCGCCACCATTCTGTCTCTTTAATACGATACCTTCGAAAACCTGTGTTCTTTCACGGTTTCCTTCCTTTACCTTAGCGTATACCTTAACAGTATCACCAACGTTAAAGTCTGCAACCTCGGCTTTGAGCTGAGCTGCTTCAATGCTCTTAATAATGTCGTTCATTTTTGTGACCTCCTATATAAAATACAGACATTCTTACTATCCCCTATGGATACAGCGGAATATCTTGTCTCACAAAGAAATATTATACAGTATACTTTTTTAAAAATCAAGTGTTTTTTTAATTTTTTTTAAAACTGTATGTAACTATTCAGTCATCAGAAAGTAAGCACACAGAATACAAGCCTGCTTGCAGGACTGGGGGCTTGCTTTCTGATGGCGATTAGCACCACACCGCCTAATGAGTAAAACAGCGAGCTGCTTTTGCAGCGGCTGAGTGCGTAGCGGGCAGGTTTTACGAATTGCGGGGTGGGCTGAATAGTTACAGTTGTAAGTTACAACTGATCCAACAAATCTGGACGATATTTTTTTGTGCGAAGCAAGGACTGCTCTTTTTTCCACTCCTCAATTTTCGCATGATGTCCGGATAGTAATACCTCGGGAACTTTTCTACCATTGTAGACTTCCGGTCTGGTATACTGCGGATGTTCTAATAATTTTCCGGCAAAGCTCTCATATTCTGCAGAGTCTTTGTTGTTGAGCACTCCAGGAATCAGGCGTGAAATAGCATCAATCATTACCATGGCAGGAAGCTCGCCGCCGGTCAGCACATAATCTCCGATAGAAACAAAATCCGTGGCAACCTCTTCCAGTGCACGCTCATCAATTCCCTCATAATGCCCACATAAAAAAACAAGCGTTTCTTCCTGTGCCAGTTTCTGTGCCAATTCCTGATGAAACGGCCGCCCCCAAGGAGTTACATAAATCACCCTAGGACGTTTTACGCATCCGGCTGACTTCATGTCTTCGCAGATTGCCTCATAAGTGCGCACTACCGGTTCCACTGCCATCAGCATACCAGCACCGCCACCATACGGATAGTCGTCCACGCGCTTGTGCTTATCCAGCGTATAATCACGAATGTTCACTGCCTTGACAGACAACAGTTTTTTTTCCATGGCACGTCCAATGATACTTGTATTCAAGCCCTGCTCAATCATTTCAGGGAATAACGTCATTACATAAAAGTTCACACTTACCTCCATTCCGGAGCGACTTTGTTGCGAGGAGGTGACAAGAAATTGCGTAGGCGATTTTTTGTCTGCCATCAGGAGCTATTTGCTTTCGCTCAGAAACAAATAGCCGTGTAAAAAATAAGCTATCACGCTTATTTTTACACAAGCCTCCTGCTTTTGCATTGACACCGGTTATTTTATCGGACATCTTATTCCATTCCGGGCAATAAAACTACGGTTACTTTTTTTTCTTCTATGGATATGTTTTTTACGCAATCCTCAATATAAGGCACAAGAATTTCTTTGTTGCCGCTCTGTACAACAAAAACATCATTGGCAGCAGTCTGCAGCACCTCGGTCAATTCTCCGACCTGTGTACCGTCTTCTGTTACGACCTGACAGCCAATCAGGTCGCAAATAAAAAATTCATCCTTTAAAAGAGGCACTGCCTGTTCTCTTGTAATTAGCAAATCCTTGCCTTTATACTTTTCTATCTCATTTATGTTATCAATTCCTTCAAATTTCAGAATTGCCATATTCTTAAAATACTTTACTCCTGCAATTTTTAACTCCTTTAACTCTTTCCCGGTATCCAGCTGCACCATTTTCAGCTTTTTAAATCTGGTTATATCATCTGTTGTTGGGAATACCTTAACCTCTCCATGTACCCCGTGGGTGTTTGCAATTACGCCAACCCGTAAGTAATCTTCCATATAATTCTCCATTCCGAGAACGTCTTATCGTTTGGGGAAGCACACCGAATTTGCACAGGCATTTTCCGGTGTCGCATCACGGCTTATTTGTAACGTTCTCGACACAAACAGCCAACAACCTTAGTTGAAAGAAAAAGCGCAAGGTAACTTGCGCTTTCCTGATTTTTCTTTACTGTAAAATCTCAACGACTACTTTTTTATCATCCTTTGTAGAAGCAGCCTTAACTACGGTGCGTATGGACTTTGCAATACGGCCCTGTTTGCCGATTACCTTACCCATATCCTCCGGAGCAACGCGAAGCTCTACGACAATTGCTTTTTCTGTTTCTTCTTCTGTAACAACAACCTGATCCGGATGATCTACCAGTGCCATAGCAATAACTTTAACAAGTTCCTTCATATTTAATCCTCATTTCCAGGCGACCTGTTGCGAAAAAACACTCATCCGAGTATTTTTTCATACTGTGCACCTTTGAAGCTGTGAAAACAAAAAGACTACTTAATGCCGGCCTTCTTGAATAACTTTGCTACAGTTTCTGTTGGCTGTGCACCATTTTCAAGCCATTTCTTAGCTTCTTCCTCGTTGATGTTGAATACGCTAGGTGTCTGAGTTGGATCATAAGTACCAACCTCTGCGATGAACTTGCCATCTCTTGGGGAACGAGAATCTGCTACGATGATTCTATAGAAAGGTGCCTTCTTCTGTCCCATTCTCTTTAATCTGATTTTTACTGCCATTGTTTTTTCCTCCTTGTTTTTGAAGAAAAGCATCCGCTTACGGTACTTACAGCCTTTCTTCCTGTTGTTTTTATTGTTATATTTATGCATTATCTGTACAGTGGTACGATAAAACATTACTTAAGAAAATTTAAAACGGAAATTTCATTCCGCCGCCGGGAAAGCCTCCCATACCGCCAAAACGACGTTTTCCCTTGCCGCCCATCATGCCAGACAGCTGCTTCATCATTTTTTTCTGTCCTTCCATCTGTTTTACCAGACGGTTTACCTCACTGATGTCCACACCGGCTCCATTGGCAATTCTTCTTTTTCTGGACGGATTAAGCAGTGCCGGATTGGAACGTTCTGCCGGAGTCATGGAATAAATAATTGCCTCTACGCCTTTAAACATGTCATCATCCAGTTCCATATTCTTTAACTGGTTTCCCATGCCCGGCATCATGCTCATAATGGAACTGATGCCACCCATTTTTTTCATCTGGTTGTACTGGTCAAGCAAATCATTGAAATCAAACTCCGCTTTTTTCATTTTGCGAGTCATTTCTTTTGCTTTTTCTTCATCAAAATCAGCCTGCGCCTTGTCAATTAACGTTAATATATCGCCCATGCCAAGAATACGACTTGCCATACGATCCGGATAAAACGGCTCCAAATCGGAAAGTTTTTCACCCATACCTGTATACAGAATTGGAAGTCCTGTTACCGAACGTATGGAAAGAGCTGCACCACCACGGGTGTCACTGTCCATCTTGGTAAGGATAACACCGGTAAGCGGCAACTTCTCGTTGAAAGTTTGCGCAACGTTTACTGCATCCTGACCGGTCATGGCATCGACGGTCAGAAGTGTATTGGTAATTGGAAGTTCCTTAGAAATTTGCACTAACTCTTCCATCATCGCCTCATCAATGTGGAGACGACCGGCAGTATCGATAATCACAACATTGTTGCCTTTTTTTGCTGCATACTCCATGCCGGCCTTTGCAATATTCACCGGACTGATGTTGATACCCATGGAAAATGAGTCAACACCCTGCTTTTCTGCATTGATTTTTAACTGCTCTATGGCAGCAGGACGATATACGTCACAGGCTACCAGCAAAGGCTTTTTGCCCTTACTTTTTAGCTGACCGGCAATTTTTGCTGCCGTTGTGGTTTTACCGGCACCCTGTAATCCGCACATCATAATTACAGTGGTCTGGTTGCCCGGAAGAATGGTGAGCTCAGCTTTTTCTTCGCCCATCAGCTTTACAAGCTCTTCATTAACGATTTTAATTACCATCTGACCTGGTGTTAAGCTGGTTAACACATCCTGTCCTACGGCACGTTCCTGAACCGTGGAAATAAAGGATTTTACAACCTTAAAGTTAACATCAGCTTCTAATAATGCCATTTTAACTTCTTTTAAGGCAACCTTTACATCCGCTTCGGTTAAACGGCCTTTATTGCGAAGATTTTTAAATACATTTTGTAATTTTTCCGAAAGGCTGTCAAATGCCATTATATTACTCCTTTTTGTCCACTTTGGAACTAAAGTTCCTCTACGATTTCTGCCAGAAGGTTTTTTGCCTCTGTTATATTTTCCGTGTTTACTGTTTCCTCTGAAACGTTCAAAAGCTCTGATACTTTTGTAAGCTTATTCTTCATGCTCTGAAACTTTTCTACCAGATGCAGGGCTTCTTCGTAGTCCTTTAACTGCTTAGTACAACGCTTTACGATGTCGTGCACCCCCTGTCTGGAAATGCCTTCTTCCTCTGCAATTTCCGCTAAGGATAAGTCATTCAGAACGTAATCTTCAAATATTTTCTTTTTGTGTTCGCCAAGCATTTCACCGTAAAAATCAAACAATAGAGAAAGCTCAACGATTTCCTCAAAGGATTCTACCATTTCTACTCCATTCCGAGAACGTTTCGTTCGAGGAACGCACTGAAAATTTTAGTTTTTCAGCTGCGATAAAGACACCTTGTGACGTCCTCGGAACAAGGTGTTAATTTTTAAATCAGCACATCCGTGTGATTTAAAAATTTAATACTACCTGTAAAGTCTTTTTCTTTACATACAGGAGGCATTTTACTACAAAGTTTTTGTGGTGTCAAGTATTTTTTTTGACAGTTTACAAAGTTTTTTCACTGGAATTACGAATTGATTGAAATTAATTTGGACAAGCAAATTGTTCGTAATTTTTTAAAGTAAATTCAGCCAAACATACCACTATTACCTTTTGCCCCAACCAAATTTCCGCCCAAACATACCGCTATTCCCCTCCGACACGCTACCGCTCCGTAAAAAGCGTAGCGGACACTAAGCTCGAAACTACCTCGCCAAGTGCCGACGCTTTTTAAGGGTCTTTCGTGGAATAGCGGTATGTTCCGGGCTGGATATTAACGAAAGGGAAAGCGGAAAAGAACTGTCCTTACCATGGTTTTTTCAAAAAAAATCCGCAGTACTTTTTACGGTATTGCGGATTTTTAACTTATTCTGCCAATTGCAAAGTGAGTACCTTTTCCAATGCGACAGGCCGAGTTATCATAAATCAGCTTTTTATCAATAATTAGTGCTAAAACCTCATCACACAGACAATGCTGTACCACACGGTCACGGTAATGTAACGCATGAATCACACGGTGTTTTGGGTCGTAAACCGCAAAACTATAGTAATCCTGCATCGTATAGGTTCTGTTTTTAATGCATCCGAAAGCAACGTTAAATTTTCTC
>CAZJAA010000041.1:0-24578 GCA_964544055.1 uncultured Lachnospiraceae bacterium | reverse complement strand
AATTAAACAGGCTACGGATAAAGGCAACCATTTCATCCCAGAAGCCATACACATACGCCTCCTGCATTGGCGTGTCGTATTCATCCAGAAGGATGATTGGTTTTTTGCCATAATAGCGATGTAAAAAATCGGACAATTTATTCAAAGCCAAAGTAGCGTCTGTGTTATTTATTTGCAGTGATGTCAGTATCCGATGGATATATATTTTGTCAGTCTCGGTCAATGCCGGACTTTCCGTCAAAAAATGGAATTTTATATAGAGACTCCGGAGCACTTCACAAATTTTTGCATACGTGTCTTCATAGGTCGTTTCCTTCACATTGGCAAAGGACAGCATAATCACCGGATACGTTCCCTGCATTTCCCGGTATTTTTCCTCGTTCCAGATGGAAAGTCCTTCGAACAAATCTCCGCAGTTTGCGTACTCCACAGAGAAAAACGTTTCCAGCATACTCATGTTTAAGGTTTTTCCAAAGCGACGCGGGCGGGTAATTAAAGTGACCGTATCCTTACTCTCCCACCATTCTTTAATAAAATCGGTTTTGTCCACATAAAAGCATTTTTCTTTTCTAATTTCCTCAAAGCTCTGTATTCCGATTGCAACTGTTCTTACCATAGTATTCCTCCATTCCGGAACGTTTTTTTGCGACGATATGCCATTTATCTATAGTATAACGGATTTTATGTAAAATTACAAACAATAACTGCAACAACTTTACATCCACTGCACCACCCAGATGCTTGCCGCAATTCCTGCCAGCGTAGACAGCAGGCCTCCGGCAAGCGTCCATCGGCCTTTTTTCACCTTTGCGGCAATAAAGTAGACACTCATGGTATAAAAAACCGTTTCCGTGCTGGAACAGATAACGGAGGCTGTTCTTCCAAGCAGGGAATCCGGTCCGCAGGTTTCAAAAATATCCAGTACAAGCCCGGTTGCTGCCGAAGAGGAAAACAGCTTGATAAAAGAAACCGGAAGCAGAGCGGCATCAAAATGAAGCAGTTTTGCGAGAGGGGCAAGCCAGTCTGCCAGAATGTCCAATGCACCGGAGGCTCTTAAAATACCCACGCTCATTAAAAGTCCTATCAGTGTCGGCAGCAGCTCCACTACGGTTTTCATGCCATCCCTGGCACCTTTGACAAATTCTTGATATACATTCACTTTCTGCAAAACACCAAAGCCCACAATATAAAAAATCAGCAGGGGAATCATATAATATGACAGAAACACTAAAAATTTCAAAAAAACACCGCCGCATACAATAATTAGTATATTGTACGCGACGATGTAAATTTCATGCGTGAAACTGTTATTTTGTCTGTCGGAATTCTTCTTTGCAGCCGTTTGGCCTGCTACTTTGCCGGACTGAATTATTCTTCATAGCCGTTTGGATTGTTGCTCTGCCATCTCCAGGTATCTTCGCACATTTCATCCAGATTCCGTTCTGCCTTCCAGCCAAGTTCTTCAGCTGCCTTTGCCGGGTCAGCATAGCAGGTTGCAATGTCTCCCGGACGACGTTCCCTGATGATGTACGGAATTTTCTTGCCGCACGCTTTTTCAAACGCTTTCACAATATCAAGCACGCTGTAACCGTTTCCGGTACCCAGATTGTAAATACAAACTCCGCTCTTATCTTCAATTTTCTTTAATGCCTTTACATGACCAAGAGCAAGGTCAACCACATGGATATAATCTCTGACACCGGTACCGTCCGGGGTGTCGTAATCGTTGCCAAATACGTTTAATTTTTCCAACTTTCCAACTGCCACCTGAGAAATGTACGGAACAAGGTTGTTTGGAATGCCCTTTGGATTTTCACCAATCAGGCCGCTCTTATGTGCACCAATTGGGTTAAAATAGCGGAGCAACACAACGTTCCATTCCGGGTCTGCCGTATTCAAATCCGTTAAAATCTGCTCTAACATTCCCTTGGTGCGTCCATACGGGTTGGTAATGTCACCCTTTGGACAGCTTTCCGTGATTGGAATGAATGCCGGGTTGCCATACACTGTGGCAGAGGAACTGAAAATAATATTTTTTACGCCGTGTTCTCTCATGACATCGCAAAGTACCAGTGTTCCGGTAATGTTGTTGTGGTAATATTCGAGCGGCTTTGCAACGGATTCTCCCACCGCTTTTAATCCCGCAAAATGAATGACCGCATCGATATGTTCTGTATCAAAAATATAGTCTATTTCTGCTCTGTCTAAAAGATCTGCCTGATAGAATACCACTGGCTTTCCTGTGATTTTTTCCACACGTTCCAGTGATTTTTCGCTGGAATTGCACAAATTATCCACAACGATTACCTCATGTCCCGCATTCAGTAACTCCACACAAGTATGACTGCCAATATAGCCGGCACCGCCAGTTACAAGTATTCTCATAACATTATCCTCCAATTTTGATTATTATGTACTCTCTGATTGGTTCCTTTTGCAGATTCCGAGAATACATTCGTAATTTTTCAGCATAGCAGCAATTCCATGCAGCACAGAATGCCTGCGGAATTGTTCCTTTAACCAGTATAACAGAAAGCGTTGGAAAATGCAATCTACTTTTTACTTTTCTTGTTTTGTTCTAATTATTTTGTTTTAAATATCACTTTTTTAGCCTGCTTCTTCTTGTGCTTGCATTTTCCGTGCGGTTATCCTGCTTCTTTTTGTGTCCGAATGTTCCGTGCGGTTATTCTGCCTTTTTGTTCCAAACAGTGTTCCCTCCGCTGCATAATGCGGCAAAAGGCAACCGCCACCGCTGTACTGATAATCGTCGCCACAATGACCGGTGCAACAATTGCTGCCGGAGATGTGCTGCCATACTGGCTGCGATAGGCAATCATATTAATCGGAATCAGTTGCAAAGAAGACATATTCAGTACAAGCAGGGTACACATTTCCGTGCTTGCTTTTCGTTCAACGTTTTCTTCCAAAGCTGCCAGCTCCTCCATTGCCTTAATTCCAGCCGGAGTTGCGGCCCAGCCAAGTCCAAGCACGTTTGCCACCATATTGGTTGCTATGTATTCTGCTGCCTTGGAATTTGGTGCAAGCGTTGGAAACAAGAACCGGATGACCGGGGAAAGTCCGGATGCCATTTTTTCTAATAGTCCGCTTGCCCGCGCTACCTGCATCAGTCCTGTCCACATCGACAAAATTCCCATCATGGTAATGCATAACGTCACTGCACTTTCTGCCGCCTCCAACGTACCATTTCCTATTTCCTCCATCGTTCCGTTACATATTCCAACTGCCACTCCAATCAGAATCATTAATGCCCAGATAATATTCAGCATATCGCATTTCCCTCCAGCTCCAAAAGCATTCTTTCCACTATGATTTCCATTATTCTATACTATTCCGGGGAATTCCTCAGTATTCCACCTTGGGCAATGTAATACCCCTCATTCTTGGGCAGTCTGTCCGCAGACATTTTATTGTTATCTGCGCCGAAAAAAAATTACGTCAATTTTTGTTAAGATTTGTCAAATTACCCTTTACAAATTCTTCCTGTTAGTGTATAATATAGTTACGGATTGAACAGGGTTAATCCGAACACTAAGGATTAAGGAGAAAAACATTATGGGTCAGATTGTTAAAAATACTGGTATTGTTCGTCGTCTTGATGAACTCGGCAGAATCACTCTGCCAATTGAGCTTCGCAGAAATCTGGATATCGGAGAAAAGGATCCTATCGAGATTTACGTTTCTGAAGATACAATTATCTTAAAGAAATTTGCTCCGGTAGATACTTTCACCGGCAGCACAGACGACCTCGTTGAATACCACGGCAAGATGGTTTCCAAGGATTCCATCAAGGAACTTGCAAAAATGGCTGGTATCATCAAATAACAGTATTTAACAACAAAACAGGGTTTTATGAAAGAAAAGCTGTGATACCGTTTCGATATCACAGCTTTTCTGGTACATCGGTTTCTTAATAACCTGGCTAAATGCGCAGAGTATTTCCTTCAGAGTGCAATTCAAAAAACGAAAAAGCTTTATCATTTTTCCAAAAGTGCCTGATAAATGTCCCGTTTGGATATTCCACGGTCATTTGCTGCCGTTTTCATGGCTTCTTTTTTATCCATTCCCTGAGCGATATAGTATTCTACATGCTCCTGCACGGACATTTCCTGCCATTTTGCCTGTTCTTCCTTAGCAAGCTCTGCAAAATCGCACCCATGAAGCACCAAAACACATTCCCCTCTTGGTTCCTCTGCCTCAAAATGGGCAGCTACCTCCGAAAGCAGACCTGCTACTGTTGTTTCATGCTTTTTTGTCAATTCCCGACAGACCGTTACCTGACGGTCGCCTAACGTTTCAAGCAGTAGAGCCAGTGTTTTTTTCAGGCGGTGCGGTGCTTCGTAAAGAATAATGGTTCGCGTCTCGTTTTTTAGCTGTTCTAATACCTGACGGCATTCTTTTTTATCGGACGGCAAAAACGCTTCAAAGGCAAAGCGTCTGGTCGGCAGTCCGGAAATGGTCAGCGCAGTAATGCAGGCACAGGCTCCCGGCAAAGAAGTTACAACAACTCCTGCCTCTCTTGCCATCCGCACCAGTTCTTCTCCCGGATCGGAAATTCCCGGTGTGCCGGCATCCGTAATCAGTGCGACATTCGTGCCTGAAAGCAGCTGTTTCACCAACTCCCTGCCTTTTTCAATTTTATTGTATTCGTGATAGCTTGTCATCGGCGTTTTTATTTCAAAATGATTTAGCAGCTTGATACTGTTTCGTGTATCCTCTGCCGCTATGATATCTACTTCTTTCAGCGTTCGAAGCACACGAAAGGTAATATCTTCCAGATTGCCAATGGGCGTAGCACATAAATATAAAGTTCCTGACATTTTCCTGCATCCTTTTTTAATTTGTCACACTAAGCTCCATTCCGGAGCGTTTTTTTCAAACGAGTAAAAGAAACAAAGCTTTTTAAAGAAATTCGCACAGGCGGTTTCTGTTCTGTCATCACAGCTGCTTGTGATGCTTTGTCACAAATAGCCAACAAGCCTCATTGTTTGCCTGATTGTCAATACTACAGCAATTAGTATCCGTAAACGCTGTATATTTCTTCGGTGTACACTCCCGGTTCTCGATAAACAATGAGTGGGGGAGCAATTTTTATCATGGATTTTCCACCCTTTAAGCACTCCAGCAGCACCATGTTTGGTTCTTTATCCACAAAAGGATAAACCAGCCGCATAGCCTTTGGCTCCAGCTTATATTTCTGAAGCATTGCAAAAATTTCTGCCAGTCGGAACGGACGGTGTACCATATAAAATCTGCCGTTTGGTTTTAGCACAGCCGCAGTCTCTCTTACAACATCCTCCAGAGAGCAAAGCACCTCATGACGTGCAATTGCTTTCGGCAGCTGGGGATTTTTCAAGCCATGCCGGTCGTTCATATACGGCGGATTACAGGTTACCACATCAAACACCGCCCTGCCAAACAGCTGCGAGGCTTCTTTTATATCTCCAGTCACAATTTCAATTTTTTCCTGCAGATTATTAAGTGCCACACTCCGCCGCGCCATATCCGCACTTTCCTCCTGAATTTCCAGAGCCGTCAGGTGTGCTGCTTCCGATTTTGCTGACAGCAAAATCGGAATAATCCCCGTCCCGGTTCCCATATCAAGCACACATTCTCCCGGCTTTATTCTAGCAAAACCGGATAAAAGCACTGCATCCATACCAAAACAAAACTTCTCATCGTTCTGGATAATGCGCAAATGATTTCTTTGTAAATCGTCGATCCGTTCTCCCAGACGCAGAAAACTTTCTGCATCCTTTTCTGTTCCGCAATTATTCATTTTCAAGATTCGACTTACCATCTCTTTTTTCCAACAGCTCCAGTGCTTTTAATTCCGCATCCTCTGTTGTATTACGTTCTTTTCTGCGGCGTGGTTTGAAAGAAAGCTCTGATGTGTGGTATTCCTTTACTTCCTTTTCGTCATTTTCCTCCGTAATAATTACTTTCACCAACTGCTTTAATACGCTGACACTCTGCACTTCTCCTTTAAAGCCATCCTTTGTTGTGACATAATCACCTACATTCGGAAGGCGGCTGTTTAAATCTTCATATGCCTCTTCTTCGTTCTTTAAGCAGCACATCAGTCTGCCGCACACACCGGAAATTTTGGTTGGGTTTAAGGATAAATTCTGTTCTTTTGCCATTTTAATGGATACCGGAACAAAATCGGTCAGATAGGAGTGACAGCAGAGTGGTCTGCCGCACACACCGATACCGCCAAGAATTTTCGTTTCATCCCGGACACCAATCTGACGCAGTTCAATTCTCGTCTTAAACACCGCAGCCAGATCCTTTACAAGTTCACGGAAATCAATGCGTCCGTCTGCCGTGAAGTAAAACAGCACCTTGTTGTTATCAAATGTGTACTCGCAGTCAATCAGCTTCATTTCCAGCTCGTGCTTTTTGATTTTTTCAAGGCAGATTTTAAAAGCATCTTTTTCCTTTTCTTTGTTTTTGCGCTCAATTTCGTCATCTTCTGCCGTCGCCGGACGAATCACCGGTTTTAACGGCTGGACAACCGTATCATCTTCCACTTCCTTTGGTGCAAGTACAACAAAGCCATACTCCACACCTCTTGCCGTTTCCACAATTACATGACTTCCCTGCCGGATGTCAAAATCAAGTGGGTCAAAATAATATACCTTTCCCGCTTTTCGAAAGCGTACACCAATTACCTTTACCATATATTTTTCCTCCATCGTCTTTAATTTACTCTCGGAATTTCGCCAAAACTGTTATTGTCTTTCTAAATTGCTTCTTCTGCATTTGCTGTACTTTTCAGTGTATACAAAAGCATTTCGAGCGAAACCTCCAGATTGACATTTGTATTCATACGTTGTCCGATAAGTTCCAATGCTTTTAGGCATTCTTCCAGTCTGGCATAGCTTATCTGCTCTGCCTGACGATTCAGTTCTTTTTCTTCTTCACGAAATATTACACGTCCCTTGCCGTTTGTTGCTTTCATGACGAGTACATCCCGATACCAGAGCTTTATCAGTGACAGGATATCCGGAAGCTCCGCTTTTCTGCCGGTCCATTCCTTTACTCGTTTGTACTGTTCCTCTGCGGGCATGGCATCCAGCCGCCGCATAGTTCGGATTACTTCATCCTTTAAGGCAACAAACTCTCCGGAGCTTGCATAAGCAATCGCTTTTCCGGGTACCCCATCGGCAAAATCCGCCGCTATTTCTGCCATAAAGCCTGCTATTCCATATCTCTCTGTCAGCAGTTTTGTAATTGCCTGCCTTGCAACCGGATGCACGTTTAACAAAATACATCGTGACAAAATAGTTGGAAGCAGAAGCTTTGCATTTACCGTCAGAAGTATAATTACCGCATATTCCGGTGGTTCTTCTATAGTTTTTAACATGGCATTCTGCGCCTGCTCCGTCATTTTTTCTGCTTCATCTATGATATAGACCTTATATGGTCTGCTGTAGGGTTTGACCAGAATATCATTATTTAGCTGAAGGCGGATGTTATCGACACCAATCGTCGCCTTCTCATGTGTTACCCGCCGAATATCCGGATGATTTCCGGATACTGCCTGTTTACAGGACTGACAGTGTCCGCACGGACTGGTGCCGCCTTCTTCGCACTGCAGGGCGGCGGCAAAAGTTTCCGCCAGCAGTTTCTTTCCAGAACCTGCTTCCCCCTGAATAATGTACGCATGGGATATCTTTCCCATCCGTATGGCATTCTGGAAATGCCCTGTAATTTGTTCTTGTCCCATAATGTCCTGAAACTTCATATTTTATATAGTCCTCATTTTTATGCTGCCACAATTTACGACTGTTTTGGTTTATTCTTAAATTACGTAAGGATATCCAATAAAAGTCCGCGTATTTCATCAATTTTGCTTAAAATAAGCAGATGGTCCTTTTCTTCTTTCAAAAGCTCGGCAGCCAGCAAATCCAGATTTTCATCCACCAGCTTAATCATGCCGTATACACGATGTCGTCCTCTGCGGTCGAGAAAGTTTTCACGGCTGAACTTGTGGGAGCGCGAAACAACCTCGTTCATAAATTGCTGAATCAGTGAACGATAATATTTCATATCGCGGACATCCATGTGCTTGGCGATTTTCTTGCCCTCTTTTTCAATGTCTGTCAAAAGCCCGGATAACCGTTCTGCCAGTGCCGTTTCTTCAATAGCACTAAGTAATGTAAACTGAAAGCTGCCATCGGATGCCGGCGGTGCCTGTGTTTTGTTTTCCACCTGCGTTACCTGCTGCATCTGATTAATTTTCACATCAAAATTATTTTCCATGCGACTGCCCCCCTTCCAAAAGAGCTGTCTTTTTTTCTTTCGAGCATTCCTGTTTCAAATAAGTCCGGATATCCTGCGCAATTTCCGCACAACAGACTTCCAGATTTTGATTGAAATAACGTTTGTTTATTCCGAGATGCTTAAGCTTTTCTTCTGCAAAATCCGCTTCATCTGCCAGAAAACGTCGGCATACTTCGTTGTAATTTGGGTTTTTCTGCAAGGCTTCGCGATTGATATAACGCAGCAGGCGTTCCTTTGGCTCCGCTTCAATATAAATTGGAATAACCGGTTCGTCCGGATTGGCTTGGCTATCTTTTGCTCCTGCCTCGTCCAAAATGCGTGCTTGAGTGTTGTTTCCGCACTCCTTTTTGTAATAAGAACGAATCCTCTCAAAGCCCTCAAGCGTATTAATCATTAAATAGCTGTGGTGCTCTAAGTCAATCTGTCCATCATTCACCGTAAAGTAATACCACGGACCATGCACCGTATGAAAACAGCGTTCTTCAATAACATTCCCCTGCTTTCGCAATGTTTTCAGTTCCTCTTCTGTCACAAAAAAATATTCCACGCCGTTTGTTTCTCCTGGACGCATTGGTCTGGTTGTATAAATGACAACGGTCTTTGGTGCAGCTTCTTTTTCGGCTGACGAAAAAGACTCTAATACTTTTTTGTAGACGGTGTCTTTTCCTGATGAGGTTTTTCCCATAACAACAAATATTTTGCCCATGGCTTATTCCTTCCGGTGTGCACATTTTCTGAACCTTGCTATCTTGCATAGTCTATTATAGTATATCATATTTCCATCCGTATGTCATCGAAAACTTTTTTTAAAAAAGTTCTTGACATTTTATCAAAAATGCATTATAGTTAACTTTGCGCTTGAAAGACGGCTGACGAGTTGCTTGAAAGCGTTCACATATATGCGCGATTAGCTCAGTTGGTAGAGCACCTGACTCTTAATCAGGGTGTCCAGGGTTCGAGCCCCTGATCGCGCACTTGGAAGTATCGGTTTTGATGCCTGGCATCGGGGTCGGTGCTTTTTTTACGTTTCAAAAAAATCCCAAAAAAACAAGTGACACGAATACGACCATGTCACTTGTCTTTATTTCAGAAATCAAATTTTCATTAACCCTTTACGGCACCGCCGGTTACACCCTCTACATAGTACTTCTGCAGACACATAAACAAAACGGTAATCGGAATTGCCACCAGAACACCACCGGCACAGAACTCCGTATAGTGCGCTGCAAGCATCTGCGGTGTGGAAATCAGACTCTGTAAGCCTACTGCTACGTTCATACCGGTGCTGGTGTTATGCGCAATATACTTTGCAAACATGAAGTCGCCCCATGGAGACATAAATGCTGTAAGCAATGTATAAATAACAATTGGCTTTGTCAAAGGCAGGATAATTTTAAACATAATCTGCGCTCTGTTGGCACCGTCCACTCTTGCCGCTTCATCAAGTGACTTAGAAATCGTATCAAAGAATCCCTTTGCCACATGAAAGCCCATACCGGAGCTTGCAGTGTACACCAGGATAAGACCCGGAACCGAACCCGCACCAGTTAAGCCCAACTTCGATAAAATATTATACAACACAATCAGAGTGATAAAGCCGGGGAACATGCCGAGCACCAGACTGATGTTCATTAACGCTTTTCTGCCTTTAAATCTCATTCTGGAAAGCGAGTAGCTGACACAGAATACCGTAAAGGTCTGGATAACTGCTACCGCAACACCAATAATCAGGGTATTGGTGTACCATTTCACAAAGTTTGTGTTTTTAATCAGCGAAACATAGTTTCCAATGCCCCACTGCTCCGGAATGACATAACCAACCTGCATCGTTGTTTCCATACGGAATGATTCTAACAGGATGCAGACAAACGGAATCAGCCATACAACGCACATGATAATAATTACAAAATAGGCAATTACATTTCCTAAGGTTGTTTTTGCCTTTAAGCCCATTTTTTTGGAAGTTTTCTCACTCATTACTGGAAATCCTCCTCATTCTTATTTGATGGCATAACGTTATATACAATGACCGACAACGTTGCTACTACAACGAAAATCATAATTGCAAGAACGGCGGCCAGCTTATAGTTGCTTTCTGCACCCGTAGTAACATTGAACAGCCATGTTACAAGCAAATCGTAGTCGGTTGCACTGCCGGCTGCAAGACCGTAGGTTGTCAGCTTCGGATTGGAAACGGAGCCATTGGTCAGAAGATAAATAACATTAAAGTTATTTATGTTGCCAATAAAGCTGGTTAACAGATATGGACCTGTGATAAACAGCATATAAGGCAATGTTATTTTTGTAAACTGTTGAACTGCATTTGCTCCGTCAATTCGGGAGGACTCATACAGGTCTTCAGGAATATTCATAAGGATACCGGTTGCCATTAACATCAGGTAAGGAATACCAATCCAGATATTGATAATGATAATCAATACACGGCCGATATCAGAATTTCCCCAGAAATCAATCGGGTTGGAAATCAATCCCCAGTTCATGAGCATACCGTTAACCAGTCCGTTCTTTGCAAACATCTTGCCCACATAAAGTAAAGAAACGAACTGTGGAATCGCAATTGTTAATACTAAAATACCTCTCCAGAGCTTCTTGAACTTAATTCCCTTTTTGTTAATGAGAATTGCAACAAGCATTCCGAGGAAATAGTTTGTAAATGTGGCAAAAACTGCCCATACCAAGGTCCATTTTAAAATCTGTCCAAACGCATACGGCAGGTTGCTGTCATTATTGGAGCCGCCAAACAATGTTTTAAAGTTGTCCAGACCAACCCAGGTAAACAGGTTGGCATAACCATCTAATTCACGACCATAGTTTGTAAATGCTACAAAAATCATGAAAATAATCGGCAATACGGTAAAGCACACAATGCCGGTTAACGGCAGAGCCAGTAAGGTTTTGTGAAACTGCTTATCGAGAAGCTCTTTGATATCATCCTTTGCCTTCGGAATCTTCTTTCCTTTTGCTACCAGCTCATCTAGCTGCTTACTCTGCTTGATATTCATTCTCCATGCAACAAGGAACATCACAATGAATATTATTGTAAGTAAACCGTACAACAGAATGTTGAACGAATTATCTCCATCTACACGTACATAAGTATCCAGAATTGCGTCGTAAGCCTTTCCTGGTGCCACAGTACCAAGGGTTTTGAACTTTCCAAGCCAATAAGCACCGTTGGTAATCATGTAAAAAATAAAAACGACTTCTAAGATAAGGAACAACAGTCCTCTTAAGATTTGTCCGCAGAACAGATTTCCGAAGCCCATAATCAGATAAGAGACCTTGGTCTGCCAGGTGCCTTTTCCGAATGTACAAATTGTATCAACGATTTCATTTTTGATTCCTTTGCAAAAGCTCTTGATTCCACCCCAAATGGCTTTACCAATGCCTGCAAGAATCGGAGGAATTGCACAGAAGAAGCAATATATATTATATAAAAGCTTCTGCACGGCATTCAATTTAAAGTATTCCGATCTGGTAAGCTTCTTCACTTTACGACCTTCCTTCCCTACCTGTTACTTGTTTTTTAATATGACCGGGAAGCCACACGGCTCCCCGGTTATAGATTATGTTATTACTGTGCAATCAGTTCAACAGTACCGTTTTCACCATGTACGGTTAACTGAATCTTGTAGGTACCGTCTGCTTCAACCATAAAATCATCTGCTGGGAAAGCTACATCCCAGTTCAGACCCTGACGTACCTTAAATTTCATACCTGCAGTTAAATTGTATGCTTCCTTGGTTACCCAGATACCATCTGTTGTGGATTCCATTTCGAAGTCCATATCCCAGTTTGTACCATTTATTGTACCGATTACGGTAAATGCCTTCTTTACTTCAGCAGACATATTGAACAGACCATTAACGCTGTCCTGATAGGACTGGAGAGCTGCTCTTAATTCGTCGTCTGTCGTAGCTTCCTTAGCGGATACTGCATAAACCTTTGCTAAATCCCACCAGGAGCCATGAATTGTGCCCTGTGGAGTTGCATATGGAGCCTGTGCTGCTAAAGCAACTAATGTTGCATCACCCTTAACAGCATCTGTTGCCTGAGCGTTTAAGTTGGATGGACCCCAGCCAAACTGATTGAATCTTTCCATCTGGCACTCTTCACCGGATAAGTAAAGAGCTAACTGCTGAAGAACTGCACCCTTCTTAGCATCTGTCTGTGGCTTAACACCCATCAGCTTGTTACCGGAGAAGGAACCTAAATGATAGGACTGACCGTCTACCGTAAAGGATGGAAGATCAGTTACACCATAGTTATCACCTAAAGCTTCCTTTGCAGTGCCCGCTGCCCATGTACCGGAAACAACGACTGCGGATGGAACACCTGCCTTAAAAGCAGCTCCGTCGGAAGAACTGTTGTAGGCCGGAGACTTGAGTAACTTCTGCATTCCCTTAAGGGCAACCAGACCTGCATCAGAATTGAATGTGTCGTTTATGGATACAAAGTTAGCTTCAGAGTCTGTTGTCCATTCGGATACACAACCGGTAGCAAAGAAGAATGCTGCGTTGTACCAAGCGGATGTTTCCAGCTCCATAGAGAACATCTTGCCTGCTGCTTCACAGTCAGCAATGATGTCTTCTAAGCTGTCAAGATGCTCTTCCTTAACAACACTCTTATCATAGAACATGAAGTAACCGTTATCGGAAGTGATTGGGTAGCAGTAAAGCTCGCCGCCTACGCTTGCTGCCTTAACAGCACCTTCGTCATTCATTTCCCTAACAGTTGCTGCTGTAGCTGTACCAAGCTTGTTTAACGCACCTGCCATAACAAGACGTGCTAACTGGTCCTGTGCAAAGCAGAACAGGTCTGCACCATCTTCTACACTGTTAATCATTTGTGTAGCGGATTCGGATTCAGATACACCTTCTACAGTTGCGTTAATTACGATACCAGGATTGTTTTCGCAGAAACGTGCAATCTGCTGCTGGGTTAATTTCTTAACGTTTTCTACTTCAGATACCCATACGGTAATATCGTAGGTTCCGTCAAGTGTTGTCTCTGTGCCACCATTTTTGTTAGCGTCATTGCCATTGTTGTTGTCCTTGCCGCCACATGCTGTTAAACAAAGCATGAAAGCCATCATAAGAGCAAGGATTGCTGTAAATCTCTTTTTCATGTTTTTTTCTCCTCTTTCTTTTTTTATTTAAAAGCTTAAAAAGCCTTTAAGTACATTATTTTTCCTGTTTGCGGCACAGGCGCAGCCGTTATTTGATAATTACGCTCGTCTGCGGACCCATCGTTAAGGTAGTGCCTTTCAGCTTTGCGTTTCCCTGTCCGATGTATGCGGAAATCTTTGATGCACTTACCGGAAAATCAGCACAGGAGGTCAGCTCTATGACCTTTTCTTCTGTGGAAGTATTGTGGAGCAAAACCGTCTGTTCTCCGTTATAAGTAACCAGAAAACCGCCGAAATTTGCATCTCCAAACGCCAAAGCCTTGTACTCACCCCGGGCAATTTCCGGATACTGTTTACGCAGCGATAACAATTTTCCATAATAGCGGAGGAGACTGTCCTTGTCTTCGGCCTGCTCTGCTACCGTGCCATTGGTTTGTTTGCCGGAATCATACGTTGTTCCCATCGGATTTTTTACCGTATCTTCATCTCCCCACAGCATGGCAAGACGCCGATTTGCATCTGTGTTTGCACCGCCGCGGGTACCCTTTAGCCCTATTTCTTCTCCATAATAGATAAATGGAGAACCACTACAAAGCAGATACAAATTAGCTGCCATATACGCCTGCTTTGTGGATGGAGTCAGATATCCTGCTGCCCGGTCCATGTCATGGTTGGAAAGAAACAAATTCATCATTCCTTCTGCATTTGCTTCCCAGACCAGTGTCTGATATTTTTCTATATAATTTGTGAAAACATCAATATCTTTTCCTTTGGCTGCATTCGCAATGTAACCTTCGCCCTGTGCCGCCTGGAAGTTAAAACAGTTTACTGCTTCCACATACCGGAGGGTTTCCCCATCTCCTGACCAGCATTCTCCGACACAGTAAATATCCGGCTTGTATGTTTTTAATTCTTCCATATACCATTTCCAGAAATCAACACTTTTTTCCACGTCGTTGTAGTATATATATTTAACCGCATCAAACCGGAAGCCGTCAACACCCAAATCTAGGTAATATTTTGCGACATCTAGCATTTCATCCCGGACTACCTTGCTGTCATAGTTCAGCTCCGGCATATCCGTGGAGAAATTGCATTCGTAATATTCCTGATTTGCTCCCGGAATTGCTGTGTATGCAATTCCCGCAGTCCTGCCGTCTAATGGTGCCCAGGAATAAATATCATAGTATGGGTCTATGCTGTTTCCTGTTTTGTGAGCAGCCGCAAACTTAGTAAACCATTCGTTGTTCGTTGCTGTATGATTTAGTGCCAAATCCAGAATCACTTTGACGTTTCTTTCATGGCATAATTCTATCAGTTCAACTAAGTCTGCTTCTGTTCCATAGGTTTCGTCTATTTTGTAATAATCGGTTGTGTCGTATTTATGGTAAGACGGAGATTGAAAAACTGGAGAGAGCCAGATGCCCTGCACTCCCAGGCTGTCTTCTGAATACATATTGCCGTCATTTAAGTAATCCATCCGGTTGATAATGCCTCTGATGTCACCAATGCCGTCTCCGTTTGAATCGGAAAACGAACCAACAAATATCTGATAAAACGCTCTGTAGTTATCATTTGTTGCATCAGGCTGTGCCTCTGTTTTTGCGGAGCAACCTCCAAGGAACAGTGACAGGAGAAGAACACTTACAAGCCCCGTTTTTAAAATATGTTTCATAATTTTCGCCTTACCTACTTCTGTAATATATTGCGTAAAATGCCTAACTGACGATTAGAATTACTTTGCAACGGAATTTAACATGGCATCATCAATTTTTCCCCATGCACCATTGC
This sequence comes from uncultured Lachnospiraceae bacterium, assembly GCA_964544055.1. GTDB lineage: Bacteria > Bacillota > Clostridia > Lachnospirales > Lachnospiraceae > SIG299. Next base: position 9,331 of record CAZJAA010000041.1, on the reverse strand, counting down.
CTTCGCCACTGCATTTTACATGAATGCCTACAACAAGCTTGTCTGTGCCGTTGTATGCAAATTCGCTGATGGAACCGGTTTCCCAGTTGCCGTATCCGCTGATGCCCATTGGGGCAGTTGCAACAATATCATCATTCAGCCTGACATAAGCGTAGATTTCTGTTTCTCCACAGTCACCGCCCATAATGGAAATGGCGTACTTATATGTGCCTGCCGGAAGCTCTTTCACTTCCTGTTCCAAATCAAAATCTACGGAATTCTGCTCTGCACTCCAGAAATGATAGTGGAAAGAGCCAGTCAGGGAGTCTGTTTTTTTGTCTTCCACATAAAGCTCATTCATGCTTCCGTTTGCAGTTGCCACCCATGCATCGCTGTTTTCTTCAAAGCTGTAGTCTTTTAAGAAATTGTATTCAACCATGGAAACGTAGCAATGTGCTTCCATGCCGTCTGCCGTGCCGACAATGTCGTATTTTGCCACACCGCCGTTGTACATGGCGTCATAATCGACATTTTCCCAGGTTACGGAGACTTCCTGCTTGGAATTGTCTGTCATAAAAGCATTTACTTTGTCCGGAAGAACAATAGTGCCGTTTAAGTCAACCTGAATATCCGCCGGCTCAATAGAATCTGCCTTAACCGGAACCTCGTTTCCGGTGCCCAGAAGACTGAACACTTTTAAGGATTCCAGCGGCTTTCCTTCTGCATTAAAGAGTGCCTGATTGTCACAGGCGCAGCCGCCATAATATTTTCCGGCATCGTTTGGGTCGTATTCCTTTGCATAGGAAGATGCCCAGCCTGCTCCGTAGGTTTCCCAAAGAACGGAATTTTCTTTCCACGAATTTGTTCCGACAGAAATCCATGTTCCTTCCCAGTAAAAAACGCCAATACCGTTGTGTACGTCATTTACCATGGTATTTACCACATTACGCACATGATTTGCCTGTCCCTGAACCGTCATCGGATAAGCCAGAGTGACTCCGCCGCCACTGGAAACAGTGTTGCTACTGAAATCCGTGTCATCCGAAGTGTATGCATAGGAAGTTTCTGCAACCATTACCTTTTTATTATAAGTATCTGCCACATGGTTTAATACCTCGGTAAGATTTTCCAGAGAACCATGCCAGTATGGATAATAAGAAGTGGCAAATACGTCATAATCCAGACTGTAGTAATTTAATTTTTTTGCATAATCTGCATAATTGCCGGCTTTTTCCGGATTTGCAAAATGTACGGCTACCAACGCATTCGGAAAGACTTCTCTTGTTGCCTTGGAACCGGCTGCCATAATTTTATAAATGTTCATCCAGATTTTTTCGCCACACAAGGCACCGTTGGTTTCATTGCCGACCTGCACCATGCCAACGTCAATTTTTTCTGCCTTCAGCTTATTCAGGCATTCCAGCGTGTACTCGTATACTGCTTCGGCTTTGGTGTCAATATCCATGCTTTTCCATGCTTTTGGAACCATCTGCTTGGATGGGTCTGCCCAAAAATCGGAATAATGAAAATTTACTAAGAGCTTCATGCCGTACTTCGTAGCACGTTTGCCAATTTCAATTGCCGTATCGATGTTGCAGTTTCCACCGCCATAACCATTGCCATTGGAATCAAACGGATCCACCCACACTCTGACACGAATGTAATTGATACCGCTTTTTGCAAGAGTTTCAAACACATCTGCTTCGTTGCCGTCGTAGTCATAATATTTAACACCGGCTGCCTCAAGTGCCGGAACCTGAGAAGAATCCATGCCGAAAATGAAGTCTTCCGGCAGATTTTCCACTTTTTCTACATACAGAGTGTCCGATGGAATTGGCTCTGCTTTGATTTTTTTGCTACCGCAGCCTGCTGCTCCAAGTAAGATGCAGACCATAACTGCCGACATCACGCAAAGAAGTTTTTCTTTTTTCATATTTGTCCTCCCAATATAAAAATGTACTCTCTGAATCTTTCGGAATGCTTCTTTCAGAAAATTCCGTGAGTGCACTAAAACACAGAGGAAGCCCTTTGCGCAACAGGAGCGCAACTTGCAGATACCACAGATAAGTGTACCAAAGGGGTTCCTAAGTGTCAATGTCCAATTTGTACAGTTGCATTTTATTTTTTTGTGCATAATGCACAAAAAACAGAACGTGTGTTTTGCCGTTTTCGAAACTTTCGAAAATTTTAGCTGTTTTATCATGGTATATTTGCATATTTTTTTCGCATTGTTTCGTTTTTTCTTTTAGCGATTTTTTTGTAAACCATCCATAATCCGCAGCTTGTAAGGAAGAAGCTGCTTGATTGCTATCTGGCGGCCGTCAATTACATCCAGCAAGGTGTTACAGGTGACATAGCCAAGATTTTTTGCATCAAATTCTGCTGTTTCCACCTGACCTGCCAAAAGCGAGCCGGAAACTCCGCCATAAAACGATACAATTCTGACGGAATTTAAAAGTGCTGCATCGGTTTCCCTGAGCTTGCTGACCACATGATTGCATATCATATCATCCATACAGACAATGCATTCTACCTGTTTTTCCAGCAGCAGTTCCACCGCCTGCTCAATTTCAGGGGCTTTTTCCGCCCCAAAGCAGACCAGATTTCTATTGACCGGAAGTCCTGCCATGCGAAATGCGTCGACAAAGCCTTCGTAACGGCTTCTTGTAACCATGTGGGACTCGTTTCCGCCAATCAGCCCTATTTTATGTATGCCGCGTTTTAACAAATGTGCCGTCAGTTCCCTGCAGGCACTGCGATGATCGTGATCCACCTGTATTAATGACATGTCATCCGAGCTTCCTGCCGCCACTACCGGAATATTTTTCTTTTTTAAATATCCGGCTGCGGTGTCTTCTACCAGCGTCCGGCTTAAAATCACACCATCCACCTTATGATTGGTGATAATCCGTTCCAGACCGCCAAGCTCCCCGGTTGACGAATACACCGTAAGCACATCATAATCCCGCTTTGCTGCCGCTTCACAGATGCCGCACATACAATTCTGAAAAAAAGGCAACTCCTGCATATCGCAATCCATTGGCAGCATTACTGCAATGTTAAAGGTTTTGGACTGTGCCAGCCCCTTGGCGATAACGTTTGGTTTATAATTTATCTGGCTGATGTAACACTGTACCCGCTGCCGCGTTTCTTCACTGACCCTGCCCTTTCCTGAAATTGCACGGGACACTGTGGTTTTTGATATTCCCAGATGGTCTGCCACATCTGCAATTGTTAATTTTCCATCTGCTGCCACGTTGTTTTCCTTCCCTCATTCAAAATGCACAAATGCGCAACCTTTTGAGCAACCGGTTGCTCATCATATTTACATAATAACAGCCTTTTTTAGCTTCGTCAATAGTTAAATTTGCACAACGAAGCTACTTAAACGTTTACTTAAAATTAAATTTTGGAGAATTAACCGACTGGTGCCAGATAAGAGAAAGCATCCATGTTGCGCATAATCCAGAAAGCCACCGTAACAATGGAAATGAAAACAACCGCAATTTGTTCCGGAAGAGTCTGTCTGTTTTTTCCGGTTCCTATATAAATGACCGCCTTAATCATTCCATAAATCACAAGCAGTGGAAGCAAAAAAAATAAAAGACGGTTTGCCAGAAATGCAGCCTGAAAATCAAGTCGAAGCAGTGCAAAAAGCATTCGTGTAATTCCGCAGCCCGGACAGTATTTTCCGGTGATAAGTTTAATCGGACATGGAATTGCCAAACCTGTAATTTCATGAAATACTATGTATGCAATACCGATACCAAAAACTTCTGCTATCGGTTTCATTACCTGAACAAATCTTTTTTTCTGTTCTGCGGACACCGTTCTACCTCCAAACATTTCCATGCTGCAAAAAGGCGGTACGAGACTTTCCCGTACCGCCGCGTATAACAATAGTTTACTCGAAATGTGTATGTTTTGCAACCCAATTGTATAATCTTGGAGCAACCCAGAAACTATAAATACCACAGGTAATAACAGTTAAAAGAAACCACTTAATCCAGTTTCCAAACAACTGTGTGCCTGTTCCGTCGAAGCTGAGCCGTCTGCCATCAATAATCACATGACTGATTATAAATTTGTACAAAAAGCAAAGTGCCCACGGAGTGGCAATACCACAGGTAACACTGATGATGAGACTTGAAATCAGGGAATAAATTGCAGTTTCCAATACACTGCCATCATACTTTGATACCCTGTTCTCTGCTACACCATTCACATTTACATTAACATCCATATCCATTCTCCTTTGTTTATTAATTTTTTCTAAAATTAAGCTTAACAAATTATAAACCAATTGTCAAGCTATTATATCCTTGTGGATGCATTTTTCCTTCCACTTTTTAATACGCCAGCGTTCACCCATATGACGTTAAAAAAATTTTTCGGACAAAATTTTTTTAATTTTTAAAAAAAACACTTGCATTATATTCGATTATGTTATATAATAGTTTTTGTGTTCAGGAAATGAACAAAATAGATATGCGCGATTAGCTCAGTTGGTAGAGCACCTGACTCTTAATCAGGGTGTCCAGGGTTCGAGCCCCTGATCGCGCACTTGGAAGTATCGGTTTTGATGCCTAGCATCGGGGTCGGTGCTTTTTTATTTCTCCTGATTTTTAAACATTTGTCAAACTATAGAAAGTCCATTAAAAGCTCATATAGGCCTTGACTTTTTACCATTTCTGCATTATATTAGAATCAAAAAAGGAAACCCAAAGGATTTATTACTTGAACTTTTCCACAATACATGATATATTGTAACCAAAGAAAGCATCCATTCTAAAATGGATGCCTACCGGAAAGGTTATTTACCTCTCAACGAGAGGCGCCTATCCTGTTGGCCGACAGGATAGGCATTTTTTATTTTTCCTTGTTTCTCTTATCGAGAAAGGCAAGCAACGCATCAATCAAGCTGCCAAAGGACATCAACAAAGCCAATGTCCCGATGAAAGTCGAAAGAATTTCATCGGCTTTCATATATGCGCCACCTCCCTTCCTATGTATTACGTTAAATCGGTGTTCAAAGCCGGAAGGCTACCACCCTGTCATGGATGCTTTCTGGAAAACATTCTAACAGCTTCATCGATATTTTTCAACATCTTTCTGGCATCCAACGGCGCACATGCACGACTAACACACTACAGCAAGCTTTCCGTCTTTACTTATTTTCCCATTTTACAAACAATCCTCTTAATCAAGACGTCCAGGGTTCGAGCCATGGTTCGCACACTTGGAAGTATAAGCAAATGATACCGATTGACGTAAAAACAAAAATAAGCTATTATATATGGAAGCAGGGCACTTCCCTGATATATTCACTATAGCAAGCCGTCCGTGGCAGAATGAGAGGAACTATGAGACTCAGAAAAGTAAAAGGTGCCAGAGAAGCAATTGAAACAAGCAATCTGGTTATCCACAATGCACAAGAAAAAAAGGGACACTGGCACGAGGTATTTGGAAATTCCAATCCCATCCATATTGAAATCGGCATGGGAAAAGGACGCTTCCTAACCACACTTGCAAAACAGAATCCGGAAATCAACTACATCGGCATTGAACGCTATGACAGCGTTTTAATTCGTGCTTTGGAAAAAAGAGAACAAGAAGAAGAAATCACCAATCTTTTCTACCTTTGTGAAGATGCAAAAAACATAACAGAAATTTTTGCTGAGGAAGAAGTGACACGCATCTACCTTAATTTTTCCGACCCATGGCCAAAAGACCGCCACGCCAAAAGAAGACTTACATCTACTGATTTTTTTGCTCTTTATCATAAGATACTTGCAAAGGATGGTGCCGTCATGTTTAAAACGGACAATCGTCTTCTGTTTGAGTTTTCCCTTGCGCAGGTTCCTTTAGCCGGCTGGCAACTGCGGGACGTAACCTTTGATCTGCATCACAGCGAATTTGCTGAAGGAAATATCATGACGGAATATGAAGAAAAATTTTCTTCCCTCGGCAATCCGATTTTCCGTCTGGTTGCATACCGCTAGGACTGCGAATATACTAATCATAAAAGCAACAGGAGCAAATTTATGTCGTATCCATTCAAAAGGCATCTGGCAGATTTTTTTTCAGACCGACCGACACTAAATTGCAGAGCTCTTTGCATCTATCAATCACTGCAGGAAATACTCCGGTTGATTAATCCGCCGGAAACGGAACATACTAAAAGAAGAAAACCAAAATAACCATAAGTGAAAAATTTTCCTGACCGCAAAGGCGGCAAGGATATTTTTCAAAAGCAAGGAGGATGACTATGATTTACCATTTTACTGACGAAAATTTTAATGAGGAAGTACTGACTTCCAACGTTCCTGTACTGGTTGACTTTTATGCGGACTGGTGCGGACCATGCAAAATGCTGGCACCGGTTATCGAAACACTGGCAGCCGAATTTGAGGGAAAGATTAAAATCGGAAAATTAAATGTAGACAATGCACCGGATACAGCGCAGAAATACGGTATTATGTCCATTCCAACACTTCTTTACTTCAAGAACGGAGAAATCGTTCAGAAGACAATCGGAGTGGTCGCAAAATCAGAAATCGAACAGACCTTAAACCGTCTGTAAATTTAAGGGGACTCTATGAAACAAACATTGAAACAACTTTTCACTGTATTACTTACCGTGATACTGCTTGTTGCTTCCGCACCAGCCTCTGCTTTTGCAGAGGAAGTGCCTGCAACAGGTTCTTCCGGGTGGCCAAATCCACCCTCCATTCAAAGCGAGGCTGCCATTGTCATGGAAGCCTCTACAGGCTCCATTCTTTATAACAAAGCCGCCTATGATGCCTATTATCCGGCAAGCACTACAAAACTGATGACTTCACTGCTTGCCATTGAGCAGTGCCCTCTTTCCGACATTATCACCTGTTCCAAGGACTCTGTAGAAAGTATTGGCTGGGACAGCAGCCGTATCGGTCTTGTTGCCGGAGAATCCATTGATATGGAAAATGCACTTTACGCTATTTTACTCGCCTCTGCCAATGAGGTATCTTATGCTGTTGCAGAACGCATTGGCGGAACTGTGAATAACTTTGTCTCCATGATGAACCAGCGTGCAAAAGATTTAGGCTGCGTCAACACAAATTTTGTCAATCCGCACGGTCTGGATAACGAGGCTCATTACTCTTGTCCGTATGACCTTGCCCTGATTGCAGGAAAAGCAATTGAATACACGACATTCCGCAGAATTTCCGGTTCATATAACCACAAAATTCCGGAAACAAACAAAAATGAAGCGCGTTGGATTTCCAACACGCACCCATTTATAAAAAAGAATGTTGTTTACGAAGGCGTATTTGCAGGAAAAACCGGTTCTACTTCCAAAGCCGGAAGCTGCCTGGTTACCTGTGCAAGTAAAAACGGCATGACGCTCATCTGTGTGATTATGAAAGCACCAGATTCCGCAACCGTGCAAAGCGACACAAAAACGCTTCTGGATTACGCCTTTAACAACTTCTCACTGACTCCGCTGGCAGCTTCCGAAACCTCCGGAAACAATGCATTTCCTGTTCTTTTTGAAGATGAAGAAGCTTTGATTTCCGATGTTTTTTCGCCGCTTTCCGTCAGTGATACCTCTTTGGTGCTGCCTACCGAGGCCTCTTATAAGGACTTGACAAAGGTATGCAGTCTGACACCCACGGAAGCTTTTTCCAAGGGCGAAAATGTAATTGGACAGGTTTCCTATTACTTTGCCGACAACTATGTTGGTTCAGCAGAAATTATTTACCATAGTGATGAGGATGTTATTGTCGTTCCATCACCGACACCAGTTCCAACCGAAACGCCGATTCCTACTCCTGCAGAAAGCGACCCGGTTGACAGCAAAGACATTTCATCTACTGAGCATCCAAGTGCTCCTGCAGACATTTCCACCGCTTCAAACGATATGCGTCCGCTGATTATTGGAATTATCGTCGGCATTGTTATTCTGGTAGTTGGACTTTATCTGGTACTGATAGAAATTCCACATCACCGTCACAAAAATAACCGTAGATAATTACGATTCCCGCCCGGAATAAAGAATGTGTGCATTCTTACACCGGATGCGACCGTTTGTAACAATTACAGCTTCGCACGAATGTACCTTGCGTCCGTGCGGAGCTTTTTTATTTTCCCATGGATTCCAAAAGCTTCGCAATATCCTCTGGTGTCATCATGCATTAGGGTCGGAAGCCGGCTCCACTGTCGCCGCCTTTTCTTTTGTTTCTTCTCCTGCAAACGCTTCCTCGCTGAGTTCCGGAATATCAAACAAGGTAGCTAAATCTAAATCATCCGGAAGCTCCGGAAGCTCAAACTCATCTTCTTCCGCTTCCACAGCAACGTTTTCTGCGAACGGCACGCTTGCTTCTGCTTCTTCCGCTTCCGCAGCAACGCTTTCGGCAAACGGTACGCTTTCCATCAGAAGTGATTCGATTGCCTTTTCTTCCTGCCCTTTACTACGATCTGCCGGTTTCGCAAAAGATTTATTTTCTATAACTTCTTTCAATTCATGCATGACATATTCCAGTGTTTCACGCTCACTAATCGCCAGCTGCCGTGCATTTTCTTTATTAAATTTAATGATTGATTTTGTTTGATTTATCTGCTTTTCCGAAAAAAGATATACCTCATGCTGAACGTCTCCCAGTTTGGACTCCATCCTGTCACTCTGCTTTTTCAGCACATCAAGCATTTCCTTCTGATTTTTTTCCACTTCTTTCATATGCTTCGCAATTTTTAACTGAAAATCTCCGGGAGTTCCATTCAAAAAAGACTGCTCATCTTCCTGCAAAGCAACAAATTTTTCTTGCGTACTGAACACCGCATTCAAAAACAGAAACGCGGAAATAAGAAGTAATGCCGCCGCTCCGCCAACCAAAAGTGCTTTCTCATAAAAATGTATTAAAATATACATTGCAACAAAACAGGAAATAACAAACACAATACCAAATGCAATTTTGTTCCACGCCTTTTGGGCAGTTTTCTTTTTACTCATATCTTCCTCCTTAATCTGCTTCTCTTTTATATCTACTATACACCACCTTTTGTTTTCCTGCAAGTAAAAGCATAAAGAATAAAAGAATTTCCTTTTCCTGCCCCTTGACTTTAAAAAGTCTTTCTCCTATAATGTAGTTATATTTGCCGCTATTTGAAAATGGCTCCTTAGTTAAATGGATATAACAAGCCCCTCCTAAGTGGAAGATGTTCGGCCACCAATTTAACGATTTTAAGCCAAAAATCACAAATTTATTAGCAAATTTTTTATACCTGTTGGTGTAGCACAGTGGATAGTGCAGCCGCCTCCTAAGCGGAAGATCGGGCGTTCGAGTCGCCTCACCAACGCTCAAAAGCATTG
>CAZJAA010000040.1:0-26069 GCA_964544055.1 uncultured Lachnospiraceae bacterium | reverse complement strand
CTTCGGGGATGCTATGTTCATAATTTGACACAAAATCTTACAAATGTGAAGTAATTAAGTCCGGAAGTGAAAACTTCCGGATTTTTTTACAAAAAATCAGTTTTTCTATTGACAACGAAGGTGCCAGTGTTAGAGTACGACTACGATAAAACAACGGATAACCAGGAGGTAAACAATATGGAAAACAAAAAAGTGATTGAGACGATCGAAAAGAAGTTGGGAGTTACAGTAGAAAAGGTATACGAAAGAAAGCAAGAAGACAAGATGGTATTAGTTGATGTGAAAGTAGGGGAATGCGATTATCGGAAAGTACATTTGAAAGAAATGAGAAATCAGTACGGCCCATATTACAAGATAATATCAGCTGATAAATACACAAGAAAAAGAAGAGCAGATCAGAAGCCGGCAGAAAAGAAAACTGCAGGGAAGCTAAAAACCAAGACAGAGCAGTTGTGTGGTGCTAGGAGAAACGATATTGTCAGATACGCAGAACAGAACATCAGTAGCTTGGTAAATGGAACAGCAAAGTTCAAGGAAATCGAAGGGGCGGCTAAAGACAACACAGTTATAAGATTTGTGCTCATCTTAAACGAAGATGGAAGCCGATTTAAGGAAGATATTGAGATTGAAGAAATTAGAAAAAATATTGTATAGAAAACGAACACCCAGGAACTAATTGAAAGTTCCTGGGCTTTTTTTATTTATCTGAATAATTGAAGGTATGAGATAGTCCGTTTTTGAAAATGATCTGATGAACGTTTCCGTTCTTCATAGTTATGCTGTCAAGTATGCTTCGAACAAATGACTGCAATACCTCAGCATCGACAGAAGTGGCTAATCGTTTGTAGTTGATGTAGTTCCTATCTGATAGCTTCTGGGCGATAATAAATTCACTTGCACGTTGCACAAAGACATCATCAGATACAGATTGTTCCCATGTATCAGAATTGGCAAAGCCGATTTGTTCATCGATTTCCTCTAATTGATCTACAAGTTTTGTTTTTTGGACAATGAATTCGGCTTCTGACATTGCGTCTTCGGAATAAAGGAAAAGGTTTGTCAATCTGTCTAATGCTCGTTCTAGTTTGATACGTTCTTTTCTCAACTTAGACAGTTCTGAATCGACTGATTTAATAGGTTTGATAGCTGCCTCTTTTCCGTAAATGTCACCCGACACGGTCCCAGAAGAAAGAACCTTGAATAAATCATTTAATCCGTCAGTGTCTATAGACACTATGTCTTTGAAAGTATCTCCTATTAGCAGAGCATCCTGCAGATCTGATGGAGATGCGATATTTTTAAAGTTTTTCTGGGCATTAAGCATGTTGAGGATATAATTAAACAAAAATTCCCCAACTGTAGGATCAGAAGTTATTTTGCTGTTACAAAGAGTTGGTGACTTTCGCTTTGTAGGGCAAGAGTACTTTGAGTATCTCCAGTCTTTTTTTGCAGCTGCTAAAGCTGCACCCATAGCATTTCCGCAGTCAGCACAATATATGAGAGATGAAAAAATATGAACGTTTTTCTGTTTCTTATACATATTTTTCTGTTTGCAATATTTCGAATTTTTTTCGAGTATTGCTATAACCCTTTGTTTCTGTTCTCTTGAGACTATAGCTGGATGGTGGTCAAGTATAGTTACCCATTCGGATTCGTCCTTGACTTTTTGACGGTTTCCTTCTTTGAGTACGTTGTATCTATAGTCGCCGCAATAAAAAATGTTCCGCAGTATTTTTTGCAATGAAACAGCAGACCATAAATTACCAGCTCTTGTTCTATAGTTCTTCTCGTTTAGGTATCTCGCAAGCCGAACCAGGGAACGTGTTTCTTCATATAAGTCATGGATCATCTTAACAATATTGCATTCGGTGTCATTAAAACTGAATTCCTGGGTAGATGAGTCGTAGTTATAACCGTAAGGAACACGACCGCCGTTCCAAAGACCATTGCTTGCCCTTGAAATCATAGTTGCTGTGACACGTTCCGACGTAATGTTACGCTCCAGCTCGGCAAAGACAAGGATGATTTTTAACATTGCTTCGCCCATAGCACTGCTGGTGTCAAATTGCTCGTTCTTGCTAATGAATGTAACGCCTAGATCCTTTAGTTCTGAATACATAGTGGCAAAGTCGAGTAGATTTCTTGAGATTCGGTCGATTTTCCATACTAGCAGGTGTGAGAAAATACCTGCTCTAATTTGAGACATCATATCCTGAAATCCTGGACGGTAGGTGTTTTTGCCGGAATAACCGGCATCTTCAAATATTACGCAATCGTCTGTTCCTAACATGAGTTTTGCGTAAGATATCAAATCTTGTTTCTGCATAGGCAGAGAATCTTTATCTATCTGATACGTTGTGGATACACGGACGTATATTGCGACTCTTGTTTTTCTCTCTTTCTCCGGCTTGTAAAAAGCCATATTGCACACCTCCAATGTAAAAAAGCCTGAACGAATCAGGCTTTCATTGCTTTTTGAATTGCTTCGTTCAATCCATAATAATCGCTCCATACAGGTCCGAGTTTTAGAAGCGATGAAAATGTGATTGTTTTTTGCGTTGGTTTTTCTTTGTCGAGTATCTTTGTTGGGAGCACATAGAATTCCCAAAGGTCAAGATTTAAAGGTGAATCCTCAGCATTCATTCCAGTGAAGATGGAGAATACATACAAATCTGAATTGCGCTGTTTGGGAGCAAAACGTTTATAGTCACCAGTTTCGTCTGGAAGTCTTGCAGGAGCAATGCGGAATGATATGAATTCTGGATGCTTTGCATCCCATGACTGGACAGATGCTGCAGATTTAACCTCTACTCGGAGTCCGTCTTTAGTCAGTAAATCATATGGGCGCCACATGGTTCTTGATGATTCAGAATTGATATGAATTATTTCCAGAGCAGTAGCAACAATGTACTCAGCCAAAACAGATCTGCGTATGTTGTTTGTTAGATCAGAATATGCCCAGATCCAAAAATCTTTTATGGTCAATGATATTTCGCGACCATTGATGGAAAAATGTTCGATACCTTTGTACACAAGCTATCGCCTCCTCTGTATGAAGTCTGTTATATCGATAATCTTTTTTCATCCGCTACTGCTGCAGGTAACGCAGCTAACATTCCGTCCATATATGCAATTACTTTGTCACGCATTTCTGGAGGAAGAGAATGAAGCTTATCTAAGAATTCTTTGTCCATAGAATTGGAAAAATCCAATTTTACAGATGTGTCAAATTCTTTACCTCGCACCAAGTAATCAATAGATACTCCGAAAAAATCAGAGAATTTTGTTACTGCATCTAAAGATGGACTACCTTTTCCTTTTCCCCAATCAGTAAAAGAAGAATTGGAAATGCCTAATTCAGCAGTAAGTTGTTTTGCTTTAATGCCTCTTTGTTCCATGAGGTCTCGAACTCGATCAAGTAACGTAGACATCGAATCACCTCCACAAACAAATTTGGAAAATTCCAAAATAATAATTGACAAATTGGAAAATTCCAGCTACGATGTAGATGTAAGTTACAAATCAATAAGGTTTTACGTTAGGCAAACTGGCAAGGAAAAGCCTAAACAAAAAACACATTACATTCCCATTCTACCATTAGATTATGGAAATGTAAATTACAAAACCATAGTGAAAGGAGGAAATAAGGGATGGCAAAAGTATTATCGCCTTGGTGCAAAGCAGTAAAAGTTGAAATGATTAAGCGAGACATGACTGTTAATGATTTGGCAGAACGCATAGGAAGAACAAGAGAATATACTTCCGGTATTGTAAACGGGAGAAATTACTCAGAACCGGCGGTAAAGGCAATCAGCGACGTGCTTAATATCACTGAAACAGCATGTTCGTTAAGTGGTAATTAAAGTATATCCCGAAAGGCTGGTGAATGAAAATGGGAAATGGCTGCATGAAAGATAACAAAAACGTATACTTTCGTGCCAGGAAAGAAGCAGCAAATTACAATGAGAAACTATTTAGCCGGGAAGGGGCGGCAGAATTGCTTGGAGTATCAGTTTCGACATTAGCAGATTATGAGCTTGGAAATACCAAAGTAGTACCTGTAGATAAAGTGATGTTGATGTCGGATTTGTATAACTGTCCAGAATTAAAGACAGGATATTGCAAGTATGAATGCCCGATCGGAAAAGAAATGCCGGTAGCTACAAAGATAAAAAGTTTGGAAGGCATAGCTTTGAGAATGGTTAGAGAATTTGATACTGATAGGATATCGGAAATCAAAAAAGGATTTATAGAAATAGCTGCAGATGGAGTTATAACTGAAGATGAAAAACCAGAGCTAGAGGCAATAATGAAAAAACTTGATGAATTAGCCATGGTTATCAGTGAAATGAAGCTTGCAGGCGAAAAAGCATTGAAAGGATAGAAAATGGATGCTGCTAAGTTGAAGGAAATTCTCAGAACTGAATATGGAATATGTAATGAAAAAGAATTCGATGCGGCAGTAAACAAATTTGCAGGCATAGATATAGGGTTATTTACAATGCCGCAGAACGAAAGGGGAAGAGATCATGAACAAAAAAGAGAAACAAGAGCTTCTGCTTAATTTGAAGTTGATGGTTATCAGCGCAGCTATGCTTTATCTCGCAATTGGGATTAAAAATATCGGATAGTAGCAATAAAGATGAAAGGAGACAAGTAGATGGGTAAGTTGAAAAGATGTTTCAAAAAATTTGTATGGAAATATTGGTTCTGGATATCTGCCGGTCTTTACCTGACGAAACATGCTGTTGAATACGCATACGAATTTCGTGGATACGTTGCGATAGGTGGCGAATGGCTGGTACTACCGATGCTGTTGGCAGTTGTGTATTTTCTCCAAGAAGGCGTATGGAGCCTGATTGATTCGTTGAAAAATTTCAGAATCCCTTGCTTAGAGGAGGAATACGATGATTGAAAATATTGTAAATGAATTGAGATAAAATAATATTCAATTATCAGACGACGAAGTGAAAAATATTAGTAATTTGTGTAAAAGAAAAATGCAAGTTGCTGGAGTAAAGAATCAGGAAGATTATTTCCCACTTTTGTTTGAAGATGAAATAAAGAATTATCTGTTTAGAAGAGCTGTTACCTCGGTAGGTATGATGATTCTTAGAAATGAGGAGAAGGAATATGTGTATTGTATGTATGAAAAACCCTTGCCATTCATCTTGTCCAAATGCAGAAGAACCAACACCCATATTGTTATGTGAGTGTGGCAATGGAATTTATTCCGGAGATAGATATTTAGAAGATATTAATGGTAAATGCCACTGTATTGAATGCTTGGAGGAAATGACAGTGCCAGACATTTTAAAGTTAGCTGGATGGGAGTTATCAAAGGTAGAGGAGGAAATATAATGTCAGAGAACAATATGCCAATAAAAGCACATGAAAAAGCAATGCAACCAGGCGTGACTGCACAAGTAAAAGATATGCTTGGAAAGGAAAACATCAAGAATAGATTTCAGGAAGTGTTAGGACAGAAAGCTCCACAATTTATGGCATCAATCACGAATGTTGTATCTGGAAGTGCGCAGTTGAAACAATGTAGCGCAAATTCCATTATTGGGGCTGCATTTGTAGCAGCAACATATGATTTGCCTATAGATAGTAATCTTGGGTTTGCAGCTATCGTTCCATATAACGAGAGTGTTTACAATTCCAAAACGAAGGAATGGGATAAAATTCCGAAAGCTCAGTTTCAGATGATGTATAAAGGATTTATCCAGCTTGCAATTAGATCTGGTTATTACGAAAGAATGAACTATGCGGTCGTGTATGAAGATGAACTTAAGTCATACAATCCTATTACTGGAGAGATTGAGTTTGTTGATGATTTTACCGAATGCTCACAAAGAGATGCAGGAGATGAAACACATGTAGCCGGATATTACGCGTGGTTTAGACTGAAAACTGGTTATAGCCATGAGTTGTATATGTCCAAAAAAGCTGTCGATAATCACGCAAGAAAATATTCGCAATCATATCGATATGATTTGAACAAGGGAAAGAAATCAAGTAAATGGACCACAGATTTTGAAGCAATGGCACTGAAAACTGTAATTAAATTATTGCTTAGCAAGTGGGGGATTTTGTCAGTGGATATGCAGAGGGCTATTCAGGATGATCAGAAAACATATGATGAAAATGGTGAAGGAACATATGGAGATAACAAACCTGATATAGAAGAACCAATGGATCCATTTGTGGTAGATGGGACAATTGTAGAGTCTGAACCAGAAGAACTTGATATGGATGATTTGTAGGAGGAACAAAGTGATACTTACGGCTGAAAACTATTATGGGAAACAAGCCAATACGGAATATATGTCTGTGTCTCAATTTAAAGATTTTTGCGGTACATATGGAAAAATGGCTTGTGAATTTGAAGCAATGGAAAAAATGAATGAGAGATGGATTCCTGAAAAAACGACTCCTCTTTTGGTTGGCAGTTATGTGGATTCGTATTTTGAAGGAACACTGAAGGAATTCAAAGCACATAATCCGGAATTATTCACAAAAAGCGGAGATTTAAAAGCTCCATTCAAAAAAGCAGAGGAAATCATTGCGAGAATTGAAAGAGATTCATATTTCATGAAATTTCTTTCTGGAGAAAAACAAGTAATTATGACAGGGGAAATCGGGGGATGCGAATGGAAAATAAAGATGGATAGTTATCTTCCGTCTGTAGCTATTGTTGATCTCAAGATTATGTCATCTGTTACTGATTTGAAATGGGTAAAAGATTTGGGTTATCTGGATTTTGTGCGATATTGGGGATACGACATTCAGGGAGCAATTTATCAGGAGATTGTGTATCAGAATACAGGACAGCGATTACCGTTCTACATTGCAGCTGCAACAAAAGAAAATGAACCAGATATTAGAATCATCCATGTGACGCAAAATTATCTTGATGAAGCTATGAATGTAGTAAAAGCAAATATAGGACGAGTTCTGAGGGTGAAAAGTGGAAAGGCGGAACCAGATAGATGTGAATTATGTGATTGTTGTAGACATAATAGAGTATTGACCAGACCGATAAGCATTGATGAACTCACTATCAATATTTAAGAAATGGTGGTGATAGGATGGCATGGATCAGTGTACATGAACAAGTTATAGGTGGCAAGTTGCGAATGTTGGCTAAAGAAATAGGATGTAGCCAAAATGAAGCTCTTGGTTTGCTTATCAGACTATGGTTATGGGGTATTAACAATGCTGATAAAGAAGGCTTTATCGGATGTGCAGACAAGAATGATGTGGCTGAAATTCTTAATGTAGGAATTGACGATAGATATGATTCATGTAAAGCAGTTGATGCACTGATTGCCACGAACTGGATTGACATGGAAGATGGACTTTATATACATGATTGGGCTGAGTGGCAGGAACAATGGTATAAAGCGATTAGGGTGCGAGAAAAAGATGCGGCAAGAAAACGAGAAGAGCGCAAACAAAAGAGACTTGCTGCAGAAGTAGTTGTGGAACCGGATAAAAGTTTACCAACTCCGAAACTTATAAATACATCGGAAGTTTCTGAAAAAAGCAAAAAAACCGAAGAAAAATATCCGGAAAGAGGATTCAAAGAGTTCTGGGATGTCTATCCACGGAAAGTCGGTAAAGGAGAAGCGTATTCGAAATATAAGTCGAGAGTGAAAAGTGGATGGAAGCCAGAAGAACTTTTGGATGCCGCTCAAAATTACGCATCTAAGGTGTCAAGAGAAAGAACCGAGAGTAAGTACATAAAACATCCGAGTACGTTTTTATCAGCTACAGAACCTTTTGTGGACTATCTGTCGAGTCAAAAAGAATATAACATTGGTGCGGCAAACGAACACGATGACGAAAACCCGTTTGCTGGATGGGAGTAAGGCATGGAAAAAAATGAAATTGTTGGAAAAGATGGTTTTCGGCACTGCAAAGTTTGCGGTGAAAGAACCGAAAGGATAGTTAAATTCCCTTTAGCGGATGGGAAAGGAGGAAGTGAAGAAAGAATAGTGCATTGTACCTGTAAGTGCGACAGAGAAAGAGATGAAAAAATCCAGGCCAGATTTAAGTATGAAGAGGAGCAGAGACGAATACACGATCTGCATCGTCTGAGTTTAATGGATGAAAAATTTAGAAATGCCAGATTTTCTACATATAGTGTCACAGAAGAAAATGAAAAAGCATTCCAAGTAGCACAAAATTATGTATGTAATTTTGAAAAAATGATGGAAAAGAACCAGGGATTACTTTTTTGGGGCAATGTTGGAACTGGAAAAAGCTATACGGCTGCATGTATCGGGAATGAACTTATGGACAAAACGTATTCGGTAATTATGACATCGTTTGTAAAAATGTTAGAGGGAAAACCGATGGCAGATAATGACGAAACAGCAATTATCGAAAAATTTACAAAAGCTAGTCTGTTGATAATCGATGATCTCGGAACAGAAAGAAGCACTGATTATTCATTAGAAAAGGTTTATAACATCATCGATAGTCGATATAGAACCCGGAAACCGATTATCCTCACTACAAATTTGGAGTTTTCACAGATGAAAGAATGTACTGATATTCGATATAACAGAATATATGATCGGATATTTGAGATGTGCTATCCGCTGAAAATGAGTGGTATTTCTTGGAGAAAAAGAGAAGCAGCTTCACGGTATGGAGAAATGAAAAAATTGCTGGAGGGATGATATGGAAAAAGAACCAGTAGAATTAAAAATCTATAATTTGGAAGATAGACTGCAGGTGGCAGCAATCTTGATCAAGAATGGTTATACTGTATCGATGGGAAAAAAGAAGGCTACACCTACAGGGAAAAAACTTGATTATTTTCTTAGAGTTACAGGAAATGTTGATGAAATAGAAATGACCGAATAGGAGGAAGGGAAAATGTAATGAAACAGATAAAGTTTACAATACTTGGAGAACCACAAGGAAAAGGAAGGCCAAGATTTGTCACTCGATACAATCCTGCGACTGGAACAGCTTTTGGTCGGGCACACACGCCAGAAAATACGATCATATATGAAAATCTTGTTCGTACAGAATATTCTATTCAGACAAAAAACTATCGTTTTCCAGATGACTCAATGCTTGACATGAGAATTTTGGCATATTATGGGGTACCAAAGAGCGCATCGAAGAAAAAGAAAGCTCTTATGTTGTCAGGAGTTCTTAGACCAACGAAGAAACCAGATATGGATAATGTAATGAAGGTAATCGCTGACAGCCTGAATCAAGTCGCATACAAAGATGATACTCAGATTGTAGACGCACAATGCAGAAAATTCTATTCTGACGAACCGAGAGTAGATGTTGTAATACGTGAAATTTCAAGTTAGGAGGATGTTATGGAAAAAAATCAGTTGATTGGAAAATTTAGAGAAGCTGTAAAAAGTATTGAAAGAGATGGTATTGATAAGTTGATGGAGATGATTGAAAAAAGTGATTTTTATACAGCTCCAGCATCAACTAGATTTCATGGTAATTATGAAGGCGGACTGTTATTACACAGTTTGAATGTTTATTACAGATTGAGAGAAAAAAAGCATGATGACAGTTTTTGGAATGAAAAATTAGCAGATGTGCCAGATGAAAGTATCGCCATCGCAGCCTTGTTTCACGACCTATGTAAGACATTTTACTATGTGACAGAGACGAGAAACAAGAAAGTAAATGGACAGTGGATTCAGGTCCCTTGCTATAACGTGGATGATAAAATTCCATATGGTCATGGTGAAAAATCAGTGATGATGATTGAAGAATATATGAAACTTAAACCAGTAGAAAGATATGCAATCAGATGGCATATGGGACCGTATAGCGGAACACAAGATTGGCATACATTAGGAACGGCGATGGATAAGTATCCGTTAATCCTGGCTTTGTTTGAAGCAGATATGGAAGCTACACACGTTATGGAATTGGAGGTATAGATATGGGAACAACAAAAATGGAATTGATACTTTTGAATCCAGAGGAAAATGGATTTTTGCAGCATATTGACTGGAACAAGGAAGATATCAAGAAACGTGTTCTGGAGATTACAGACGGATATTCAAATGTAGTTTATACAGATGATACCATGAAACAGGCAAAAGAAGACAGAGCTGACCTTAACCGCCTTAGAAAAGCAATTGATGACAGAAGAAAAATGGTTAAGAAAAAGTGCATGGAGCCTTACGAAAAATTTGAAAAAGAAGTCAAAGAAGTACTGGCTCTGATTGATGAACCGGTTACTATGATTGATAGACAGGTTAAAGTATATGAAGCTCAGAAAAAAGCGGAAAAGAAACAGGAATTGATTAACTTCTTTGAAGAAAATGCGACTGAGATTGCAAATATTTTTTCTTTTGAAGATGCGTTTGAAGAACAGTATCTTAATGCAGGTTGTACATTGAAGAAAGCAAAAGAATCTATTCTTCAGAAGGTAGAAGAGGTTAAACGTGATCTGAAAACCATCGATGAAACTTGTGAAGAAAAATATAAGGTAAATGTACTTGATGTTTACACAAGAGGTTTTAATATTTCCAAAGCACTCGCAGAACAGGGAAGACTGAAAGAACTTGAGAGAAAAATGGAAGAGGACCGGAGGTGCAAAGAAGAAGCAGCAAGACAAGCAGAAGAAGCCAGAAGAGAAAAGGAACGTCAGGCGGAAATTGCAAAAGCTGAGACAGAAAATGTTACCGAAACTGCCGAAACCGTTATCAAAACACCCGAAAATGTTCCTTTGCATGAAGAAAGTGTAGAGAAATCGGATGAAGAGATTGCTGTTCATTCGGCAGTTGATGCAACAGTTGATGCAACAGTCATGGATCCATTTGTTCTTCAGGAAGACGCAAAGAAATACAAGGCATCCTTTACCGTTGTAGGAACAAAAGCTCAGATTTCAGCACTTAAACAGTATATGATAAGCAATAATATCGAATTTGGAAAGGTAGGAAGATGACAATGAGTATTTTTGAACAGAATTTACGCATTAGTGACTCAGCCTTTGAGTGTATGAGGATAGATGCAGACAGAGTTCTGCAGAAATTGATCAAAAATATGGTGGACAAGGAAAGTCTTGATGGAAGTGCAACTATTAAAATCGAGGTAACACTTATTCCAGAATATATCCCGAATTATGATCCGGAAGTAGAGGGAGAAACTAGAAAAGTTTTAAAACCTACATTTACACATAAAGTCGGCTCCATGATGCAGATTAAAGATGAGCGTAAAGGTGGATCAAGTTATGAAAATATGGAATTGGTGTGGGATGAAGAAGCTAAAGAATATGTTCTCAAGCCGATTTGCAATACAGAACAGCGCTCCATTTTCGATGCAGACTTTGAATATTGCGAAGATGATGTTGTAGAAGAGCCGGATCAATCAGAAGAACTTTCTGCTATCGAAGCAGCACCATATCCTGCACTTCCTGGAACTACGGAAGAACCGGAAGATATAAGTGACCAGATTTTTGATGATTATGATTACGAAGGACCGGAGGAAAAATAATGGATAAAAAAACTATAAAAAAACCGGACAGTCCACAGGACGGTCCGATGGACGGTGTAATGATGGTTACAGATTGCATCAGAACAGATTTCATCGAAAACCCGGCAGAGGATGAAACACTTTATACGCAGAAAGATAAAACGAAAGCCCACATATCCGCAAGCGTTGAAATTGGAATCTTGTCCATAAAAGACATGACAACTGGAGTAATGCTTTCTGTGTCATTGGAAGATGCGGTTACTGTAATCAACTCCGCAGTTGAAGCTCACAATGAGTAAAAAAGAAAAAAGGCAGCACCACCAATGGCACAGCCTCATTCATACCTATTGCAATTATAACGAAATAATAAAGTGATGTCAATCGGAGGTGCGGAATGAACGGTAACAATAAAATGCCAAAAGAACTAATGACACTTGTCACGGAACTGGCAAGTAAAATAGCAATAGAATGCTATGCAGAAGAAGAGAAAAAAGCAGAAAGAAGAAGAAAAAACGAAAAAATTAATAAAGTGAAAGATTTGCTTAAAGCCTACAGAAGAACAATTGCAAAATTAGAAGATGAAAAAGAATTCACTGATGAAGAAAAAGCAGAATATAGATGGAAATTTGTGGAAGATTTGATGGGTAGTGCAAAAGAAATCGTCAGTAAGTCACAAAGAATTATCGAAGATTCTGAGAAGAAACGTCAAGAAGATATGTATGCTATATATAGGCTGGAAAATGCAATGAAACTTTACAAAAAAGAATGTGAAATATCTTTTTGCGAAGAAGAAAAAAGAAGATATCGAATTGTTTTCGCTATGTACATGGATAAAGAAGTGAAATCGGTACAAGAAATTGCGGAAGCAGAAAATGTCAGTGAGAAAACGGTATATAGAGACCTTGGAATTGCGTATCAGATTCTGGCAATCTATTTATATGGAATTTAGTTGGAAAAATCCAGTATTATTTCCGAATGACATCGGAGAAAATTGTAGAAAACAAAGGGAAATTACCGGTTAGAAAAATATTGGATAGACTTTGGAAAATTCCAATGTTATTATAGTAAGCAGCCAACAACCCATAATGTCGCCAGTCGAACAGAACAGGTGGTTTTTCTTTCTCTAAAAACTAAGAGCATCCAGGTATACTGGGTGCTTGTTCTGTTTTATGAGCAAATATGTAGTTGCCTTACTCGGAAGGAGACACAAAATGGAACATAAAGAAAAAAGAATATCTACAGAAAAAATTAGAGTTGGTGATCTGAAACATAATTTCGGAAATCCACGAAAAATTACAAAGAAGAAGGCGGAGGAACTGGAAGAATCCTTAGAAAAACTTGGAGATTTCGGTATCATCCTTATTGATGAGAATGACAATGTAATCGGAGGTAATCAGCGATCTATCATCCTTGCCAGAAAGGATCCTGATACTATAGTGGACGTAAAACGTCTGATAGGATATACAGAATCAGAACTCAGAACAATCAATATCAAAGATAATACACACCAGGGAGAATGGGATTTGGACGTACTTGCTGGATGGACAGCAGACTTGAATCTTGACTTGGGATTACAACTCGACAACAGCAATCCTGACGAAAGGAAAATTGAAGATATGGAGCTTATCCGGTATGAAAAATATAATTACGTTATGATTGTCTGCAAAAGCGAGATTGATTATAACGATCTGGTAAGAAAGCTCGGTATTGAAGGTAAAAAAGTGGCAATAACAAAAAAACGTAAGATTAAGGCTAGGGCAATTTGGTACGATCAGATGAAAGCTCAGATTGTAGAAAAAGCTCAAGAACCGGAAGGAGAGGTAGAAGATGAGGAGATATCTGATAGTAGCAGCGCATCCTGATGATGAAGCTTTAGGAGCAGGTGCTTTGATCCACAAAGTTGCAGAACATGGAGATGAAGTATATGTATGCTTGCTCAGTCATTGGAGTCCAACGAGAGATGATAACCTGAAATATGGTATAAAAGAAAGTCATGCAAGATTAGGTGTAAAGCAATCATATATCGGAGATTTTGGATGTATGAGATTCAAAGATGAAGATCATCACGCCATTGTAAGATTTATAGAAGCGGCAATAAAGGATTGCGAACCAGATTATCTCATTACACACCACCCAGCTGATATTCATGTTGACCATGGCATTACAGCAGAATGTTGTCTTGAAGCTGCTAAACTACCGCAACGGCAAATCGAAGATGTTTTGCCTATTCGAAAAATTATGTTCATGGAAGTACCGTCATCTACTGATTGGAATATCAGTCCTGCGAATGGAACATTTGTGCCTAATTTTTTTGTGTCGGTAAAAGAGACAGATCTCAATGCAAAAATCGATGCTATTGGAGTATACAAAAATGTATTGAGACCAAAACCACATCCGAGATCCCTGGAGAACATCAAGGCACTGGCAACTGTGAGAGGAAGTCAGTGTGGACGATGCTATGCCGAAGCATTTCAATTAGCATTCGAAATGGAGGTGTAAAAGATGCAGGTTGTTTCAATACACCAGCCATGCTATATTCCATACCTCGGAGTATTTTATAAGATATGGCAGTCGGATCAGTTTGTATATTTGGACGATGCACAATATTCAAATGGGTATGTGTTTGATTGGAATCGCATTAAAACACCGCAAGGAGAATGCAGACTAAAAGTGCCTACTGCAAGGGTATTTGGTCAAAAGCTGACAGAAGTAGTTCCTAAAGATTTCCTGAAATGGAAAGAGAAACACCTAAAAACTATACAGATGAATTATAAAAAGGCTCCGCATTACAGCGAAGTCTTTTCTGATTTCAGCGATTGTATTCTGGCTGAGCATGAGAGCCTTGCCGAACTTAATATGGCAACCATGAATATGTTTATTGATAAGTTTGGGTGGAAGGTAAGAAAATATAAGTCTTCGGAAATGAATCTGGATACCAGGTCAGAAGCCAGAGTGATTGAAATTGTCCAGAAAGTTGGAGGAGATACCTACCTATCAGGACTTGGAGGGGGAAATTACCAGGACGTGGAACATTTTACCCAGGCAGGAATAAATCTGGTATATTCAGACTTCCAGCCGCTGAATTACCGCCAACAATGGGGGGAGTTCCTACCGAACATGTCCATCCTTGATTATTGTATGAATGAGGGATATGAAATCGACAGTTTCTTTGAATTATTGAAGGAGGTACATTCGGATGGATAATGGCGAAGTTACTCTTGGAGTTTATGTCCAAAGTTACCATCGGTATAATAAGATTTTGACTCAAAATCTGTTGGAAGAGTGTACATATGTTGTAAGAGCCAGCGAAGCAGAATTGTACAGAAAAGCAGGCGTACAGAAAATACTGGCGGCACCGGATGAAGAAGTAAATAACGCTATCAGAACCTATTGGTGGATTGTAGATAATGCACCGGAAGATGTTGTATTCATTGCAGATGATGATATTGAAGATGTGCAGTACAGAATTGATGACATCACGAAACTGAATAAGGACAAAGAAACCATTATGGCTGAAATTGAAAGAATTGCTCAGCTAATGGTGGATTTGAATGTAGGTTATGCTTGTATTGATGCCACAGGTATTCCTTACGGATATGACGGAGAATTTGCATTCAAGGGAACGTCCGGATCAATGAAGTGGGTTTACAAGAAGGTATTGAAAGCGAGACCAGATGAAGCATGTAAGTATAATTATGATCTGGATCTTGTGTTACAAGAATTGCTTCACAATCGTATCATTCTGAAACCTCGGTACATTACTTGTAGAGATTACCAGGATACCAACGCAGGTGGAGATAGTTCGAAGATGCGACAGGATCAGATAGACAGCATTGAGAACATGAAAAGAAAATGGGGTAAGTATTTCAAGTACAATTACAAGAATAATAAGCCACAGATAAATGTTCCACGATAACATGCAGACATATTTCAAAAATCTTTTGACAATGGAGTCGTAGGTGCTAACGTACGATTACGAAATCATAAAAGCGAAAGGAGTTTGAAAATTATGGCATATGATTTATTGACAAAAAACAGGCACAACATGTATGACATGGCATCAATGATGCAGAAAGCAATCCGAAGGTGTAATCCAAATTTGGCAGGATATGCAGCTTATGAACTATTTGGCAGTTATCATACCTATATGTGGAAACGATTAGTTGTAATATCTGCTGAAGACTGTTATGGTATTATGACAAAAGAAATTATAGCTTTGAAATTAGCAGATGATTTCTGTAACAAAGGAAGAAAAGGATATGATAAAGATCCACTGTTCGCTGCAAAAGCAATTACACTTTTGTGTCTGGCTAGAAAGAATAGGGACGCATGTTATGTGGCGTGTAACTTTATGATTCCTGATAGGATTCTGGATGAAAGCGAAATTGAACATGTGGATATTACAAAATGCCAGCTTGGAGTAGAAGGAATTCCGGACTGGGTATTTGATGTTCATACCCTTACCGGCAAAAGAAATGGAAAAACTGATTTGGATATGACAATCGAAGAACAGTTAGCGTTGGAACCTAAGCAGTTATCTTTTTTTGATGACTGCAGTTGGGAGAATTACTATACTTGGGCGAGAAGTCAAGGCAAGGTAGGAAACAAGGAATGGGCTGATTTCCAGCAGTTCAAAAAAGGGCGCAAGCTGGAGCCTGATTCTTATATGTAAAATTATCAGTTTTTTCTCTGAAATGCCTATTGACACCATGAATGCAGATGCTACGATACGCCTACGATAAATATTACCCAGGAGGTAACGAAATGAAGACGAACGTAATGGTGTTGAATAGCCAGAAGAAAGCAGAAAGAATCATACACGCTGGAGCAAAGACACATCGGATGTATTGGCAGAAGATGTATGGAACAGATATTGACGGAGGACTCACTGTACAATATCTGATTTTCTATTCACAGAAGGAGGCGTAATGGTATGGTAGTAAGAGATGGTAAGCTGGTAAAAAAGACAGATATTGTAAGAGAAGCAGTAAAAGCCGGGGAGTGGAAGAAGGCTCTCCGGATTGCAAAAGGTTTCAAAATCAATGTAACTGAACAGCAGAGAAAGAGCATGACGCTCGCTTATGAGTGTATGATCTATCCCGATTTCTACGCACAGCTTGGAAAAGATGTTGCTGAAGCAATAGCAAAAGGAATAGAGGTAGTCAGCTGTTTATATGGGGCTGTACAGCCTTAAAATAATGAAAAGCATAAATACTTAAACAAGACTCGTTAAAAGCCATCCAAAGGCTATAACGGGTCTTATTTTTTGAAAAGAGAGAGGTGGTGAGATGGCTCATGAAACAAATGCGGAGAAGAACCTAAAGCCGGTCCGAACCAAGGAGGAAGCAAGGGAAAGAGGACGAAAAGGCGGGATTGCCTCCGGCGAAGCACGAAGAAGAAAAAGAACCATGAAAAATGCAGCTAAGTTTCTTCTCGATATGCCGGTAGCCAGTGATAATATATCGGAAACTATGAAAAAAATGGGATTCGAAGAGGAAGATCTTACAAATCAGATGGCAGTACTTGTTAGTGTATTTAGGAAAGCGATGGAAGGCAATGTAAAAGCCGCAGAGTTTCTGAGAGATACTGCTGGTCAGAATGATGCTAAAAACGAGGACCGCAAGCTCAAGAAACAGCAGTTTAGCCACCGAGTTGATGAGTTCGAATATCGCAAAGAAAAAGATGCCGGTATTAGCCAGGAAATTGAAGATATGGATGAGATAGAAGGTGAGATTTATGGCAACAGCTACGAAGAAGAAACAACAGCAGAAGCCAGCGAAGAAGATTAAAAAATCAGACCTCAAAAGAAAGAAAACTCTCAACTTCAATTTCGGAGAACCCCACAAAGAATATATTCGGAAATGTAGATTTAATACCTTCAACATCCTGGAAGGTGCCGTTCGTTCCGGAAAGACAGTGGACAATGTATTCGCATTTGCACATGAACTAAAAACTACGCCCGATAAGATACATCTTGCGACTGGTTCAACAATGGGTAATGCAAAACTGAACATTGGTGATTGTAATGGATTTGGTTTGGAGTGGATATTCAGAGGACAATGTAGATGGGGGAAGTACAAAGATATGGATGCTTTGATAATAAAAGGACCAAGCACCAACTTCGTACAGAAAGCAGTCATATTTGCCGGAGCTTCTGCTGCAGACAGTTTTAAAAAGATTCGTGGTAACTCATATGGTATGTGGATCGCAACAGAAATCAACTTGCATCATGACAATACTATCAAGGAAGCATTCAACCGTCAGCTCGCTGCAAAGAACAGAAAAGTATTTTGGGATCTGAACCCTGACCATCCGAAGTCACCGATTTACACGGATTATATCGATGCATATGCTAAGCGAGCACAGGAAGGAACACTGATAGGTGGTTTCAACTATGCTCATTTTACGATTTACCAGAATATTAACATACCGCCAGAAAGAATTGCTGAGATTGTTAGTCAATATGATCCGACTAGCATCTGGTATTTGAGAGATATAGAAGGAAAGCGAAGCATAGCAGAAGGTCTGATTTATGCAAAGTTAGCAACTTCCATCACTGCCGATGATGGAAAGTATCTTATATCGGTTGAAGATACTATTGAAATGTCCAAAAAAGGTCAAATTCTCAATATCAGTATTGGCGTTGACTTTGGAGGAAATGGATCTGGGCATGCTTTCTGCGCTTCTGCATCGACAGAAGGATATGAAAAGTTGATTGCCTTATCTTCTGAATGGCATGACGCAGACGGCACTGATCCGGATGATCTTGCAAGGCTTTTCCTTAGGTTTGTTCGAAAGATATTAGACAGATATGGATATGTGTCTCATGTATATTGCGACTCCGCTGAAAAAGTTCTTATTCGTGGGCTTAGGTCAGCGCTTGTAAAAGCAGAGCTTGGAAATATCCCAGTAAAAGATGCTATTAAATGCAAAATAACTGACCGTATATTTACAGTAACATCCCTGTCTGCACAAGACAGGTTTTTTCATACAGAAGATTGTGAGACTCTATTGGATGCGATGAGCATGGCGGTGTGGAATCCTAAGAGTCTTGATCTGGAACGTCTTGATGACGGAACCAGTGATATTGACTCGCTAGATGCATTTGAATATAGCTACGAGCGAGATATTAAGAAATACACCAAAATAAGGGCAGGTGATAATCGGTGATATTTGGAAATTTATTAAGAAAGGTGTTGAGGACATTGCTGCCAAGTAACAGTATCGAAAAAGAACTGAAAGTCGAAATCGTAACATCAGGAATCATGAAGAATGCCATCGAGTTATGGTCCTTGATGTATAACAATATGTCTCCATGGAAAGGCGGCGAAGATAATGTAGTATGTCTAAATCTTCCGGCAACTATATCAGAAGAATTTGCCAGGTTGATACTAACAGAGTTCAAGCTAAAAGTCGGAGGAAGCCCCATGGGAGATTTTATAAATAAGCAATTAGGGGAACAGCTTGTAGATCTTACGAAATTCATGGAGCTTTATTGTGCAAAGGGAGGAATTGTACTGAAACCCTATGTGATGGATTCTGATGACAACGGAAATCCTACATCGATTGGGGTTGATTTTGTCCAGGCTGATGATTTCTACCCGTGTGCATTCAACAGTAAAGGAATTGTTACAGCGGCAACATTTGTTCAGAGCAAAAAAATTGGAAATTATCTGTATACCAGATTAGAATACCATGAATTGCTTGGTCGGACGTATAAAGTATCGAATGCAGCGTACCGTTCTGAGGAAATGCACAACTTTACTGATGATAACTTGTCATACAATGTCAAAGACCGGTTTCATGAGAAGGTAAATTTGAGTGATGTTGATGAATGGGCTAGTCTTTCCGAAACACCTGTAGAAATGGAAGGAATTGATAAACCTTTGTTTGTTTATATCAAAGTGCCGAAAGGAAACAACATAGATACTGGATCGCCACTTGGTGTTTCTGTATTTTCAAGAGCAGTTGATACGATCAGAGAAACTGACCGCCAATACGGAAGGGTTTTATGGGAGTATGAAGCACTTGAAGCAGGAATTCTTGCTGAAGAATCGTTGTTCCAGGCAGATAGAAAAGGTCGCCCGATTATTGCCAAAGGAGATCAGAGGTTGTTCCGAATCTTCGATACAGATGGAGACAAAAATTCATTGCTGGAGGTGTTCGCTCCGGAAATCAGGGATCAGTCATTGTTTAATGGTCTGAATGAACAGTTGATGATTATCGAACAACAGGTAGGTCTTGCATATGGAACATTGTCTAAAGCACAGGACATTGAAAAGACAGCCACAGAGGTAAAACAGTCTAAGCAACGATCCTTCCATACGGTAAGCAAAATGCAGGAAGCGTGGGGGAAAGGTCTGGAACACCTGATAGAAGCAATGAAGGTGTATGCTTTGCTTTATGACATTGTTCCAGAAGGAAATATTGAAATCACATGCACATGGGGCGACGGAATCTTAGAAGATCTGGAAGTTGAATATCAAAGAAGATGGAGTATGGTATTGGCAGGTAAGTTAAAGGTAGAGAAATTCTTTGCTTGGTATTTCGGGTGTACTGAAGAGGAAGCAAAAGAATATATTCCAGCATCAATTCCAGAGTATCCGGAAGAATAGGAGGTGCTGAGTGCTTACACCGGAATATTTAAGCGTGGCGTCAGATACCTTACTCGGGATGATGGATGAGCTGAATACAGCCATCATAGAAGATGTAGCAAGGAGAATTGCTAAGACAGGTAAAATCACATCTCAAACGAAAAATCAGCTTTACATCCTGAAGGAGTCAGGCAAACTGATGCAGGACGTAATTGAACAAATAGCCAGAATAAACGGTGTTGTAAACAGCGAAATTGATAAAATTTTTAAAGATGGCGGTATTCAAAGCATGAAAAACGATGCAGCACCTTTAGTGAAAGCTGGGAAAAAGGTTAGCAACAAAATGACTCCAGCAATGCAGGAGTTCTTGAATGCTGCTATCGTAAAAACAAAAGGAGATGTTAAGAATTTGACTATGACAACCGGTGCAACGGCAGCGAATTTGTACAATAAGGCAGTTAATCAGGCATACATTGAAGCATCTTCGGGTGCTTTTTCTTATGAGCAGGCAATTCAAAGAGCCGTAAAGAAAGCTGCTGTTGATGGAAGCACGGTAACATATCCAAGCGGACACACGACATCGCTAGATGCAGCTGTTAGAACATCGGTAATTACTGGATTGAACCAGACAGCAGCAAAGCTGACTGAAATGTACTCCAAAGAGTTAGGAGCTGAATATTATGAAACGACTGCTCATGCTGGTGCAAGACCTTCTCATCAGGATTGGCAAGGTCAAATATTCAAGATTGAAGGAAGTACCCCGGAATATCCCAATTTTGAAGAATCAACTGGATACGGGACGGCAGGCGGATTATGCGGTGTAAATTGTCGGCATAGTTTTTTCCCGTTTTTTCCAGGAATATCAACGCCGGGATATTCGAAGAAGGATTTGTCAGAATATGAGGCAGTGAGACATACATACAGAGGCAAAAGTCTGACTGAGTATGAATGCACCCAAGTACAAAGGAAATACGAAAGAAAAATCAGGGAAGATAAAAGAGAGATTGCTAGTTACCTTGCCGCCATTGAAGTAACTGACGATCAGGATCAAATTGCCGCATACAGAAAAGCTTTTGAAGATAGAAGTGTGAAACTGAAAGCAAGAGAAAAGGAATTAAAAGCCTTCTGTAGACAAACAGACCGCCGGTATGAAAGCGCTAGAACACAGGTTGTTGCATATAAGGATAAATCTGGAAAGATTGTAAACTTCGGACGATCACAGAGTATGAAAGCTGTATGGGCAAACAGAAAGAGAGGAAAGTAATTATAAGTGAAATATATCAGGAAACCAGAACAGATAGAAGCATTTGTATTTACCACAGATGTAGAAATCCTTGCTCCGGATTGGTTTAGTGCAGCCGTAAATCAAGAACAGATATTTATTGACAGAAATTTAGTGGACGGAGCTGTACATGTATATGGATGTAGCATCAAGAGCAATACCGGTTGGTTGAGAGCAAAACTTGGTGATTACATAGTCAAAGATTCTCGTGGGAAAATTTACCCATGTAAGAAATATGAATTTTGCACGAAATACGAAAAAATACGATAAAAGGAGGAATCAAAATGATTATTACTGGCATGGCACACTATGAAAGTGTATGCAAGAAAAAACTTGTAGAGTGGTACCAGAAAAATCGCCCAGGAGTAGACATTGATCTGAGCAATGTCTTTGTTGTCTGGTCTTGTAAAACTCTGCAAAACTACAAATGTCTTGTATCTACTACAATCAGCGGCGATGGAATCTATGCAGAGTACACATACAATGGCGATAAACAGGAATTGTACGAAGATGTGTATGGGAAAATTACTAACACATGTCACACAGAGGAATAAAGAAAGGAGGGAGAAGCCATGAAGAAATTGTTTATTTCACAGCCGATGAAAGGGAAGAGTGATGAAGAAATCTTAGTCGAAAGACAGAAAGCTATCAAATGTGCAGAATGTCAGCTTGGAGAGTCGGTTGAAGTGATCGATTCGTTCTTCCAGTTTGCTCCGGCAGATGCAAAGCCGCTCTGGTTTTTAGGAAAATCCATTGAATTGCTTTCCACAGCAGATGTTGCTTATTTTGCCAAAGGCTGGGAAGAAGCAAGAGGTTGCAACCTCGAACATGAGTGTGCTGTTCAATACGGCATTGATGTAATCGAAGATTACACTGACAAGTAGGAAGGAGGTGATCCTACATCTCCCATCTGTGGGTGAAACAGAAGTGGCTATTTCAGCCGGTTGCAAGTAAACCCTACAAATTACCACGGAAGCAATCCAAAAGGTTCCCTGAGCCTACCAGAAAGCCACATGGTAACAAAAACAGAATATCTATAAATAATTACAGGCTGTTAATGACGGCCTGTTTTTGTTTGTCCCGGGCATGACGTTTAAACTGCTTTGTCTCCAGCATGCCGAGATATAAATGCATGATAGCAATGCCGGAGTGAACCGGAATTTAAACAAAATCAGCGAAAAGAAGAAAGGAAGGTAAGTAAAATGGCTTACGAATTTTTAAAGAAACTTTTTAGTACAGTTGATGGTCAGCCACAGGCGATGACTTATGAGCAGTTAGAAGCAGCTATAGATGCAGATAAGAAGCTCAAAATTGTAAATCTCTCAGATGGAGAGCATGTTGCAAAGTCGAAGCTTGATGCAAAGATTGCAGAATTGGAAGGTGTAAGACAGCAGTTGGATGATGCCAACAAAGAAATCAAGTCTTACAAAGACATGGACATTGATGGAATCAAGCAGAGTGCGGCTGACTGGGAAGCTAAGTACAATACAGACACCCAGGCGTTGAATGATAAGCTTGCACAGCAGGCAAGAGAACACGCAGAAGACATGTTTATGTCTGGATACAAGTTTACTTCAAAAGCAGCAAGAAACGGTGTCCTTAATGAGCTGAGAGCAAAACAGTTCCAGCTTGATAATGGAGTTCTTCTTGGCGGCAAGGAATTTATGCAGACTCTTATGGAAGATGAAGATTATAAGGGCGCATTTGCTGTTGAAAAGGAAGAACCAGAAGAACCACAGCCAAATATCCAGAAACCAAGATTTGCCGGTCCTACCGCAGGAGATAACGGAGGTAATAATGGAGATGATAAGCCGATTATCAATTTTGGTTTCAACAGAATCAGACAGCCAAAAGGCAATTAAAAATCAGGAGGTAATAATTTATGGCAGTTTTAAATTATGCTAAAGAATATCAGAGAGCGCTTGAACAGGAATTTCCGTATGTGCTCTATTTTGGCGCATTATTCAACACACCTAACAACGGACGTTACCGTTGGGTAAATTCTAATGTGATTGAAGTTCCAACAATCACTACAACAGGACGTGTCGATGGTGATAGAGACACGATTGGTACAAGAAAAAGAAACTTTAACAATTCATGGACGCCGTTAACTTTGGAGAATCACAGACAGTGGCAGACTCTTGTACATCCAAGAGATATTGATGAAACCAATAAAGTTGTTTCGATTGGCAACATCACTAGAGTTTTCAATGATGAGCAGAAATTCCCAGAAATGGATGCTTATCTGGTATCTAAAGCTTATAGCGACTGGACAACACTTGGTAAAACAGCAGATAAAACTGCATTAACAACAGATAATGTCCTCGAAGTATTTGATGCTATGATGACAAAAATGGATGAAAAGCGTGTGCCAAGATCAGGTCGTATTCTTTATGTTACACCTGAAACAAGAACATTGATTATGAATGCGAAACAGTTTTACCGTTCCATTGATGTTACGAAACAGTCAGCAGCTATTAAACGAGCTATTACATCTATTGATGAAGTTGAAATTCCAGAGTCTGTTCCATCAGATTTGATGAAAACTAAGTATAACTTCACAGAAGGATGGAAAGCTGATGGAACTGCAGACCAGATCAATATGTTTTTGGTGCATCCACTTGCACTCATCACTCCGATTTCGTATGAATTTGCACAGCTTGATCCACCATCTGCAGGTTCACAGGGTAAATGGGATTACTTCGAAGAATCTTTTGAAGATGTGTTTGTGCTCAAGAATAAGGTAAATGCTATTGAATTTAATGTTGCAGAGCATTCATAAAGATAGCAGAAAAATGACCGCCCTTTGCTTTTGCATTGGGCGGTTGTATGAAAGGAGAAGCTAGTATGTTAGTAGCAACAAAAAAGAATAGAGTTTTAAATATTCCAGACGAAAAGGCTGATGAATATATGAAACTTGGATATTCTATTTCTACTGCTGATGGTGAAATGATTTATGAGCATATGAACCAGGAACAGAAAATGGAATTTATTAAAGTCGAAAACGAGAAACTCAAAGCGGAAGTTGAAAAGCTCAAATATGAAAATGAAAAACTCAAAGCGGAAATTGAAGAATCAAAGAAAGTAGCATCCGAAAAGGTAGTTGCTGTGGAGGAAGGTTCTGCTGGTAAGAAAACGCCTAAAGCAAATAAAAAAACAGAGTAATTTAGCAAATGGAGATGGTAAACATGGCATATGTTGATTACGAATACTATTCTTCTATATATGGTGGAACAGATCTCTCCAAGGAAGAATTCGCAAGACTTGAAATCAAATCCAGATTGCAAATAGACCGTTATACCTTCAGGAGAGTTCAGGAGGCAGTTAAAACGATTCCAGATTACAATATTCCATCAGAAATAAAAAATGCTCAATGTGAGCTTATGGAGTATTTAAAAAAATACGATAAAAATGGTGGTACTGTTGCAAGTGAGTCCGTCTCCAAACACAGCGTTACGTATCTTGCCAAGAATTTTGATGATGAAGTAAGAGGAATCATTAACACAGCACTTGGTGGAACGCCATGGATCTATCGGGGAGGAGGTATACATATTGAAACGGGACAGTTGGATAACCCTATACAATATATACCGAAGTAATGACGGCGAGATAACAGAATATAATCGCTCCGTCATTCGTGTTCATATGGAAGAGTATAATGGTGATGTCGAAAAAGGAAGTGCTGATAAGTCGGCTGATACTATATCATTTTTCGCTCCGTTTACTGTAGAAAAAGAAACCGGTAAAAAGTTTGTAGAACCAGAAGAATATCTAAGGCTTACAAACCGAACCGGTTTTTTCACGTTTAGAAAAGGCGATATCGTATTAAAAGGTAAGGTAGACGAAGATATTACTTCGGAGAAAGAATTTGTTCTTGCTCATCCGGATATTGTCAGGATAAGAGGATGTACAGGGAATAATTTTGGCAGCCCGGCAATGAGACACTGGGAGGTGTACTGTGACTGATGGCAACGAAAATTAAATTAACAATGGATCCGGCTGATAAAATCATGTTGAAAAGAAATTTGAACAAGAATGGAAATGGACAGAAATTTCTGACATCCGAAATCAGAAGAATGTCCGACCCGTATGTCCCGCTGTTACATGGACCATTGAAAAACACTGCTGTGGTTGAAACGGATAGAATTATCTATATACAGCCATATGCAGCTGTTAACTGGTATAAGAATAAAGGAAAAGGAAAGCGCGGGAAGCAATGGGTGCTGAGAATGTGGGCTGACAGAGGAAAAGAGATCGTAAAATCTGTTGCAAATTATTGTGGAGGCAGAGCGGAATGACACCAAAAGAAGTAAAAGCTACAAACGACCGTAGCAAATCCATTGTAGAAGCAATCCGGGATTTCATTAAGGAGTGTCCATATCTTCCGGAATTCCATAGAGGACTAAACGTAGATTTCCAAGGCGGAGAAGTGGGGTCGTATATGATTGAAAGTTCTCCAGGAAATCCATATGTAAAGAGATATGCTAATGGGACGGGAATTAAACAGTTTCCGTTCCTTTTTAGCAGTAAAGAAATGCGTACGGAAGACGTAAAAGAAAATATCAGTAATGCGGAATTCTATGAACGATTTTCGGATTGGTTAGATGAATGCACTATGCAGAAGGTATTTCCTAAACTGGATGGCAGACGATCACCTATTAAGATATTCGCTACGACTAGCGGATATGTCTATGATACTGACAACGGTACTGCTC
>CAZJAA010000039.1:0-26561 GCA_964544055.1 uncultured Lachnospiraceae bacterium | reverse complement strand
ATCAAAAAGTACGGCTTTGCGTTTGAGGGAAAAACGGTGTTAATTGGGTAAGGAATGTGCCTTTTAAAGAAAACGTTACCGATTGGAAAGAAAATAACAAAACAATGAAAAGTCCGCCGGAACTCATCACGAGTCCGGCGGACTTTGTTATGCCTTCCGGAAGTAAGCCGGAAGAACTTGTTTTTTCAACACTTCTCTCATCCTAGGTCAGAAAGCATTGATAAGCCTTTAAACGGTATGTTTGCCTGTGGATAATCGTCAGACAGAACCGTTCAAAATTAGCCTAACAGGGAGAGAACGCCCTGGTTGGACTGGTTTGCCTGAGCAAGCATGGACTGAGCAGCCTGCTGTAAGATGTTGTTCTTAGAGAAGGTTACCATTTCAGAAGCCATGTCTACATCACGGATGCTGGACTCAGCAGACTGCAAGTTCTCAGCTGTGTTGTCCAGGTTGGAGATGGTGTGCTCTAATCTGTTCTGGATAGCACCAAGCAAAGAACGCTGTTTGGAAACACGAGAGATGCCTTCATCAATCGCATCCAGGGACTTGGAAGCTGCGGCCTGCGTATCAACTCTGACACTGCTTCCGGATACACCAAGAGCAGAAGCACTCATATCTTCAATGTTGAAGCTGATTGTCTGACCTCTGTTGGCACCAACCTGCAGAGTCATACCGCCGGTGGAAGAAGAGGTATCATAATTCTTCTGAGTTAAGAATGCATCCTCATCACCAATACCTGTGCCACCTCTTAAATTGATGGTAGTTGTAATGTCATTCTTTGTAATGAACAGAGTGTTTGGAGTATCCGTACCGTTGTTTTCCTCGTTACCGGATAATTTAACGGTAACATCCAATCCGGCTTTGGATAAGATATCTTCAATATCCTTTTCGGTGTACTCCTTACCAGCCTGTAAGGACAGCTTGTAAGTTCCTGTGGAAACGATGGCTTTTTTAAGATCTTCACCTTCCATATTGTAGGATGGATTTGTCTTTACAGAAGCACCCTCCTGACCTTCTTCTGCGGTGAAGTCAAGTTCAATGGAGATATTGTAGTCTGCACCGTATTTGTTCGACGTAATGCTGATAGTGTTGGCACCAACGTACTTGTCGGTATCGTTTGTGATAACAATGCCGCTTTGCTTAAGAGGAGCATTTGCTGTGGCAACCGTAGCATCTGTAAGCGTCGCTGCTGTTGCTTCTGTTTTGAAATCATAATCCAGCTTTAATTTAAAGGTTTCATCTGTGACAGGGTTGCCGGAACCGTCTTCCACTTTCTTTAAAATCTTATCAATGTCATTCTGGGTATAATTAGTATTGGCAGCAAGTGTTAATGTCAATTTGCCATTATCATACACGGCTTTTTCATCCCCTGCTTTAGTGGTACCGCTGGAAACAACATCAAGAACTGTGCCCTTAGTTGTGGAGGAAAAGGTTCCGTTTAAGTTCTTAACAGCATTGGCATTGGTATTTGCCGTGATTTTTGCTGCATATTCCGGAGCATTCTGAACAGTATTTGCAACGGTAACAGTAACGGCATCTGTCTTATTGGCAGTAGTGCCGGTTTCAAATGAATTGTCAGTTGTTATTGTAATATTAGAAAGGTTGGATTTTGATAATATTTCTGCAATGTCATCATTTGTGTACGTTATGCTATCTGCAAGGTCCAATGTCAGTTCATGTGTAGCCTCATCATAAGTAGCTTTTTCACTGCCGGCAGTACCATTGGTAGTGAAAGTAACTTTTTCAAGACTAGCATCATTGCTGGTAACTTTGAATTTTTCTGCTGCTTTTAATGCAGTGTTACCGGTGGTTAGTTCCTCCGTAGTATAGGTGTCTAATAATGTGGTAGAACCCGCTTTTTTACCAGCTACAGTAGCCACACCTGTAGTAGTACCCTTGGCGGTATAAACGCCGTTTGCAAATTTTACAGTAACCTCAGCCGGTACATTTTCTGCACCGCTGTCTTCCTGCTTTGCATTTTCAATTAACTTGTCAATTTCTTCCTGAGAGTATGTAACGTCCTTAGCAAGATTTAATGTTAAGTTTTTGCCGGTAGCGTCCCAGATTGCGGATTCGCCGCCCGCAGTTGCATTGATTGTAGTAGAAACTTTGACATCTGCCACATTAGATGTAACAAATGCGGAAAGAGCTCCATCAAACTGGCTGTACTTAGGACCAGAAGTGGTGGAAGTTGCGGAAACACCGCTGAAATCACCGTTTAACAGCTTCATGGTATTGAATTCTGTTGTGTCGGCAATTCTGTCGAGTTCATCCTGTAACTGTGCGATTTCGTCCTGGATGTTGCCACGGTCTTCATCTGTTTCCGTACCGTTGGCAGCCTGAACAGCAAGCTCACGCATTCTCTGTAAGATGGAGTGGGACTCCTGTAATGCACCTTCTGCTGTCTGGATGAGAGAAATACCATCCTGAGCGTTTGTGGAAGCCTGGTTAAGACCACGGATCTGGCTTCTCATCTTTTCGGAAATAGCTAAACCTGCTGCGTCATCTGCTGCACGGTTAATTCTGTAACCGGAAGATAACTTTTCAGTGCTCTTTGCGAGTGCGCCTGTGCTGATACCTAACTGACGATTTGTGTTCATCGCTGTCATGTTGTGCTGTACTACCATTGCCATAATATTTACCTCCTTGAATTTGTGCCGGTTATAGGCTTTGCTTAACCGGTTTCCCGAATCCTTTCGGGAAGTCACGTTTTTAGTTATTTTTTGATAGATAATCTTGGAGAACAACCTAGGATTTGTCACCGTGGATTATCTTTAGCAAGAGGTTATCCTCCTGCTTACACTAATTATATCGGCTTTTTTTTTTCATACTTTAGTCCTTTTTAACATTTTTTTAAATTTTGTTGTGTTTCGTTTTTTCTGATAGCTTTTCAAAGTAAATGCAACAACTCCGGGGAGTCTATTTTTCTGCCTTAACCAGTTTTTCATAAATCGGTCGGATGTTTTTCACATCATCTTCTAGTTCTTCGGCAATCTGTTCCAGGGTTTTCCCTTTCGCATATTTTCTGGCAATCTGCTGAGAGAGTATTGTGTTACATCCTTGTTCAAAACCTTCGGTACATCCCTCACTGCGTCCTTTGGCAAGTCCTTCCTGAAAACCATCACTATAAGAATCGGCCTTAATAAGTTGTTCGTCTACTTCGGCAAGATACATATGTGCAACCTCCCCTCTATGCAATTTCAGAAACTCTGCCAGCATATCTTCTGCGATACATTCGTCGATGGCTTTTGCTACGGCGTCAGCAGTCGGCATCGTTTTCTGATAATTTTGGATTTTACTGATAAACATGGTGTAATCGTACAGCGGCTTGCACCGTTTTAAAAGCTCTCCGTTATCCGGATGGTTCAGGTTGATGACGGTGGACGTCCATTCAAATTCACCGCTGTCGTCTGGTCTTTCAAAAGCATCAGAAAGCTGGAGTTTTTCCATCGCCGGACGATTTTCCGTACCGTTATAAAAGACCACTTAACGTGGTGTTGGTATTTTTACTAAAGAATTACTGTGCAGGTTCCTTTTTTCTTTGGCAAGGTATTTTTCATATAAGTTGGCAAAATACAGAAAACCACGCAGCGGCATATTGGGGTTATGCGTTGATTGCTGTTCGTACAGGTTCATCGTATCGGCAATAATGAAAGATAAGTCATTTTTCATGTTGATGTAAATAACATCTTCTATGGTAGTAATTTCCAAGTCTTCTGCGTTTTTGTAAGAAGAATTGTTCAACGCATTGTAGAGCGACAGGGGGGTTGCCTTGTTTTTCTCGTCGGCGAAGATAAGACGGAACAGACGATCCTTGTGTTTACGATTAACTTTTTTCAAAACAGGTTCCTCCTTTGACCGTGCTGTTTAGGGCAGCATAGCTTTTGTGGTACTCCCTGTTTTGCCTGGAAATTCTTCCACTGCTACAACGACGTATGCGTGAACGTAATTTTCTTTTCACTTATAGTATAAACGTGCCGGAAAAAATTTGCAAGACAAAAAGCTTGCCAAGTGCACGTCAAATGCATTTCTTATTCCGTAAATAACAGGGATATCATCGATAGTGACATCAGGAAAGATTAAAAATCATTTCTGCTTTCGATTATAAAGGGAAAAGCAGAAAAATCAATCCTTTTTTGGAATTTATTTGGGAAAATGTAACTTTTCAGTTACTGTTCAGACAGCAACTAACTATTTTTTTCTTCCAACGAATTAGCATTTGTAATTTCCATGGAAATCCGCTATACTATAAGAAAAAGACGAAGCAAAATGCAGATAGCTGGCAGTAAAAATCAAAAAATATGGCTTTGCCTTTGAGGGAAAAGAAGTGTTGATTGGATAATTATTTGTATTATACTACTCTTTGTCAAACAAAATAACAGGCTTCCGACATCTTCCAAAAGAAGCATTCCGGGAGTCTATTACAATGTACTCTCGGAATCTTCTGACTGAAGCATTCCGAGAGTATATTACAAGATAAGGAGGAAATTATGAGTACAAGAAAAGACAGTAAAGGGCGTGTACTGCACAAAGGCGAAGGACAGAGAAATGATTATTATACTTACCAGTACACCGATATTCACAAGAAAAGGCG
The DNA here is from genome assembly GCA_964544055.1 of uncultured Lachnospiraceae bacterium. Lineage (GTDB taxonomy): Bacteria > Bacillota > Clostridia > Lachnospirales > Lachnospiraceae > SIG299. Next base: position 21,967 of record CAZJAA010000039.1, on the reverse strand, counting down.
TGTCATATACGCAAAGGATTTACCGGAGCTGCGTGCAAAGGAGCATACGCTGTTATGCGACATTCAGGATGGTCTGGATGTTGCACAGCGTGCCTCCATGACGCTAAACGATGCTTTCGACCGTTTCTATGCGGAGCGAACAGATTTAAAGCATTCTTCACGGGTAAATTACTGGTATCTGTACGACCATTATGTTCGTCCGGGATTTGGAAGATGGCGGCTTTCCGTGCTGTCTCATTCCAGCTTCCGGACGTTTTATCTTTCTTTGGTGCAGGAGTCGGGATTGAGCAAAAAGACCGTGCTTCTGATCCATTCTATTCTTCATCAGGTGCTGAAAAATGCGGTTCGAGACAATATTCTTCGGACAAATCCGGCAGAGGGTGTCATGCAGGAGCTTTCGAAAAAATACGGTTGGCAGGAAAACAAGCGGCACGCTCTTACTCCGGAGCAGCAGATGGCATTCTTAAAACACGCCATAAATACGGCGGAGTTTGAGGAAATTGTTCCGCTGCTTATTGTGCTGCTTGGAACCGGGCTCCGTATTGGCGAGGCACTGGGGCTGTGTTGGGAAAAAGACATTGATTTTTCTGAGGAAACAATCTGTGTTTCGCGCAGCCTGCAATATCGTAAGCTTGCAAATGGCAGCATTGGATTTTATATTTCCACTCCGAAAACTGCTTCCGGCAGACGTTCCATCCCAATGATTTCCCAGGTGAAGCAGGCACTTTATACACAGAAGCAGCATCAAATCCAGTTTTTTGAGCAGAGAAAGGACTGTCAGCCGCCGGTTGTGGACGACTGCACCGGTTTTGTATTTACCAATCCGCAGGGCGGTCTGTATCATGCCAATACGGTCAACCGCATTATTAAGCGAATTCTCCGTAGCTATAATGCCAAAGAAACACTTCAGGCACAAAAAGAAGACAGGACAGCGATGCTTCTTCCGGATATCAGCTGCCATCATCTGCGCCACACCTTCTGTTCCAGATTATGCGAAAACGAGACAAACCTGAAAATCATTCAGGACATCATGGGGCACGCCAGCATTACTACAACCATGAACCGCTATGCGGAGGTAAACTCCCAAAAGAAAGCAGAAAAAATGAATGCATTAGAGCAAAAGATATTGCTCTTGTAAGGTATTATGCCTCATGCCCGGTTTCGGTGTCAATTTACATCAAAATTGTATCGTTTTTTCTTTCATTTTTTTTTGCGCAACGTCACACGATTCCCCATTTCAAATGCTGTTTTCCGCTCTTCTGCTTTCTAATCGTCAGTTAGGTATCAGCACAGGCGCACTCGCAAAGAGCACTGAAAAGTTATCTTCCGGTTACAGAATTAACCGTGCAGCAGATGACGCAGCAGGTTTAGCTATTTCCGAAAAGATGAGAAGCCAGATCCGTGGTCTTAACCAGGCTTCCACAAACGCTCAGGATGGTATTTCTCTCATCCAGACAGCAGAAGGTGCATTACAGGAGTCCCACTCCATCTTACAGAGAATGCGTGAGCTTACCATTCAGGCAGCAAACGGTACAGAAACAGACGAAGACCGTGGCAACATTCAGGACGAAATCGCACAGTTACAGGAAGAACTCGACAGAATCGCTGACACAACAGAATTCAACACCATGAAGCTGTTAGACGGTTCCTTAAATGGTGGAAGCAACGTAACAAATGCAGGTCCTAAGTTTGGTGTTTATGACGAGAACTTAAAGGGCTTTGTTACTTCTGATGTAGCAGGCGTTGCTATTGCAACAAACGTTTCTGCAACTGCAGGCGGTGAATCTGCAATCTGGTCTGCTGACGGCAAGACCCTTACCTTAAACCTTGCTAAAAACACAACATATACAGAGGCTGAACTTGATAAGTTAATTGCAAATGCAAAGCAGGAAGACAGCCATGCAGCTACAGATGTAATGTCTCCGGCAAAGGTAGAATTAAACCTGAAGAACGGCACGTTTACAACAGGTGATACAGCACCAACAGGAACTGCGGCAGTGACAACAGCCGGTGTAAAGGCATCTGCAGACTTTGCATTTGATAAGCTCACAACAGCAAACAATAACTTTGTTGGTGTTACTGGTATGACAATTACTGCAAACAAATATGGTGAGGACAACAACATCAAGATTACAATCAAGTTCGATGCAGAAATTGGCAAGGAAGAGTTTGACCAGACGAAAGCACCGGAATATGACGGAACTACTGGTAAACTGAGCGCAACTGAGAGGGGTGAGTACACCTTAAGTCTTGCAACCGGTGTTGAGTACACAGAAAAGGATATCGAGAAGATTCTTGCAGAAGCTGGCTTCAGTGCAACGGTAGACTTTAAGGGTCCAGATCCGGACGAAGCTAACACATTATTCGTTACTGATAGTTCTGTAGCGAGCACTCAAACTACTCTGACAAACGGCGCAGGTCTTGGCGATACAGACGCTTACTTTGGCGAAAAGAATTATGATGTTCAGGCAGGCGGCGAAGGCATGACTCTTCAGGTTGGTGCTAACTATGGTCAGACCATCAGCTTCGGTATTGGTGATATGGGCGCTGTATCTCTTGGTGTAGACGGAACAAAGGTTGACTGTTCCACACAGGCAGGAGCTCAGAACTCCATCGAAAACATCGACGGTGCAATTGCCAAAGTTTCCAAGCAGCGTTCCTTACTCGGTGCTGTTCAGAACAGACTTGAGCACACCATCGCTAACCTGGACAACACAGCTGAGAACTTACAGTCCGCTGAGTCCAGCATCCGTGATGTAGACATGGCTTCTGAAATGGTAACTTTCTCTAAGAACAACATCTTACAGCAGGCTGCTCAGTCCATGCTCGCTCAGGCAAATCAGTCCAACCAGGGTGTTCTCTCCCTGTTAGGCTAATCGTTCATCGATTAAAAAACGTTTCTTACTTTCTTTAAGAACCTAGGATGACTTAGAGAAATTGGAAAACGGGTGCGGAAGCATTCCATAGAAAATCCCCGGCAGGAAACTGCCGGGGATTTTTGACTTAATAAAAGCAGCTTACCGTTTTACTCATTTGGAGGCATGAAACTAATCACCAAAGAAGAACTTCTCCGACCTTACAAGCAAGCTTGTAGTCCGGAGTGTTCTTTTTGGTGCGGAATAGTTACATTTTTGTTGAAAAAAATTAAAAAAAGTCTTAATATTATGGTGAAGAGTTCCGATATATAAATTGAAGCGAATAATTTACAAGGATGTAAAACCGACAGGGACGTAAACTACAAGGAAGTAGATAATAAATGTAAACCAAGGAGGATTTTTATTATGGCAATGATTGTACAACACAACTTAACAGCAATGAACGCTAACCGCCAGCTTGGCATTTCTACTTCCGCATTAGCAAAGAGCACAGAAAAGCTTTCTTCCGGTTACCGGATTAACCGTGCGGCAGATGATGCAGCAGGCCTTGCAATTTCCGAAAAAATGAGAAGTCAGATTCGTGGTCTTGACCAGGCTTCCACAAACGCATCTGACGGTATTTCCATGATTCAGACCGCAGAAGGTGCTTTAAACGAAGCGCATTCCATCTTACAGAGAATGCGTGAGCTTGCCGTTCAGGCAGCCAACGGTACCGAAACAGACGAAGACCGCGGCAACATTCAGGATGAAATTGAACAGCTTCAGGAAGAATTAGACAGAATTGCACAGGATACCGAATTTAACGAAATGAAGCTTTTGGATGGTTCTTTAAGCGCAGCAAGTGCAGGCGGTTCTTCTGCCGGTCCTAAATTTGGTATATATGACAATAATTTAAAGGCGTTTGTAACGTCAAACATTAATGGTGTAGGAGTGCAAGTAAGTGCATCAGCAGAGGTCGGTGGAGAATCTGCCATCTGGGATTCTACTGGAAAAACATTAAGCTTAAATCTTGCAAAAAATATGACCTATACCCAGGCTGAAATTGACGAATTAATCCGTAATGCAAAGCAGGAGGATAGCGGGGCAACGGGTACACCGGCAGAAATAGAAGTGAAATTTAACTTTGGTTCCTTTACTGTGCCGGCTGGTGGAGTTACAGCTGCAACGCTGACGGAAGCTGGTATAAAGGGTTCGGTTTCCGTGACGGCAATTACCGGTAGTGACGGCAATTTTGTTGGTGCAAATCAAATTGGTTTTACCTCTAACAAATATGGTAAAGATACAAATATAGATATCGTCATTAAGTTTGATGCAGGACAGGGAAAAGAGGAATGTACGTTAACAACAGCAGCAAATTATAATGCAACAGGCGACTTGACTTCAAACAATGGCTATACCTTGCATCTGCAGTCCGGTAAAGAATATAGTGAAGAGGACATTGAATCTGTTCTTGCAGAAGCAGGTCTTAGTATTGATGTCACCTTAAAGAGTAAAAATCCGGATGAACCAAAAACCTTATTCATTACAAAGAATATTACCAGCCAGAAGTTTTCCTTAACCGGAGGCAAAGGACTTGGGGATACGGATGCTTTCCTTGGACAGGCAAAGTATGGTGTGGTTTCTGGCGGCAAGGGCATTGTGCTTCAGGTTGGTGCAAACGAAGGTCAGACTATGAGCTTCTCTATTGACAATATGAGTGCAAGCGCACTTGGTATAAATGCATCTAATGTAGACTGTTCCACTCAAAAAGGTGCATCCGACAGCTTGGGCAAAATTGATGATGCCATTGCAAAGGTTTCCAAACAGCGTTCCCTGCTTGGTGCTGTTCAGAACAGACTGGAGCATACCATTGCAAATCTGGATAATACCGCAGAAAACCTGCAGAATGCTGAATCCAATATTCGTGATGTAGATATGGCTTCAGAAATGGTAACCATGTCCAAATATAATATCTTACAGCAGGCCGGTCAGTCCATGTTAGCACAGGCAAATCAGTCCACACAGGGCGTATTATCCTTGCTTCAGGGCTAATAAATTAAATAATACATGATGCATAATGGGAGGGCAGGTGATTTACCTGCCCTTTTCTGCCTTAAGTATGCCAAAGATTCCGTGGAAAAGATGCGTTTCCGCAATGTTTGATATGCATTGGGTGAAAAAATATTATCTTTTTTCCAGAAGAGAAAATACAATGTGAGCGGAATTTGGAAAATAGGAGTGAAAAATGGCTAACAGACTTATAAAAAGTGAAATAAAGCTGACAATCGGTATGCTGGTATCCAACCATATTAAATATATCCGCAAGGCAATGGAGGCAATAAAACCGTTATTGCAGGAAGTGCCAAGTGAACTGGTGGTTTTAGATACCGTAGGAGAAAAGACCGATGGCTCTATTGAAATTGTGCGAGAATACACGGATAAAATATATCCGTTTGTCTGGTGCAATGATTTTTCAGCAGCCAGAAATGCCTGCCTTTCTCACGCCAAAGGGGAATGGTTTTTGTATGTAGATGATGATGAGTGGTTTGATGATGTCACGGAGTTTATAGAGTTTTTTCAGAGTGGCGAATGTGAAAAGTATTATTCAGGATATTATTACACCAGAGACTATCTGCCGAGTGGCGGCTATTCCGTTGGAATTGCCGGGAGAATGATTCGCCGGACGGAAAAGACATGTTTTGTTGGAAGGGTGCATGAAGCTTTTAATGAAGTATTTGCACCAAACAAGCAATTTTCCTGTTTTACACATCACTATGGCTATGCATATGAAACAGAAGACGCTAGACTGCAAAAACAGCAAAGAAATTTAAGTATTCTGGAAAAAGAAATCGAGGAGGAAGGCATTACTCCAAAACGTGCTGCACAAGTAATTCAGGAACTGATGGTGAGAACAGAAACCGTGCAGGAAGGTTTTGAACGGTGTCAGAACTATATTTTAGAGATGAAAAAGCAGGGAAAACTGTTACATTCCTGCACACAATGGTTGCTGACTGCCAGTGTACGCAGCCTTACAGACAGTAACTGCTACGAAAAACAATTGCAGCAGGCGGCATTTATAAGAGAAAACTATCCTTTGACCGAGACGGCACAGCTGGTTCTGGCAGCGACTCTTATTCACAGTGCAATTGAAAATCATGATTATGATACGATTGAAAAAGAGGTTGAACTATATCTGACCAACTATGACTGGCGAAAAAATCATCCGGAAAAAGCTTTGTTACAGACACAAATGGATTTTCCAAGATTTTTAACAGATGCTTATTATTATCGCATGGTTCATCTTGCGGCGGTTGTAGCAAATCATAAGGAAGACTACAGACGTGCCAATCAATACTGGAAGCGTATGCCGTGGAAACAGGAAAATTTTGATAGTAAGGAGTATCAGGAGGACTTAGCGGTTACAGTTCAGGGCTTAAGGTGTCTTCAGGAGCAAAAAAAGGAAAAACGGCAGGAGACAAAAAAACAGAAAATATTAACCATGTTGCAGACGCTTTCGGAAGCAGGAGAATATGCAAAGAAGAACGTACTTTCCGGAAATTTTGAAATTCTTGACGAACTGCTTTCCGGTATGCAAGAAATGGCAATCACCATTGGACAAAGCATTGACGCACAGTTTGGAGAAGGTACAAAGGCTGTGTCGGACTTGGAAGAATACTGCGAATTTTTATGGAAATGCAGCCAGGCAGAAGATCCGGAGCTTGTGGTGACATATCTGGAAAAATGTGACCTGCTCATAAAAGATATACCAGAAAACTTTGACAAAAAATAGTTGTATTAATTTGTGACATTCGGTATACTTTAGGTAAAAGAATACGGAGGATTACAATGCGAAAGGCACAAAAGGAACAAGTAAATAACTTCATCTCGTTATTGGCAGAAGCGCAGGAAGAAATAAAAAATGCGGTGCGGAAAAAGAATGTGCCTTTGGCACTGGATTTGCTGGAACAGTGTCAGCAGGGTGCCATACATCTGGGAACCTTGATTGACAATCTGGAAGGGGAAGGACATCCTACCGTTGCTTTATTGGAGCAGTATTGTGAAGTGGTATATAAATTGCATGAGCAACTGGCTGCAGAAACTCTTAAAGCAGGGACGGATGCTGCAAGCTATGTTAAACAGCAGCTGGATATGGTATTGACACAGATTACAAACAGTGCAGAAAAAGATATTCCGGTGCGTCTGGAGGTTGTATTCTGCCCATATAAGGCTTCCATGTGGGATTCCCTGGAAAGTGTATGGAAAGCAGCAAGTGAGGACGTTAACTGTGATACTTATGTCATACCAATTCCATATTATGACAAAAATTCGGATGGGAGTTTTCGGGAAGAGCACTACGAGGGGCTTGAATATCCGGAATATGTGCCGATAACTTATTATAAAAGCTACAATTTTGAAGAACGTAAACCAGACGTGGTATTTATCCATAATCCGTATGATGAATACAATTATGTAACAAGTGTACATCCGTTTTTCTATGCCAGCAATTTGGTAAAATATACGGAAAAACTGGTGTATATTCCGTATTTTGTGTTGAATGAAATGAATCCAGATAATATGTCACCGGAAGCAAAAGAAAAAATGAAATCATTTGTGGTTCAGCCCGGAGTGATTTGTTCCCAGAGGGTAATTGTGCAGTCTGAGACAATGAAGCAGGTATACGTTAATATTCTCTCGGAGCAGTTTGGTGAAGAACATCGTAGCATATGGGAAGAAAAAATTTTGGGACTTGGTTCGCCGAAGCTAGACAAGGTGCAGAATATCACAGAAGAGGATATTAAAATTCCGGAGGAATGGAAGCCGGTGCTTTACAAGGCAGATGGTAGCAGAAGAAAGACTATTCTTTATAATACCAGTGTGGTTGCTTTGTTAGAGCATGGAGATAAGATGTTGGATAAAATGCGCAGCGTATTCCGAATTTTTTATAAGAATAGAGAGGAAATTGCTCTTTTGTGGCGTCCACACCCTCTTATTAAAGCAACTATTGAAGCAATGCGACCGAAGTTATGGGAAGAGTATAAAAAAATCGTAAATATGTATAAGGAAGCGTCGTGGGGCATTTATGATGACACAGCAGAGCTGAATCGAGCAATTGAGTTGAGTGATGCGTATTATGGGGATCAGAGTAGTTTGGTGCAGTTATACATAAAAGTGGGAAAGCCGGTCATGATCCAGGCAAGTGAGATTTATGAAAAAAATAGCATTCATTATATATCTTATGAAGGCACATATGATGATGGTGCATATCTGTGGATGGTAGATATGCATATAAATGCATTGTATAAGGTTGATAAGGTGACTGAACATGTAAATTATATTGGCAGTTTTCCAAAAGAAAAAATGACACAAGAAATGTTGTATCGAGATGTAGCCCGATATGGTGATAAATTATATTTTTCACCATATATGGCGAAAAATATTGGTGTATACAACATGAAAACAGGCGAGTTTGAGGAAAAGGTAATTCCAAATGCAAACAATTATGAAGCACTATTTTATAAAATGCTTCAGGTAGAAAGTCAATTATATTTTATTCCATATTTTTATAATAAAATTACAATTCTAAATTGTAAAGAAGACAGTGTACAATTTATTGATGCGTTTGAGAAAAAAAAACATAAAGGAGGAGAGTATTTTCTGTCAGGGATAAGGCATGAGGACATGGTGATATTTCCATCTGCAAGTGAAGATGGACTGTTTATTTACAATATAGGGACTGGTAAATATCGTTGGATTCATAATATTTGTCCAAGAGAAAGGATTAGCGGAGTGCATAAAAAAGATAATATATTTTATTTTTCTACGTTTCGTGGAAATTTATATAAATATAAACTAGATGACGGTGTATTCAGCTTATTAAATATATTTACTGTTTCAGCCTTTAAAGAGAAAGTTTTTATTTTGAAGGAAATCCATAATAAATTGTATTTTTATGTTGATGGAGAGCAAAAATATTATAGATTTCATTTAGATGCAGAAGAGGTTTTTTTAGTCGATGATTTTAAAGAACTGAGTTGTTCTTTTCAAGATTGGAGAACACCGGGGTCAACAAAATTAGCTTTATCACAAGAAGATAATATGGTGATAAAAGAACGAATAAAGAATGAAGAATGTAAAATGCAGAAAGAGAATGCATCGTGCTCTATTGATTATATATTTCATAAAGCCGGTACAAAAAAGAAAAAAGCAGAGATAGAGAACGTTGGAACAAAGATAATGAAAAAATTAAGATAAGAGGAAATGTACATGGGAAATGTAGTATTTCGAATGCGGAATGAAAATCCTTATCAAGCTATTAGAGAAAATGCGGGGTTGGTGATTTTATATGCATTACCATTTGCAGAAATAATCATACGAGAAGAAGATTTTTTAGTAAATTATATTGTAGACCGTCATGCAAAAGAAATAAAACAGGTAAATGGTATGCCAGTAATTGAAGCAAGAGAATTGGAGTGTGTTGTAAAAGAAAGTAAAAAGAGGGCAACTATTATTATAGCCATTGGTGTGGTAACGTGCGGCACATCGACATTACAAGCGATAACGTCGAACATTTATGAAGATATAGTTAAATTGGATATTGATGCAGATGTATTTGATTATTTTGCCAACACATATTTTTTTGCGGACAGGAGCTTTGTGTATAAAAAGGAAAGATATGATTTATATGAGCATCCGTATAATTGCGGATATACGAATATGCGGATGACAGAAAGAGCGGTTGAACTGGCATTAGCAAAAGCATGGATTGAGCGATGTGATGGAAAAGTAACAGAGGTAGGAGCTGTAACACCTTATTATTTTTTCAGTGATAAAATTGTGGATATCATAGATCCGATGGACGAAAATCATAAGGTGACAAAACACGAATCCTTGATGGAGTGTGATTTGGTCAATCAAAATGTTCTGTCTATTTCTACAATTGAACATATTGGAATGGGCGATTATGGATTTCAAGAGCAGCATACTGCAATCGAGGGATTGATGAAAATATTAAATGAATCAAGAAGGTGCTTGATTACCGTACCGTTCGGCTTCAACAAAATATTAGATGAGTGGATTGCAGAGCATTTGAATGATGAAAAGGTTACGGTTTTATCCAGAGGAATGAATAATAAGTGGAAAAAGGCAACGACTAAAGATATGTTGTACCAGATAAATTGTATGGTGAATAGTGTGGTTATAATTGAAAAAACGGTTCTGGAAAATAGAAAAGAGGTTACGGTATGAAAGCGATAATATTTGGTTTGGGTTTGAACTATTATATGAATTCATATGATTTAAAAGAGAAATATGAAATCGTAGCATTAACAGATAATAGTGAAGATGCCAGAGAATGGGCAGCAAAAAAGATAATAGATATAAAGGTTATTTCACCTTCTGATATAGAAAATGTAGAAACGGATGTTGTTGTAATTACGGCTATGCATCCAATTTCCATAGGGCAAATTAAAGCGCAATTAACAGAAATGGGATTTACGAAAAAGGATATCCTTGTTTGTAATCCTAAAGAAGTAACCTCCTTTTTGATTGATCCGCTATTTTATGAAACAGAGTTAACATATGATCAGAAAAAAGAATTGTTTGCGAACAATGTAGAAAGTATTTCTATAGAACCAAATTCAAAATGTAATAGAAAATGCTGGTTTTGTCCTAATTCTTTTATAACATTTAATATATATCATGATGGTTCAGTGTATACTTGTGGAAATCGTCGTAATGATTATGAACTGCACAAAGAATTTGAAATGGGTAATGTGGCAAAGGATAGTATTTATAATATTTTTCATTCAGAGGCTGCCACTGCTTTCAGAAAAGGGTTTACAACTGATTTTACTCAATATCCATGCAAAACATGTACTTTTGAAGGAAATACATTTATTACACAGTATCCAAATATTCCATTCCGTGACAGACCACGATACACAAGAAATAACGATTGTAGAGATTTTTACTGATAGAAAAAGAGGGTTATATGAAAATAAGTGTAAATGCTTCTATTTATGATTTGCAATCAGCATTTTGGCGCTCAGACGGATATGTAGCTGTTGTTGATGACAGAAATAAACTTATAGGGTTATATGGGAAAAAAGAAAACGATCATGTTACGATAGATATGGTGAATAAGTATGATAAAGGGATATTGATTGATGAAGTTATAAATAAAACATTCTCTTCTGTTACACTTTCAGAAAATGTAGATGCGGAACTTGATGCTTTTTTTAGGGAAAATACATATACATATGCGCCGATTATTACACGGACAGGCGAGTTTGTTCAATTTGCGATTAATAAAGAAAAAATTGCGCCATTAACAAAAGAATATATGATAAAAAAGATTATTGCAGAGAGATGGCATACATATGACTTACTTTTGGACAGAGTTAATTTTCCCAGAATCAAGTGTTTGATTTGCGATAATGAGATACAGGTGAATTCGGCAGAGAAACTCACATGTGTTTGTTTATTTGGTGGAGGAAAGTTAGAGAGATATGTTTGCTCACATTGTGGAGCTGTAATTGGACCAAAAAAAATGTTGCTGTTATCTGATGAAGAACTAACAGAGGACTATGTCCAACATTATTCTATATTTCAAGAGGGGGATACGACAGAGGATGAGATACGTACATTTCATAAGTTGAATCCAATAAAGGGAAAGAAATATTTAAATTATGGATGTGGAGGAGAATGGTCTAAAAGTATATCAATATTAAGGGAACAAGGGTATGATGTATATGGGTATGAACCATTCGCAACATCCTCCAGCGTAAAACATATCATTACAAATAAAACAGAACTTCAAAAGATAAAATTTGAGGGTATTTTTTCTAATAATCTTTTGGAGCATTTAAGAAATCCTGTAGAGGAACTCAAGTTTATGAAAAAATTGCTGTCTGGTAACGAGGCAACAATGGTCCATGCAACAGCCTGTTATGAATATCTTTATCCATATACCAGATTTCATGTCTGTTTTCCTGTGGGAAAATCAGCAGAATTCATGTTTAATAGGGCAGGGTTAAAGATAATGGAAAGAACAGAAGGAACAATGCATGGGGATAAATATACATGTGTAGTAGTGCGGTAAAAGTATAAGCTTATATGTTAAGTGCGGGATGCTAAGATAAAATAAATGGTAGGGGGAAATAGGATGAAAGTAAATATGGAGGTACAACATATATGTACAAATAATTTACGAGGAATACCATACTATATGATTAATTTAATGAACGCCTTAGTAAAGAGAAATAGGAATGAATATTCGGTATCCTTTTTTGATTATGGTAAAGAGCGAAATAATAGATCTTATATTGAAAATTATCTGGCGTCAGCTATAGAAAGAGGCCTGAAACTATGCGAATGTAATACTCTTAGCTATAAAACCATAATGGAAGGAAGTATAAAAAGAGAAGCCTCTGTTTATGATCGTATTCCATATAATGAATATTTTGGGGAAACTTTTGACGTATGCCATTTTCCTAATTTGCATAATGTTCCTAAAAATGTTATGCCCAATACTGTGGTCACGGCGCACGATATATTGCCGTTGCTGCCGCAGCTAAAAAACGGTTGGGATTGGTTGAATCAGGCAATGATGGAAGATTCAGTTCAATTTGTAAAAAATCGAGAAGATATTTTAATTATGGCTGATTCTGCATGTACCAAAAAGGATATGATAGAGTATGCGGACATTGCGGAGGAACGAATTCATGTAGTTCCACTAGCATATGATAATCAAGTGCATTATGTAGAAAAAAATCCGACATTGCTAAAAAAAATGGGCATAGATGCGCCATATATTTTGTATTTAGGAGTGTTGGATTTCAGAAAAGGTATTGTAAATATATTAGATGCTTTTGAAATATTAAAATCGCGAAGTGGAAATCAAGATATAAAATTAGTTTTGGCAGGGGAGTTAAATCCAGTAGTTACTCCAGTAGTAGAAAGATTAAAAGACTATAGATATATCAAGGATGTTATTTTAACAGGATTTGTTAGTGATGAGCAAAAAAGAGCATTGTTTTCTTCCGCAGAAATATTTCTTTTTCCGTCAGAGTATGAGGGATTTGGACTTCCGGTTTTAGAAGCGATGGCATGTGGTAGTCCAGTTATTACTACTTGTGTATCTAGCTTGCCGGAAGTGGGTGGTGATGCAGTTATGTATGTGACACCGAAACAACCAGAAGAATTAGCTGCAACAATTGAAAAGTTGTTGAGTAAAGAAAGTTTACGGCAGGAATTCATTGTCAAAGGTTTTGAAAGATGCAAAATGTTTTCGTGGGATAAAACTGCCGCAATGGCCGAAGAGGTATATCGGATTGCCTATAATAGTTAGGAGAGCATGGGGTGAAGGTAAATATTGATGTTCAATTTTTATGCACAGAAAATTTAAGAGGGATTCCATACTATATATGCAATATAGCGGAAAGCTTGCTACATAGGAATCGGAATGAATACACTCTTTCCTTTTTTGATTTAAATCATGAACGAGGAAATCGCAGATATGTTGAAAAGTATCTATCAAAAGAGGTGCAACAAAGAGCTTACATAAATGAGTGCAGCAAGTTAAGTTTTTCTACTATTATTGACAGTAATATAATGGGCAAAGCAACAGCATATGATTACGCATCTTATCGTGAGTGGATGAATTTAGATGCAGATATACATCATTTTACACAATCAGTAAATATACCATTTAATATAGATAAGCGTTCTATTGTTACGGTGCATGACTTACTTCCGGTATTGCCGGGAACTACTCTTTATTATAAAGATTATATTGTTAAGGCTTTTGAAAATTGCATGAAATATATAAGGGAAAATAAGTGGATAGATATAATAGTTGATTCTATGTCTACAAAAAAAGATGTGATGCAATATTATAATTTTTCTGAAGACAGAGTACATGTAGTTCCGCTGGCATACGACCCTCGTATCTGTTACGTAGATAAAAATCTTCAAATGCTTCAGCAAATGGGTATAGATGGGCCGTTTCTTTTGTATTTGGGTGCCATTGATTCGCGTAAAGGAATTTTTGATATTTTAAAGGCATTTGAACTTATAAAACAAAAGAATTCAGAAATAAAATTGGTATTAGCAGGAGGAATGAATGCAGCAGAAGAATCTTTGATTTATCAAAAGATAGGTTTGTATAACGCCTGCGAGGATATTTTGTTTACTGGTTTTGTAGATGATAAAACAAAGAGAGTATTGTTGTCTTCTGCAGAGGTCTTTTTGTTTCCATCGGAATACGAAGGATTTGGTATTCCGATTTTAGAGGCAATGGCATGTGGAACTCCGGTTATTACGACAAATGTATCCAGCCTGCCGGAAGTGGGTGGCAATGCGGCTATGTATGTGACACCAAAAAAACCGGAGCAATTAGCGGCAGCCATTGAGAGAATGCTGTATTCTGAAAACCTGCGGCAGGAGTATGTTGCAAAGGGATTTGAGAATATTAAAAATTTTTCATGGGATAAGACGGCAGAATTGACGGAGAATATATATGAAACTGTATATAACAGGTGATGAGTTATGAAAATAAATATCGAAACACAGGCACTTTGCCGACCAAGATACAGATTGCGAGGAATACCTTATTATACAATTAATTTGATAGAGTCTTTAGTATGGCGTAATCAAAATGAGTACTCCATTTCTTTTTTTGACTATAAAAAGGAGCAGAATTATAGACAAAATATGCTTGATTATCTCTCTTTAGATGTCGCAAAGCAATTGGATATGTATGAATGTAATTTATTGAGTTATAGTACTATTTTAGACGCAAACAAAGCGAACGCTTTACAGAATTATGCACAGATGCCATATAGTTATTATATTGGGGGCAAGGCTGAGTTATATCATTTCCCCAATCCGTTTGAAGTTCCGTTTAATGTGGATGGAAAAATGGTTGTTACAATTCATGATTGTATTGCTATGATGCATAATATTTCGTTTAATGAGAATTCCAGAAAAGCATTTCAGGCGACAATAGATTTTGTTTCGCCAAGAGAGGATATTCAGATTATTACAGATTCGCAGAGTGTAAAAAATGACTTGCAGGAACGTACATTAATAAAAGCAAATCGGATACATGTGGTTCCGTTAGCATATGATTTAACCGTGCATTATCCGGAAAAAGATGCGACGGTGCTTCTTGAACTGGGGATAGAAGGACCGTTTCTGCTGTATTTAGGTGTTTTAGATTTTAGAAAGGGAATTGTAAATATTTTGGATGCTTTTGAAATGATTAAACCGAGATATACAGGACTAAAATTGGTTTTGGCGGGAGATTTGAATCCGTTTGTTATGGACATTCCAAAACGATTACATAGTTATAAATATATTAACGATGTGATACAAACGGGATTTGTGACGGATAGTCAGAAACGAGTTTTGTTGTCATCGGCAGAGGCGTTTTTGTTTCCGTCAGAGTATGAGGGATTTGGTATTCCGATACTTGAAGCAATGGCGTGTGGCAGTCCGGTTATTACTACAAATGTATCTAGTCTTCCGGAAGTGGGGGGAGATGCAGCGTTATATGTTACACCGAAGGAACCAGAAGAATTAGCTGAAGCAATAAAGAGGATTCTTGATTCGACTAGCTTGCGTTCAGCCTATGTGGAAAAAGGTTTTGAACAGTGTAAGAAGTTTTCTTGGGATAAAACGGCAGAACTTACAGAAAAAGTTTATAGGTCAGTTTAAAGGAGATGAACATATGAAAAAAACCGCATTAATTATGGCTGGTGGACGCGGGGAGCGTTTTTGGCCCAAAAGCAGAAAAAATTTACCAAAACAGTTTTTGTCATTAACAAGTGATGGAAAAACTATGATCCAATTAACGGTAGAAAGAATATTGCCTTTTGTGAGTATACAGGATGTATATGTTGTAACAAACAAAGATTATAAAGAACTTGTGATAGAGCAGCTTCCTGACTTGCCGAAAGAAAATATTCTTTGCGAACCGATAGGCAGAAACACTGCGCCATGTATCGGTTTTGGTGCAGTATATATTACTCATAAATATGAGGATGCAGTGATGATAGTTTTGCCATCGGATCATTTAATAAAGCACGCAGAGATGTTTTGCAATACATTAAAAGAGGCTTGTGAAATAGCAGAGTCAGGGGATAATCTGGTAACCTTAGGTATTACACCAAGCTATCCTGAAACAGGATATGGTTATATTAAATTTATATCAAATCAACAGATAGGGCATGCTTACGAGGTAGAAAGGTTTGTAGAAAAACCAGATTATGAGACTGCAAATAAGTATTTTAAAAATGGGGAGTATTTGTGGAATAGTGGGATGTTTATTTGGAAAACATCAACAATATTAAAGAATATTAGGGAATATATGCCAGAGCTTTACAATGGCTTAGAAGTTATTAAGAATGCACTTGCAACATCGAAACAAGAAGAAATTTTAAGAAATGAGTTTGAAAAATTTGTATCGATATCAATCGATTACGGTATTTTAGAAAAATCAAAAAACATATATACTTTACCAGGAAATTTTGGATGGGATGATGTAGGAGCTTGGCTTGCAATTAGTAGGATTCGAGATGCAGATGATCGTAATAATATTGTGTCAGGAAATGTAATAACGGTTGACTCAAGGAACTGTATTATTGAAGGGGCCGATAAATTAATTGCTACAATTGGTTTACAAAATTTAATTATTATAGATACAAAGGATGCCACATTGATTTGCAATAAAGACGACGTAGGAAATATTAAAAAGATACTAGAAATATTAAAAAATAGTGATAGATTGGAGTATATTTAAGGAGGGAAAGGATGAAAAGAGCATTAGTTACAGGTATAACAGGACAAGATGGTTCTTATTTAGCAGAGTTATTATTACAAAAGGGTTATGAGGTTTATGGACTTATAAGGAGAAAAAGCATTGTGGATTATGGCAATGTGGATCATATAAAAGATAGGATTCATTTTATATATGCAGACATGACAGATCCCGTTTCTTTAATTACTGCATTGAAAATTTCGAAAGCGGATGAAGTGTATAATTTAGCTGCGCAGTCGTTCGTGGCAGCATCTTGGAACACGCCTTTAACCACAACAGATATAAATGCCTTAGGAGTTACAAATATGTTAGAGGCTATCCGAATAATAAAGCCTGAAACTCGTTTTTACCAGGCATCCACTTCAGAAATGTTTGGTAAAGTGCAGGAAATTCCGCAATGTGAAACA
Organism: uncultured Lachnospiraceae bacterium; assembly: GCA_964544055.1. Taxonomy (GTDB): domain Bacteria; phylum Bacillota; class Clostridia; order Lachnospirales; family Lachnospiraceae; genus SIG299. The sequence continues at coordinate 4,886 of CAZJAA010000039.1, read as the reverse complement.
ACACCGTTTTATCCAAGAAGTCCATATGGAGTAGCAAAATTGTATGGTCATTGGATTACGAAGAATTATCGTGAGAGTTATAATATGTATGCATGTTCAGGGATTTTGTTTAATCACGAATCTGAAAGGCGAGGTAAGGAGTTCGTTACACGTAAAATTACAGATGCAGTGGCAAGAATTAAACTTGGTGTACAGGATTATCTTGAATTAGGAAATTTAGATGCGAAACGAGACTGGGGGCATTCAAAAGATTATGTTAAAGCAATGTGGATGATGTTACAACAGGAAGAAGCGAATGATTATGTCATTGCAACAAATGAAACCAGAACAGTACGTGAATTTGTTGAAAAAGCGTTTATGGTTGTAGGTATGAATATTATCTGGGAAGGTAGTGGAGTAGAAGAAGTAGGCAGGGACAAGTCTACGAGCAAAATAGTTGTAAGAGTTAATCCACAATTTTTTCGTCCGGCAGAAGTTGAGCTTTTGCTTGGTAATCCGAAAAAAGCAGAGAAAGCAATGGGGTGGAAAAGAGAAATATCGTTTGAACAGTTAGTAGAAAAAATGGTTTTGAATGATATGGAATTAGTGACAAAAGAGCTTGAAACGATGACTTTACAAAACAACTAATGAAGAATAGATATCATGTATTTACATTTTAAATTTATCTTGTATGAGGTGAAAGTGGCATGAAGACGTTAGTTGTTGGCGGGGCAGGTTTTGTAGGTAAGTATTTAGTAAAATATCTTAGTGAAGAATTGAATTATGATGTAGTGGCAACTAAGATGTCATATGAGATTCTAGAGCTTCCAAATGTAACAGTGTTGGATCTGGACATTCTTAAAAAGGAAAAAATTATAGAGTTGTTGGATAATATTCGTCCGGATTATATTTTTCATCTTGCAGCACAGAGTTCTGTAGCGTTATCATGGGAAAATCCAGCACTTACGGTCGATGTTAATATAAAAGGAACGATTAATTTGTTAGACGCAGTACGAGAAATTAATATTCAGCCTAGAATTATTTTAATTGGTTCTGGTGAGGAGTATGGTCATATCGCCGTAGGAGAATTACCAATTACAGAAGAAAATCCACTTCGTCCGAGAAATATTTATGCTGTATCAAAGGTTTGCCAAAATATGATTGGAAAAGTTTATGTGGAGGCGTATGATATGGATATTATTATGGTACGTGCATTTAATCATACGGGTCCCAATCAGACATCGGCCTTTGTGGTTGCAGATTTTTGCAAGCAAGTAGCTGAAATAGAAGCTGGATTAAAGATTCCGATATTGAGAGTGGGAAATTTAGGTGCAAAACGAGATTTTACAGATGTAAGGGATGTAGTGCGTGCATATGGTTTATTAATAACCAAAGGAAAAAAAGGGCAAGTCTATAATGTTGGAAGTGGAAAGGCTATTTCAATTGAGGAAGTTCTTCAAATGATTATTTCTAAGGCAAAAATAAAAATAGAAGTAGAAATTGATGAGTCAAAATTTAGACCTGTCGACGTGCCAATTATTGAAGCAGATACATCAAAACTAAACAGGTGTACAGGATGGAAACCAAGGATTATGTTGGAACAAACAATAGAGGAAACATTAGAATTTTATAGAAATTATATATAAAATTTTAAAGAAAGAATAGAGAGCTTTTAGTACAATCAAGGTTTACAACTATTACTCAGTGTATTTGCTGTAGATGCAATAAAAACAAGAGAAAAAGCAGAAAGGCAAGAGAAGACACATGAATTTCAAATTAACAGCCTCCATGATGTGTGCGAACTATGGCAATCTGGAGAAAGAAGTAAAAGCATTAGAAGAAGGAGGAATTGACTCCTTTCACATTGATATTATGGATGGGCGTTATGTACCTAATTTTGCCATGTCTTTAAATGACATGCGGTTTATTGCGGGGGCAACGAAAAAACCGCTGGATGTTCATTTAATGATTGAACATCCGAATAATCACATTGATTTGTTTTTAAGCAACCTGCGTCCGGGCGACACAGTTTATATTCATCCGGAGGCAGAGTACCATCCTTCAACTACGTTACAGAAGGTAATTGATGCGGGGATGGTTCCAGGTATTGCAATCAATCCGGGAACCAGTGTGGAAACTGTGTTTGAAATGTTGCGTATTGTAAAATGCGTTCTTGTTATGTCTGTAAATCCCGGAAATGCGGGGCAGATGTATTTACCGTATGTAGGAAAAAAGATTTCAAAGCTGCTTTCTTTGCGTGAAGAAATGGACTTTGAACTTTGGTGGGATGGTGCCTGCGGCAAGGAGCGCATTTTAGAGAATGCCCCTAAGGGGATGGATGGTTTTGTTCTTGGTACTACGTTGCTGTTTGGTAAAGAAAAAGCCTATGGGGAAATTTTAAAAGAGATTCGCAAGTTGAGGTTTTAACGGTTTATGAATATTGCTCTTATTTTATCCGGAGGGATAGGCATGCGTCTTGGTTCGGATATTCCAAAACAATATATTAAGATAAATGGGAAGCCGGTAATTTTCTATTGTTTGGAAACAATACTGCAACATCCGGAGATAGACGGTGTACAGATTGTTGCAGAGAAATGCTGGCAGCAGTTTATTGTGGAAGAGATAGAAAAACAGAGAGCAGAAAACGGTGCGGATACTTTTACAGGGGAAATGTGGAAGCAAAAATTCCGTGGATTTTCTGCACCGGGCACAACACGGCAGTTGTCGATTGTAAATGGTCTGGAGGACAGTCTGGTGCATGCTTCTGAAGAGGATACCGTACTGATTCACGATGCAGCAAGACCTTGCGTAACAGCAGACTTGATATCCCAGGGCTTTTTTGCGCTACGTGGGCATGATGGGGTTCTGCCGGTGCTTCCAATGAAGGATACCATATATTCGAGTAGAGATGGGAAAATGATAACTTCCCTGCTAAATCGGAATCAGTTGTTTGCAGGTCAGGCTCCGGAATTTTTTAGGATAGGAAAGTATTATGAAGCAAATAAGGCATTATTTCCGACAAAAATTATGGAAATCAATGGTTCTACAGAACCGGCAATATTGGCGAGACTGGATGTGGTTATGATTCCGGGACTGGAAAGCAATTTTAAAATTACGACAAGGACAGATTTGGAGCAGTTTAAACAGTGGGTGTTGCAAAAAGCTTGTCCGAGAAATGACGTGAGGTGACGGATAAGATGAAGGCTTATGTACTGCGTGAAATAAATAAGTTTCAACTTGAAGAGGTGGAAACACCAGTACCGGCAGAAAATGAGGTTTTGGTTGAAGTAAAGGCGGCGGGAATTTGCGGTTCTGATATACCGAGAGTGTATCAAACCGGAACATATTCGTATCCGTTGATTCCGGGTCATGAATTTTCCGGCGTGGTAAAAACGGCTGGCAGCAGTGAAAATTCCAAGTGGATAGGGAAGAGAGTGGGGATTTTCCCGTTGATTCCATGCAGGCAGTGTGGTCCGTGTCGAAAAAAGCGGTATGAAATGTGCCGAAAGTACAGTTATCTTGGTTCTCGCAGAAACGGTGGTTTTGCGGAATATGTAGCAGTTCCTGTTGACAATCTGATAGAATTACCGGAAATGGTGTCTTTTGAAGAAGCGGCTATGTTAGAACCTATGGCAGTGGCGGTGCATGCAGTACGCCGGTCCGGTGTAAAACAGTCGGATACGGTAGCAGTTTGCGGACTGGGGACAATTGGACTTTTTGTTGTTATGTTCTTGAAGGAAATGGGTGTGAATCATATTCTTGCCATCGGAAATAAAGGGTTTCAGCAACAGGCGGTGCTTGACTTCGGTATAGAGGAAGATAACTATGTTAACTGCAGGGAACATGATGCAAAAGAGTGGATAACTGGGCGCACGGATGAAAAAGGTGTGGATATCTTTTTTGAGTGTGTAGGAAAAAACGAAACGATTTCATTGGCAGTGGAGGCGGCAGCTCCGGGTGGAAAGGTTATCTTGGTTGGAAATCCCGCATCAGATATCAATTTGGAAAAGCTGGTTTATTGGAAGATTCTTCGCAATCAGCTATTGGTCAGCGGAACCTGGAATTCTTCTTTTGGCTTTCCGGGGGATGAAATGACGGAACCGGATGATTGGCAATATGTGCTGAAAAAATTGGACGAAAAGAGAATTGCTCCGTCTAAATTTATTACACATAGATTTTCTTTGGAGCATTTGAAGTGTGGTTTCATTCTGATGCGAGACAAGTCAGAAGATTATGGTAAAGTAATGACCTCGAAAGAAAAGAATATCGAAGAATTGCACAAATAATATGTCGGGCTTTCCTATGGAAAATCTGCAAATGGTATCAAGCCTGTGTTTGTTGACTGATGATTCCTTAGCATATCAGGAGATAAAATATATAACAAGACCCACATGAAATTATACGGCATCACTTATCCTATGAAAGTTTGCATAGGATAAGTGATGCCACTGGACGTTATGCATTCTTATTTATTTTCCAAAATCGTTTTCTGCAATCCGGTAAACAGCTCGTGATACCGCACGACACCGTCCGGCAATTTTGTCACACTGACATACAGGTGCAGCGGAATCTCCTTTTCTTCAAATACAAGGGGGTCACCATTCTTTGCCCGGATCTTTTCTGCAATGCTTTCCGCATAGGCTGCATCCCTGCTGTTTGTCAGTATTACAAACTCATCCGCACCGATACGGAACACCACATCCTCGTCCCCAGCAGCCTCATTTAAACGCTCCAGCTCCGTTAAGATGGCAATGTCACCCGTCTTGTGCGAGATTTCATTAAATCCAATCAGTCCCTGAATGTCGCTGCACACAAAATAGCAGTCCTTTCTCTGTACAAATAAGTCATATAATTCGTAAGCGCCTAATATAAGGGTGGCTGGCGTATGCCATTTTCATCTGCCATAA
>CAZJAA010000038.1:0-27016 GCA_964544055.1 uncultured Lachnospiraceae bacterium | reverse complement strand
TTTTTAGCAGGGCTACAAGGATTCGAACCTTGAGATGACGGAGTCAGAGTCCGTTGCCTTACCGTTTGGCGATAGCCCTAAATGTTTGCTGTGTCCTTGACACGAAAGCTATTATATATCATAAGAAAAAAAATTGCAAGTACTTTTTGTAAAAATTCCAAAAATTTTTTTCTTTTTATTTTTTGGAGCAGAAAAAAAGGTGTGCATCATATTTTATAGCAATATTTGGGCAGTGAGAAGCGGATATTTCATTGACAGAGTGGAAAAATCGCGATAAAATTAATGTAATTCAGGCAGTATCTTTTTGGAATTCCCTGAAGTATAATAAACAAAGTGTAACTATTCGGTAGATTTATAGTTACAGCAAAGCACATGATAGGCGGTTTATCAAAAAAACTATGAAGAAAACAGGATGTATTATGGGCAGTAATCTGAGAATGCAGAACGTTTTTCTTCAAAAATAAGGAGGATTTACAATGATTCAGAATGTACCAAAAATGAAGGTAGGTATTGTGGCAGTAAGCCGTGACTGTTTCCCGGAATCTCTGGCAGTCAACAGAAGAAAAGCATTAGCAGCAGCCTATGCCGCAAAGTATGACGCAGCAGACATTTATGAATGTCCAGTTTGTATCGTAGAAAGCGAAATACATATGCAGCAGGCTTTGGAAGATATCCAGGCAGCAGGCTGTAATGCTCTTTGTGTATATCTTGGCAACTTCGGTCCGGAAATTTCCGAAACCATGCTGGCTGAAAAATTCAACGGACCAAAAATGTTCCTGGCAGCAGCAGAAGAGTCCCAGGCTGACTTATTAGACGGCAGAGGCGATGCTTACTGCGGTATGTTAAATGCAAGCTATAACCTTGCACTCCGTAACGTAAAGGCATATATTCCGGAATATCCGGTTGGCACAGCAGAGGAATGTGCAGATATGATTCACGAGTTTCTTCCAATTGCAAGAGCCGTATACGGTCTTTCCAACTTAAAGATTTTCTCCTTCGGTCCAAGACCAAAGAACTTCTTTGCATGTAACGCTCCAATCAAGCAGCTTTACAACCTTGGTGTAGAAATCGAAGAGAACTCCGAGCTCGACTTATTCGAAGCCTTCAATAAGCATGCCGGTGATGCAAGAATTCCTGCGGTTGTTGCAGACATGGAAAAAGAGCTTGGCGCAGGCAACAAGAAGCCGGAGGTTTTAGAAAAGCTTGCTCAGTATGAGCTGACACTGCTTGACTGGGTAGAGGCTAACAAGGGCAGCCGTCAGTTTGTTGCTATCGCAGGCAAGTGCTGGCCGGCATTCCAGACACAGTTTGGCTTCGTACCTTGCTATGTCAACAGCCGTTTAACCGGACGTGGCATTCCGGTTTCCTGTGAAGTAGATATTTACGGTGTACTCAGTGAGTTCATCGGTACCTGTGTCAGCGAGGATGCAGTTACCTTACTGGATATTAACAACTCCGTTCCGGCAGATATGTACAAGGAATCCATCGAAGGCAAGTTCCCTTACACACACAAGGATACGTTCATGGGCTTCCATTGCGGCAACACCTGCTCCAGCAAGCTTGCGTTCTGCGAAATGAGAAACCAGAAGATTATGGCAAGAAGCCTTCCGGTAGAAGTTACCAATGGAACCTTAGAGGGAGACATTATGCCGGGCGATATCACATTCTTCCGTTTACAGTCCACTTCCGACAACATCCTCCGTGCGTATGTGGCAGAGGGTGAGGTTCTTGACGTAAGAACAAAGTCCTTTGGTGCTATCGGTGTCTTTGCTATCAAGGAAATGGGTCGTTTCTACCGCCACGTTCTCGTAGAAAAGAACTATCCTCACCATGGTGCGGTTGCATTCGGCCACTTCGGAAAGGAAATTTTTGAAGTTCTGAAGTATGTTGGTGTAGCATATAACGAAATCGGCTACAACCAGCCAAAGAGCCTGCCATACCCATCCGAAAATCCATTTGCATAAAAATAAGAAATAAGAGATAAAATAGAAACGTCCTGCAGAGCATACATCGTGCCTTGCAGGACGTTTGTCTGTGTTACTATTTTCGCTAAGTATATTGGAGGCATACGACTACTTTGCAAATGAGTATGCCGTTCGTCCCGCTTTGTGGATAAATCTGAACCCTTAACTTGTTACTGTTCACTCGTACCTCGTTCCGGTAACGATTCGCAGGCTCATTTTAAGTTTTGCTGCGCAAAAGGAGATTAGAGGGTTTTGCAAAAAAACATGGCAAGGATGGTTGCTTTCTTAATTAATTTTAAAAATTCTTAATTAATTTCAAAAATTTCCTCTTGACATAAAAATGATACTATGGTAGCATACTGACTGTATTAAGAATGTTAGTACACTTATTATACAGGGCAGAGATAACAAAAAATCGTACCAAAGAAACGCAGGTTATGGTTAAGAAATCACCCTTGATGCAGGAATGCGTCGGGAACATACATTTCACCGGAAAGGAGGAATTCTGTGATAACGTTGGATTATGCGGACCGGCGTCCGATTTATGAACAGGTCGTGGAAAAAATGAAGGACCTGATTCTGCTGGGAGTATTAGAAACCGACAGCCAGCTTCCCAGTGTCCGCGAGCTTGCCATGGATTTATCCATCAATCCGAACACGGTGCAGCGCGCCTATGCGGAGTTAGAGCGGCAGGGTGTCATTTATTGTGTGAAAGGAAGGGGAAATTTCGTGGCAGGCATCAGCACATTAAAGGACCGGCATAAGGAAGAAATGAAAAATCAGCTTTCTGAGCTGGTAAAGCAGGCGAAAAAAGCAGATATGACAGAGGAAGAAATGATAGGGCTGGTAAAAGAGTTTTACGCACAACCGTAAACGAAAAACATGTAGCAGCAGGCAGTAAACAGCAGCCAGCAAAGCATACGGTAACAACAGGCAGTAAACAGTGTGCAATAAATAAAAGAAAGGAACAAATTCGTATGATAGAAGCAAAAAATATCAGCAAAGCTTTTTCGGATATTCTGGCAGTGGATAATGTGTCGGTCAGCATCCGGGAAGGTTCCGTGTTTGGTATGATCGGAACAAACGGTGCCGGAAAAAGTACGTTCCTGCGTATGATGGCAGGGGTGTTAAGACCGGATTCCGGTTCCCTTACCCTCGACGATATGCCGGTGTATGAAAATCCGGCGGCAAAACGGGAATTTTTCTATATTTCCGATGACCAGTATTTCTTTTCCAATACAACACCAAGAGAACTGATGCGTTATTACTCCGTGGTGTATCCAAAGTTTGATAAAGAACGCATGAGTAAAATGCTTGCACAGTTTGATTTAAGTGAAAAGCGAAAGGTTGCAACCTTTTCCAAGGGCATGAAAAAGCAGTTGTCCGTCATCTGCGGCATCTGCGCCGGCACAAAGTACTTATTCTGTGACGAAACCTTTGACGGTCTAGATCCGGTTATGCGCCAGGCGGTCAAGAGCATTTTCGCAAAGGAAATCGAAGAGCGGGGACTCACTCCGGTGATTGCCTCCCATAACCTCAGAGAGTTGGAAGACATCTGCGACCATGTAGGTCTGCTGCACCGCGGCGGCGTGCTGCTCTCCAAGGACTTAGAAGATATGAAGGTCAATATCCACAAGGTGCAGTGTGCGTTTAAGGCAGACAGCAACATTGAAGAAGTACTCAAAAATCTGGATATTGTAAAAAAAGAACTCCGCGGCTCTTTATATACGATTACAGCAAGAGGCAGCTCGGACGATATCCGCAACCAGATACAGACGGCAAATCCGATTTTCATGGAAGTTCTGCCGCTTAGTCTGGAAGAAATCTTTATCAGTGAAACGGAGGTGGCAGGCTATGACATCAAAAAGCTCATTTTTTAATCTACTCAAAGAAGATATCCGCAGGAGGCTGTGGACACTGATTCTTTCCTCCCTTGTATTTTTTGCAACCTTTGTGGTGGCGTTTACGATGGTACTTCAGAATTATTATGATAACTTCAGCAGAGTATATCAGAATTCTGCCCATGACATGATAGAGCATCTTTCGGGATTTCTGTGCAACAATTTTTATGGCTTTTATCCATGGTTTCTGGTGGTTGCCGTTGTCGGCTCCATTATCTGCGCCATGAGCGGCTTTGCTTATCTGCATTCCAGAAAGCAGGTGGACTTTTACCACAGTCTCCCGGTGAAGCGGGAAACTCTTTTTCTGGTACGGTTTGTAAGCGGTATTCTGATTTATGCAGTGCCATACCTGATTGGTCTTCTCTACACTTATCTTCTGTGTATGATTTACGGTGTGATGACAACCCAGATTCTGGCATACAGCCTGTTATCGTTCCTGCTGCATCTGATGGGCTATCTGGTGATGTACCTGGTTGCCATTCTTGCCATGATGCTGACTGGAAAGCTCTTGATAGCCTTCCTTGGCTTTGTAGTGCTGAATGTGTATGCCCCGGCAATGGTAGGGCTTGTGGAGGTATTAAAGGGCAGCTTCTTTGTGACAAATTATGTAACAGACATGAACTTTGCAGAAATCATGGAAGGCACCCGTTGGCTGTCTCCGGCAAGCTACTATGTAAGTCTGATTCTGAAGGTATACAATGCCGACGCAAAATTTCTGTTAGAGCTGTTAGCGTTCCTCTTACTGGCAGCAGTGCTGCTTGGCATCAATCTGTGGCTGTATAAGCTGCGTGCCAGCGAAAAAGCAGACACGGCGATGGTCTTTAAGATAACGGAGCCAATCGTGCGGATTATGATTACCATTCCGGTTGGTGCGTTAGCCGGTGTTCTGTTTTTGGTGCTGCAATATGAAAACGGCAGAAATTCTTATGTGCCATGGCTTATTTTTGGCAGTGTGCTTGGTGCAGTTCTGTGTCATGGTGTCATAGAGGCACTCTACAGCGGCGACATCCGCAAATGTCTGGCGCATAAGGTGCAGCTTTTACTTTCTGTGGCAGTTGCAGCATTTCTGCCGATGGCATTTCTGTATGATGTTTTTGGCTACGATACGTATCTTCCAAAAAAGAGTGAAATTGCAAGCGTGGCACTGGTAAACAGCGACCTGCGTTTTGGAGGTTCGTATTATGATGAAAACGGCTGGAACTCGGCTCAGAGATACGCACTGGAACATATGGAGCTTACGGATATTGATGCTGTTTATGAGCTGGCAGAAATCCTTACGGAAGATGTTCAGAAAAACCGTATGGACCGCCTGTTTGGCAGACGTATTTATGACTATTATACGAATCCGGAGGACGGAACCAAGGTGCATACCATGGAGTTTGTCATCCAGTATACGCTAAAGAACGGTTCTAAGGTTTCCAGATATTATCAATATAATTACTACGCTGTTCTGAATTTGCTGGAGCGTATTTATAACAATGAAGAATATAAAACAGCAACGCATCCGCTGTTTGGAATTTTAGAGCATAGCTACAAGATAACCGGTATTACCTGTTTTGCACCAACCAATGGAACATCGGTCAAGCTGGTTAAAAACTGCCGGACAATTTTGGAAACCTACCGTGACGAGCTGCTTGTCATGGATTTTGAGGAACTGAGAACCTCCTGTGCCATTGGTGAGCTGGAAGTCGGCTTTGAGGCCAACAATGGAGATGATATTTATGAAGCCAGTACAACCATTCTGGTGTACCCATCCATGGCAAAAACGCTTGCTCTTTTAAAGGAGCAGGGCTACCGGATGCAGGGAATCGAGAATGCTGCAAATATTTCAAGACTGGTTATTAGCTATGCCTGTCATATTTCCACGTTATGGGAGCCAATGAGTGCAGATTTGGAGAGTGATTCGGCAGGCAGTTTCAGCGAAGAATCCGGTGAAGTTTATGCAAAATATCCGGTACCAACACCGATGGCAACGGAAACAGTGGAGGATTCGAAAGCAGAGGACTACTGGGCAGAAGGCTCAATTGAGGTGACAGACCCGGCAGAAATTGCAGAGCTTCAGAAAAAGCTGGTGTATAGGCCTTATGTTTCCGAATTTGGAGAGTTTCCGGAAGTTGAGGAGTATCTGCATGTTACTGTGGAATTTATAGGAACCGGTTCGGCTGATATGGACGGATTACTTTCCTGGACAGATTCGTTCCAATTCCGTAAAGACAGTGTGCCGGAATTTCTGATAGAGCAGGTGCTGGAAGCAACCGAATAAAAAATCAAAGTAAGTAAGAGGAGTTTTATCCCCTTTGGGAGGCAGAAAACGATGTCAACACGAAAACGCAAAAAAAGAATGAAGCTCTGGGTAGTGGCAGTTCCTTTTGCCTTGTTGTTTGCTTTTCTTGTTGCTGCTCCGGACAAAAGCTATTTTCTGAACCGGTGGTATATGCTTACCACCGGCTCCGGACGGCAGCAGGTAAATGTAAAAAAAAACAAAGGAACTATGGATGCATACCTTCTGGAAGAGTTTCTGCAGCAGGAGAATGTACACTCTGACCAGAGCCTGATGTTAATCAATACAGAGCATATGCTGCCGGACGATTTTGAGGCAGAAACAGCAGAATATAAGGACACCGGGGTTGTAATGAATGCCTGTATTACAACAGCGTATGCGGCATTATCTGATGCAGTCCAGAAAGAATGCGGGGACAAGCTTTATATTTCCAGCGGCATCCGGACAAAGAAACGCCAGCAGGAGCTTTATGAGGAAGACCCGCAAACCGCAACGATTCCGGGGGCAAGTGAGCACGAAACAGGACTTTGCATGGATGTGTATGTGGCGCACTATGCCGGAGACGGTTTTTTAAAGTCCAAGGCAGGGAAATTTGTAAATATTCACTGTGATGAGTACGGTTTTATTATCCGCTACCCGGATTATGGCGAAAAAGAAACGGGAATCAGGTTTGAACCATGGCATGTCCGCTATGTGGGAGTTCCACACTCAGAAATTATTTATAACAACAAGCTGACGTTAGAAGAATACATCAAGTCGTTGGAAGAGGGAGTATGCTATGAAGCGGACGGCTATCTGATTACGAGACAGCGTCCGGTGGATGGCACTATTTTTGTTCCAGAAGGCTGCGAAAGCTATGTAATTTCACCGGATAACACCGGCTGCTATATTATCACCGGGAAAAAGACAGTGGCAAAAATTAAATATCTGGAAACGTTGTAATGGAACAACGCAAAAAAATCCGGTACTGCATGGACGGAGTATTCCCTCCGTCCATGCAGTACCGGATTTTTTTACTTACTTACATCCTACTTTCTTTTCTTTTTAAAGAAATACGTCAGTACTCCGGCTGCAGCACCAAGCAAAACGGCACCGCCGGCTACCCATGGGAGTGCAGAATGTTTTCCTGTGGAAGCAGTATTGGTGTTTTCGCTGCTGTCAGCGTTTCCTGCCAAATCGGAAGTGTCCCCCGTACGGTTACCGGAACTGCTGTTATCTGAGCTGCCCTCGGTGCTATTGTTTCCGGAAAGCACTTCGTCCGGAACCGGAGCTTCTGTGACGGTCGGCTCCGGTGATGGTGTGACAATGGCATCCTCCGGAAAGTAAATCTTGATGTAGCACAGGTTCAGACAAAGAGTGGCTGTTGGAGAAGTAACGGCAAGCGTTAATTCTCCGTCGGTTACTTCGGCCTCGGCAGTTACTGCTTTATTCATGGCAACGTTTTTTAATACCTGCTGTCCGTTTAAGGAGACAATCGGATTTTTAGAGCAGTTCCATGGGTCGGTAAAGTAAAGTTCTACGGTGTAGGTTCCGTTTGGAAGTTCAAAGCTGTAGTTTAGGTTTCTGGCAATACCGTTTTCATACTGGTTTTTGGTATAACGGTTGGTTGACGTTTTTGGACTGGCATCGGAAAGCGAAGCGTTGGTTTCGAAAGTCCAGGTGTTATCGGTAAATACGGTATTTGTCATGGCAGCGTTGTTCGCCGTGCCGTTTTTCAATGGAGAAGAAACGGTATCTACGATACCCCATTTTCTGCCGGTGACAGGGTCAATGCCGTAGACCTGTTCGGTGACACCGTTGTAAATGCCGAATAAATCACCGTCGGAAAGTGTGGTAACATCATAGTCTCCGCAGTTGACAAAGTAGGCCAGGGAGTAGTCCGCATCTGTGCGTTCCCCTGCCGGCTGTTCGATGCTTACGGTGTAGGTGGCTGTAGTTTCGTGGTCTTCTGCATAAACGGTATAGTCCAACGTCAGGAAGTTGGAAACCGTCATGTCTATGGTGTAGCTGCTGCGTACAACAGCACCATTCACACGAAGATAACCAAATTTATCCTGTGGTGTAGCGGTCAGGGTAAGTGTTTCTGTATCGGCTGGCAGTACAAGACGGTAGGAATTGCCGTCTTGTGTCAGCTCTCCGGCATCTGCGGAAAGCGTAAAGCCTGTATTAGTGCGGTAAGCAGTTGTCATATAGGCGTAGTTACAGATTCTTGCAGAAGCTTCTTCGTTGCCGCTGGAAAAAGTCACCTGTACGGTGTATGCGTTTTTTCCGGTTACAGGATGCTTTTCTGAAAGGGAAACGGCGGATGCTGCAAGGAGTTCCTTTGCTACCGGAATACGGATGGTGTATTCTTCTTCATTGCCGTGGTACGCCAGTGTTTCGTTATAAACGATTTCTTCGCCAACAAGAATCTGCAGGGATTTTCCGTTGTCCTCTTTCTTTAAGGTGAGTTCTAAGGCGTTGTTCACCTCCGGGTCAGCATACATTGTGTAAACAAAGGAGCCTCCGGCGTTTGCATAACGGCTTGTGCCGTTGCCGGTAGCACCGGTAGAACCGGTTCCGTGCTCGGTCATGTTGTGCAGTGAATCGTTTTCATACTGACCGTAGCCCGGCTGCACCGTATCAAGCAGGGCAGCGGAAAACCGGTCATCTTTAAGCTCACGCAGATAGCGGTTTACATTGAAAGCGTCGGCATTGCTTTCGTAGTTGAAGTAGATGCCGTAACGCTCGGTATGCTGGCTGTAGTGCGGCACAAAGGTCAGGCTGGCATCGGTGTTGCAAAGCGTCCATTCGAGCTTGCCCTCAGTTTTTACGAGGTTTTCGTTGATGTCTGCCATGAAGTCTGCCACGGAGCCGTTAATGACGGAAATAGTGTCATTGCCGTCGCTGATATATTCTTCCTCAATCAGTTTGGCAGCAGGAATTAATACGCTGACACCAGTATAGGTAGTAGCCATATCTGTGGTGCCGAGCTTCGCAGAAAGCACAATCGGACCATACTTAAAGCCATAGACGGAATCATTGTCCGGCAGACCGTGTACGGTGAGATTCATTGGCAGGGTAAGCTCGATGGTGTCGCCGTTTGCTAAGCCGCTGACTACGGCATAGTCCTCGGTCAGGGTAACGGCAGGTACTTTGGAAGATGCAGTTTCTGCAAGGGCAGCATTGGTGGTGACATTCTGTACAGTTGCCGGAGTTCCGTTAATTAATACGGAAATGTCGCCGGAAAGCCAGTCCGGAAGACGGAAGAGGAGGCTGTCTGTTATGGTGTCGCTGCCGTCCAGTGTTGCAGTTTGCACGGTGATTTTGTCGCTGGCAGGAATGTCTGCTGTCATGGTCAGTTTGACATTTTTTGCTTCGTCAGTCAGCACGGAGCTTAAATACTGGCTGATGACAATGCCGTTTTCACCGGAGTAATAAATGGCGTTGCCAAGCTTTGTAAAGTTTTCCATGCCGCTGCCGGTACAGCACCAGAAGCTTACGGTTGCCGTGGTATATACCTTGAAATAGCCGGTAGCCATTGGCTGGAAGTAGGTCGTCATGCCGCTTTCCGGGTTCTGGGAGGAAAGAATGGTATTGTAAAAGGTGTTTTCGTAATAGTCCAGATAAGTAGTGTCTCCGGTTGCCATGTAAAGCGCCTTGGCAAACTTTAACATATTGTAGGCGTTACAGGTTTCGCAGTTGCAGTTGGTGCGCTCTGCGTCTAAGATGTAGTCGCTGCCGAAATGCTCCCATTCACTGTTGTCTCCAGTGATGTAGGAGTGGCGTTCTAACACCATGTCAAAGAAAATCTGGGCATAGGTTAAATAGTCAGAGGCATCCACCACTTCACCGTTAATGGTCTTGCCGTGGGTGGTGACATAGCGGTTTAAGGCACCGATAAACTTTGGAATGGTAGTATTTGCATGGCGGTTGGTTAATACGTCCTTTGTGCCCTTGGCAACTGCCTGAAACAGCGTGTCCTCGTCAAAAGCATGGGCAGCAACAGCGTAAATATCCTCACCGGTAACGGCATACAGTTCATACAGGCAGTCATTCATGCCGCCGTATTCAATGCCGAGAACGGTGCGGCGAGTGGCATCCGACCAGGTCTGGGTGCGGTTGTATACCCAGTTTCCGAGTCCTTTTGCAACCTCCAGTGCGGCTTCGTTTCCGGTGTATTTGTAAACATCAATAATGCCAGAAAGGATTTTGTGCATGGTGTACCATGGCACCCAGGCTTCGGTGGTGATGTTGGTTTTGTTACTTTCTACATTATCAAACTGAAGCTCAATATTGTTTTTACTGTAGATGGTGGCTCCGAATAAAAATCCGGTGCCGAGTGTGTCCTGACATTCTTTTAAACTGTCAATGATGTAAATTAAGCGAGCGGAAAGCTCGGCATGGCGGCTGTCCTCTGCGGGAAGTGTGGCAACTGCCTGGGCAACTGCAGTTAAGTAATGTCCCAGGGTGTGTCCACCAATCAGGGAGCTTTCCCAGCCGGCGTAGCGTTTTTTGCCCTGCATATTGACTCCTGCGGTTTCGCGGAAGCCGGCAAGAAGCTGGTCGGCATCTAGGGATAAGAGATATTCGATGTCTTTATCCTCGGCATTGGTAAGGTAAGCGTCGGTAACGTCTACCTGATTTAAGTTGTATGCCTGATAAGTTGTGAAGTTTGTCATAGTGGATTCTCCTGTTTTGTTGTTTCCATTTGTTGTTTCTGCTGCAAATACACCGGTGAGTGGTGTGGCAAGCAGCTGTGTGGTTAAAACGACTGCCATGGCAATCGGTCCCAAGGCGCGTGTTTTTTTCAACCCCATGTGTGTAACCCTCCTCTTAGTTGTCTGATGATTGACCGCAATGCAGAAAATAGCGAAGCAGTCGCAAGCATAGTCTGGATACATTAATCTATTGCTGTAAAGCCAGTATATCACAGGAGCAGGTGTAAAAACGATACGAAAAGGTTGGTTTTGGTTGAAAAAAGTTAGATGTTGGAGCACTATTACAAGAACGAATGTTTGAAAAAATACTTGTAATTATTTAGATAAGTGAATATAATGGAGGTAAGATAAAAGGAGGCCAAGAATGGAATATTTAACAACAATAGAAGTATCAAAAAAGTGGGGGATAACATCAAGGAGAGTTAGATGCTCTTCCAGAAGCATTGCGAAACGCTTTTGAAACAAGCATGGATGGAAGAATTAGTGAAACTTGTTATGTGAAAAATCTGAAAGAAAATCATAATTTTACTAAGGAGATTGCTCCTACAGAAAGTGATTTTACAAAAAGATTATATAAAGAAAATTTTGAAAAGGTTATAGAAACCGTACCAGAAGAATATGAAAATGATTTCTATAGGGGATATCATTGGAATTGTGAAGTTGTAAGGCGTGTGAGAAATGCTGGAAATTATAATATAAATTGGGATGATGAAACACAACAGGATGCGTCAGAAGGATATGTAGAGGGAAAAAGAAAATTGTATTACACAACGAGGTATGAGCGTAATGCAAAGAATAGAGAAGCTGCAATTCGTATACATGGTACGAAATGTATGATATGTGGATTTGATTTTGAGGAAAAGTATGGTGAATTAGGAAAGGGATATATAGAAGTTCATCATATAAAACCATTAGCAAATTTAGATGAGGAAGTAGTTATAAATCCGGAAACAGATTTGATTTGTGTATGCTCAAATTGTCATAAGATGCTACATAGATTTAAAAATTAAATCATATCTGTAGATGAATTGAAGCAAATAGTGGAAGACAATGAGTGATTCTTAATAATGAAAGAATTGCGATATACATGAAGCGGACATTAACGGACGGAAAATGCGAATACTAATCTGAGCGTGGTATGCGTGTACAGTAACAGAAAAAGGAGGCAGCGTATGCATAAAATTCAGATAAAGGACAGGACAAAAAGCGGAACCATTGCAACCTATTATATGGAGAGTGCAGAAAAGTTGTTTGAACTGTGGAAGGAATCAGAAGAAAATGAGGAACGTGTGGAACGGATGCGTTATGCATTGCAAGGAGAAAAAACAGCAGACCTGGGCCTCACCTATGAAGAAGCTCCGCTTGTAACAGAAGTGGAATTGCAGGTAGGCGCAAAGCAGGATTTTTCCTTAGAGCAAAGCTGGCTGGTGCTTCACAATACGGTAGGGCATGAGGGCAGATATTATGTGGCATCGCTGGTCGCAAAAATGCGGTGGGTTATTTGTGAAGGCAGGCTTTTAAAGCTTGGTTCTTTTGTGGCAAGCGGCATCTGCCGGGAAAATAATTATGCGGAGGGCGGCTTTGAACAGGTAACCTGTTGCGGTAATCCGGTGCTTCATCATTACAGCAGTTCCGTTGTGCCGCTGGCTTCTGAGTTTGAGGACGATTTTTCCAGAGAGAAAATCACACTGCTTGGTTATAAGGTGCTGGCGGAATTTGACAGTATGGAAGAAGTGAATGCAGACATTGCCAAAAAGTGTCTGACCGATGCAGAGGTGGAGCTCCTTTTACATGATATTCCCGGGGAACTGGGCTGAGTTTTGCCGAAAAAAAAGAACAAAGAATGTGCCTTGGCACATTCTTGCGCCGAGTGTAGTCGACTGTGCCTGTTTTCTTTTCGCATGGGTGCGCCTCCAAAGCGGAACGTTTTTGTGTAATAGGAAATCGCAATTTTCTATTATATAAAAAAGGACTCCGGTTGATACCGGAAGTCCGTTGTTTTTTTAACTGTTTTTTAAAATAATCAGTTCGACCATGTCGGCGACTTTTTCGCAGCCGTCACAGCATTTTTCCAGCCGATCGTAAATGTTGGTCCAGGCAAAAATGGTGGTTGGGTCTTTTTCTTCGGAATACAGGCGGCGGGTTGCCTCAACATACAGGCGGTCGCCCTCCTCCTCCAACGAGTTTACTTCCTTGAGCTTTTCGGTCAGAGAGGCGGATTTGTGGTAATTTGGAAGTTCTGCGGCCATTCCCTTTAAGTCGGCACAGCAGCGGACAATCAGTTTTGCAAAATCGTGGACATCCGGACGCAGGGAAGTGATGTTGTACATGTAAATTCGTAAAACAACATCCTCAATCAAATCGGAAACTTCGTCGATGGTGTGGGCAAGCTCCACGATATCCTCACGTTCTATCGGCGGAAGAAATTCTTTCACCAGACGCTCCATCATTTCGTGTTTGATACCGTCTGCGGTATGCTCAATCGTGTGCATTTCGTCTAACTGTGCTTTGATACCGGAGGCATCAAACTGCTCAAAAATATGCTGTAACAGTGCTGCTGCATCGTTTGCATAGGAAATGCCCTTTGCGAAGGCATCGAAATAATAGTTGTTATTCTGTTTTGCCATGATTTATTCTCCTCTCTTAAAACAGCCACATAAAAAGCTTTGCCATCAGAAATCCAATCAGACCGCAGCCTGGAAAGGTGAGCACCCAGGTGAGAACCATTTCCTTTACCACACCCCAGTTGACGCTGGAAATGCGGCGTGCAGCCCCTACTCCCATGATGGCAACGGTTTTGGTATGCGTGGTGGATACCGGAATGCCGGTTACGGATGAAAGTAAAAGACAGCCGGCTCCTGCCAGGTCGGCAGAAAATCCCTGATATTTTTCAAGCTTTACCATGTCCATTCCAACTGCCTTGATAATGCGGTAACCGCCAATGGAAGTACCAAGTGCCATAACAGCACTGCATAAAATCATCAGCCAGATGGGAATTTGGAAGTTTTCTACGTTTGCCTGACCGTTTGCCAAAAAGATGCCAAGCATAAAAACGCCCATAAATTTCTGCCCGTCCTGAGCTCCATGCATAAATGCCATGGCAGCACCGCCTGCAATCTGTCCACTGCGGAAAAAGGTTTGTGTTTTCCGGCGATCCATGCGCTTACAGATGAGTTCCACTGCCTTTACGGTAATCCATCCAAAGACAAAGCCGAGAACGGTGGATAAGACAAGACCGTAAATGACCTTCATCCATTCACCGCCGTTGATACCGCCTGTTCCGTTGTGTAGTGCAATGGCAGCACCGGAAATGCCGGCAATTAATGCATGGCTTTCGCTGGTCGGGATACCAAACCACCAGGCAGCCGTTGCCCAGGTAACAATGGCAAAGAGTGCGGCACACAGAGCAATCAGGGCTTCCTCCGGGTTGCCGCCGAAGTCAACCATGTTATAAATGGTGGCTGCAACGCTGGCATTTACCATGGTCATGACAAGCACGCCAAGAAAATTAAAAACTGCCGCCATTAAAATAGCTGCTCTTGGCGAAATGGATTTTGTGGATACGCAGGTTGCGATGGCATTAGGGGCATCGGTCCAGCCGTTTACCAGAACAACTCCAAGAGTCAGGAGGACGGTAAGAGCCAGTGCAGGGCTGGAGGTTAACTGCGAAAGAAATTCAGCCAGTGAAATTGTCATAACTTCTCCTTTCGATATGTAGTTTTTTTACACATATCTTTATAGTAGCTGATTTTGAAAAGTTTGTCCATAATCCGGCGGTTAAGAAAAGGTAAAGAGTCAGAAGAAAGCTTCTCCTGACTCTTTTAGTATGGTTGCTTTTTGAAATTCTATTCTGACTATTTTTCTTCCTCTGTTCCGGCTGGCTTTTTCGGAGCTCCGGACTTGTTTAACAGGGAAATGCAGCCTACAATAACGAGGGTTACGATAAAAATGGCAAGCCAGCCCTTCAGTGCGTAAGGAACGGTTAATAAAAATAAATCGAGGTTCATGAGGTTCTCCTTTCTTATGGCAGCATTGCCAGAATTTCAGGTACAATCTTTAAGATTAAGCCGCCGGCAATTACAGATGCAATCTGGCCGGATACGTTAACACCGATGGAGTGCATAAGGAGAAAGTTCTGGTTGTCTTCTGCCAGTCCCATCTTATGTACTACACGAGCAGACATTGGAAATGCAGAGATTCCGGCTGCACCAATCATTGGGTTAATCTTCTTTTTGGAGAAGAGATTTAAAAACTTGGCAAAGAATACACCGCCTACGGTATCAAATACGAAAGCAACAAGACCAAGCAGCAGGATGAGGATGGTTTCCCATCTTAAGAACATATCTGCCTGCATTTTGGTAGCAACAGTGATGCCAAGGAAGATGGTAACCAGGTTAGCTAGTGCATTCTGTGCTGTTTCGGAAAGGGAGTTCAACACACCGCATTCACGAATCAGGTTACCAAACATTAAGAAACCAATTAAGGCAACAGCACGCGGTGCTACGATACCGGTGATGATGGTAACGACAATTGGGAATAAAATCTTTGTTGCTTTGGAAACATTGGCAGGCTTGTACTCCATGCGAATCCGACGTTCCTTTTTGGAGGTGCACAGCTTAATGATTGGTGGCTGTACAATTGGAACGAGAGCCATGTAGGAGTAGGCGGCTACCAGAATTGCCCCGGTATAGTTGGAGTTAAAGTAATTTGCTACGAAAATGGAAGTAGGACCGTCTGCGGCGCCGATGATGGCGATGGAAGCAGCATCCTTTAAATCGAATCCTAATAATACGGCAGCACCAAGGGTAAAGAAAATACCAAACTGTGCAGCGGCACCAAACAGCATCAGCTTTGGATTGGAAAGCAAAGGTCCAAAGTCAATCATGGCACCGATACCAATGAAAAGAATCAGAGGGAACAGCTCATTTGCAATGCCGGCATTGAATAAAACGTCAATCGGGCCTTCTTCAAACACAGCACCGGTAAAGCCTAATCCGGTAAGAGTCTGGGAAATAGCGTCCGAGGTCATGCCCTGATAGCTGATGTCTGCGGTTTCAAGAAAAGCTTTTGCCGCATCCGTCAGCTGGGTAACGGCACCGGAAAGAGGCAGGTTGACTAAAATTGCACCAAATCCCATGGGAAGTAAAAGGGTTGGCTCCATTTCCTTTTTAACGGCAAGGTAAATGAGAACACCGCCGATAATCCACATGATTATCATTTTAATAAAACTTTCTGCCGGAATGCCGAGCAGATGATCATATAAGACTTCCATAAAGTCCTCCTTAAATTTTTTGGGAGAAGACAGTTCTCCTTTGTATTATTATTTATCGACGCCGGGATATTTTGCAAGGTACACGGCATCATATAAATCGATTTTAGGTAGCTTTGTTACGCTTGGATTGTAGTTTCTGCTGTTTCGTTTTCAGCTGGTTCTTCGCTCATACGGTAGCCTACACCAAGTTCATTGATGATGTAGTGGTTGTCGCCCGGCTTGACACCAAGCTTTTTACGAAGATTAGCCATATTGACTTGTAATTTTTTTACTCCTCCGTCATCAGATGGTCCCCAGACTTCGCGGATGATGGCAGCATAGGTGAGAACCTTGCCGGTATGTTTTGCAAGAAGAATCAGAATGTTATATTCGGTCTGAGTCAACTTGATTTCTTCTCCGGAAATAGTAACAAGACGCCGGTTGTAA
Source organism: uncultured Lachnospiraceae bacterium (assembly GCA_964544055.1). Taxonomy (GTDB): domain Bacteria; phylum Bacillota; class Clostridia; order Lachnospirales; family Lachnospiraceae; genus SIG299. The sequence goes on along the minus strand of CAZJAA010000038.1, from coordinate 10,472 downwards.
TCAATGATTAAGTCGTGCAGACGGAATTTTCCGTCAGTTGGAAGAAAAATGCTGCTACTGTACCGACTGATGCGCAGAGCTGCACGGACTCTTGCCAGAAGCTCCGCTGTACCGAATGGTTTTGTGATGTAGTCATTTGCCCCCAAATCAAGGGCATCCACTTTGTCCGTTTCGCCGGAACGTGCGGAGAGTACCAGTACCGGCATGGATTCCTGTCGACTGCGGATGATACGGATAAATTCCAGACCATCCTTGTCCGGCAAGCCCAAATCCAGCAAAACAAGATCCGGTCGGTGCGAGGAACACATCAAAATGCCGTTTTGACAAGTATTCGCAGTAATGACATGGTAATCATGGGTTTCCAGAATGGTTCGGATAAAGCTGCGGATATTACTTTCGTCTTCTATGACAAGAATTTTATAACGGTTACTGTTCATGATAATCCTCATTTCTGAGCAATGGATTTTTCTAATTTCAGGGAAAAGAAAAAGCTTGCGCCGCCGGATTCGTTATTCTTTGCCTGTATTTCACCGTCATGCGCTTTTATAATGGCAGCACATACCGAAAGCCCAATTCCCATGTTGTTTCGATTGCCGTCGATTGGTATACTGGCGCGGTCGAGGTAACCGGTAAACAGATTGTCGAGCCGTTCTGCGGGAATGCCGCAACCGTTGTCACTGACACAAAACAGGGCTTTATTGTTTTCAATTGTAACGGAAAGCGAGAGCTTTGTCATGCCGATGGCATGATGTACCGCATTTTCCAACAGATTAATCAGTACCTGCTCGATTAACATGGCATCCATTGGAATACTGATAAAGTCCTCCGGAATTTCCACATCAACTGATTGCTTCGGACAACGCTTCCGGAAGTTTACAAGCACGGTGTCAATCAGTTCTTCCAAAACGGTTGGGCGTTTGGCAAGCTGTACTTTATTGCTGCCTATCCGGGTAATGGAAAGCAGATTTTCCACCATGCGGATGAGCCATTCTGAATCTTGCTGCATTTCGCCAAGAAGCTTTAACTGCTGTTCTTTTGTCAGCGAATCATAATTTTCCATAATGGCAGAGGAAGAACCGTAGATGGTAGTAAGCGGCGTGCGCAAATCATGTGAAACTGCTCGTAACAAATTTGCACGCAGATGTTCTTTTTCGGTTTCTGACTTCATTTTTTCCTGCTGTTTAATCTGGGTGGTAAGTGTACCGGTTAAAATAGCAACTACCAGCATAACTACGGCTGAAGCAAGACACTCCGGGGAGATTAGGTCTAATACATAATAAGGAAAGGTAAATGCGTAGTTTACCAGCAATACACTAAGCAGGGATGCGGTGATTCCCCAAAAGTAGCCTTGTGTTTTTAAAGAAATCAGAAAAACACCAAGCACAAAAATCATGGGAATCAGGCTGTTGGTGTCAAAAAGATCCTGCATTACCAGATTTAAAAAAAGTAAAAGCAGCAGAGTACTTATGGTAAAAATTGCGTCTTTTATATTTTGCTTTGCTTTCATAAGGTAGTGATAACTCCTGTTTTTAAAGCTTGTCTATCCGTAGTATTTTATCATATCCGGGATGTGAATTTCAATTCCTTTTTAATACCTTTACTGAATCTTAGCCCCCCCAAACTGCGTTTTTCTCCGATTACGTTTTTGAAATGTCGTGTGTAACGGTTTGTATTTTTTGTAACGGTATTGTTCGGATAAATGCTTTTACGCTTAAGGGCTGTCACATTTACAACAGTTTCCTTGCGAATGTGACAGCCCCTGACTTTGAATTTTTATTTCAGTTTTCTATTTTTCTGCCATCTTTGCTAACTTCTCGTACTTAGCCTTAGCATCTGCTTCTGCCTTGTCAAACAGATACTGTGCACGTTCCGGATTGGAACGGGAAAGACGGTTGTAACGAACCTCGGACTCGATAAACTCCTTGTAGCTTGCGCTTGGAGCTTTGGAGTCTAACTGGAATGGGTTCTTGCCCTCTGCACTAAGGCGTGGGTCGAAACGGAACAGATGCCAGTAACCGGAAGCAACGGCATTCTTTTCTTCGGTCTGCGCATTCTTCATACCGCCCTTGATACCATGGTTGATACATGGAGCGTAAGCAATGATGAGGGATGGACCCGGATAGCTTTCTGCCTCTGCAATTGCCTTGACGCACTGTGCATAGTCTGCACCCTGTGCAATCTGTGCAACGTAGATATAGCCATAGCTCATGGCAATACCTGCAAGGTCTTTCTTCTTTACTTCTTTACCTGCGGCAGCAAACTGTGCAATCGCACCGGTAGGGGTAGCCTTGGAGGACTGACCGCCTGTGTTGGAATATACTTCGGTATCAAATACTAAGATGTTGACATCCTGGTTGGAAGCAAGAACATGGTCTAAGCCGCCGTAACCGATATCGTATGCCCAGCCGTCACCACCGAAGATCCACTGGCTCTTCTTGGCAGCATAGTCTTTGTTGGCAAGGATATACTTTCTGTCTTCGTTATCGCAGCCGCATGCCTCTAAAGCAGCGATGAGCTTCTTTGTTGCAGGTGCGTTTGCCGTAGAGGAATCCTGTGTGGAAAGGTACTCTGCCAAAGCAGTCTTTACCTCGTCCTTTTCTGCGGTATCCTGAAGCCGCTTGGCAGCGTCAACAACACGCTTTCTTAAGGCTCTCTGTGCCATTAACATACCTAAACCAAATTCTGCATTGTCTTCAAATAAGGAGTTGCCCCAGGCAGGACCCTGACCGGCCTTGTTTCTGGTGTATGGGTTGGATGGACAGGAACCGCCCCAGATGGAGGAACATCCGGTTGCATTGGCAAGGTACATTCTGTCGCCGAATAACTGGGTAACTAATTTTGCATAAGGTGTTTCGCCACAGCCTGCGCAGGCACCGGAAAATTCCAGATATGGCTGCTTGAACTGGCTGCCCTTTACGGTAGTTTCCTTGAATTTTTCTAATACATCTGCCGGCGTTTCGTGCTCTGCAGCAAAATCAAACAGCTTCTGAGCGTCCAGATGTTCTTCCAGGTTCTGCATGGATAATGCTTTTTCACCTTTCTTGCCAGGGCAGACGTTAGCACAGGAACCGCATCCGGTACAGTCAAGTACGGAAATTGAGATGGCAAACTTCTTACCAGGCATACCGGTCATGTCAAGCAGCTTGTCAGCAGGAGCAGTGGCAGCTTCTTCCTCTGTCATGGCTACCGGACGGATGCAGGCATGCGGGCATACATAGGAACAGAAGTTACACTGGATACAGTTGTCCGGATTCCAAACCGGAACATCAATGGCAACACCGCGCTTTTCATAGGCTGCAGAACCGGATGGTGTTGTACCGTCTGCATAGTCAAGGAACGCAGATACCGGAAGGCTGTTGCCGTCCTGTGCATTGATGCGCTTTTGGACTGCATTTACATAGTGTACAACATCATCAAAGCCTTCGGTTGCCTTGGACGTCAGATCTTCATCGGAAGCATTCTTCCAGAACTCCGGAACCTTGATTTCTACGATGCCGTTGACACCGCGGTCAATTGCATCATGGTTCATCTTAACAACGTCATCACCCTTCTTGGAATAAGAAGCGGTTGCAGCGTCCTTCATGTATTTGACAGCATCTTCAATCGGAATAATGTTTGCAAGCTTGAAGAAAGCAGCCTGCAGGATGGTGTTGATGCGTCCGCCGAGACCCACCTCTTTACCAATCTGGATGCCATCAATGGTGTAGAATTTAATGTTGTGCTCTGCCATATAGCGTTTTACCTGACCTGGCAGATGATGCTCTAACTCGTCCATGTTCCAGGAGCAGTTGAGCAGGAAAGTGCCGCCGTCCTTTAGGTCCTGAACCATGTTGTATTTTCTGACATAAGCAGGAGTGTGGCACGCTACGAAATCAGCCTTGCTGATAAGGTAGGTGGATTTGATTTTTTTGTCACCAAAACGTAAGTGGGAGATTGTAACACCACCGGATTTTTTGGAGTCATAGTCAAAGTAAGCCTGTGCGTACTTGTCGGTATGGTCACCGATAATCTTAATGGAGTTTTTGTTTGCACCTACGGTACCGTCTGCACCGAGTCCCCAGAATTTGCAGGCAGTTGTGCCTTCCGGAGCAGTTACTGGATTTTCTTTTACTTCCAGGGAAAGACCGGTAACATCATCGACAATGCCGATGGTAAAACGTGTCTTTTCTGTATTGTTAAATACGGCAATAATCTGACCAGGTGTGGTATCCTTGCCGGCAAGACCGTAACGGCCGCTGAATACAGGCACAGAAGCAAATTTGGATTCCTTTACAGCAGCTGCGACATCTAAGAACAAAGGCTCACCGAGAGCACCCGGCTCCTTGGTTCTGTCGAGAACGGAAATTCTCTTAACCGTGTCAGGAATTGCATCGATTAAGTGTTTTGCAGAGAACGGACGGTAAAGGCGAACCTTGATAACACCGACCTTTTCGCCGCGTGCCGTTAAATAATCAACCGTTTCATCAATGGTGTCACAAACGGAACCCATAGCGATAATTACGCTTTCTGCGTCCGGAGCACCATGATAGTTGAAAAGCTTGTAGTCGGTGCCGATTTTCTCGTTGACCTTGTCCATATACTTTTCAACAACAGCCGGAAGTGCATCATAAACCTGGTTGCAGGCTTCTCTTGCTTGGAAGAATACATCGGCATTCTGTGCAGTGCCCTTTTGTGCCGGATGCTCCGGATTTAAGGCACGGCGGCGGAACTCATCTACTGCCTCCATGTTGCACATATCTTTTAAATCTTCGTAATCCCAGATTTCAATTTTCTGGATTTCGTGAGAGGTACGGAAACCATCGAAGAAATGAAGAAATGGGATTTTTCCTTCAATGGCAGCAAGATGTGCTACGGCACCGAGATCCATAACCTCCTGTACATTGCTTGTACAAAGCATTGCAAAACCTGTCTGACGGCAGGCATAAACGTCAGAGTGGTCACCAAAAATGGAAAGCGCATGGCTGGCAATGGTACGAGCAGTTACATGAATAACGCCCGGAAGCATTTCGCCGGCAATTTTGTACATGTTTGGAATCATGAGCAGTAAGCCCTGGGATGCAGTGTATGTGGTTGTTAAGGCACCAGCCATCAACGAACCGTGGACTGCACCTGCAGCACCGCCTTCGGACTGCATTTCAGTTAACATAACTTCGTGACCGAAGATGTTCTTTCTTCCCTGGGTAGCCCACATATCGGTGTAGTCTGCCATCGGAGAAGATGGTGTGATGGGATAGATAGCAGCAACGTCTGTAAACGCATAGGAAACGTGAGCCGCTGCGGTATTTCCATCCATAGTCTTGAATTTTCTAGCCATGTGTAAACCTCCTCTAAAATGTATAATTATTCTTTTTTAATACGAATTTCGTATAAAAATAGTTTATCACTTTATCGAACCTCTGTAAAGTTGAAATTGTCTAAAAACGATAAAAATTATTGTTAATTTTTTGGCAAATAGCGTCAGAAATCGTGCTATTTTCTGTTTGACAAAGAGGTACAGGTGAGGTATAATATCATGAATATCGGACTAGTATGCGTACATGGCAGAAGAAAGGCTGTTCCGCGGGCGGTGCGCACCCCGTGTGAAAAAAAGTTTGTCGCAAGCGATGGCGCTTGGCGCAAGAATGTGCCCCGGCACATTCTTTATTTTATATGGAAAGGAAATATGGGAAATGGCAGAAAAGAAAAACATTATGACCTATGCGGGGTTAAAAAAACTGGAGGATGAATTACAGGATTTAAAAGTAGTCAGACGTAAAGAAGTTGCCCAGAAAATCAAGGAAGCGAAAGAACAGGGCGACCTTTCCGAAAATGCGGAGTACGATGCAGCGAAAGAAGAACAGGCATCCATTGAAGCACGAATTGTTGAACTGGAAAAAATATTAAAAAATGCAGAAGTAATTGATGAAGATGAAGTCGCAAGTGACATTATCAGCGTGGGTTGCCGTGTAAAGGTACTGGACGTAGAATATGATGATGAAATGGAATTTTCCATTGTTGGTTCCACCGAAGCAAACAGCTTAAACGGCTTTATTTCCAACGAATCTCCATTAGGCATTGCTCTTCTGAGCAAAAAGAAAGGGGACATTGTAGAGGTAGAATCTCCTGCCGGCATGATTCAGTACAAGATTGTTGATTTTCAGCGTTCCTTATAATTGATTTCAACGGATATTGGGATAATATAGTGTTGTTTGCAAAGCAGTCGTGATTGCATGATTTGCTGTGTACGAACAGAATTTTCCAAAGCAAAAATGAGTCGGTGAAACACTAGTAATTATCGGTGACTAATATTTACCGGTGAATGGTAAGAATGACGTTTCAGAAACAGAGAGGATAATATATGAGTGAACAGAACACAAAGGCGCAGCAGCCACAGGAGCAGGATTTAAACCAGCTCTTAAAGGTAAGAAGAGAAAAGCTTGCCGCATTACAGGAAGCGGGAAGGGATCCATTCCAGATTACAAAGTATGATGTGACACATCACAGCACTGATGTTAAGGAAAAATTTGAAACCCTACAGGGCAAAACCGTAAGTATTGCCGGACGGTTAATGTCCAAGCGTGTCATGGGTAAGGCTTCTTTCTGTAACGTACAGGATAAGCCGGGCAATATTCAGGTTTATGTAGCCAGAGACAGCATCGGAGAAGAATCCTATGCCGATTTTAAAAAGTTTGACGTAGGAGATATTGTTGGCATTGAAGGTGAAGTTTTCGAAACCAAGACCGGTGAAAAATCCATTCACGCAAGCAAGGTGCTTCTTCTGTCCAAGAGTCTCCAGATTCTTCCGGAGAAGTATCACGGTTTAACCAATACCGACATCCGTTACCGTCAGAGATATACTGACCTTATCATGAATCCGGAAGTAAAGGATACGTTTGTAAAGCGTTCCAAAATCATCAGCAAGATTCGTCAATATCTGGATGCAAAGGATTTCATGGAAGTAGAAACACCAATGCTGGTTGCCAATGCAGGCGGTGCGGCAGCAAGACCGTTTGTTACCCATTACAATGCACTGGATGAGGACGTTAAGCTTCGCATTTCCCTGGAGCTTTACTTAAAGAGATTAATTGTTGGCGGTCTGGAACGTGTATACGAAATCGGCCGCGTATTCCGTAACGAAGGTCTTGATACCAGACATAACCCGGAATTTACTTTAATGGAATTATATCAGGCATACACCGATTACCACGGCATGATGGATTTAACGGAAGATATGTTCCGCTATCTGGCAAAAGAGGTTTGTGGCAGTACCACAATTACTTACGGTGAAAATACCATTGACCTTGGCAAGCCATTCGAGCGTCTTACCATGCTCGATGCAGTGAAAAAGTATACCGGTGTGGATTTTGACGAGATCCCGGATACCGCTGCGGCAAAGAAAATCGCAGACGAAAAGGGTGTTCACTATGAAGCCCGTCATACAAAGGGTGATATCTTAAACCTCTTCTTCGAAGAATTTGTAGAAGAGCATCTGATTCAGCCGACCTTCATCATGGATCATCCGGTAGATGTTTCTCCTCTTACCAAGAGAAAGCCGGATAAGCCGGATTATGTAGAGCGTTTCGAGCTGTTCATCAATACCTGGGAAATGTGCAATGCCTACTCTGAGTTAAACGACCCAATCGACCAGCGTGAGCGTTTCAAAGCTCAGGAAGCTGCACTCGCAGCCGGTGATGAAGAAGCAAACACCACCGACGAGGACTTCTTAAACGCATTGGAAATCGGTATGCCTCCAACAGGCGGTATCGGTTACGGTATCGACAGACTGGTGATGTTGTTGACAGACAGCCCGGCAATCAGAGATGTGTTGTTGTTCCCGACAATGAAGTCACTGGATAAAAAAGACCAGTAAAATCAAGAGTTTGCGGACTTCCGACTTGTATGGTACGACAGGAGTACGACAAAATAACCTATCTTAAAGGGTTAAAACAAACGATTTTAAATTAAAATCGAGTCAGTTCAAGTTCATATTTTGTACTATAAGGACATTTTTCTAAAAGAAATTTTAGAGGAATGTCCTTTTTTGTTATGGTCAATGGAACAAAATAAGAAAATGGAGGAAGTCAGTATGAACAGTACAGCGTTAGGAGCAAAAAAAGAAAATATTAACTTTATCAGTGAAGCACATGAGAAATTTTACTATGAAAAAATTCAGAAAGTTAGAGAAGCAGATGTATATCACAAGGCACTTTGCTATTGCCTTGGAATGAACGAGGATACACGAAGAAATGTGGATAAAATTTATAACTTTAAGACTGGCTGTGTAAAACCGGAGTGTTTGCATGAAGGATGGCAGACCAGCGGAAGCGCAAAGGTTGTCAGAATGGCATTTAATCTGTATTGCAACGGAACACCGAGCGTAGATGATGAGCAGGACACAGAGGAGCAGGTGGATGAGTGCCGGAGATATTCAGTAGAGGATTTGTTCTGCTGTTGCTATGCACCGTATTTTTGGCAGGCAATACAGATTCGCTATCCGGAGTATGCCACATACAATAAAAATTTGTATGCAATGTTTGGAGGAAATGATTGATGTTAAAGATTCGATTGATGGGAACAAAAAATGATATTACATGGTTCAAAAAAATCATGCAGAGACACCCAAAGGTAGAGGTTCTGGAAATGTCAGACCTCTACCCTAACAAGGGAACAGATAAATATTATAGATCGTATATAGAAGTAAAAAAGAGCAATGTAAAAGAATAATAGTAGAATTTGGAGGAATTTCATCATGTGTAAAGTTATAGCAGTAGGAAACCAGAAAGGTGGAGTCGGAAAGACCACCACAACGAGTAATTTAGGTATTGGACTTGCAAAAAAAGGGAAAAAGGTGCTTCTGATTGATGCAGATGCACAGGGAAGTCTTACTGCAAGTTTAGGCTTTCAGGAGCCGGATAAATTGGATGCATCTCTTGCAACCGTTATGGCGAATATCATCAATGAAGAAGATATGGAGCCGGATTATGGCATATTGAAGCATGACGAGGGTGTAGACCTTATGCCGGGCAATATAGAACTTTCCGGACTGGAGGTATCACTGGTAAATGTAATGAGCAGAGAGCTTGTGCTTCGTACCTACATAGAACAGCAGAAAGAAAGATATGATTACATTCTGATTGATTGTATGCCTTCGCTTGGCATGATTACCATAAATGCCTTTGCAAGTGCTGACAGTATCCTTATTCCTGTGCAGGCTGCATATCTTCCGGTAAAAGGTCTGGAACAGCTTATTAAGACCATAGGAAAAGTAAAAAGACAGATCAATCCCAAACTGGAGATTGAAGGTATCCTGCTTACGATGGTAGATAACAGAACCAACTATGCAAAAGACATCAGTGCATTGGTTGTGGAGAATTATGGTAGCAAGGTTAGAATATTTGAAAACAGTATTCCGATGTCGGTAAGAGCTGCGGAGATTTCTGCTGAAGGTGTCAGCATTTATGAGCATGATCCAAATGGAAAAGTAGCGAGTGCCTATCAGTCATTGACAGAGGAGGTGCTTGCAGATGAATAAAACAGGAAGTGCCGCAAAGGTAAAACTGAACAGCTTCGATGATTTATTCGGAGATGGACAGCCACAGGCAGGAATAGAGCAGGTACAGGAAATTGCATTATCAGAACTGCATGAGTTCAAAGGTCACCCATTTAAGGTACTGGACGATGAAAAGATGCAGGAGACGGTGGAGAGTGTCAGAGAGCATGGCGTGCTGATGCCGGGTATTGCAAGACCAAGAGCTGAGGGCGGCTATGAAATTATTGCAGGACACCGAAGGAGACATGCGTGTGAGATTGTAGGACTTGATACAATGCCGATGTTTATTCGTAATTATACGGACGATGAAGCCACGATTATCATGGTGGACAGCAATATTCAAAGAGAAGATATTCTTCCAAGCGAAAAAGCGAAGGCATATCGCATGAAATACGAAGCCATGAAGCATCAGGGAAGCAGAGCAGGTGGACTTACGCTGGACGAACTGGGAGGAGCTGCAGGAGAGAGTGCAAAAACTGTTCAAAGATATATATGGATTTCACGATTATCGGAACCGTTGCTTGATATGGTGGATTCGGGGAAAATAGGCATTATGCAGGCGGTGGACATCTCGTTTTTATCCGAGGATGCACAGCAATGGGTATTGGTTGCCATACAGGACACCAATGCTGTCATAACCAAACAGCAGAGTGCCATGCTGAAGGAAAGTGACAAAAAAGGAGAGTTGACCTTTCCAATGGTGCGTATGCTTCTGGAGAAAGAAAAGCCAGTAGAGCGTAAGGTTGTTATAAAAACAGAACGCATTAACAGTTATTTCCCGGATACATACAGCACAGATGATATAGAAAAAATAATATTTCAGCTATTAGATAACTGGAAAAATACGCAGTAGGAAGGAGGAGACGAGAATGGGAGAAATTTTGCAGCTAGACTATTATTACGGAATAGAAGCGGAACAGTTCTCATTCTATCGTGTTCCACG
>CAZJAA010000037.1:0-27641 GCA_964544055.1 uncultured Lachnospiraceae bacterium | reverse complement strand
TTGTGGAGAGTATCAAAGAAAGAGGTGTTATTACACCGGCAACCGTAAGGCAGAAGCGATGAATTACTGGAACTTGTAGATAATAAGAAGCTTGGTGTCATGCAGGGACTTGAAATCTCCTATTTGGATGATGCACAGCAAGCGATTGTATATAGTCATTTTTGCGGTGTTGGCTATTTCTGCTGTCATTGTATATCCGAAATACGGGAAAGGTATAGCATACTTCCTGCTGTTTGTGTTTCCGCTGATTTATATTGCGATTGGTTTATCTGCTACATTGACATCCAAATGGTGGATTGTTGCCTTAGATGAAGAGGTGAAATGTTTCATTGAAGAAACTAAAGAAGATGAAGGGTTATCTCAAGAAGAATTTAAGGAAAAGTATTCATATGAGATGGATGTATGTAGAAAATTAGGACGAGCTGGTTGGGTAGTTTCAAATCATTCTAATCCAAGAGAAGTAAAAGAGTGGAATACATTGTTATCTGAAAATAGAGAATTGGAAATAATTTCCTATTTTGAAGGAGAAAACGGTCATATTTTAGAAAATATATTTAGAGAACTTGAAGTTAGGTATAGTGAAAATCCTAATAAAAGATATTTCAATAGAGGTAAATACTTTTTTGAAGAAAAAGACTATATGACATCTGCAATGTATTTGGTTGCGTTGATAGAAGAAAGAACTAATCAATTTATGAAATTTCCCAGTAAACGCTCCATAGTGCGTACCCCTGATAACGCAAGCCGCGGATAGCGGCTGCGTAAAAAATTATTTTATTGGCTTTCGAATTCGTTCCGGAAGGTTGGCTGACCACGGCAGTAAGTCTTCCAGGAAACTTTTGTCAGTATCATCCATATGTTCCGGTATCTCGGATTTTATGTGGTCAAATTCAAGAAGATGACAAAATAACAATTAGAAAAGTTACGTCATTAAAAGAAACTCAGCTAAGCATTTTTGATATATGAACACATAATTGCATTATCACATTGCAGAATTGCACATTAAAACCTAATATTTAATCACCCAAACATTCTTACTTTTTATTGTCATTTGATTGTCACGCAACCCAAAACGAGCCAAGAAACGCCGTAAATTCGGCATTTCTTGGCTCTTGTACATTATTCCCACTCAATCGTAGCAGGACCCTTAGGAGAAAGGTCGTAAAGAACACGGCATACGCCAGGAACTTCAGCTAAGATACGGATGGTAATCTTCTTTAAAATTTCGTAGTTGATTTCAGGAACGGTAGCAGACATGGCATCTACAGTGTTGACTGCACGGATGATAACTGGCCAGTCGAATACACGTTTGCCGTTGCGGACACCGGTGGAACGGAAATCCGGAACAACGGTGAAGAACTGCCATACCTTATCGGTAAGACCTGCTTTGTCGAATTCTTCGCGGAGAATTGCGTCAGATTCGCGAAGGGCAGCCAGACGGTCTCTAGTGATGGCACCGGTACAGCGCACACCAAGACCAGGACCAGGGAATGGCTGACGGTCAACCATGGAAGCAGGAAGTCCAAGTGCTTTACCAACAACACGAACCTCGTCCTTGAATAATAATTTTACCGGCTCTACCAGACCTTCGAACTGCATGTCCTCAGGCAGACCGCCAACGTTGTGATGCGCCTTGACACCGTCACTTTCCAAAATATCCGGATAAATGGTACCCTGTGCCAGGAAAGAGATGCTTTCTAATTTGCGTGCTTCTTCTTCGAATACACGGATGAATTCGCCGCCAATGATTTTTCTCTTGGTTTCCGGTTCCGCAACGCCTGCCAGCTTGTCTAAGAAGCGGTCGGTAGCGTCAATATAAATCAGGTTAGCATCTAACTGGTTGCGGAATACTTCAACAACGCTTTCGCTTTCGCCTTTACGCATTAATCCGTGGTTTACATGTACACAGACTAACTGCTTGCCGATTGCCTTGATTAAAAGTGCAGCAACAACAGAGCTGTCAACACCTCCGGACAATGCCAATAATACTTTTTTGTCGCCAACCTGTGCGCGAACTGCGGCAACCTGCTCGTCAATAAATTTTGCGGCAAGCTCAGGTGTGGTGATACGTTCCATAGTTTCCGGTCTTTTGTTAGAATCCATGATAACTAACCTCCATTTTTGTTAAAAATTGAATGTGTAGCAGTTTTAATACCGGAGAATGTTCTCCAGAAAAAAGACAAGGTTATTATAATCAATGTCTGCCCAGAAATCAATATTTTTTTAAAAAAAGTAACTATTCCGTCTTATACAGGTATATGTACCACGCCGCCCAATGAGTAAAACGAAAAGCTGCGAAAGCAGCGCCTGACAGTTCCCTGTCAGGTTTTACGAATTGAGGCGTGGACGGAATAGTTACGCAGAATAAAATTCCGCCAGCTTTGCAAATGCGGTAAGGGAACGTTCTACTCGTTCGGTTGGAACGCAGAAGGAAATACGGGTGTGTCCCGGACAGCCAAAACCACTGCCAGGCACAATGAGCAGGTTAAAATCCTTTGCTTTATCACAGAAAGCAACATCATCTGTAATCAGGGTTCTGGGAAACAGGTAAAAGGTTCCCTGCGGCTCCACCACATGATAGCCTAAGCTTCTTAAGCCCTGCGTCAGTATGTTTTTGTTTGTTTCATAAATACTGATGTCTGCAGTTTCTCCGGCACATTCTGCACAAACCCGCTGGAAGAGACTTGGTGCATTAACATAACCAAGGGAGCGGCCTGCACCGGCAATTGCTGCATAAACAAGCGGCTGGTCTTCCACGGAGTCCGGAACAAGGACATAGCCAAGACGTTCTCCGGGAAGAGAAAGAGACTTGGACCAGGAATAGCAGACGAGTGTGTTTTTGTAGTAGTTTGGTAAAAATGGAACTGTGACACCGGAAAAAACAATTTCACGGTATGGTTCATCGGCAATTAAGTAAATGGGATGACCGTATTTTTCCGAAGCATTGGAAAGCACTAAAGCAAGGCGTTTGACAGTTTCTTCCGAATATACGGCGCCACATGGATTGTTTGGGGAGTTTACGATAACTGCCGCAGTATGTTCGCTGAGTGCTTCTTCAAAGGCATCAAAATCAATCTGGAATGCTTCTGTGTCAGCCGGAATCAGCGTCATTTTTGCACCGGCACCTTCAATGAATACTTTGTATTCCGGAAAATAAGGGGCAAAAACGATAACCTCGTCCTCGTTTCCCGGAGTGCAGATGCCATTTAAACAGCAGCAGAGGGCAGCGGCTGCACCAACGGTAATATACAGGTTTTCCGGGCGGAGTTTCGCACCAAAACGTTTGTTTAAAGAGTCTGAAATGAGTGTGCGGACATTAGCATCGCCCTGGGCACTGGTGTAACCGTGCAGTACGACAGGATCCATTTCTTTGATTAAGCGTATTGCTGTTTCATTGACACAGTCAGGTGCAGCCACGCTTGGATTACCGATGGAAAAGTCAAAGATGTTTTCTGCACCGACTTCGGCTGCACGGATTTTACCAAATTCAAATAATTCACGGATTACAGAACGCTGGGTTCCGAGTCCAACCATTCGCTGATTCATAAAAATCCTCCATTCCGAGAACGTTTTCGTCCGAGAAAGCGTACCAGTAATCTACGCCGGCATTTTCTGGTGTCGCATCAGGGCTTATTTGTGACGTTCTCGGCACAAATAAACCAACAACTTCGGGTGTTTTAAAATCAATAGCTCAACAGAACATTGTTTAACACTTTAGTGTAATGATAGAGCAAAAGGAAGCTTCTGTCAATGAATTATTTTACATCGAAGTACAAAACCCCCATTACAGCTTTTCATCAAAGCCATAATGGGGTGACTGGTTTATTCTGGTTATTTATCAGTGATTTCGCTGTGTAATTCCTGTAAGGATTTTACCTGGCTGCCTTCGTGTTTCTTCAGATAGTGGATACCGTCTGCGGTAGCCTTTGCGGCAGCAATGGTTGTCATATAAGGAATTTTGCCTTTGATGGCTGCCTTACGCAGGTAGCTGTCATCATGGACACCGTCCTTGCCAACCGGGGAGTTGATGATTAAATCAATTTTTCCGTTGGTAATCAGGTCGAGAATATTTGGTCTGCCTTCATAAAGCTTGTTTGCCTTGGTTGCAGGAATGCCGTTTGCGTTTAATAAGTCGCAGGTTCCGCTGGTTGCAAGAATTTTGAAACCATCACCGGCAAAACTTCTGGCAACATCAACAACCTCATTTTTATCTTTTTGGTTTACCGAGATGAGGACAGTTCCTTCTAATGGAAGCTTGGACTGTGTGCCTTCCTGTGCCTTGAAGAAAGCTTCGCCGTAGGATGCGGAAAGACCTAATACTTCACCGGTGGAACGCATTTCTGGTCCGAGCAGAGGGTCAACCTCAGGAAACATATTAAATGGGAACACTGCTTCCTTTACGCCGTAATAAGGAATGTTCTTTTCCTTTAAGGACGGAACAGGGGATGGCTTACCGGTCAGCTCAGAGGTGATGATTTCTGTGGCTAACGGAACCATGCGGATGTTGCATACCTTGGAAACAAGAGGCACGGTACGGGAGGCTCTTGGGTTTGCTTCCAGCACATAGACTCTGCCGTTTTCAATGGCATACTGCATATTCATCAGACCCTTGACGTGCATTTCTTCTGCAATTTTTCTTGTGTATTCCTTGATGATTGCCACGTTTTCCGGAGAAATGTGAACCGAAGGAAGAACACAGGCAGAGTCGCCGGAGTGTACGCCCGCAAGTTCAATATGCTCCATAACAGCAGGAACAAAAGCGTGTGTGCCGTCACTGATGGCATCAGCTTCGCATTCCAGCGCATGATTTAAGAAACGGTCAATCAAGATTGGACGATCCGGAGTTACACCAACGGCAGCATTCATATAGTTTATCATGCTTTCGTCATCATAAACAACCTCCATGCCGCGGCCGCCAAGTACATAGGACGGACGAACCATGGTCGGATAACCGATTTCGTGGGCAATGCGTAATGCTTCCTCTACGTTGGTTGCCATTCCGGATTCCGGCATTGGAATTCCGAGCTTATCCATCATTTCGCGGAATAAATCACGATCCTCTGCAAGGTCAATGACAGCAGGAGAGGTACCAAGAATCTTTACGCCGTTCTTTTCAAGGTCTGCAGCCAGATTTAATGGTGTCTGACCGCCAAACTGTGCAATGACGCCGAGCGGCTGTTCTTTTTTGTAGATGCTTAAAACATCTTCCAGTGTCAGAGGCTCAAAGTATAATTTGTCGGAAGTATCGTAGTCGGTGGATACGGTTTCCGGATTACAGTTTACAATAATGGTTTCAAAGCCCATTTTCTTTAAGGCAAGGGCAGCGTGAACACAGCAGTAGTCAAATTCGATGCCCTGACCGATACGGTTTGGCCCGCCGCCAAGAATCATAATTTTCTTGTTTTTGGAAACTGGATTTTTATCGGTTGCATTGTAGGTAGAGTAGAAATATTCTCTGTCCTTTGTTCCGCTGACATGTACGCCTTCCCAGGCTTCCTCGCAACCAAGGGCAATGCGGCGGTTGCGGATGTCTGCCTCCGGAATTTGCAAAATTTGGCTTAAATATTTATCGGAGAAACCGTTTTTCTTTGCAGAAACCAGAGCTTCGTCGGAAGGAAGACTGCCCTTGTTTGCAGCAAGTGCTTCTTCTTCCTCTACTAATTCCTGCATCTGCTTGATGAAGAAGTGCTTTACCTTGGTGATGTTGTGGATTTCATCAACGGTTGCGCCCTTACGGAGTGCTTCATACATTAAGAAATGACGTTCGCTGGAAGGAGTGAGCAGCCGCTTTAATAATTCTTCCTTGGTTAAGGAATTGAAATTTTTGGCATAGCCCAGTCCGTAGCGTCCGGTTTCCAGAGAACGGATTGCTTTCTGGAAAGCTTCCTTGTAGGTTTTACCGATGCTCATGACTTCACCAACGGCACGCATCTGTGTACCAAGCTTGTCTTCCACACCCTTGAACTTTTCGAATGCCCAACGCGCAAACTTGATTACAACATAGTCACCGTCCGGAACATATTTATCTAATGTGCCGTATTTGCCGCATGGAAGATCTTTTAAGGTAAGACCAGCTGCCAACAGGGCAGAAACAAGTGCAATCGGGAAGCCGGTTGCCTTACTTGCCAGGGCAGAGGAGCGAGAAGTACGCGGGTTAATTTCAATAACGATGATACGATCGGTTACAGGGTCGTGTGCGAACTGTACGTTGGTACCACCGATTACTTCAACGGATTCAACAATCTTAAATGCCTGTTCTTTTAAACGTTCCTGACACTCCTTGGAGATGGTAAGCATTGGTGCGGAGCAGAAAGAGTCGCCGGTATGTACGCCCAGAGGGTCGATGTTTTCAATGAAGCAGACGGTAATCATGTTGTTGTCTGCGTCACGAACTACTTCTACCTCTAATTCTTCCCAGCCGAGGATGGATTCTTCGACGAGAACCTGTCCGACTAAGGATGCCTGAAGACCTCTTGCGCAGACAGTGCTTAATTCTTCCTTATTATAAACAAGACCGCCGCCGGCACCGCCCATGGTGTAAGCTGGACGAAGTACAACCGGGTAACCAAGATTATCTGCAATGGCAAGTGCTTCATCAACCGAGTAGGCAACTTCACTGCGTGCCATTTCGATGCCGAGAGCGTTCATTGCTTTTTTGAATTCGATACGGTCTTCTCCTCGCTCAATGGCATCTACCTGCACACCGATGACCTTTACGTTGTATTTCTCAAGAATACCTGCCTGATTTAACTCGGAGCAGAGGTTTAAACCGGACTGACCGCCCAAGTTTGGAAGCAGGGCATCCGGACGCTCTTTGGCGATAATCTGTTCGAGTCTTTCTACATTCAGAGGCTCGATGTAAGTGACATCTGCGGTTTCCGGATCGGTCATGATGGTAGCCGGATTGGAGTTTACCAGCACGATTTCATAGCCGAGGCTTTTTAAAGCTTTACAAGCCTGGGTACCAGAGTAGTCAAACTCACAAGCCTGTCCAATAATGATTGGACCGGAACCAATGATAAGAACTTTGTTAATGTCTTCACGTTTTGGCATTGATGTATCCTCCTTGAAAATTTTTCAATTTTTCTCAATTTGATATTATATCTAATTTGGTCGAAAGACACAAGCATTATTTTGACATTTTTTTTATAAGCAATTACTATTCCGACAGCCCCTGCTGTTTCACAGCTGTTTTTATCCTGTCAAAAGGTCGCACGACTATGTCGTGCAGACATAGTTTCGAAACTGTTTCACATCACCTTGTGATGTGACCTTTTGAGCTGAAAGAAATCTAAATGTTGGAAACAGTAGGGGACAAAGGAAAAAGTCCCCCGCCGCCTAATGAGTTTGAATAGTCGGAAAAGCTCCAAGAATGCTTGTTTTAAGTGGTTCTCGGAGCTTTTTTTAGTGGTGTGATATCTGTATGATACCTATTTGTCTTGTTTTCCGTTATTGTTAATTGATTGATTGCTTGTAATAGGTTTAGGGTTAAGATGAGGAGTTACTACACCATTGATGGTTGTGGATTGTTTAAATGGCTGAGTAGATGTTATGGTATGTGGACCGCTATTTAGTATTTTTCTTGTATTTGTGTTTGTTAACAATATCTGCATATTATTCTCTCTCTTTCCATCCTTCTGAATAAGGGGTAGCGTTAAATCCGAGTGTCATATCAGCATTTCTCCAGTATACAACACTAAAATTATTTCTTATTTCGTATGATATATTGTAACTTTCAATTGTTGCTAGTAAGACGTCAATTTCTATTGCTGCTCTAGAAGATATAGGGGTTTGTGATGCCGCATTTATTATTAACTGATTTGCAACCTCTGGTGGTGTATTTGCAGGTAAGTTAATAATAGGTACTGTATTAAGTTTATCTTTTGAGTCAGGATTATTCATTAATTCATTAATTATATTAAATTCCTTGTCAGTATTCATTTCATTGGAATAATCTTGCCAAATAGACCACATCAATGACTCCTCTTCGGAAGTAGGTATTGTTATGGTTAATCCGATATCTTTTGCTTCTTTACGACTTACAGCATAACCGTGGTGATAAAACGAGGAATTTAGTTTTTGGGCTATGCTAGTTGCGGCGTTTTCGTTTGGCAAATGTGTTTCCAACATTTTTTTGCTTAATGAAAGTGAAAGTTGTTGGCTTCGCTTTGCACTTCCAATTGGAATGGCGCCAACTTCTGATGACAGGTTTGCAATGGCTGAAGCAAGATATTCTTGGTCGGTTATACCAACATCTTTTTTTAAAAATTCTATATAATTCCTTATATCTTCAGAACTAAAATGTATATCGGAATTTTGACCAACCATATTAGGTTTTAATATGGTTAACTGTGGATCGACTGGGCCAAGATTTGAAAAAGGATGCATTAATATATCGTCGGCACCTAATGCTAATATTGTTGCTGCACTATATGCAACATATGGAACTACTACCGTTATATGCTCAAAACGTTCTCGTAGAATACTAATAATGCGTAAAGAAGTTATGGGATCTCCGCCATTACTGATAATCATAAAGTCAATGTCTTTAATATCATCAGGTATTAAGTTTATCGTATTTATTATTTCTGTAATTGAGTCACCAGACATATTTATGGATAAATTTGGTCTGATGGAGGTCACATATGTAATTATGGGTCTATTCCTTATCTTTCTCCATTTTTCGAATAATTCTTTTCTTTCTATATAACTCATATATTTTTCCATCCTTTCTTCGGTTCACATTTCCCGCAATCATCACAGGTATCCAGCCAATTCAGTTTCCATTCCAAATACTCTGCATCTGTGATTTTTCCGTTTCTAAGTTCCTGTTTACGCATCATCCATTCCCGCATAAATTCATCTACAAGTCCGTAATTAAACCACATACCTACCGGCGGTTCGTCTGGCCAGTATTCGGTTACGTCATCATAAGATGCTTCCGGTGGCGTATCGGCCTTTCCTCTTTTGTTTGTACGGATAAGAGTAAAAAAGTTGATTGCATTTCTGTTATCTTCATCAAGCCAGAAAAATGTCTGCATGATATCCTCAGCACTGCCGGGAACCGGACTAACAAATAGTAATGGGTTGATGTCCATTGCTTTTGCCATATCAATCAACATATCATTTTGTGGAATTCGGTAGTCGCATTCGTATTGAGCAATACGATTTGCGGCTCCTTTTCTTTCTATGCCGATAGCTTCACCAAGCTGTTGCTGAGTCATTTTTCTAAATTTCCTAACGAGTTTTATCTTTTTTCCTATGGTCATGAAAAACTCCTTCCTAAATACCATGTATACCACTTATACAGAACATTATAGCGAATAAAAATAGAGAAGTAAACAAAAACATTCGCATAATAGCGAAAATAAATATTGACATTCGCAATGCGGCGAATTATGATTAGTATCACAACAAAGATTCGCATTAAAGCGAACGCAAACTAAATGAGCTGAATCATATGTCAACAGACTTACGCCATGACCTCAATAGAGCGAGCGAAGATAGACACTCCCAGAATTGGCGGGAATACCTCGAGCAGGAGCGGGCCCGTGCTAAAAGCAGAGGCTGGTTGAAACACCGGCAACATGTGATTCGAATGGAAGCCAAATGTGATAGGGGTTACTACGGTAGCAATATCTACAGTTCCAGAGATAGGAATTAATATTGGAGGTGAAGCAATGGAAGGAACTATATTTATCACAGCTGCGGAAATGGCTGAAATACTTGGTATTTCAAAACCATATGCATACAAGATTATTAAGCAGATGAATGAAGATCTTGAGGCAAATGGCTTTATAACCATTTCGGGCAAAGTCAGCAAGAAGTATTTTGAAGAGAAGTTCTATGGCGTGGAAACGGCGTAGGGAAAGGAGAAGAGATGGCAGCTTATAAGGATACGGAGCGAGGTACTTGGTATGTCTCGTTCCATTATTATGACTGGACTGGTAAGAATAAGCGTAAATTGAAGCGTGGGTTCAAAACCAGAAAAGAAGCCTTAGAGTGCAAGAAATTAAACAGTTGTTGAAGGAGGTGCTTGAGGTATGGCGATTACGAAAATCCTCAACATAAATGAGGCAAATGACCGCAACCCGGGAGCACATCTGGAACACGCAATTACTTATGTTCAGAATCCGGATAAGACTAATGAGAAAGTTTTGGTAGGCAGTATCAACTGCCTGCCGGAAACAGCATTTTCACAGATGGTGGATACGAAGCAGGTGTTTGGTAAGACGGGAAAAAGGCAGGGATATCATATTGTGATTTCTTTTCCGCCGGGAGAGGCTACACCGGAGCAGGCAATGGAAGTGACAAGACAATTTGCGGAGGAGCATCTTGGGGAGAATTATGAGGTTGTATATGCGGTTCATACGGACAAGGAGCATTGCCATGGGCATATTATTTGGAACAGCGTCAGTCTGACTACCGGATACAAGTATGATTCGCCCAAGGGGAATTGGAAGAGGGTGTTGCAGCCTTTGACAAATCGATTGTGTAAGGAGTTGGGATTATCAATAATGCCAGCAGAGTATGCAAAAGAGCCAAAGAATCTGTCGAGGAAGGAGTGGGAATTGGAGCAGAAACTGAGAGAGATGATTTTGGAGGATGCTGTATTTTGCATGAGGCATGCCGGAAGTGTGGAGCATTTTGAGTTTCTTATGAAGCGTGCGGGATATGAGTTTAAACGAGATACCTATATGTCTGTAAAGGTTCCGGGGAGAAAATGGTATCATCAGTTGGATAAATTGGATGAAAGATTTTCAGAGGAGAAGTTTAAGTATTATCTTGATACGGGAATTGGGATGCCGAAATTCTATGCCAAGAATCCGTATGTTCTTCACAGAAGTGGTTTGTCACCCTATCAAAAGAGGTTCTATGGCAAAATTTATCGTTTGAGAATGGTGGAGCAGAAGCGATTCACAGTTGGTTCAGCACAGTTTGCTAGGGAATTACAGCGATTTCATCAGCTTCAGGCAGAATATTTATTTCTGGTAGATAACAATATCAAGAGCATAGAAGAATTGATTTTATACAAAGTAAAAAACGAGATGCGGCGGGATGATATTCATGCCAGGCAGCAGGAATTATATCGCAAGAATTCTGTGCAGAAAAGAGCGTGCAAGACGGTAGAAGATATTCGAGAGTACCAGATATGGCATATGGATATACAGGCTGAATTGGACGAACTTAAGCAGGAGAAAAAGCAGATTAAAGATAATCTTAGGATTGTGGATGGATGCCTTAAGAAAAAAACTTTATACAGCCAGTTTTAATATTACGGATATGGAAGAGTATGTAAAAACCAATGTAGAATTGCCTGAATATCCGCACGCAAAGAAGGAAGAACCGGAGAAACAGCCAGAAGCAATAGAAGTGGTGGAAGTTCCCGTTTTATCTGTTGAGGAAACTACAGTAGATAAAAGTGCATCAAAGGTAGATACAGCACAAGAGGAGAAGGCTGACGAAAAGCTGACTTATGAGGAGTACTGTCTACTGTCACCGGAAGAAAAAGCGGAGACAGTTGGTTTTGTCAGTATGCGTAGTTTTGAAACTGTAAAAAGTATCGTGGAAATTTTGTTCTATGATATGGAGCATAATGCAGATGTAAATGAGATTATGGATGAGGCGAAGATTCTTTATGAGGGGATGGAGAAACATGTAATAAAGTTGCGTGTAGACGAAATCCTTGAGGGCATTGAGAAAATTGGATTCCAATATCAGTGCCTGACAAATAAAGAAAAGGCAGAGTTGTTCCGGTTTCGGTTAGATGATAATGGTTATAATTTGAAACTGTATTCTGCGGTGCTGAAGGCAGCAGGTGTGCATTATTCTATGGATGAATCTTATGAGGATTATCAGAAGATTTATGATAAAACTGTGGAGATGCAGACGGTGAAAGAGGTTGAAGTGAGAGAGGATAACAGGGGCAGAGTGAGGTAGAGCGCTGCCCCTTGTGATACAGGTTAAATTTAAATGGGAAAAGAACTGATGTTTGGCAAAAAATGCTTGCAATTGTTCAGATAAGTGAATATAATAATTAGTGTAGGACAAGGAGGAGCAACATGGAATATTTAACAACAATAGAGATGTCAAAAAGGTGGGGAATCACCTCGAGAAGAATTGCTGTTTTGTGCGAACAAGGCCGAATAGCAGGTGTTGTGAAAAAAGGAAAAACATGGCTTATTCCATATAATTCAGAAAAACCTGAGGATGCTAGAAAAAAATAATCATAGTAAACGAGGTGCATTGGAATGTTAAAAGATAAAACATTAACATATATAAGTCTTTTTAGTTGTGCGGGAGTTGGTTGCTTTGGATTTAAGAAAGCAGGCTTTGAGTGTATAGCTACAAATGAGTTAATAGAAAGAAGATTAAATGTTCAAAAATTTAATAATAAGTGTAAATATGAGTCGGGATATATTTGTGACGATATAACCACGGATGAAACTAAAGACAAAATCTTTACAGAGATAAAAAAGATGGGAAAAGTTGGGAAACGACAGAGTGGATGTTTTAATTGCAACACCGCCTTGTCAGGGTATGTCTGTTGCTAATCATAAAAAGGCCGAAAATGAGATTGTAAGAAATAGTTTGGTAGTAGAGTCCATACATTTAATTCAAAAGATTAATCCGAGATTTTTCATTTTTGAAAATGTAGCTGCATTTATGAAAACAGGATGTACAGCTCCTGATGGAATAATTAAAGCAATAGGTGATGTAATTTATGAAGAATTGAGCGACAAGTATATAATTGTTAGCAGAATTCTGAATTTTAAAAATTATGGTTCAAATTCATCCAGAACACGTACAGTTGTTATTGGTGTGAGTAGAGAAATGTCTGAATATATTGCACCTATTGAATTATATCCTACTTATGTAGAAGAAATGACTTTGAGACAAGTAATCGGTAATATGCCAAAGCTTGAATGGGGTGAAATATGCCCAACAGATTTTTATCATGCATTTAGAACATATCCGGAAGAAATGCGTTGCTGGATTCATGATTTAAAAGAGGGTGAGTGTGCCTTTGATAATGAAGATGAATTGAAACGTCCTCATAAGGTTGTAGATGGTAAAATTGTGCCTAATATTCAGAAGAATGGGGATAAGTATACACGTCAATATTGGGATAAGGTTGCACCGTGTATTCATACAAGAAATGACCAACTTGCAAGTCAGAATACAGTTCACCCGGAAGAAGACAGAGTTTTTTCAATTCGTGAACTTATGAAAATCATGACTATTCCAAGTGATTTTCGCTGGATTGATAAATCGTTAGATGAACTTAATGCACTACCGGAAAAGAGTAAAAATGCATTACTCAAAAAAGAAGAAATAAAAATTAGACAGAGTATTGGTGAAGCTGTCCCTACAGAGATATTCTTCCAAATTGCTTGTAATATAAGGGATTTTATGGAACAGGAGCATTTTACGAATACAACAATTTGTAAAACGATAGAGGAGTATAAGTTGGTGGAAGCTGAAAATTTGATGCAGTTTATATTGAATAATCCACTCAACTTGGGAGGTGCTTCGTTGGCAAGAATAGCAGAATTGACAAACTCAAAAAGAGAGAATAATGCTGCATACTATACCAATAAATTTATTGTGAATGAAATTTATAAGCAACTTCCTGATTTTGACAAAGATGAAATAAGTGTATTGGAACCATCGGTAGGTGTTGGTAATTTCTTGCCATTTATATTTAAAAAGTATGAGGGAATAAAGAGAGTCAATATTGACGTTGTGGATATTGATAAAAAGAATTTGCAGATTCTGGAATTGTTGTTACAAAAGCAAAGAATACCATCCAATGTCAAACTGAATTTTATTCACGCAGATACATTGTTGCATGATTTTAAGAAAAGGTATGATTTAGTAATTGGAAATCCCCCTTTTTCAAAGTTGAAAGCAAAGGATGCAGCAAAATATTTGAAGAACAATGTGAATAAGGATACAACTAATACATTTGAATTCTTCTTAGAAAAAGCAATATCTATTGCAGATTATGTTGCGATGATAATGCCAAAAGCAGTATTAAATACACCGGAGTTTAGCGTTACTAGAGAATTGCTTTCTGAAAAGAAAATAGATTGTATTCAAGACTACGGCGAAAATGGCTTCAAAGGTGTACTGGTTGAAACAATATGTTTGTTTATTGATACCTTTGGTCAGCCTAAAGATACAAAAGTAGAATCTTTGACGTTAAAAAAGAGTATTATTCAAAAGCAAAAATATATTACGGATAAGGCATATCCGTATTGGATAATTTACAGAGATGATTTCTTTGATAGCATTTCCAAGAGACTTGATTTTGATAAGTTTACTGTTTTTAGAGATAGACAGATTACTAACTCGAATACAACGCAGAAAAAAGGAAAAGATTGTTTGCGTGTAATTAAGTCTAGAAATATTAGTGATGATGGAAAAGAAATTGTTGATATACCAGGATATGATTCCTATATCAAAAAAGCTACGGTTGAGGTTTTAAGTGCTTATAAGTATGTTGGTGACCAGAATGTATATTTGACTCCTAATATGACCTACAAGCCAAGAGTAATGCGTAACACAGAGAATGTGGTTGTAAATGGTTCTGTTGCGGTGTTAATACCAAAGGAAGATATAGAACTAACAGAGGAACAGATGGAATACTTTTCATCTGATGAATACAGGCAGTTTTATCAGATAGCAAGAAACTTCCAAACCCGTTCTTTGAATGTAGATGCGACAAGTGTATTTTTCTATGGAGTGTTAAAGGAGTGTTGTAATGGATAATGCAACAATACAAAGATTTTTAGATGAACATGATTATGATGTGAGAAAGACACATAACGGACGTTGGATAGATCAAAAATGTACAATGGATTCGTGAATCCTATGAAGCTGGATGGGATGAAAGATGAATTGTATAATGTGTTGAAACGTGTTCTTGTATATGGACATGGAAAGAAGGTAAAATGGGTTTAAAAGATATTACAGGAATAAAACTTAAAGGTGCTAATTTTGAAACAGAGATAACATTGCAATTATTAAT
The DNA here is from genome assembly GCA_964544055.1 of uncultured Lachnospiraceae bacterium. GTDB lineage: Bacteria > Bacillota > Clostridia > Lachnospirales > Lachnospiraceae > SIG299. The sequence goes on along the minus strand of CAZJAA010000037.1, from coordinate 12,607 downwards.
GCCTGATAAAGAGCCAGCATTGGGGTTATTGTATGGAAAGAATGGAGCGGGAAAGAGTACTATATCAAGAGCATTTGCTAAAGTAAGTGGAAAGAACGAAGAGACAATAGAATGTGCAATTGCGATAAATAAAGAAGGAAATGAAGTACTTTTAACAGGAGAAGAGAAGACTCGGATTCATGTATTCAATGAACAATATGTAGATTCAAATATTAAATTCCGTCCAGATGGCAAAGGTTTAGAGACTATAGTAGTATTAGGTAAAACAAACGATATTGAGAAAGAAATGGCTACTGCACAGAAATTAGTTGATGAACAGCAACCAGAGGTAGAGAAACAGAAAACAATATGTGAGGCGTTTGAAAATGAAAAATCGAAAAACTCTCCGATGTTTCATATGAAGAAGATAAGAGAAGCTTTAAAGGGTGATGGTGCATGGGGTGGAAGAGATGCAAAAATAAAAGGGAATGTGCGCGCAACATCAACTAGAGATGATACATATGTTAAATTTGTTTCCAGAAAGCCCTTAAAAAAACGTGATGAGTTGGTGACTGAATTTGATGGAAAACTTAAAGAGTTGAATGAAGCTAAAAGTGGAATTAAAAAAATAGATAAAGTTATATCTGTTGATATGCTTAGAAAAATTAAATTTGATGACGAAAAATATATTGAACTGTTAAATAAAAAAATAGAAAAGCCAGAATTGAACGAAAGAGAACAATTTTTGCTAACAATGCAATTAACGTTGGGACAAGAACATCCGCAAAAAATCAGAACATATTTTGAAAAATCAGAACGTATGAGATGCCCGTTTTGTTTGCAAGTTGTTGATGAACACTATAAAAAAGAATTATTTAATAGTATTGAAAGAGTACTTAGTAAGGCGGCTGAAGAACATACAGAAGAGCTGAATAAAATTTATTTAGAACCGGTAGTATTTGATTATGAACCATATCAAGAGCTGAATCCAATGCTGCTAAAGGCTAGCAAGGAGTGCCTTGATGAATTAAATCAGTGCATAGAGGATGTTAATTGTAAAGTGAAAAAAAAGAAGGATGATATTTATACTCCGTTAAAAGAGACAAGCTGTACAATTAACAAGAAATATGAAGAATATATTACTTCATTGGTAAAGTTGGAAGCAGAACGCATAGAATATAACAAGAAAGCTTCTGAAACAGACTCAATAGTTGCGGTGCTTGATGATATTAATGCAGATATTGCATATTATGATATTATTGACGAATACAAACAATACAAAAAGTGTTTGGTTGAAGAAAAAGATGCGAAAGATAAATTGAAAAAATTATCAGAAGAATTGAAAAAACGAGAAGACTTACTACAAAGTTATAAAGAACAAAAGCGAGATGCTAAAATAGCGCTAAAACAAATTAATAAGGATTTAAGTTACATTTTCTTCGCAAAAGATAGATTGACAATTGAAATGGATGGAGAGCAATATCTAGTAAAGTCTAGAAAAAAATCTGTATCGCCAAGCAAAATATCTGTTGGTGAACGAAATGCGATTGCATTATGCTATTTTTTCTCTGAAATTATGAGAGAGCAAAAAGAAGAAGAGATATATGATAATCAATATTGTTTGATTATAGACGATCCAGTGTCAAGTTTTGATATGGAAAATCGAGTAGGTATCTTGTCTTTTTTAAAGCATCAGTTGAATAAATATATATCAGGAAATAAGGAAACTAAAGTTTTGTTATTTACACATGATCTTCAAACTGCATATGATATTGAGAAGATATATGGTGAGATAACAGACTTGTTTGGAATTGATCAAAGGAAAAGAAATAAGTATATAAAAACGCAGGAGTTAATCAATAATAATGTCAGAAAGTTCGAAAGTTCAAAGCGGAATGAATATACACAATTGATGGTTAATATCTACAAGTATATAAAAGGTGTTAATCCTGAGTATGAATTAGTTGTTGGAAATTCTATGCGTAGAGTAATGGAAGCGTACGGTTCATTTATGTATAAAAAAGGAATAGAACAACTTTCTACTGCATCAGAGATTAAAGAAAAATTACCAGAAACTTTTTCGGAACATTTTGAAAATTTGATGTATAGGTTGGTTCTTCATGGTGGAAGTCATAATGAAGAACGAGTGAAAAGTATGGTAAGTGATGATTTTTTTGACTACATATCTAGTGAAGAGAAAATGCGTACTGCAAAGGAAATTTTAGTTTTCTTATATTTGATGGATGAACGACATATATTAGAACATCTGAAACGTGATATAGATGGTTCTGATTTACAGGATGTGCATACCGATTTGGAATTGTGGAAAAATGAGATACATTCATTGATTTCAATAAATGATTAAGTGGCACATGTTGTACAGGTATCATTGATACCTATATGATACCTAAAGCTCATTATACTCAAAATAATACATAGAATTCCCACAAAAACAGCAGTAATTTGGCATGAAATAGAGTCAAAACAATCGGGTTAAATCATCAGATTAGGGAGTAAAACAAGGAGCTGCTTTAGCAACGTCTGACAGCTTTGCTGGCAGGTTTTACGAATTGCGGAGGGAAGTGCTCTGAAAAGTTTGCTTTTCAAGACACCTGTGTTTCGAAACTGTTTCACATCACAAGGTGATGTGACCTTTTGAGCTGAAAGAAATCTAAATGTTGGAAACAGCAGGGGACAAAGGAAAAAGTCCCACTATTTATATGAATAAGAAAGCAAAAAAAAGGATGACGAAATGGGAAAAATGTGCTATTCTTTTTTCAGACAGAAAATTCCGAGAGTACATGGAAATTGTATAGGAGGGCGGTCATGAGCGAGAAATTAAATCAGAACGACGAAATGGAATATATGTCTTATGAGGGCAACCGCTTTTTGATAGACCGCGGCGTATTAAAAGATGTGCAGGTAGAGTCGGAGGTAGTGCGTATTCCGGAAGAAGTATGCGAAATCCGCAGACAGGCATTTCTGGATGCCCGGCTGCTTGGCAGGATAGAAGTGTTGTTTGTGCCGAAAACTGTCAGAAAAATAGAACACCTGTCCTTTGCGGGAATGCTGCATCTGCGCCGGGTGGAGCTTCTGGCAGGCATTGTCACGCTGGAAAAAGGCATGTTTCGCAATTGCATGGAGCTGGAATATGTTCTCCTGCCGGAAACGTTGCGAAGCATTGAAAGCCGTGCATTTGAAAACTGTCTGGCATTGACAACGGTAGCGCTGCCAAGAGCCTGGGTGCAGATGAGCGAGGATGCTTTTTTGCATTGCACAAAGTTAAAAGATAAACGGATTGAGGCGGCATTGGAAAGTGCGGTGCATCATCGTAAAAAAGAAGAAGAGCAGATGCGCCGGGCGAAATTTCCTCATCTGTATCAGGAGGAACACAGGACACAGACTGAAAAAAAGCAGATGGAGCAGGACATAGCGAAAGTTATAGAACCGCAGGATCCTCTGGTAAAAGAAAAGCTTCCGGCAAAAGAAAAAATGCAGGTGGTGACAAACACGCAGGAAGCAACAACAGAAAAATCTGCCGCAGAAGAACTCTTAGAAGCCATGCTTCTGGAAGAGCAGGCTGCGGTACAGACTTCATCGGTGCCAACGGAACCGTTGGAAGAAAAAATGTCGCAACAGACCGAAGCCCAGTTTTGTATTCACGAAGGTGTGTTGGAGCGATGTGAAGTGTACAACCGTTGTATCATCCTTCCCGAAGGCATAACGGCACTGGCGGATCGTGTGTTTTATGGAAGAACGGAGCTGGAAGAAATTGTTTTTCCATCTACCCTTTCTTATATCGGAGTGCAGGCGTTGGAGGGCACAGCATGGTTGGAAAGGGAGCGGGAAAAAAACAGCTGTGTGGTAATAAACGGTATTCTTGTTTCTGCATTCACAAACAGCATGGTAATGGAAGCAACCTTGCCGGATACGATTTACCGGATTGCCCCGTACGCTTTTTATCACAGCGAGGCGCAGCTTGTTATTTTACCGGAAAGTGTGCGTGAAATCGATGCTTATGCGTTTGCGGAAGCCGGTGTGACGGAAATTGATTTTTCTATGCGGGCAGATATCATTGTGCATACACCATTGGCGGTGCGTTGCAGCCAATTAAAGGAGCTTTATTTTCCAGGGCAGATTCCTCGTCTGGAGGAAAACTTTGTAATGGATTGTCCGGCACTTAGGCGTGTATGTCTGAAATGGGCTAAAACGGTTGTTGACAAAAAAGCATTTCCAGACAATGTAAAAATCTGGGTGTTATAGCACCACCTGTTTTACTTCTTAGGCAGCATAGAGCGAATTGTAAAAAAAATGTCGTTTTCTATTGCAAAATAGGAACTTCTACGCTATAATACAATGAAGTGACGCATTTATAAAGCAGAAAGGAATATTATTGCATGGAAGATTTATTAAAGCAGGTGGATAAATTTGTGTGGGGAGTTCCTCTGATAGTTTTGATTTTAACAGTTGGAATTTATCTGACGATAAGACTGAGAGGATTACAGATTACGAAACTCCCTTTGGCAGTAAAGCACATTTTTAAAAATGACAATGGTGGCAAAGACGGGGAAACGTCCAGCTTTGGTGCTCTTTGTGTGGCTCTTTCTGCAACGATTGGAACCGGAAATATTGTCGGTGTGGCTACTGCTATTGTGGCTGGCGGACCGGGTGCACTGTTCTGGATGTGGATTGCTGCGTTGTTTGGAACAGCAACCAAATATGCGGAATGTCTTTTGGCAATTAAGTACCGTGTTGTAGAAGCAGACGGTCATGTGGTTGGCGGACCATTTTATTACATAGAGAATGGTATGGGACCAAAGTTCAAGTGGCTTGGTAAGTTGTTTGCCATTTTTGGCGTTGGTGCTGGTCTGTTCGGCATCGGAACCTTTACCCAGATTAATGGTATTACTAGTGCAGTAAACAATTTCTTTGATCCACAGAATACAAAAACCGTGGAATTGTTTGGCAGGCAATATTCCTGGTCGGTTGTGATTGCGGGTGTTTTCCTAACTATTTGTGCGGCACTTGTGATTATCGGCGGAGTTAAAAGAATTTCCAAGGTAGCAGAGTTCATTGTTCCGTTTATGGCAATTTTATATATCCTGGCAGCAGTGATTATTTTAATTACCCATGCGTCTGCTATTCCAAATGCATTTAAGGAAATTATAGAAGGTGCGTTTGGAGTGCGTGCAGTAGCCGGTGGTGCCTTGGGCTCCATTCTCATAGCCATGCAGAACGGAATTGCCCGCGGTATTTTTTCGAACGAAGCAGGTCTTGGTAGTGCACCGATTGCAGCGGCAGCCGTAAAAACAGATGAACCGGTAGAACAGGGTCTTGTTTCCATGACCGGCACGGTAATTGACACTCTGATTATCTGCACTATGACCGGTCTGTCAGTTGTAGTTACCGGCACATGGAATATTGGTCTGGAAGGTGTGGCAGTTACAACAAAGGCATTTGAGCAGGGACTTCCGTTTCCGGCACAGATTTCTGCCGGCATTCTTATGGTATGTCTTGTGTTTTTTGCATTTACGACTATTCTTGGCTGGAACTATTACAGTGAAAAATGTGTGGAATACCTGATTGGCAACAAGCCAAAAGTGTTAAAGGGATATCGCTGGCTTTATATTCTTGCTATTTTTATCGGACCATTCATGACAGTATCCGCAGTATGGACACTGGCTGATATTTTCAATGGACTGATGGCGTTGCCAAATCTGATTGCCTTGATAGCACTTGGAGGAGTAGTTTCTGCGGAAACAAAAAAATACTTCGACAGGCAAAAAAAGAATTAACAAAAACATCAAAAGGGCGTATCATAAAAAGTGGTACGCTTTTTTTAAATATCGTTATTGAAAAAAATTGTAAAAGCATCTATAATCAAAAGTAAAGCAACACAAAGGAGCCCTGATGCGGCAATTTAAAATCGACGGTACGAATTTTAGCTGCGTTTCCTCAAATGAAAAAGAGTGTTCTCAGAGTGGAGATTAGTGTATTTATTATAAGGATGGAAAAAGCATGAATGAAAAAAAGAACATCTTAGTGGTGGATGATTCGGAAATTAATCTGGAATTTGTGAAAAAAGCATTAGAGGACAGCTATTGTCTGACCCTGATACAATCAGGAACACAGGCGCTTGAGTATCTGGAGAAAACCCCGGTGGATATGGTGCTTTTGGATATTCTGATGCCTGAAATGGATGGGTTTGAGATTTATCGACGTATCAAGAAACTGGAACAGAATAAGGATGTATCGGTAGTTTTTATCACTGCCGATATGGACGTAGAGAGCGAAATCAAAGGTCTTGCCATGGGGGCAAAGGATTTTATTCGTAAACCTTTTGTACCGGCGGTGATGAAAAACCGTATTGATAATATCATGCAGCTGGAAGAACTGACTAAAACACTGGAAACCAAGGTAAAAGAAAAAACCGCGGAGAATGACCAGCTTTCTTTTGAAATTATTGCAACCATTGCAAGTATTATTGAAGCAAAGGACAGCTATACTAAGGGTCATTCTGCCCGCGTTGCCGAATACAGTGCCCTGTTGGCAAAAGAGTTAGGCTGGAAAGAAGAAGATATACAGAATTTGAAATATATTGCACTTTTGCATGATATTGGGAAAATCGGCATTCCGGATCATGTGCTTAATAAGCCGGGAAAACTGACAGAAATGGAATTTAATATTATCAAGTCACATACGACAATTGGTGGCGATATTTTAAAGGATATCAAGACAATCCGCTATGTGGATTCCGGTGCACGTTTCCATCACGAAAGATTCGACGGAAGCGGTTATCCGACGAACCTTTCCGGAACCGTGATACCTGCAGTTGCTCGTATTATCTGCATTACCGACGCCTATGATGCCATGAACAGCAAGCGTGTTTACCGTGATGTTATGTCGCCGGAAGCCATTCGTGAAGAGCTGATACAGGGAAGAGGAAAACAGTTTGATCCAGAGTATCTGGATGTTTTTTTGAAGCTTTTGGATGAAGGTGCACTGGTTTCTGTTTCAACGGAAGAAAAAGAAAATAATATTGCCGGAGAAGGTTCTGCGTTAATTCGTCAGATTATGCAAAGCATTGAAAATGAAGCGAAAAAGAAGGATGAAAGAGACTATCTGACCGGACTGCTCGGCAGAAAAGCCGGGGAATCGCAGATTATCAAAGCAATGAAAACAAAGGGCGGATGCCTTGTGTTTACGGATTTGGATAATTTAAAGCGAACCAACGATACCATGGGGCATCTGGCGGGAGACTATGCCCTTATGACCGTAGGTGAGGTATTGATGGAGCATGGTGAAAATGCGGTTGTCATGCGGCTTGGCGGTGATGAATTTGTTCTTTTTATGTGTGATGTCACAAAAGAAGAGGCAATAGAGCGGATGGAGCAGATTTTTGAAAGTTTCCGACAGCGGAAAAAACAGAGTACATATCTTTCTGTTTCCGCACTTTCTGCGGGACTTTGCATGGTAAATCCGGGAGACTCGTATCAGGAAGTGCTTTCCAAAGCAGACAAAGCACTATATTATGTAAAACAGCGTGGAAAAAGTGACTACTATTTTTACAGAAGCTCTCTTAACGAAGCACAAAAAAGTTCTACCGGGGATTTAAATCGTCTGGTTTCCAGCCTGAAGCAGCAGGGTGGTTATACCGGCTCGTTAAATGTAGAATACCGGGAATTTGCTAAAATTTATGATTTTATCAGTCATCTGACGGAACGTTATGAACATTGTATGCAGCTGATTATGATTACACTTCAGCCTGCTGTGGCAGATACGCTCTATCTTGATGAAATAGAGTATGCCATGTCATGCATGGAAAAAACAATTCAGGATTCCTTACGAACCGTGGATGTGTGCACCCGGTTCAGCAGCGAGCAGTTCCTGATTATTCTGATGGATGCGGACGAAACATCCGTTTCTCAGATTACCAGTCGTATTTTCAGTAATTTTATAAAGACGTACGATGGAAAAGAAATGATATTTGACTACGACATTGCAGAATTATCAAGACCTGAAGAAAGACTGACGGAAAAGCATTGACCGGCATATAAAATTGTGGAACAATGCATAAAATGAGCGGAAAGGGGATTGCAATGAAAAAAAGAAAACTGGACATAAGTGGCATGAAGGGCTGGCTTTATCTGCTCCCGGCACTTGTGTTCCTTGGCGTTTTTATGGTATATCCGTTGATTGACGTATTTATTTATTCCTTTGAAGAAGGCTATAATTCGGCGTCCCAGACATTTTTTGGCGTGGGCAGCTACAATTATCGGTATGTGCTTCGTGATCCTTATTTTCTGCAGGCACTGAAAAATACCTTTATTCTGGTAGCAATTACGGTGCCGCTTTCTACTTTGCTTGCCCTGTTGCTTTCGGTGGCGCTGGCTTCCATTGAGGGCTTAAGAAACCTGTATCAGACGGTGTTTTTCCTGCCGTATGTCACCAATACGCTTGCCGTTGGTCTGGTATTTATGATTCTGTTTCAGAAAACGGAGTATACAGAAGGTCTGGTAAACCTGATTATCAACTTTTTTGGCGGTACTTCGGTGGATTTTATTGACGGACCGTACTGGGCAAAAATGTTTGTGCTCTGCCTGTACACTATCTGGATTGTACTTCCGTTTAAAATCCTTATTCTGACAAGTGCACTGCTTTCCGTGGATGAAACCTATTATAAATCGGCAAGGGTAGACGGCACTTCCAAATTCCGCACCTTTATGCGCATTACTCTGCCGATGATTTCGCCAATGATTTTTTATCTGCTGATTACCGGCTGTATCGGTGCTTTTAAGGCATACAGTGATGCCGTGGCACTGTTTGGAACAAACTTAAATGCCGCCGAGATGAATACTATTGTAGGCTATGTATACGATATGCTTTACGGAGATAGCGGTGGCTATCCGTCCTATGCATCGGCAGCTGCCATTATCCTGTTTACCATTGTTTTAACCATAACCTGCATCAATCTGCTGGTAAGCAAAAAGAAAGTGCATTATTAGAACGGAATGAAACATTTTTCTGAAATGGAGATTACTATGAGCGAAATGACAGACTTTGAAAAAATAGAACAAAGAGCGAAGCTGCGCCGGCGGATTGTAAAAACACTGACCTATGTCTTGTTGACGTTCTGGGGCATTGTGGTGTTGTTTCCGTTTTTCTGGATGGTTTTAACCTCCATTAAAAGCTATGGAGAATACAATTCCGAGTACATTCCGAAATTTTATTCCAACAATCCGACCATTCAGAACTATATGGATGCGTTTACCCAGGTGCCATTGGCACAGTATTTTCTGAATACGCTTATTTTTACGGTGATAACAACCGCTGTAATGCTGGTAGTTATCACGCTGGCCGCATTTGCGTTTGCCCGGCTGGAATTTAAAGGAAAAGACACGCTGTTTGTCCTGTTTCTTTCCATGATGATGATTCCCAACGAGCTTGTCATTATCACAAATTTTGTAACGATTACCGACTTGGATATGCGGAATACCTTTGCAGGCTTAATTCTTCCATCGGTCATGTCGGTATTTTACCTGTATCTGTTAAAAGAAACGTTCCAGCAGATTCCGGATAATTTATACCAGGCAGCAAAGGTGGACGGCACCTCAGACTTTAAATATCTGCTCCGTGTCATGATTCCGATTGCCAAGCCAACGCTTGTCACCATAACCATTTTAAAGGTCATTGAATGCTGGAATTCTTATGTTTGGCCTCGGCTGATTACGGACGATTCCGCTTATTTCCTTGTATCAAATGGAATTCAGGAAATCCGGGAAAACGGCTTTGGACGTGAAAATATTCCGGCAATGATGGCAGCAGTGGTAGTCATTACCCTGCCACTCATTCTTTTGTTTTTGGCATTCCGCAACAAAATTATGGAGGGTGTGTCCAGAGGAGGTACGAAGGGATGAGAACGTCTATAAAAAAAATGTTTTCCAAGGCGGTTCTTCTGGCAGCAGCCGTTGCCTGCCTTGGTTGTTTTTCTGGCTGCCATGGTTCCAGAGGCTTAAACGAATTTGTCATGCCGGAAGAATTTGATGCATCGCAAAACTATGAAATCATGTTCTGGGCAAAAAACGATACGAACCGCACACAGGTAGATATTTATGAAAAAGCAATTGCAGATTTTGAAGCACTGTATCCGAATGTCAAGGTAAATCTTCGCCTGTATACCGACTATGGCAGGATTTATAACGATGTCATTACCAACATTGCAACGAATACAACGCCAAACGTATGCATTACCTACCCCGACCATATTGCCACCTACCTGACCGGAGCTCATACGGTGGTTCCGTTAGATGAGCTGATGTCGGACGAACAGTATGGGCTTGGCGGTACAAAGGTACGGTTTGATGCACCGTCCCAGGAAGAAATTATTCCGAAATTTCTGGAAGAATGTGCTTTTGATGGACACTATTACGCCTTGCCGTATATGCGCTCCACAGAAGCCTGTTATATCAATAAAACATTTGTGGAAAAGCTTGGTTACACGCTGCCGGAAACGCTTACCTGGGAGTTTATCTGGGAGGTTTCGGAGGCGGCAATGGCACAGGATGACGAAAGCAACTTTCTGATAAACGGTCAGAAGGTGCTGATCCCGTTTATTTACAAGTCTACCGACAACATGATGATTCAGATGCTTTATCAAAAAAATGCCGGGTATTCCACAGAAGCCGGAGAAATTCTGCTATTCAACGATACTACAAAAGAGCTGTTGTATACCGTGGCAGAGCATGGGGCAAGCCGGGCATTTTCCACCTTTAAAATTTCCAGTTATCCGGCAAACTTTTTAAATGCCGGACAGTGCATTTTTGCCATCGACTCTACCGCAGGTGCAACATGGATGGGCACGGAAGCACCGCTGTGTGATATTGCAGAAGAAAAAATTGTGGCATTTGAAACCGAGGTCATGGAGCTTCCACAATTTGATGCAGAACATCCGCAGATGATTTCGCAGGGACCGTCCATGTGTATTTTTAATAAGTCCGACCCGCAGGAGGTGCTGGCCTCCTGGCTGTTTATGCAGTTTCTGCTGACAAATGACGTGCAGATTGCCTATTCCCAGACAGAAGGCTATGCACCGGTTACTTCCAAAGCACAGAGTACTGCCGAATATCAGGACTATTTATCCCGTGCCGGAGAAGATAACAAACTGTATTACGAAGTAAAGCTGAAAGCAACCGGACTTTTGCTTGACAACATTGAAAATACCTTTGTAACTCCTGTGTTTAATGGCTCTGCGTCCCTTCGTGATGCGGCAGGACAGCTGGTGGAAAATACGGTAAAATCGGTTCGTAGAAACCAGACGGTGGATGAAGCCTATATGGAAAAGCTGTATGCGGACACCATTGCATTATATCGTCTGGACCAGCTGGAAAGCCGGGGAGAGGCGGCAGATTTTGCAGGCAGGGAGTTGGGTCCGCTGCCGCAGGCATCCGTACTTTTACTGGCAGGTCTGGGAACGGTATGGGTTCTGATTATTCTTTCTGTGGTGCTTCAAAAAATAAAAAATAGTAAAAATAAGAAAGATACTATTGATTAATAATTTTTTTTAGGTATAATAGTGGTGATAATTTAGAACGTTAGTGTTCTAAATTATACATAAAAAGTGTTTAGAAGAGGAGAATGAACATGAAAAAGTTAACAGCATTATTAATGGCAGCATTAATGGTATTTGGTCTGGTTGCCTGTGGCGAAGATGTAGATATCAACGCCAAGTTCGAAGGTACAATGACCTATGCCGAGTACGATGCAGCAGCAGTGGAGACCCAGGTTGTGATTGAAGCTTACGTTCAGGGCAAGCAGTCCTGGTGGGACAACACAGCTACCGTTTACTTACAGGACGGCGACGGTGCATATTTTGCATACAACATGGCTTGTTCCGAGGAAGATTATGCAAAGCTTACCACAGGTACTAAAATTAAGGTAACCGGTTACAAGGCTGAGTGGTCCGGCGAAATTGAAATTACGGATGGTACGTTTGAAATTTTAGACGGTAATTATGTAGCTGAAGCAACAGATGTTACAAGCATTCTTGCAAATGAAACAGAGCTTGTCAAGAAGCAGAACATGTTTGTTGCTTTCAAGGGCATGACAGTAGAATCCGAAGCAATCTATAAGTGGGATGGTTCCGGTCAGGAAGGTGATGATTTGTACTTCAATGTTTCCCTGGACGGCAATACTTATACTTTCACGGTTGAGTCTTATCTTTGCGATGCAACTACTGAGGTTTACAAGGCAGTAAAGAATTTAAAGGTTGGCGACAAGGTTGATCTGGAAGGCTTCTTATACTGGTATGAAGGTGTAAATCCACACATTACAGGCGTTACTGTAAAGTAATACAGAGACGGTAATTTTTACAGAGTAAAATAAAAGGTTTGTCACCTGAGAAAAATACTTTTTATAGTATAAATGTTTGGAACATTGCTTATAAAATGTAGTTTCTCATGGAACAAGCCTTTTTTGTTTGGTACGTCCGAGAAATGTTTGTTTGCCGATGCGGAAGCCTAAGCCGGGTGGTGAAACAGTATTGTTAAATTTTTCGCCAAATGGAGCAAAAATAACGTAAGCGCCTAATATAAGGGTATCAAAAAAACATGCCGGACTCTCACGTGGAGAA
>CAZJAA010000036.1:16846-28799 GCA_964544055.1 uncultured Lachnospiraceae bacterium | reverse complement strand
CCTTGTAGGATGTTCTCGGACTTAATCAGTCCTACATAATCAAGCACAATATCAACACCGTTTCCGCTAAACAAGTTAAGCATAATATGTTTTTCATCTATCTGCTCTGCAAGACGATTGCAACACACATATTCATAATCACTCATATTATTCACTTCTAACAGTTTTGATACGCTAATTTGCTTTTGTGGTATCTCCTGCCTATTTTTAATTGCTTCTAACATCTGCACTAATGTTTCATCATGCATTTTTTACCTCTCCTGCACCATTTTTATAAGACGGTAGCCGGATATTTCCAAACTACCGTCTGAATCATTATTTATTCTGCTGCTTGTGGGGTAGTGACTGTTGTTTGTGTTTCTAACAGATATTCGCTTACATGGATATTACTTTCGCTTGCTCCTGATAACATTTTCTGAAAGTATGTATTTTCGCCCAGTCCGTCAGCAATCTTTTCAACTTCTTCTTTACTGGTTGCAGATGCTACTTTATCAATAGCTTTCTTTGCTGTATCATAGGCTTTATGTTCGTTCTTTTGGTAGCTTTCAAATTCATCTGCAAGCCCAGCCCAACGCAAAGCACCAGTTTCAATAGTTCCCGGGTGGTTTTCCATTTCAAAGAATAACGCTCTTTTTACTTCCGGGGTTGTGTTATTCATAATGTTTTGTAAAGCAATTCCTTGTTCAGCAATGCTCTTTCCTTTAAGCTGTAAAAACAATCTTCTTGCTACCTGACTATCTTCCATATCCGAAAAAGCAAAACCATTATTATAGGTTCTTTCAGCCCTCATAAGAATTTCATCATGAAGCAAAACTAAAGTAGCATATTTCACTGTTCCGTCATATTCTGCAAGTAGCTTGTCTAACTGTCCCTCTAATTGCTGTAATACATTCAGCTTTGTGTCAAGTGTGGCTGTCTGTAGGAATTGTGACGGTTTCAATCCGTTCTTTTCTGCCATATCTGCAATCATTCTAGTAGCCCAGTATTCGCCTTTAGGTGCAAATTTATCTTGCAGTGTCGATAATTCAGCAGCGGATAAAGGAAGATTAGATACAGCAGATAATTTCTGCATAGCATCTGTATCAATTCTTCTAACCTTTGCAAGCTCGCTTTCCCTTAAATCTTCAAACTGTTTTGTTGTGAAGTCCTTTGCTTCTTTTCGTAAACGCTCCACATTATCATCAAAAGCAATAAATATAAGTGGAATATAAGAAATTCCTTTGGTATAATAAGAAGGAAATTAGGATTTCCGGAGGGAAAATATGATACTTTCATTGCAAGGATGTATGGCTGTTGGAAAAACAACAGCAGTACGATATTTACAGGAAAATGCTCCATATGTGCATATCAGTTACGAAATTAATACGGATATAATTGATGAAGTAAAGCAACGCCAGTTAGACAAAAACAAATACGAAGATTATCTGGAAATTCAAAAATTGTGGCTTAATAAAGAAGTAGTTCGCTACAACAAAGCGAAAAAGTTTCCGTGTAGTATTATGGATTTCGGGGCAGAAGAAATAGAATTTTACACATTAAATTATCCCATCACTATCGGACAGGAATGGGAAATAGAAAATGCGTTAGAAAAAGAACTTGAACAAGTTCGAAAATGTATGCCAACAAGAATATTGTTTTTGGATGCATCAAATGAGGTATTACGAAAACATAAGGAAAATGATAGTACCCGTTCAAGAAACTTTTTTGAACATCACTTAAAACACCTGTTGCCGCTAAAAAGAAAATGGTTTATTGGAAAAGAAAATGTAGATGTTTTAAATGTCGACAAGTTAAATGCAGATGAGGTAGGTAAAAAAGTAAAAGAATGGTTGGATTTTTGTATTGAGCATTATTAATTAAATTTGGCGGAAAAAATGGATAGACCTATTACAACATTGTTTATGCTAATGTCTGTTGATGGAAAGATAAGCACCGGGGCAACGGACGATTTAGATGTAGATAAAGATTTTCCGAAAATTGCAGGAGTTAATGATGGATTACATCAATATTATGAAATAGAGCAGACAACAGATTTATGGTCGCTCAATTCCGGTCGGGTTCAAGCTAAAATGGGAGTCAATAACAAAGGTATGCCAAATAAAACACCTGTATCCTTTGTGCTCATTGATAATACGCATTTGAACGAAAACGGTATACGCTATTTTTGTGCTTTATCAGAAAAATTTGTATTGGTAACGTCCAATGCAGACCATCCGGCATTTGATGTAAATGAAAACAATCTTCATATCATATATCAAAAAGAATTATCAATGAAAGATGCACTTGCAAAACTGAAATCAGAATATGGTTGCGAGAGAGTAACAATACAAACTGGCGGCACATTAAACAGTTTATTTCTTCGTGAAAAGCTGTTAGATTACGTCGATATTGTTGTTGCACCTGTTTTGATTGGTGGAAAAGATACCGCAACTTTAATTGATAGAAAATCCTTGTTATCAGAAAACGAATTAACAGATTTAGGAGTGTTAAAGTTGCAAGAATGTGTGATTTTGGAGGATTCGTATTTACGATTGCGTTATGAGGTATTTCACTGAAAAATTAAAGGAGCGTTATGATGAATTTAACAAATGAAATGATAAAACAGATTGCTATGCAACAATCTGCGATAGACGCAAATTGTAACATTGAGGATTTTACTTGTGGTAAGAATGTGGTTACCATCTCGAAAGAAAACGTATTCGCAAGAAAGTATTTAAAACTTCCGCATGTGTGCAATTTAATATCGTACGGAGATAATATAGTTGCAACTATTTCTGAAAAGTATAGGGATATTGTAACAAATTACATTAACAAATATCCGGTGGAGCATTGCTTTGAAACACCGAATATGCACATTTTGAATGATGCATTTCAGGAATTAGGATATCGCATATGCTTTATGGCAGAATATTTCTTGCCGGATGTACAGGTATTGACCGTATTGCCATGCAATTATGAAATTAGGATTTTAAAAGCAGAAGATTTTAAAGATTTATACATTGCCCAGTGGAGCAACGCATTATGCGAAACACGTAAGGAACTTGATGTTCTTGGTATTGGAGTGTATCATGACGGAAACCTAATAGGTTTAGCAGCGTGTTCTGCAGATTGTGAAACTATGTGGCAAATTGGTGTGGATGTACTTCCGGAATATCGCAGAAAAGGAATAGCATCCGCATTAACCAGTAGATTAGCGTTAGAGATATTGGATAGGGACAAAGTTCCGTTTTACTGTTGTGCTTGGTCAAATATAAAATCTGCAAGGAATGCAATAAGGAGTGGTTTTCGCCCGGCATGGGTTGAAATGACGGTAAAGTCTGTTTCGACTGTGGAAGAAATGAATATGTAATTGAAAGATGTATTTTTTTTATTTGTCGGATGACAAAAGGTTATATCATGGAAGGAGATTGAAAGGTGAGAAAACGAATTAACAACTCGGTGCAGTTCTAATGCTGACAACAGGTTGTACCGAGGTTAATTTTATAGCAATGCTTATGTTGTCAGAACTGCACCGTCAAAATTATAATGATAAAATGAATTTTGAAAGGATTGTAGTTTATTTATGAATGAATATGTTAAAAATTTAAATCGAATTGAGTTTGTAGTAACAATGGCTTGCAGCGGAAATTGTAAACATTGTTCGGAAGGAGAGCATACAAATTATACAGGTCATATTGATATTGATGTAGCGGTATCATCAATTCGTGAGGTGTGTGTGAATTATGAAATTGATTCATTAATGACATTTGGCGGAGAACCATTGCTCTATCCCGAAGTGGTATGTTCTATTCATAGTGTGGCAAAAGAAATGGGAATTTCGAAACGGGATTTGATTACGAATGGTTATTTTACGAAAGATTCGAATAGAATAAAGGAAGTCGTTAAGAATCTTGAAGATAGTGGTGTTTGTCAAATACTATTATCTGTTGATGCATTTCATCAGGAAACAATTCCCCTTGAGCCGGTGAAGTATTTTGCAGAATGTGTGGCAAAATCACAGATAAATATAAAATTAAGTCCGGCATGGCTTGTCAGTGAGAAAGATAACAACCCATACAATGTAAGGACAAGAGAGATATTAAAGCAATTTGATTATCTGAATATTCCAGTTGGGCCAGGAAATGTTATTTTCCCAAGTGGAAATGCATTGAAATATCTCGGAGAGTATTTTGATGAAAATGTAGAATATTCAAGTCCATATGATGAAAATCCAAGAGATGTTCGAGCTATATGTTTTTCACCAAATGGGGATGTTCTAAATGGTAATGTTTATCAAAAAGGAATTATTGATATTTTGAATAAGTATCGACCATAAAATAGATATCTTGTGGGCTGAAAGATTGGTAGCTTTCTGTCTCTCACATTTGTATATTACCCTCCCGCGAGCAGATTTCATCTGCCCGTGGGAGTACTTTTTACGGCTTAATAGCCACTCTTACAGCAACTATGATACAAGAGATTCAAGCCAACCGAAAAGACTAACCACCAGCTTACTACATTGATATCTACCGGAATATACATTCCCGCAATCAATGCAAAGGTAACACTGACAATACACAAAGCAACCGCCACCGCTTTTCTTAAGCTTTTTACACCAGTAACTTCATAATACTGCCAGCGGTCATGCCACTTGTCGCTAATCCGGTCATACACATTTCTGAACAACAAAAATCCACCTGCCATAATTCCCACAGAAACAAGAACCATAACACCAATCGCAACATAAGCATGCATATAATCCGAAAGATAGCCATAGCACCATTGATACAATCCGGCAATCATTTCAGCTATATTACAACCATTCTCCCAGCGGTTTTCAAACCACTGTGGAATCGTCCATGCAACATCCTTATTCACAAAAAGAATATATCCTGTCTGTATCATACAGATAAAACAAAATACCCATGTCCAGATGCTCAAAGTAACTATCTGTTTTTGAAGGGCAGCCTGTAACTTGTCCTTCATATCTGCTTCCATATTATGTTTTATCCGGTTGGATTTTTCCTTGACTCGCTTGTCAAAGGTATCATTTAATCCTTTTGCTTCTGCAAGTATTTTCTTAGCGTCCCCGATCTTTTTCTCGGCTTCTTTGAAGGCATTTTGTGCTTTCGTGTTCTCTGCTTGCAACCGCTGATTTTCCCTTTTCAGTTTCTCGTTCTCCACCAGTACCAAGTCGCTCTCGGCTAATCTGGCGATATGAGCGTTCAGCTTCTGAATTTCTTGCCCTTGCTCAGCTATCGTCGATTGCATGGAGTGTATCTGCGATTTCAGCTTTTGCACATCGGATAAATGCGTCTGTATCTGATTCTCCTTTTGTGCCAGCAGTAAGCGGTACTGCTCGTTCTCCTCCTGCAAATCCTCCGACAGCTTCAAAAGACTGTCTGCGTTCCATAAGTTTTCTGATTCGTTCATCCCGTTCCCTCACTTTCTCTTTTACTCTCTGCATAATTCCTGCAATTGTCTGTTCTGTGTTACTAATTTCTGATTCTGTACGGTCAGATTCCTGTTTTCTTCCGAGAGCCTCCTGTTCTCTGCGTTTAATTTCTCCAGCAATTCCTGCTGTTCCAAATTCAATGCTTTCAACTTTTCCAGTTGCTTCTGCTGGTCTTCCAGAATGTCCAGCATATCCTCCTGACATTTGAAAATCTTCATGATTTCCTCTAAAGTATCCTGTAATTCGTTCATATAAAATTCTTCCTCTCTTCATAATGGTTTTCTGTAATTCCTGAATGGTAAGTAGCCATTTGCCTTTCAGCTCATTTAACCTCTTCACAATTCGGTTGTATTCACAGCGGTTGGAAACAAAGCCAGCCTTCTCCATCTTACGGGCACGATAACCCTCGTGGATGGTCGGCTCCAAATCCAGTTCCTGCCGTTTGTAACTTCTGTGGTCAATCCGCTGTTCCACAGACAGATATTCGTTACAGATATCTGCCCATGACTTTCTCCAGATTTCTGCTTTAGCATGGTCATTCCAGTCATTTGCCTCCACGGTAATGCGTTTCCACATCTTTTCATTCCGTTTTCCAAGCTTCTGTTCCCCTGTGGCGGGGTCTATGACAGGAATACGGTTTCCGTCACCATCCAATGCATAAGTTTTCTTTTCCTGTGTTGCCCATGTGCCATCGGGTTTTATGCCACGCATGGTCAGCATAATGTGTGCATGAGGATTGCCATCACCCTTGTCGTGCAATGCCCAATCGGCACACATGCCTACAGAAATAAAATTATCCTGCACATACCTTTTTACAATTTCAATCTGACATTCCCTTGAAAGTTCTTTCGGAAGTGCCACCTCAATCTCCCTTGCAAGCTGCGCATTGGAATTCCTTTCTGCTTTTTCCACTGCATTCCACAGTACATTGCGGTCAGCGTATTCGGGTTGTGCATGTGCCGGAAGGGAAACTTCCGAGAATACCACACCACGCTTTTTCGTAAAGTCATGGGTAAGACCAGTTCTCTCGTCATACAGCTTTTCGCCTGACCGGTATGCAGCAGAAGCAACCGCTGACTTCCCACCACTCCTGCCGATTATCTGAATGGAGCAATGATAAATTGCCATAGTGCATATCCTCCTTCGTGTATAGTGCATATTCTTTAATGGAAGAACGCCATCGATGTTCTTCCTATGGGAAGCAGGCATTTCCCCAAACTTGTCTTTGGAAAAGGAAATGCTTCCCATAAGCCTCGCAGAGCGCACTTATAGACAGGCTGTGCCTGTCTATAAGTGCGCCCTTCTCCTTAAAAAGAGAAGGGAATCAGGAAACTCCTGACTCCCCGGCATCTTCTTTCACCGTGTCCGTATCTGGACTTTTCTGCATTGCCTTAGAGAAAAACCTCCCATTGGCTTCCTGCCTGTTTAAAAATGCAATCAGCTTAGGGATTTCCTCAATCTCAATACATCTTCCCAACACTGACTCCACAGCCGCACCAATTTCTATCAGACGGTGGGTACGGATTTTGCGTTCTTCCTCTTTCTGACGTTTCAGCAACTGTTTTCTCTGTGCCTCCTGCTGTTTCAACTCCTGCATAAGTCTTTCAATTTTGGAATCCTTTTCCAGAATTCTTTCCTCATAGGTTCTCGTAGATTTACCCATAGTTAACTCCTTCCTGCTGATGAAAATATCAGCCATAAAAAATTGTTAGTATCTGTCTGTTACTCTGCATCCGGTGTGGAAACCTTCCGGTTGGCAATGTCATTTGCCATCAGATGCAAAAGCCTATCTTCAAAGGTATCTGTGGTATTTTCAGCAAAATACACATTCACCCTGAAGGTTGTCTGTCCTATCTTTCTGGTAAAAGAGGACAGCTCCTGTTCCGTTCTTATTTCCTGCTCCATAAAATCTCACCTCCCACTTGATATGCGAACATCTGTTTGTTATAATTGAAATATTCCTGTCGGATTGCGGCATCGGGCAACGAAGAACTTCATAAAATTCAGCTCCTTTCTGTGATTATTAAGTAATCTATTTTTGATAAATGAGATTACTCCCTCATCCATAGGAGAAATACCAATGGAAAACGGAACTGTTTTTTTGAAAAAGTTTTAAAATTATTTTTGGAAGGTGGTGAAATACTGTTGAAGGCGAAAGCTTATGAATTTTTTGAAGAATACATAATGGAAAATGACTTGGCGGATGCCCTTGAACGGGAGAACGCCACTATCCTTGAAATAGAACTTGAGAAAGAAATCCGACAGACTGCACCGGAGATACCGGAAGCATCAACAAGGAAGAAGTTAAAAAGGGAGCTGGAACAGGAAGCACTCATCCGTCTGGAGGATTCTGCAAGAACGGAGGAAGATTTTCAGAATGTGGTGACATGGTGGAACAGGGTAGATGCCAACCGGGAACGAAAGGAACGCTACCATGAAATAGGAAGGTCGGATGTTCCCCTTGAATGGGGAATGTCACCGGATGAGATTGTAATCCCTGCTCCCATCCAGCATGTTTTTTGGAAACAGCTTATGAAGGGAGATTTTATTGATGCCATTTACAACTGTCCCTTTGAACTGCATGAGCTTGTGATGGATGCGGATATTTCCAAAGCGATTTTTGCATTAAAGGATGTTCAGAAAGAGCTGTTGTACCAGTTGACGATTAAGGGATACTCCTGCCAGTCGATTGCAGCATTTCGGGAGCAGACTGACAGAAACATCCGTAAAATCCGTGACACCATGTTACGGAAGATTCGAAAATCCTTTATGCAGGCATTACAAAGCAGGGTGGACAATCATATTACCCTGACAAAGGCGGAACGAATTTTTTATGATACCTACCGGTCACTGATTACGAATAAAAAGAATAAGAAGACGAAAGAAATCACAAATAGCATTTGACCTTGTGGGACAGGCTTGGTATGATAGTAATATATTTTCAAAGAATACAGATTACACTTTAAAACAGGCAGATTGGAGGCTTTTATGAGCAACCTTTTTCAGAGAACCAGCTCCAACTGGGTACGATATGATAGATATGAATGGAAGGAAGATAAAGAAGGTACTTTATACGTCACACCTTCACCGGATGCGAAAGTGTCTCTTATAATCCTCTAAAGGATTCGGAGCAAATGGTATTAAAGGCGGTTAACCTTGGACTGATGTGCATGGACAAAAATAATACCCAGGAACAGCTACAGAATGCCATTATGGATTTTGTTACCTGTTATGGACTGCTTGGATTTATGACCGCACTTCCTACCACGCCGGACTTTATCACTTATCACGCAGTATATTTACCGAAGAACCATTTCATTAAAGCAGAAAGCATGACCACAGAAAAATATCTTTCCTACTTTTTTCCATTTGATAAGATTGATTTTGTGAAAAGAGGACTGGAATCTTCATGGAGTACAGATGATGTGCAGATGATGGCACTGATTATGACCATGAAAAATAAACCACAGGCAGTAATGATGAGTTTTCAGAAGGAATATGCGGAAAGGTATGACTGGCTCGTGACTCTGTTCAAGGACTGGGCATTTACTTTTATCTCAAGCTTTCTGTATTATCAGGAGACATACTGGATGATATGCAGAAACAACTTTACCGTCAGGGCATGGCGGCATTTGGCGGTATTGCACCAACCTATCACATAGAACTGCTTGACCGCCCTACCATTGTGTGGAACTTCTACTCTTTGCTATTGGGTGTGCAGATGATGTTTTCTTTTATGCTTACGGATGAAAAGTCCTCACTGAAGGTATGTAAGCATTGTGGAGATGCTTTTGTTGCTAGCAGACCGAACAGCGTATTTTGCAGTGCTAAATGCAAGAACCAGTACAATGTGTATAAGAGCCGGGCGAAGGATAAGGAAGAATAATTGTCCTTTAGCCTATCCTTAAATTCAATCTGAAAATTTAATAAAAAATTATTGCATCGCCCGCATGATACCCGTCACACCTGCATTTCGATGTTGACCGTCGCCGGAGTGTCCGACAAGGTCATCAAAAAGATTGTCGGTCACAAAGGACAGAGTGTCACGGAGGTCGTATATACTCACTTTGAAATCGAGGAACTGATTGACGCAATCAATCGTATATAGGGAGGTGTGTCATGAATAGAACAGAATACAAGAATAATTTTTCAAAAGAACACTATGAGAGAATAAATCTCGCAGTACCCAAAGGGATGAAAGAAATCATCAAGTCTCTTGCTGCTGACAAGGGAATGTCGGTCAATGCTTATCTGCAAGATTTGGTCAGACAAGACCAGTGCGGAATGTTCGACACGATGCAGATTGCAGAGAAAAACAGGGAAATGATTTCCGGTATCACTGGGAACATGCACGACGGATATGAAATCATATTCAAGGACGGTCATTCGTGCCACTGTCGCACAAAGAAAGACGTCCGGTCATGTATCATTGAATATTGCAGCAAAAAGGGCGATTGATTTCGTCCTTTTTTATTGCAAAAGGTGTCTTGCACAAGATTTCCAAAGTCTTACACAAGACCAGTTTTCGTTTGTTAGTTACCTGTTAGTTATTTGTTTGTTACCGTGAGATTTTGAGCCGATTTTGAACTGTTTGAGAATATTCCGGAGAATAAAGAAAACCCCGAAAACACTGTGTTTTCGGGGTATATCGTCTCTCTTTGAAATTCGTTTGAATTATCGTTTTGAGAACTGTGGAGCTCTTCTCGCAGCCTTTAAGCCGTACTTCTTTCTTTCCTTCATACGAGGGTCTCTTGTTAAGAAGCCAGCCTTTTTAAGTGCCGGGCGGAAATCACCATCTACCTGTAAAAGGGCTCTAGAGATACCGTGTCTGATAGCACCAGCCTGACCTGTAAAACCACCACCGCGAACGGTTGTGATAACGTCATACTTCTCTGCTGTTTCTGTGAGAACGAGTGGCTGACGAACGATCAGCTTTAATGTATCTAATCCGAAATATTCATCCATATCTCTCTTATTGATTGTAACCTTGCCTGTACCAGGTACTAAATATACTCTGGCAACACTGCTCTTTCTTCTACCTGTTCCGTAGTATTTTGCCTTAGCCAATGTTTTGTCCTCCTTTCAGTGATTAGAACTTGATTTCTAATACTTCTGGTTTCTGAGCTGCGTGAACGTGCTCTGGGCCAGCGTATACATGTAACTTGTTAATCATGCTTCTTCCTAAAGGTCCCTTTGGAAGCATTCCCTTAACTGCAAGTGTAACAACTTCAGCGGAATCCTTAGCCATAAGCTCCTTTAATGTGGTTTCTCTCATACCACCAGCGTAATCAGAGTGATTGTAGTAAATCTTCTGATCCATTTTCTTACCGGTTACCTTAACCTTGCTAGCGTTTACAACGATAACGTAGTCACCTGTATCAACGTGTGGTGTGAAAATCGGCTTATTCTTGCCTCTTAAAACCTTAGCAACTTCGGATGCAAGACGGCCTAATGTCTGGCCTTCGGCATCTACGACATACCACTTTCTTTCAATGGTAGCTGGGCTTGCCATAAAAGTCTTCATTGCGTAATCCTCCTTAAAATCTTCTGTTATATGATGCTGCAAAGCAGCTCATAAGTCACTTTTTATGCGTCGTACATTCGACGCCAACGGACTACATTATAACGGAGAACTTTTTTTCTGTCAACAATATTTTTCATCTTTTTTTTAATTTTTTTGATTTTTAATGTTTTTGGTAGCGTTTTATCATTTTTAAAGTTACTTTTCCATGTGACTCTATTTTTTTCTTAATTATCAGATAATTCATTCTTTATTATATATATTTTTTTAACGTTAAACAATGCTTTCATTACTCCATTTTCTTCATGTCCGCATTGAATTTCTCGACCATATTTTTTGTCATTTCCATATTTTTGCAGCATTAGAAATCCATAAATTTCCCGCTTCTGTTTTCAGACCCTGCTCTGGGAAAAAACTCTGCCCTGACATCTGATAGCCGACAAGGATGCCCTGTTCATAAAGATACGCTACCGCCTTTTTTTCAGAGCGTGAACAGTTTTCAATGTCTGTTACATACTTCTGAGCCGATTTTGCCGAAGTATTGCAGTTTTCTTCGTTCAACACCTGGGCAGCCAGCCAGAGGCAAAGTGCCGCCAGCCGTCTTGGAATTGGTTCGTTGATGTCCAGCTTTTTTACATCAATGCCGCAAAAAAGTGCTTTAACAACAAATTTAGCCAGAAGTGCATTTAGGTTGAGTCCACGTTCTTTCACCACCGGCTCAAGCGTAGAAACAAGGTCATACGAAAACTCAAAATAACTCACATAAGTATCCGTGCGATTAATCACCGGAACTTGTCCAAAAATCTCTGCCGGATATGTGATTGTTTCCGTAACAAAATCCTCCGGACTGTCTGCTACGGAAGGAATTGATGCAACCATCCCTTTCTGTACCCACTGACTGCCCACAGACACCCGTTCTTCCGTGCTCCATTCCACATTCGCCGCAGTTTCGTTCTTTCCGCTCTCTCCCTCCGGCTCGTCCGCTTTCACTACCGCCT
>CAZJAA010000036.1:0-16746 GCA_964544055.1 uncultured Lachnospiraceae bacterium | reverse complement strand
CCACATTCGCTGCAGTTTCGTTCTTTCCGCTCTCTCCCTCCGGCTCGTCCGCTTTCACTACCGCCTCTTTCTTTCCACTCTCTTCCTCCGGCTCGTCCACATTCGCTGCAGTTTCGTTCTTTCCGCTCTCTCCCTCCGGCTCGTCCGCTTTTTCTTCCTTCGTTCCTCTTTCCAAAGCTTTCTTTCTATCCGGATTCTGCAAATCCATCCTATCAATGCTGGTTTCGGATTCCGTCTGCCTGCTGTCCCACTCCTGATTTTTTCCAACAAAAAACACGCTGTCCTCTGTAACCTTGTTCAGCGTGCTGTCTTCTGTAAACTGATGTGTTTCTGCTTCCTGACTTTTTTCGAATGTAAGTAATCCGTACCCTGCCAGCATTCCCAAAAGAGCACATCCGAAATACATTCCTTTCCACAAATAACTCCCTTTCATGCTTACCTCGCTTTCAGGAGCCGGTGCCCCCATTTTATTCTGAGACAGTAATAAATTTTTTTAAATGCGGATACTCTATTTCTACCAGCGTTAAACCTTGTGCCGGAGCTGTCGGTCCTGCCGCTTCCCTGTTTTCTGCCTCTAAAATAGAGGGTACACTATTTTCAGGGATTTCATGCATGCCAATTTTAATCAATGTTCCGGCAATAATGCGAACCATATTATAAAGAAAGCCATTGCCGCGAATCCGTATGGTAATTAGATGCCCTTCCTTGATAATATTCAACGAATAAATTGTTCTTACATGATCTTGCACCTGCGTATGTGTGGAACAAACGCTGGTAAAACAATGCGTTCCAAGAAAGTCTGTTGCCGCTTTCTGCATAGCCTCCACATCCAACGATTTATACACAAAATATGTGTATTTTCGGTTGAACGGCTGAATAAAATCAGCATTCCAGATTTTATATTCATACGTTTTTACGCTGTCACAATGTCTTGGATGAAATTCCGGCAAAACTTCACAAGAGGACTGCACCACAATATCCTCCGGCAGGCTGCGGTTTAGGGCATAGCAGATTTTTTCCGGCGGAATTTTAGTTTCCGTATCAAACACCGCCACATTTCCCATGGCATGTACACCGGAGTCAGTGCGGCTTGCACCAATCACTTCTATTGTTTCCCCCAGAAGGCGGGATAATTCAAGGTTAAGTACCTCTTCCACCGTAATCTGGTTTGGCTGCGACTGCCATCCACAGTATTTTGTCCCCTCATAGGCCACCACAAGCATAATACGTTTCATAAAATCCTCATTTCTGAACAATTTAATAAAAATCCGACAAAAAAACCACAGCGGTGATTTTTCCTTTACCGTTAAGACTATTTGCTGCCGTTCAAAGGTAAACAGCAAATAAGTATTTTTTTGCGACTGCCTTACAACAGCATATTCCAGGTTCTTGTGACTGCCACTAAAATAACCAGATATGCTAACAGACAAAGATATGCGACTCTGTCTCGTTTTACATATTTTAACGGTTTCATACGGGTTCTGCCCTCACCGCCCCGGTAGCACCGTGCTTCCATTGCCATGGCAAGGTCATTCGCCCGCCGGAAAGCAGACACAAACAGCGGCACCAGAATCGGCACCAGGGATTTGACTCGTTCCATCAGCTTTCCTTCCACGAAATCAGCCCCTCTTGCCTGCTGCGCCTTCATAATTTTGTCTGTTTCTTCCAGCAAAATCGGAATAAAACGAAGGGCAATCGACATCATCATCGAAATTTCATGTACCGGCACATGCAGCTTTTTCAAGGGTGCAAGCCCGGTTTCCATTCCATCCGTAAGCTGGTTCGGTGTTGTTGTCAGCGTCATCAAAGACGAACCTATAATTAAAAACGTCAGGCGTAGTGCCATAAAAATGGCAGTTTCTATTCCTTCTACCGTAATCTTCAAAGCCTTCCACTGCCACAAAACCGTGCCATCCGTCAAAAAAACATTAAAGATTACCGTAAACATCATCAGCACAAGTATCGTTTTTAACCCTCTGACAATAAACGATAATGGCACCCTGGACAGCTTAATAACGGTTGCCAGAAATGCCGCAACCACCACATAACCAATTAAATTGTTAAAAAGAAACAGCGAAAGCAGAAAGGTTAACGTACCCACCAGTTTGACTCTTGGGTCAAGGCGGTGCAATATGGAACCTGACGGATAATACTGTCCTATTGTTATATCTCTTATCATATCGTTCCTCTATCCTGATGCATTACTCTTAAAATTTCTTTTTTTGCCTCTTCCACGGTAGTTGCCTCATTCACCGAAATGCCCTTTGCACGAAGTGCCTCCATAACATAGGTTACCTGCGGAGCAGCAAGTCCCATGGTTTCCAGCTCACGGTAATGGGCAAAAACTTCCTTTGGCGAGCCGTCATACTGCACGCTGCCATGATCCATTACGATCAGGCGGTCTACATATTTTGCCACATCCTCCATGCTGTGCGACACTAAAATGACGGTTATGTTCCGTTCCTTCTGAATTGCCGCAATCTGATCAAGAATTTCATTGCGGCCGCTTGGGTCAAGCCCTGCGGTTGGCTCATCTAAGACAAGCACCTCCGGCTTCATGGCAAGCACCCCCGCAATTGCTACCCGGCGTTTTTGTCCTCCGGACAGTTCAAACGGCGAAGCATCATAAAGTTCCTCCGGAATACCAACCATTTTGATGGCTTCAAAGGTGCGCAGCTGCACCTCCAGCTGCGGAAGCTTCATATTCTTTGGACCAAACTCCACATCCTTGACTACGGTTGTTTCAAACAACTGGTGCTCCGGATACTGAAACACCAGTCCCACCTTGGTTCGAAGCGTTTTCATGCTGAAATCATCATCATAAATATCATGCCCATCATAGTAAATGCTTCCGGATGATGCCTTGATTAAACCGTTTAAATGCTGAATCAGTGTGGATTTTCCGGAACCGGTGTGTCCAATCAGACCAATAAACTGCCCATCCGGAATATCCAGACTTATGTCCTTCAGTGCCTGCTTTTCATATGCCGTTTTGGCACTGTATGTGTAATTGACGTGATCTAAAACTATCGACATTGAAGCAACGCCTCCGTAAATTCTTCTACTGTTAAAATTCCATCCGGCAGCGGCAGCCCAGACTGCTTCAGTTCCCAGGCAAGCTCTGTTACCTGCGGCACATCCAGTCGGTAGGATTTGAGCTGCTCCACCTTTGAAAAAACTTCTCTCGGGGTTCCCTGCATTACAATTTTACCATCATCCATGACGATGACACGGTCGGCCCCAATCACCTCGTCCATATAATGTGTAATTAAAAGTACCGTCACTTTTTCTTTTTCATTCAGCTCATGCAGAGTTTTTAAAACCTCCTGTCTGCCGCTTGGGTCAAGCATTGCCGTTGGCTCATCCAGAACAATGCATTTTGGCTTCATTGCCATAATTCCGGCAATTGCCACCCTCTGCTTCTGACCGCCGGAAAGCTTGTTCGGCGAATGCTGTCGATATTCCAGCATTCCGACAGCTGCCAGACTTTCTTCCACACGCACCCAGATGTCCTCTGTTGGCACACCAAGATTTTCCGGGCCGAATGCCACGTCTTCTTCCACTACTGATGCAATAATCTGGTTATCCGGATTCTGAAACACCATGCCTGCCGTCTGACGTATCTTCCAAAGCTCATTTTCATCGGCCACATTTCTGCCATCTACATACAAGCATCCCTCGGTCGGCTCCAAAATTGCATTAATCAACTTGGCAATTGTGGACTTACCGGAACCATTATGCCCCAGTATGGCAACAAACTCCCCCGGCTGCACCTCGGCAGTGATACCGTCTACTGCCCGGATAATTCCATCCACATTTCCTTCTTCGTCACGGCGGATATATTCAAATACTAAATTTTTAGCTTCTATCATATTCATAAGGTTTGATTGTCCTTTGTTTTGTTTGCTATTTTCGCATTCTGTGGATTATGATAGCACAAAAAAATAAAGAACACAAGTTTGAGTTTCCCCATTTTATAATTTCATCCGTCAAAAGGTCACATTTTTGTGCAAATATGCCGACATGATTTTGTCGTACAACCTTTCCCTGTAAATTCTTAAAAATTTCTCTTTTCTTTTTACACATACCTGTGTTATAATGTCGCTTAGTTGGCTTTTATGTCAGAAATAGAGAGAAGAGGAAATAAAAAATGAGTGATATACAGGCTTCCTTTGAAGTAAAGCTGCAGGAACTGATTGCACTTGCACGCGCTGGTAAAGACGTAATTGAAATTGATAAAGTAAACGATTTTTTCAAGGGCTTTGATTTATCTTCTGCCCAGATTGATAAAATATATGAATATTTAGAAAACAGTGGTATTGTTGTTATGACACCGGCAGAAGAGGACGAACCGTCTGAAGATGCATTATTGGATATGGATCAGGAAGATGAAGCACTTCTGGAAGCAGAAGATTTAAACGCTCTTGCCAATGTCATGTCGGACGATCCGGTAAAGCAGTATTTAAAAGAAATCGGCGATTATCCGCTGCTTTCCTTAGAGGAAGAAATTGAGCTTGCAGAACTTATTCAGGCTGGTGACGAAACAGCAAAACGCCGTCTTGCCGAATCCAATCTTCGCCTTGTTGTTAGTATTGCCAAGCGTTACGTTGGACGTGGCTTGTCTTTCCTTGACCTGATTCAGGAAGGCAATTTAGGACTTATCAAGGCAGTAGAAAAATTTGATTACACCAAAGGCTATAAATTTTCCACCTACGCAACCTGGTGGATTCGTCAGGCGATTACACGTGCCATTGCCGACCAGTCCCGCACCATCCGTATTCCAGTGCATATGTCCGAGGTCATCAACAAAACCTACCGCGTTTCCCGCACCTTGATGCAGGAACTGGGACGTGAACCTTCCGAGCAGGAAATTGCGGATGTCATGGGACTTTCGGTAGACAAGGTAAGAGAAATCCTGAAAGTTTCCGCTGACCCGATTTCCCTGGATTCTCCCATTGGTGAGGAAGATGACAGCCACCTTGGCGACTTCATTAAAGATGAACGCATCATGGGGCCGGAAGAAGCTGCTTCCTATTCCATGCTTCAGGAACAGATAAAAAAGCTTCTGGAAACACTGACCGAACGAGAGCAACGCGTTTTAACCCTGCGTTTTGGTCTGCAGGACGGCAGAAGCCGCACCCTGGAGGAAGTTGGAAAGGAATTTAACGTAACTCGTGAGCGAATCCGCCAAATCGAAGCAAAGGCACTTCGAAAGCTCCGCCATCCAAGCCGTGCAAAGCTTCTGAAGGGTTACGATATTTAATCAAACCTCATAATAAGCTAAAGGCCCCATGCAAAATCGTGAATACAAGCTTCTGTCAAAAGCTTGTAAACGTCACTTTGCATGGGGCTTTTTCACAAAATACCATAAAAACCGCCGGCACTGGAAAGCTCTTTTAGCGGACTGCTTTTGCTGCTTTTGCTTTTTCTTCCTTTGCAAATTTTGACAACATTCCTCCGATTTTACCGGTTTCCTTTGCAGATAAGGACTGCCAGCCTTCTGCAAGTACCTTGTCAAGCAATCCAAGTTCCTTGGCAATTTCGTATTTTTTCTTTTCCTCCGGCTTTATTTCACTAAGTACGATTGGTTTTCTCTTTTTCATGGGAACCTCCTGAAATTATCGTTTTGCAATATCCGTTTTTGGACATCCGGATTATATTTCAAGTATTCCCATACCAAACTGTTTTAAACATGCAGCTGCAATTTTTCTTCTCTTTCAGCGATTATTCTATCCGGCAGTCTTCCTCCTTTGCAAAAGCATAAAACCAGACTTCTTTTACCCTTTTTCCGGTCAGCTTTTCCAGTGCTGTCCGGTAATAATGCAGCTGGCCTTTATACTTTTGCGTCAGCTCTGTTCTTGCATCCATGCGAATGTAATCTGTTTTATAATCCATCAGCACCAGTCCGTCTTCTTCCTCAAAAAATGCATCTATGATTCCCTGAATCAGTACGATTTCATCACTGACAGATTCCGAATAGATTTCTTTTGCCGGAAGTCCTATCACAAACGGCTGTTCACGGTGCAGCATACCGACAGCGTCAGCACGACACATTCGTCTGCCCAGTCCGGATGCAAAAAACTTTTCCAGTTTCCGCTCGCTTACCATTTTCCTGTCCTCCGGTTTCAACCTACCTTCCTGCACCATGTCATCCAGCAATTTCCCTGCCACCGCCCCGGAAAGCTCCTCTCGAAACGGAATCAGCTCCATCACATGATGATAAATCGTACCACGGTCGCTTCCGGAAACTTTCTTTTCCGGTTTTAAAAATTCCGGATAAGAGCTGTCAGCTTCCGAGGTCATATTCTCGAACACAGCTTCATCAAACGGAATTTCCTCCGGAATCAGGGAAGTCAGGAATGCGTCTTCCGGTGTTGCCGCAGCGGCAGCCTCATCCTCCTCCAGATTAAGCCGTTTCAGTTCGGAAACAGTCACCTTAACAGGAAGCTCTGCCTCGGCACCATATGGATAAACGTAATTTTTCTGCTTTGAAAGCAGTCGGCAAAGTTCGCTTTCTTCCTCCTGCTTCGAAGGTTCCGGCGTTTTCATCTGCTCCAGCAAAAAAAGCAATTCTTCCTTCGTCCGACGGTTTTCCTCTTTCCACTGTGCACGTTCCTTTGCCGTACACTCATACAGCAAAAAGTTCCCGGTGAATACGGCATCCGGAAATTCCTCCGTTCTCATTTCCTTTGTTATGCTGATGTTCACACCCTCTGTTCTTAACAGTTTGTTCCGATAACAAGGCGAAGGCATGTCAAAGTCTTGGGCAGCTTCCGTTTTCGGATTGCCCGGACTGTTGACAGCTTGTGCAAACAGAAGCGGGCAGATAAAATCATAATAAGTATTTGCCTTTAAAACATAAGAAGAAAGCAGTCCGCGTGCTCCGACTGTTTCGGAACGCTGCTGCCAGACATCATAGCGTTTCTGCGGAGTTTTCGTGGTACCAACCATAATCAGCTTTTCCTTTGTGCGTGTCATGGCCACATAGAGGATGCGGAGTTCCTCTGCTATCATTTCTTCGTTCATCCTTGCTGCAATGATTTTCTTTAACAGCGTTGGTGATTTTACCCGCAGCTTTGTATCAATGCATTCCGGACCAAGTCCCAGCTTCGGATGGATAATCAGACGGCTCCGCATATCCATACGGTTCAGCTTCTTTTCCATTCCGCACAGAAAAACAACCGGAAATTCCAAACCTTTGCTTTTATGAATGCTCATAATTCGCACCATCTGACCTGCTTCTCTGCTGCCGGCTTCGCCAAAATCCACTTCATACTTTACCAGCCTGTCCATATAGCGGATAAAATCATACAAGCCGCTGAAGCTGGTGGCTTCATACTGTTTTGCCCGCGTTACTAGCATATCCAGATTTCCGCGACGACGTTCGCCTCCCGGCATAACCGTCACTGCATCATAAAAGCCGCTGTACTGGTAAAAATGCTCTATCAGCTCATGAATGCTTACATACTCCGACTCTTCTCGCAGCCTATCATACAGCATAAAAAATTTTGCCGCCTTGGAATTTACTCCATCTGCATCGCCCAACGCATTCCGGGCTGCTTCTCTTGCCGCATCATATAAGGAACGCTCTGCTTTACTGTTCGCAGAAACCATTCCGTACGCAATGCGAAGCTCTGCCAGCTCTTCGGCATGAAATCCGCCAATCGGCGAATGCAGTACCGCCGCAAACGGGATATCCTGCTTTGGATTGTCCAGAATGCGAAGAAATTCCAGAGCTTTTCTTATTTCAAATGCTTTAAAATAGCCGGTACTGGTATCTGCGTAAGCCGGAATGCCAGATTCTGCAAGCACTTCTAAAAATACCTCGGACCAGCCACTCATGGTTCGAAGCAAAATGACGATATCCCCATACTCCGCACTGCGTTCTTCGCTTCCAATTGTAACTTCCGAGTGCACAAGCTCCCGGATACGATTTGCAACTGCAAGTGCCTCTGCCTGTACCAGCGTTTTTTCTTCCTGTGTAAGCTCATCCTCATTCTGTTGTCCGTTTTCCTGAGCGTCTGCGTTTTCCTCCTGCTCTTCAGCATTCCATTCCGAAGTGCCTTCTTCTGCTGTTTCTTCCTCCGCACCTGCATTCACAAAAATCACCTCGGTCTTATGCTCCGGTTTTTCCGCAGGATAAGAGGCACCGAAATAAAGCGACGCTGCGGCATCATATTCTACTTCTGCAGAGTCTTTATGCAGCAGACCTGCAAACAAGACATTAATAGCATCCAATATTCCGCGTCGGCTTCGGAAGTTTTTCGCAAGGTCTATCTTCTGTGCCGCACCACTGCTTCCATAAGTCTCATACTTCTGCATAAACAAATCCGGACAAGCCATACGGAACCGATAAATACTCTGCTTTACGTCACCTACCATAAACACATTTGGATTTCCATTCCATATGCCGGATACACTGTTTAATACAGCCTCCTGAATCAGGTTGCTGTCCTGATATTCATCAATCATAATTTCATCAAAGCGGTCAGACAGCGTCTTTGCCGCCGCAGTCGGCAACAAAGCTCCATCTTCTCCGTACTCTGTTAAAATCCGCAGTGCCATATGTTCCAGGTCGTTAAAATCCAACAGCTTTTTTTCTTTTTTTAATGCCGCATAACGATGCATAAATTCATTTGTCAGAAAAACAAATCCCTGCATCGGACATTTCATCTGCACAATACTCTTCCACAGTTCCTCAGGCGATTCGAAAAAGAAGTCTTCCTTAAGCTTTTTTAACTTCTTTTTGATCTGATCGCGAAGTGCTTTCGCCAATCCCTTTTTTTCTTCGGAGGCCTGCTGTTTTTTTCTGGAAAGTGCCTGAAAATTCAGTTGCTCCAATGCCGCAACAAAGGTACAGTAATCCGTAGCTGCCTGACTAAGACGCAGAAGTTCTTCTTCATCTGCCAGAAATGTTTCTTTATACGCCGCCGGACCATCGCATTCCTCCGAGAGAGAAAACAGACGTTCCAGAACAATAGAGCAATCCTGCAGACAATTTCTCACCTCTGTCATCACCTGTTCCAGCACCGGATGTGCAAAAAATTCTTCCTCTGTCAGTTCAAATTCCTGTAAAAGCCGTCCAAGCCATTGCTCTGCATCTGGCTGACTCATCGCAAGATGATATAGTTTAAGAACATACTCCTTTACCGCCGCATCACTTTTTACAGAACCGAAGCATTCCACAAAATCAGTAAAAGAATTTTCCTCTTTTTCATACTGCTCCTCCAACACTTCTTCAAGTACATCCGCCTGCAGCAGAGACAGTTCTGCTTCATCTCCGATGCGAAAACCGGGGTCTAAGGAAATCAGGTGAAAAAACTCCCGGATTACAGACAGACAAAAGCTGTGAATGGTTGTTATCTTCGCATTATGTAACAACATCATTTGTCGTTGCAGATGCGTACTCTCCGGATTGGCAAGCAACGCCTCCTCAATGGCAGCACCAATACGTTCCCGCATTTCTGCCGCAGCAGCATTGGTAAAGGTCACAATGAGCAAGCGGTCAATATCCTGTCCTTCTTCCGTTACTTTTTTGATAATCCGTTTTACCAATACCGCAGTTTTTCCGGAACCTGCCGCAGCAGCAACAAGCAGATTACAATTTCTGGTATCTACTACTTTCTGCTGCTGCGGTGTCAAACTGATTTTTGCCATCGTCTGCTCACCTCTCTTCCTTTTCCTCTCTCGGTTCATCACCGCTCATCCGCTTCATTACCTCGTCATCCGAAAGTTCCGGCAGTACACGATAACTGCTTCCACTCTTTTTATCAAAACCACATACCGATGCATAGCTGCAATAATCACAGCCAGTTTTCTTTTTACTCTTAAATGGGGCAATCTGTGCCTCTCCGGAAAGAATTTCCTCGCTTTCCTCTTTCAGCTTTTTATATACATAGTCGGAAATTGCTTCAAATACTTCTTCCTCAGCCACCTTGGAGCTTTTTTTATAATTCCCGTCCTTATCCGTTTCTACCGGAATCTTCACGGATTTTACCGAAGCAGCCAGCCCGCCTGCGGCATCCTTAAAGGCATCATCCAGTCGTCTTACTACGTCCATTTTACTGTTTACAAGTCCTTTTACACGCTGTTTTTTCAACACGGCAAGCTCTGTATCATCCGACTTATCCACAATTGGATCATCTACATGATAAAAAAACATGGCAGCAGGAATAGCACCCTCGCTTTCTTTTTCCCGTAGAATTGCCGTCATATACACGGCAAGCTGCATGGAAAGCCCATAGTACAGCTCTTCCAGAGAAAAATCCCGGTTGCTCGATTTGTAATCAACAATTTTTATCAGCTTTCCCTGTTCCGTAGTACAGGAATCCACTCGGTCAATAATCCCATAAAGGCTTAAATTTCTATCCGTATGAAAAAAAGAATGTTCCAATGCCTCCGGTGAAAACTCACTGCCGATCAACTGACAAGTCAGAATATCCAAGGTCTTTTTTAACACGCGTTCCATCTGCCTGGTCAGGTATCTGTTTTTGGCGGAGCTTACAAAGATATCAGTGGCATATGCTTCCACCGCGTCTTTCGCACAACGTGTTGCCAGTGTTTCCCGCTCTTCCTTTGAGAGTTCCTGCCAGCTTTTCCCAGCAGTGAGCAATGCTTCTCCAAAACGTTTCAAGCCATCATGGTATAAATTTCCAATATCCGGTGACTGCAACCGATACTCCTGCCGCTCTTCCAGATTTAAACCGTAATTCAGAAAATGGGCGAATGCGCAACGAGCGTACTGCTCCATCCTTGTTACACTTCCCACAAGCATGCTACCATACAGGCTTTTTGCCGTTTTCGGAGACAATTGCTCCTTTTCGTTCAGCATCACAGCCTGACGGATCAGACGTTCCAGCTCCTCCTGCTTTAAATTTTTTGCATGCCAGCAGTATAATTCCGCAAAATCTGCTTCTGCCTCTCCGGCAGCAAAGGCACGGAGTGCCGTCAAAAACGAGCGGTGTCCTCCATCATTTTGTACCAGTGCTTCTGCCGCAGAATCATACTCTGTGTGAATAACAAGCTGTGGAAACAATGCTTTGATTTTGCCAATCAGATAGGACGTGCGGATGGTTTTTCCGTCCTCTCCCACCGCTGCATAAGTAAGATACAGCTTTTCCGAAGGTTTTGTCAGATTCATATACAGGTAAAACTGCCCATTACTGACTCTCTCCACCGGATCCGGTGCAAGCTCATATCCGTTTTCCGAAAGTTCTTTTCTGTCCCGGTCGCTTAAAATTCCCTGTCCACCGGCGGCAGCAGGCACCTTACCATCATTAACGCCAAGAAAAAACAACGCCTTGATTTCCTTCAGTCTTGTTCGTTCCATATCGCCAATCACTATCTGCTCTGAACCGATTGGAATCAGACCGACCTTTGCCTCTCTGAGCCCGGTTTCAACCAGTTCGCGGTATTCCCTTGGCGTAATGTGCTCCTTGCCAAGAAGCTCCACCAGCTGGTCAAACAGTTCCAGCACCACACGGTATACCTGGGCATATTCCCTGGCGCGCAGACGTTCTCCCTGTGCAAGAAATTCTTCTTCCTTTGCCTTTAGTCTCTGCTCCAGTCCATGCTCCTTTAAAAAGTAAAACAACATCCGTGTAAAATCCTCCACCGTGGCATCTTTTTTCTGAAACTCTGTTATCAACGGTGTAACTTCCTGCACCAGACTTTTTCTACAGAAATTAAGCTGTTCCAATGGGATTTCTCTCTTGGTACGGTAGGTTCGTTTCCACTCCTTTTGAAACAGATTTCCTTTGATGCCAAGTGCCAGACAATAATTTTCCAGCTCCGACACCTGTTCTTTTTCCCAGCCGGACAATGGATTTTTCATATAGGCAAACAATCCCTCGGCAGAAAGCCCCTGCTCGGCCAGCTTCAGGACTGCTTTTAAATATTCTGCGAAGCTGTTTTCCGACATATTTTTTTTGTAATCAAGAAAACAGGGAATACCGGAAACGGTCAGCTCCTTTTCCAGCATTTCTCCATACTGGTTGATATCACTGACAATAACCGCAATATCTCTGT
This sequence comes from uncultured Lachnospiraceae bacterium, assembly GCA_964544055.1. Classification (GTDB taxonomy): domain Bacteria; phylum Bacillota; class Clostridia; order Lachnospirales; family Lachnospiraceae; genus SIG299. Next base: position 4,719 of record CAZJAA010000036.1, on the reverse strand, counting down.
AACGATAATTATTTTGTTCCAGCAACTGCTTTATTTTTGTTACTGCATAACGGCATTCTTCCCTTGCATCCACTCCGGCATATATCCGCAGCTCCTGCTTTGCACTGCCCTGCCATTCTTTTACCGGATACCTGAACAGGCTGCTCCATACATGGTGTAGGGCACTGTTTTCCTGATGACGATAATCTGTTGTTCCGGCAATCACCGGAGAAAGCACTTCACAGTGTGCCTCGTCTGCCAGCGTTGTCAGACGGTCTATCGTATGTCGGCTCATGGAAAATAAATCCTGTTCTTTTTTCGAACCATATGCCGCTTCTTTTGTAATCGTCACCGAGGCGTAAACCATCTTTGCCAGACGAAGCAGTTTTTTCAACAGCTTGTATTGTGACGGTGTAAATCCGGTAAAACCTTCCAGCACAATAACACAGTTTTTCAGGAAATGGGAGTCCTCAATGCAGTCTGCCAATGCATCATAAATTCCTTCCGAGGTCATATAGTCCTCTCCCAGAAGCTCCTTAAATTTGCGAAACAAAACAAGGATGTCGGTCAGCTTTTTGGAAAGAAGCTCCTGTTCTTTGTTTTCCTCCAAAAGTTCCAGCAGTTCCTTTTCCCCAATGCCATACTGCAGCAATTCGGAAATCAGGGATTTTGCTTCCTCCACAAATCCCGTCTGCCCTGCATTTGCTGCAAACAAAGTCAGATTGTCCCGACATTCCGAAAGTGCACGCTTGATTACCATGCTCTTGCCGATATCCTTTAAAATTCTGCGCTGTCTGCTACCAAGTTCCTCAAAGACCTTATGTGCCAACCGCGCAAGGCTTAATACATCGATATTAAAAATGCCTCCCGCAGGGTTATGGCATACCAGTTCTTTCTGAGTTTCCAGAGTAAACTGCTCCGGCACAATAAAATAATAGGTTGTCTCCGGATGCTCTGCGGCAAGCTTTGTTATCTCGTTGTACAGATATGTAGTTTTTCCGGTGCCGGAAGCACCCAGAATAAATTGTAATGCCATAGTTTTCTCCTGTTTTTGAATTTTCTGTTTTTGACAACATTTTGCTGCTTCTAAATGAGTTTTATTCTGCATAGACTAATAGCAGAAAGCCCTTTGGAGGTGTTTATGTCTAAAACAAAAATTGTTGTTGTTAAGTTAAGAGAACTGCTGCTGACGGCTGCCCTCGTTGTTCTGGGTATTGCTATACTTCTGACTGTGGTTGCCCTGATTTCCATAGATAAAGAAGGAACCCCTCACCTGGAAAGCCCTTCCGATGCGAGTAATGTATCTTCTGTTTCCGCATTATATTATCCGGGAGTTTACACTACTACCATGAAAATGAATGACACTGCCATTCACTTGGAGCTTGTTTGCGACAAAAACCACATCACTTCCGTGCGTCTTATCAATCTGGACGAAGCCGTAGAAACCATGTACCCCCTGCTGACTCCCGCTCTGGAAGATTTGGAGCTTCAGCTGAGCAGGGACGTTCCGGTAGAAGAGCTGGAATTTACCGAAGGAAGTACATACACACAGACATTTCTGATAGAAGCCATTGAACAGGTGCTTGCCAAGGCAGTTATTTCCGAATAAGCAAAGGAACCTGACAAAAACCTTCTATGTCACACCCTGTTCTCACCATGCTGTTACTTTATAGAACGTACACCTTTCGCTTTGAAAATTGCCGCATCATATGTTCATTCCAATATGCCTGCCCTGTATCAAACACACAGGGCAGGCTTTTCGTTTGCTGCTGTTTGGTCACTCAAGCTTCTCCAGTTCTTCCAGCCAAAGCCTTACACAGGCATCGCTTGGCATACGCAGATCCCCGCGTGGGGATATTCCTACCGAGCCTGTTTTGGGGCCATCCGGCAGGCAGGAACGTTTAAACTGCTGTGCAAAAAATCTGCGATAAAACTGTTTCAGCCAATATAAGATTGTCGTATTGTCATATTCTTCCGCAAAAGCCAAAGCTGCCAGACGGAATATTTTCCCCGGTGTAAACCCAAACCTTAACACATAATATAAAAAGAAATCATGAAGCTCATAAGGACCTACCAGCAGTTCTGTTTTCTGTGCAATTTCGCCTTCCTTAGGCGGAAGCAGTTCCGGACTGACTGGCGTATCCAGAATATCCTTTAACACTGCCGCCAGTGCTCTTTTTCCTGAGAGCTCCTCTTTTTCTGCAAAAAAAACTACCAGACAACGTACCAGGGTTTTCGGAATATCTGCATTCACTCCATACATGGACATATGGTCGCCATTATAGGTTGCAAACCCAAGAACAAGCTCCGAAAGATCCCCTGTACCAATTACCATACCACCGGTCTGATTTGCAATATCCATCAGCACCTGGGTTCGCTCGCGTGCCTGCGCATTTTCATATGTCACATCATGTTTTGTTTCCTCCTGCCCAATATCTTTAAAGTGTCTGCGTACCGACTCCGCAATATGGACTTCGCGTATTGTAGCTCCAAGCTCTTTTGCAAGGCTTAATGCATTGTTGTAGGTACGGTTTGTTGTTCCAAAACACGGCATGGTAACTGCAACAATTCCGCTCCTTTGTAATTCCAGCATATCAAATGCCATACAGGTAACAAGCAGTGCTAAGGTAGAATCCAGACCTCCTGAAACACCGATAACTGCCGAAGTACAGCCCGTATGCTTCATCCGCTGTTTTAATCCAAGTGCCTGCACCATGATAAGCTCCTCCGCACGTTTTTTTCGCAGCTCACCGTCATTTGGAACAAACGGCAGTTTTTCCACCGTCCGCGTGAGTTTTGTCCTGCTTTTTCCACATTGCACGGAAGAAAATTTGAAAAAAAGCTCCCTGTAATCCTCTTTTTGCTCTACTGTAAAACTGTTTCTCCGACGCCGGTCACTGCGTAGTCTCTGCAAGTCAATTTCTGTTATGCAAAGTCCTGTTGTAAAGCGTTTTTGAGCAAGAATTTTTCCATTTTCGGCAATCAGATTATGCCCGACAAACACGAGATCTGTTGTAGACTCCCCTTCCCCGGCACAGGCAAAAATATATGCGCCAAGCAGGTTCATCGACTGGTGTTTTACCATTTCCTGCCGTCTCAGAGCTTTCCCGACTACTTCATCACTGGCAGACAAATTGACAACCACATTGGCACCGGCCAGTGCATGATAAGTGCTTGGTGGCACCGGTGCCCAGAGATCCTCGCAAATTTCTGCCGCCAGTGTTATTCCAACCGCTTCACAGGTAAATAAAAGATTTTGTCCAAACGGCAGGGAAATTCCATCCACAAGCACTTCCGTCACCGCTGCCCGGCCTGCCTGAAAATATCTTCCTTCGTTAAATTCTGCGTAGTTCGGAATATGCTGCTTTGGAATCAGCCCCTGAACTGCTCCGTTCTGAATGGCAGCCGCCACATTATAAAGCTTTTCCCGGATTAGAAGCGGAAGCCCCACAAATACAACTACATCCTTTTCCTTTGTTGCCTCTGCAATGTCCCACATTGTTTTTTTAGCCGCATTTAAAAGCATATCCTGCAAAAACAAATCTCCGCAGGTGTATCCGGTAATTCCAAGCTCTGGGAACACCAGTACCTTAATTCCTGTGTTTTCCGCTTCCTCAATCCAGTGAATGATCTGTTCTCCGTTCCAGATACAGTCTGCCACCCTGATTTCCGGAGTAACCGCAGCCACCTTGATAAATCCATCCTGCATTCTGTCAACCTCCCTGCCGTTCCAATCTGCCTTCTCTGTATGATTGACACCATTATAGCTGAAAACAGAGGAAAATACAACAAATCAATTATTCAAGTTTTCTCTTTCTTTATACTTTCCAGCCCACAGCAAGCTCACGGGACTCTACAAAGCGGCGATAAATACCATCCTACTTTATCAGCTGCTCATGCGTACCGCTCTGAACAATTTTTCCGCTGTTGAGCACAAGTATCTGATCCGCATGGCGAACCGTTTTCAGTCGATGGGCAATCATGAGAATGGTCTTTTTCTTCGTCAGTGCTTCAATCGCAGTAGTCAGTTCCTGCTCACTTTCAGGGTCAACGTTTGCGGTTGCTTCGTCCAGAATAATGACAGGTGCATTCTTCATAATGGCTCAGGCAATGGAAATACGTTGTTTTTCACCAGCGGACAGGCTGGCTCCGCCTTCCCCGATTACTGTGTTGTATCCCTTTGGCAGTGCCATACGCCAACACATTTTTTACCGAACCAGAAGGCATATCCAGTACCGTGCCAAGCGGCAATGCGAAAGCTTCTCACAAACCCGCTTACGGATGTTTCCAAGCACAGCAAAGGTCGCCTTATGGGAAAGACTGGTGGAAATACTGCCGCAAAGCTTATTTGCCAGTGCCGCCAAATCAACCGATATCCCGGGCATGGCTTCCCGCACGCTTTTTTCGGCCTCGTCTAAGAAAAAGCCGATAAAAGTCCATCCCCACTCAGATCTTTCATCCTCAGTACCTTGCAATCCTCTGTTTCTACAACTTCTTCCAGATTTTCTCCCATATCCGTGCTGTGAAACATTACCCATTGGTTATACGCATTTTCCAAATATGCACCTCTTTAAAGCCAGTTAGTTTAAGCTAACCTATGTGTATTAAGAAAAGCCGATTTTACGGCTTTCCTTAGAGCATTATATTTATTTTTCTGCTTGTTTTCTAATCCAATCCGTTATTTTGTAAGCGCCTAATATAAGGGTGGCTGGCGTATGCCATTTTCATCTGCCATAATAA
>CAZJAA010000035.1:574-32811 GCA_964544055.1 uncultured Lachnospiraceae bacterium | reverse complement strand
AATCGAAGTTACGCTATCGGGGATTGTTATACTTGTTAGTTTGCTACAACCACCGAACGCATAATCCCCAATCGAAGTTACGCTATCGGGGATTGTTATGCTTGTTAATCTGCTACAACCGTAGAACGCATCTCCACCAATCGAAGTTATATTATCAAAAATTTCTACTTTAGTTAAATTATTTGAAGAATAATTACTATCCACCCAGTCTGTCCTAGTAATAGTGGTAACATTCTCTACAAGTTTACCATCTCCATTTGAGTTCCAAACTTTATAGCTGCCCATATCTCCTTTTTCCTCCTTTTTTTTATTCGCGCGGCAGCTCTCTTAGTCTTTCGACCATCCCAGATACATAGCTGTTCCCGCCGCTTCTTTCATAACACTGGAATCTGCGTTCAATACAGTCCAGAGAAAAATCATCTATCACTCCGCGCGCCATAAAATAATGGTATCGCTCTGTGATCCATGCCTTGATGTCATTTTTGTCCGATTCTAGCAATAGATCCACATTATCTTTGATTTGCGCCACCTCGACGCATATCCGCTCAATTTGTTTCTCATTGTTATTCTCTAACACCTCGAGTTCGTGGATATGATCTTCTTGACTCTTTTCCACCTGCTCCTTACTCTTCCTTTTGCTTCTAAAATAATCTATACCCTTGCTAATTTCTAACACTGCAAAAAATAGCAACAGTGCAACCATTAAAATTGTTGTTATATCAAAGGCGGTAAGTAGTTCAACTGCCGCGCCCGCTAATAATGTAATCATATTATCAATACCTCTATTTTTACTCTTCTCTACTAATAATATGAAAAAGGTCTAAGTCAATTTAATCAACTTAGACCGTTTTATTTATTGAATTATTCTTCTTTAAACTTTTCTTTTAAAAGATTTAGGGTTGCGGCCATCTGGGTAATTAGTTCTTCTTGCTCAGCCACTCGCCGCTTTAATTGCTGGATTTCATAAATATTGAGCGGGATTAGCTCGCCATAGCGGATGCCGCACGTAGTATCATTACCCTCGTCCCATTCACAATACGCCGCCACATCTTGAGTAGTTAGACCCACGTCCTCAATCGCCGCCTTGACGTCCTGCGCAATAAGACCCATATGCGTCCGCCCTGACTTACCGTCATTAAATTTAAAAGTAACGGGATTAAGAGAGTCAAAGAACTGGTCGTGTTGAGTGGTAAACTGAGAAATAGAGTTTTTCTTATTAGCATCCGAAGACTCAATCGCAACGCTTGCTTGAGTTGTAGTATCTGAAACGGAAAGAGATGCAGTGGATATTTGTTCTACATTGTTTATATTTTGTACAATAAGATTTTTTAAAGGAAGGCTTTTTGAGCCAAGCCCTAGAGACTCATTACTTAACAAAGCATAGTAATCAATTGAAGCAATACTGGGTACGCTATATGTTGTCGTTGTTGCCTTGAAGTCATAACTAACAAATTTACAATTATATAAAGTGTTGTTAAAAAAGTAACTTTTTGCGTGATCAAAAGTTACATTCTTTGTTTGACTTGCTATACCTTGTTTTTTCTCAGGAAAGGTAACAGAAACGGTATCATTAAACGAAAATTCAACGCTTTCATCCCAAGTTGCATTTATTCTGTCCCAAGCTCGATATGTAAGGGTTATGGTTATTGTTGCACTTGTGAGTTTACTATTTTTAAAAAGGTCTATAAGTTTATCTTCCGTATCTCCGCTTTTTCTGATAACTTGTGTTGTTACCTTTCCAGGTTCCCAAACTCCAAATATATTAATAATTCCTTCTTTATTTATTATAGTAGTTGTGCCTTCATATTTTTCTGTTATTTCTGTAGTTGTATTTATTTGGCTCGTCTGTGGTTGCATAAAAATCTGACAAGTCGCTGCACTCGTATCAGAACCTTTAAATTCATAATTGTTCGCACATATTAGATCTGATTGCATTTTAGAAAAAATACCGTTCTGATATTGTATATTATTATTATCAATAAAATTGTCCCCTATTTGTATTTTTTTACTCATAAAAGTTCCTATTTTATCTAAATAAAAATTATCTGTATAAATATAATAACCACTTAAGCCACTACTGTCTATAAAAAATGAGTTTATGAAAGGAGCTTTTTTCTCTTGTATTTTAGCTGCAGATAAATAATTAATTATAATAGTATCTCTTATGGTCCCTGACAAAATTTTTTTCCATTGTTCTTCATCTCCAGAAAAATATATATTTATATTACTATTTGAAGATAAGTTTATCTCCTGAAAAGTATCATCTATATATATATTAGTTAACCCCTCACCATTTAAACCCAAAACTAATTCATCAGAAGCTTTTCCTTGCATTGGAAGAAATAAATTATCTATATGACCCGAGTTAGTAAGAAAACCAGGTTGTAATTCTGTATCTGGTCGTAGAAAAAATACGTTCTTACTATAGCTGTCATTTAAACTTTGCCTTAATAAACTGGTAACACAATAAGAAAAAATTATTGTCAAATGTGTTGGTATGAGTTTTTCATCCTCATCAAATGAATAAGCCATATCGCACCATGGCGAAGATAAGAAATTAGGTCCTATATCATAAAGAAAATTTTCTTTTGGCGTTTCTAAAATATAATCCTCTTTTTGATCAGTTTTATTATAGCTTTTTAAATATAAAGCTAATATTGGTCTTGAGAAAACACTACTATTAAAAAATAAAAAATCATTATCAAGATAAAGATCATTTATTAACTCATCTTCTTGTTGTTGACCTATATATTTTAAGTTAGTAAAGATACTCAGTAAATCATTTACCAATGTTTCTTTGCCATTAGATTTTTGATAAAAAGCAACATCCTTTTTTTTGTTTATCCCCATGATAGTCTTATAGGAAAAAGGGGATGTATAAGAAAATATCACTTTACTTGAACTTAAAAAATTCAAAAATATTAAATGTGAGCAACCATAAAAACTCCATTCATCAATAAAAATTTCCTGGTCAGGTAATGTTAATTCAATAAGTAATTGATTCCCATAAAAAGCGTTGGGACCAATTTCTTTACAAAGGCTATCTTTTTCAAAAATAATTCTTCTTATGTATCCACAATTACGTCCTGTTATTGGAGAATTATATAAGTACCCAGGGATACGAGTAACTTGTTTTCCAATATATAAATCAGAGGCATTAAAATATTGAATATCATCAGAACAAAAGATGCTGCATCTCTCGGCAAGATCACTACAATTCTTTGCATTAAAATATATGTTTTTCGCTCTCAAACCAGCAAAGTTCAAAAAGTCTATAGACTGTACTTGTTCACCTATATATAAATTATCAAGATCTGGCACCATAGCATTATTAATTTCTATCTTTGTAATAGTGTCTGGAAAAATTAACGTTCTACAACTGTGGATATATTTTGAATCGCCAAGATGAGAAGGAATTCTTGCTGTAGAAATATTTTGATTATTACTCTTTTCTGGAAATTTAATTACAGAAGGAAAACTTCCTTGATCTTCGCTCCCCCATTTTAATGTTGCTATAACTTGCCCTTCTTCTTCAGAAAATTCAAACCAATTTTTTGAAGTGGTTTCGTAATTTTTAACATTAAAACTTTTTGTGCCTAATTTTAATGTATGGTGTTCTAAAAAATCATCTACCTCTGTCTGCTTTAAACTAGTTATTAAACCAGCTTTTATGGTTCCCATATCTGCACTGATACTTGATAAGTCTTTTGCATATACGCGGCTATTGCCTACCTCTTTAGGATTATTATCTCCCCTATTTTCTCGCCCATCTGCATAAAACAATATCTCTCCATCTTCTGTTCCACCCTCTCTTACACAAATATACTCAGCTTGTAGCCCAGTTGTATTAACTTGATCAGCCTTTATGTCTGCAGCTATTATATTTCCATTGCTATCAACTGCAAATTTATCCCCTAGTTGGATGCCATCTGTGCCCAAATGAACGTAACCAGTATCGGAGGAATTACTCAAGCAATTAACTTGATCATCATTAAGACTGCCGCTTTCGATGCTCTTCTCATCAACGTTAAATCCCGCAATTTTTACTTCATCGCTGTTAAGAGATGCAAAAAACTTTTCTTGACCAGCGTTGCCCACGCGAAGGGTGCCCGTATTAATATAATCTGCATTAATATAAAGTTGTTCATCATCTGAGCAATAATACAATCCTCGCTTCTGACCATTTTGAGTTAATTCATTAAAAGTTACAGTTTGTTGCGGCAGTACGGTTGTGTCGCCATGTACCGAACACAGTGATATTATCCAATCTGAAATAACAATGCCGCCGCGTACTTGAATTACAGCTTTGTATATATAGTCATTGTCAGGTTTTGCTTGAGTCCAAGCTATGTCTGTAAAAGTATCATCCCATTTATCGTTCAAACTAAGAGTATTTGGTTTATCAACCTCTGCAATAGGTTTAAAAGTATCTTCTCCATGATAGTATGTTTTATATTCTACAAGTACATCTGTCTTATCTACTATTTGAACTTCATCACTTTTACCTATAGGCGGCAATAGCATAGCTATAGAATCTGTTATTTCATCTTTTTTGGTAACTTCACACCACACAGCACCGCGCTCAAAAATTTTGTCTGCGGCGTTGCCTATAGTAATACTAGAACCTGTACCATCTAATGTATCAACAGCACCATTGGGAGAACCGCGTAACCACCAAGTAAAGTTATAGCAGTCCGCATAGTTAATCTTTGTGATGGTAGTGTCTGAAGGATCATAAACAGCCGCAGTAATTGTAACAGGTTGATCAGCCGCAGTAATTTCATCGGTTTCCTTACCAGACACTTTTATTTTAAGATCAAAATCCAGCCCATTTCTAGTCAGGTTCTGGATAGTCTTTATCCCAGACTCGCACTTAATTTCACCATAGACCGCCACACATTTAAATTTATTCTCATAGGCATTGGCTGTAGCAGTGGTGACTTCATATTTATTGTTGGCGGCGTCGATAGATGCAACAGAGACTTCACTACCATTAATAGTTTCTGCGGCGGCTCCCACAACGTTTAATAGTTGCCACCCCTCACCGCCATAAACAGAATACAGTTCATTCCCAGCATTGGGCTTAACCGCCGCGTTCTCTTTAAACCAGTAATATTTTATTTCGCCATTTGCAAATTCAATGCCATTTCTATAGATATTCGCTTTAAGAATATACCTATCTTCTACTGTTTGTAACACCTCCGTTCTTAGCTCATCTACTAATTCAAGAGAGTGCGTAATGTTGCCTTGAGTTTCTTTTTTTGCAGCACTAAGCTCTGGATCGCCATTAACCTTAAAATTACCAAAATGCCCAACGCGTACCTCTGTTAGTTGCCAATCTCCGCCAACATTAGGAAGATCTTCTTCTAGCACCTGATCAACATATTGCGAAAATTTAAATGGCTGACCAAGCATTTTATCGGTATTAAAGGTTGTCCTATAACGAAACAAGTCACTTCCTTTTTCATATTTAAAGTCAATATGAAAACCATAATCTTCTGTATTATCAGCACCATTTGCTACAGATGTTTTGAGGCGAAAACACCCAGTCTTTACAATATCTGTTAAGAGTGTTTTATAATCATTAATACCAAAAGTAAAACCTCTCTCACTATTGCCTTCTTGTGTATATGACACCTTATTTTGGTTATTATAGCTCAGCTCAATAGTAGTAGATGAAAGGCAAAGTATATGATATAAGGATTGCTTATCCGAAGTTACACGCAATATTTTTACTGCGGCGCCTGCCTCAAACATATCGGACTGGGTAGCAGTCGCTTTTACATTCTGACTATCAACACTAACGACCCAGGACCCACTACCGCCGCTCACAATATTGCCAGTAATAACCGCCATCGCGCTAGTTTGTTTTAATACATCTTCTTTACCTATATCCATTACATCTAAAATGGCAGATAAATCAAGTTTTGTAGACATTATTATTTGTCCCTCCTTTTATCTCTTCTTTTAATATATTAAAATACCCAATATTATTTTAATTAATTTCACCCAAAAAGTCAAGGCGGCAGCTATGATCAGCCACCGCCCTAAAGTATTATTTCAATTTTTCATTTGCTCGTTGAGCCGCTAGATTGATTAGGTTATTGAAAGCCTCTTGGATCTCTTCTCTGTCTGTAACATTGGGGAAGTCCGCATCAATATGAACGACTTGTTCTACGATAGTGTCATTGGAGTCAACATTATTAATCCTGGTTGCATTGAAACTACCCACGGCCTTTGTCAAGTCAAGCCCAGTCTTATCTAATGTTGTACCGAGCGCCCGCATAATTTCGACCGCAGTTAATAAATTCACAGTGTCATCTGCATTAAGGACAAGCTCTTTTTCGTGCAACATGGCCAATTTGCCACTGTTACCCCACTCGCCAGTATAGCCGCCAGTATCGAATTGAGGAACACTGTCTAAGCTGCTAACATAACTGTATCCTCCTCCTCCTCCTCCTCCAGGTTTAGGTTTTTTTTGGATTTCTACAATAACAGGAGTACGAAACTTAATACTCTTTTTACTACTACCTAAATTATTATACATAAGGTACATGTCTTCAGATGATTCCTTCAACTGTCTTTCGGTTACAATACCATTTTTATCAATATAACTTTGAACAGTATTGGCATTGTTATAATCTGCAGCAGTGCTCATAGCGCCGCTTAAGCCAGTTGCAGAACTAGTTACTGATTTTAAACTATCTGTAGTGCTTGATATAGCTGCTTTTATACCACCAGATCTCGTCACATTACCATTTTCATCTTTTATCTCTGTACCAAGTAGTTCATCTATTAATGAACCTACCGCCTCTTCTAACTCCTCAAGACTTCCCGCAGTTTGTGACAAAATGCCATTATTGCCAGTTAAGGCACCCAAACTATTAGCAAGTTCTACAATAGGAGTCTTTAACTTACTAAGGTCTCCTAGCAAGCCGCTACCTTCATCTTCTCCTTCTCCGTCACTACCAATAAGCTCAGTAATTTTTTCTTTTAATCCTTCTGTATCTAAACTGCTTAAATCAGAAATTTCTTTAATTAAGGCAGAAGAAAAGTCCTCTTCATACTTCTGAATATTGCTCAAAGTGATATTAAGACCTCTCTGATATTCAGTCCACAATCCTGCTTCACCAAAATAATACTCACGTAACATTTCCATTTTTTCAGGATCGTTGGCGGCATCAATAAAAGCTTGTTTTATTTCTTGTGCTAAAGAGTACCCCTCATCAACAGATTCAGTAGCTTGATTCTGATCAAGTTCATATAGGTTGTATCTTGCTTCTTCCAGTTCAGCTTGCGCATCGGCGGCCGCATCCTGATCTTGTACATAAGAGTAAGTCAAATTGCCATTGGCGTCTCTAACAAGCTGCATTTTACTTGCATTGCGTTGAGATTCTTCAAGAGCGATTTGTTTAAGAGTTAGCTCATACACGGCATTAGCTCTGTCAACTTCATATTGACTTAACTTATCCTTCTCTTTTAGGATCTTTAGCTGCTCTTGCATTACTTTAGCCAATTTCTGCTGTGCAGCAACGCTGCCGCTCTCTTCAATAGACTTCTGGAATGATCTAGCCAACTTATTATACTCTAATTGAGCCTTCGCCGCACTAAGATACTGATCCTCTTTTGCTTTTGCGCGCTCCCAATTTTCACTACTTTCATCTCCAAGACCATATGTATTAAACACTTCATCTAACTCAGCCTCAAATTTAGCAAGAATAGTATCAAAAGTAGACTCAACATACCCCATTGCGGTTTGAGCAGTTTCAGCGAGGCGCTTTGCCGCATCCTGTCTTTCCGACTCTGTTTGTGCATTGTTGTATTGTTCTAAAGCCGCTTGGTATTCACTTAAAGCAGTTTCTGATAATTTTTGATAGTTTTTAATTTGTTGATCATACAGCTCACTAGTTAATGTAAGTTCTACTCCAGACAGAGATATAAACTTACGAACTTTTTCATATAGATTAATTTGATCTTCAAGAAGATCATTAGATTTTTCAATTAAATCCATATAATCTTCATATTTTTCAAATATCTCGTCCCAACCATCAGTCCAAACGTCCCAAAGCTCTGCCCACTCGTCCATTGCGGTCTGTGCGGTCTCCGCATACTCGTCTCTTAAGTCTTGTAACTTTGTTTTTTCTTGATCCGACAAATTATTCTTTTTTTGAAGAACTGTTATTTGTTCTTCAATAGCCGCTAATGTCTCTTTATTTAGCTGTCTATTAAATTCTAGTTGCTCATACCTATCTTTGATAGAATCTTCTTCTTGCAACTCAGCAATTGACTTAAGGCGGCCATCTTTAAAGTATTTTTTAGAAAATTCATAGCGTTTCTTCTCAAGATCTGTTAAATCCTGAGTTGTCTGAATTTCTTCATCAATTATAGCGATGCGGGCTTCAGCAGCGCTGTCTTGGGCCTCTTCATATTTTTGCCAAAGCTCAATGTAATTATCCCATTTTTCTTTGAGGTCATCATCATTGTTAAAGCCCTTGGCCGCAAGACTCTCATACGCTTCCATAGCACTTCTATAATCTTTATAACCAAAAACAGAAGTGTCTAATAGTTTCTTATAGTCCTCCACACCTGTCTGCTCATAATCCGCTATTCTTTGCAATGAGTTCAATTTCTCTTGTCCAACCGCCGCATTACTTAGAAGCTCTTCCATTTCAACCAAAGCATCTTTTTGTTGTAAGAAAGAGGCGGTAGCCAAAGCCGCATTAATAGCCTCTTGTTTTTGAGCCACAGTTAACTCATCTCCTGCTTTCCTAGCATCTTCTTCAGCCTTAATTAAGCCTTCTATGGCCTCCGTAGAAAGCCCATATGTGTCCGCATATTCTTGTAACCAATAGAGACGAATTTTTGCATAATCTTCAGACTTAATTTTTCCTTTAGCAAAAGCCTCTTCAACTTCATTTAAACTATCTACAAGAGAAGTGTAGTAATCTTGAACCGCTTGGCTTTCATCGTAACCACCTGCGGCCGCAGTTGTGCGAATCGTGTTGATGGTACTAGCCATAGCTTTAATAGCAGTTTTTTGAGAATCGGTGAATTTATTATTGTTATCATAATCACTCATTATTTTATTATAACTATCAACATCGACACTAGCTTGTTTTAGTACAAGTTGTTTTTCATCCTCTGTTAAACCGAGGTCTTTAATATTTGAAACCAAGTCTTTGCTTTCAGCATTGATATTTAGACTAACATCCTTTTCATCAAGACTTGTGCCGAGACTATTCAATTCAGCATAGTGTTCTTTTATACCGTCTAGACTGCTATATTGCGCTTTAAGGATAGAATTTACTTCCTTGCCGCTACCTTTAATTAGCATGTAACCTTTTGATGTTAATACAAAGTAGTCTTTTAATGCGGCGTTCATTGCAATCATGGCTGCGTAGTCTTCTTGATCTACAATATCGCCAAGAGATAGACCATCTGTCAGATCTTCAATTTTTTCAAGTTGCTCTCTTACGCTATCAAAATTATCAGCGCAAGCTTTTAACGCATCTTGGCTTGCATTAATTCTATTAATTAATGTAGCGTATCTAGGATCTGTAACACTAATCTTTTGTCCAAGTTTTTCCATCTCTGCAACAAAATCTGCAGTGGCGGTGACCGAAGTCCAGTCAATATTGGCGGCCGCCTGCGCCGCTATAGCGCGTTCATCCGCGCTTAAGTCATTAAGACTTGCCAAAGCATCAACACCTTGTTGACCAGCATAACGAGAAGCGTTTTCAACCCCTGCCCTGACTTGTTTAGCCTGTTGAGCGGTAAGATCACTTGTCTTTACCCCACTTCCACCAAAAGCCTCAATAGTTTTTACATTATCTTCTATCTCTTTTTTGGTTTTCTCAACGCTCTCTTTAATCGCCTGTTCGTATTCTTTAAGGGTATAGCCTAATAATTCTAATTGCTCATCAGTTAAACTTTTTGCCTCTTCCAGTGCTGCGTTTTTCATATTATCAAGACTCCCTAATGTAGCGTCTTCAAGAGCTGTATATTTTGCGCCATTAGTAAGTCCAGAAAAAGCAGATAGGGCGGAGCTAGAAGAAATTTGATTAACTAGCTTAAGAACCTCACTAGCATCTTTACCCGCCTCTTTTAGAGCATTATATTGGTTCATTGCGGCCGCCGCAGATTCTTTAGAGATTTCTTGCATTGCGCCTTTGGCATCACGATATTTTATAACGCCTTCATTAATCCCTATAATATTAGACTGATCTATTCCAAATGCTCCAGCAAAAGCTTCTTTTTCATCCTGTTCATCTAAAAATTTCTTATCTGCTGTGTTAGCACTGTATTTATCTGTCACATCGTCTGCCAACCCAGTCATAATTTTAGCATACATATCTTGATCATCTGCCTTGTTATAGGTAGCATCATTCGCCAACATATTTTTAGTATACTGTACATTTAAGAGTTCATTAGCCTTGGTGTTAGCCTCTGTGGCTAAAATAGATTCTTGTAAAGACTCTCTTAATGATTGTAGTTTTTCAGCGTTTGAAGATAAACCTTTAGTAAGTTCCATAAAGTCATCTGAATAGAGATAGTCAGCACCCTGTTCTTGATAATTTTTTAGGGCTGTATCATAAATATCGTTAGAATCATTCTCATAACCAGCCTTTTCTCTCCAAGACTGTTTTGTAACTTCACTGGCAGCGTCATTAACCTTCGCTTGCTGCGCATACACCGCCGCCTGCGCCTTTTGAACAATAGCTTTTTGGGCTTTTTTAGCCATTTCAAGCCCCTCATCGCTAATGGTTATCAGCCCATTTTCATCAGTTGTTGCATATTTAGCCAGTTCTGAGTTATTACTAATTAACTCTAATGCTTGTTTATTAGCATTAACAATAGCATCAGCCCATTCATCAGTCCCCGCTTTTAATTCTTCAACGGCATCAAGCGCAGACTCATAGCCTTCAATAGTATCTAGCAAATCTTCATATGCAGATTGAACATTTTCTAAGTTATCTTGTAATCCGCTGAGAATTTCTTGTTGCTTTTCCCACTTTTCATTGGCTTTATCAAGATCGGATGAAGCGTTTGACACAGCTACTACACACAAAGCAATAGCTCCTAACGCAATTATAATACCAGCAACAATTGCTATTAAAGGCAACCAAGCTATAATTGAGGTAACCGCAGCTTTTACTACTTCCCAAGTAGCTTTCCAAACCTCTGCTATGCTAATCTTCGAAGTTTTTTTCACTTCAAGCTGTTTAATTTTCTCTGCAAGAACAAACGCTGCTGTTCCTTCTTGATGTTTCGCTTGAGCAAATTTTAATGCCCCAACAAATAGTGTTATGGCAGGAATGCCTATTCCAATAATTGATTTTTCTACAGCCTTCCAGCCAGTTGCAGACGAATCAAACCACATATTAATAACATTATATAAAGAAAACCATATTGATATTAACTGACTTATCGCACCAATGCATAGAGTGATATTGCTAATACTCTCTTTCCACTTTCCGCTTTTAGAAAGTTTGTCCGCCTCTTCGTTTACCTTTTCACCGCTAGCAGCCGCATTTTCTTGCGCCTGTGATAAATCTTGGAACCCCTTACTTGCAGAATCAATTTGATCTATTTCTTGCTCAGTTGCTTCTATCATCTCATCGGTAAGTTTTTTTCGCGCCTTGTCTACTTTTCCCTGATTATCTCTAAGTGTTCCGTTTTCTTTTTCTACCTCATTATAATCTTTTGTTGCTTTTGTAAGCTTTTTTTGAGCTTTTTCAATGTCTTGTAGAGACTTTTTTTGGTTTTTTGCATCGTTTAACTCTTTTCTGGCCGTATTTTTTTTGTTTTTGGCATCTTTTACTGTCTTTAATTTGTTATTTGCACTCTCAAATTCATCTTTTGCTGTTTTTAACTCCTTAGACTTACGCCCATCGCCTTCTACTCTGATTTGCTCATCTGCATCTCTCAATAATTGCTCAGGAGATGTGTCACCGCTAAGTGCGCGATAATTTCGCCCTATTGCTCGGGCCTTTTCTTCATCAAGATTTTTAGTTAAATCTTCTTGAGATTCTTTTGTTAAATCATTATATTTTTCCGCAGAAAAATCTTTAATATCTTTTATTACTTTTAAACTATTTTGTAGTTCTTGATAAATTTCATCTATAACACTTAGAGCACCATCTATAGTTTTTTGATCTGTAATATCAAGACTGTCAAATTGTTTATGAATTTTTTCTTCTTGTTCCTTAGATAGTTTTCCAGAATCTAATAGTTGCGTTGCACGTTTATTAAATATAGTAATGCCTTTTTCACCAATGTTATTATCTTTAATTTCTTCTAAAAAATTTGTTCTTTGTGTTTTTAATTCTTGTTTTTGTTCATCAATCCCATTTTTATATGTCTTGCCATCTTTAGTTCGTAAAGTTAAATCCTTTTGTCCTAAGTAACCACTTCCTACCCCCTCATTGTGAGCAAGAACCTCTTTACTAGCCTTTTTTAATTCTTCAATGGACTGCTTTTGCTTGTCTAGTTCAATAGTTATTTTTATTAACCATTCATATCTTTCTTTTTCGTCTTCTGTTAATAAATCACCATAACGAGTCATTTCTTTTGCATATTGAGCTGCTTTTTGTACTGCTTCATCAGAAACATTTTCACCAAACTGATTTTTTATTCTTTTTTCAAAATCTATTTGTTGAGCATTATCTTTTCTTAAGTTTAAAGAATTAAAAAAGTCAACAACCCCTTTACCAATTTTATCTTTAAATAATGGGGCTAAAACGCCAATAGTACCAGTTAAAAGAGTAGATATGCCGCCCACCGCGTCTGTTATATCTCCAATTTGATTCATAACCCAGGTTAAAACATCTATTAATTTATTAAATCCTTCGTTATCAAATAAAGCATTCTTGAATTTTTCTGCAGCAGTTTGTAGTTGCTCTAAATGCGCCTGGGTGGATTCCATATAGATATCTTGTTGTTTTTGTAATGTTCCAGCAGAATTTTCAGAAGTAGTTTTGCTACTTTCATACATGTCCCAGTTTTCAAATAAAGCGAACAAATTGTTATATTGTCTTTTACCAGCCATGGCGATGGCGGCCGCCTGTTGCTGTGCTTTGGTCCAGGTATCCCATTTTCCTGCCACTTCTTCAATAACAGTACCCAGGTCACGTAAATTACCTGCCTGGTCTAAAATGTCAATGCCCATAGTCTTCATCTGCCCAGAAACATCGCCAAGAGCGACCCCGAACTCATCTTCCTCCCCATTGACCAAGTCTCCCATACGAGCGTAAATAGTCTTCAATGCAGTACCTATAGATGCCGCGTCTTGACGGGTAACGGATTCAATAGTAGAAATTTGCGCGGTAAGCTGATCTATATCAATGCCCATTGTGTTTGCGGAAGATGCGACTTTAGACATAGCAGTAGACAATTCTTCTAAGTCAGATGCGGTTGCCGCAGCTACCGCCGCCAACTTATCAACATATAACTCAGTCTGTTGAGAAGTAACCTGAAAGCCATTCCATACCGCAGTGAGTTGTTCAGAAACCTCTTGCATTGATTGACCTGTAATATTTGCCGCCTTCGCAGATACATCTGTCCTTGCTTTCACCTGTGTATCACTTAGACCCTGTTGATAATAAATCAAAGACCCTTTTGTATAATCAATAGTAGATGTACCAAGGGCTTTTGCCGCCTTGTTTGCGGATTTGGCAAATTTCTCCATATCTTGATATGATTTGTTCGTAACAATACGAATATCATTTAAAGAACTATCTAAAGAAACGGCATATTTCCAAGCATTTTTTATTCCATCTTGAATTTTGTTAATTGTGCCATATGCCATATTCCATTTAAATGCATCGCCGAGAGTTTTGCCAATTTTATCTAAAAAAGTCTCTGTTTTTTCTAAATTTGCATTAGAAGTTAATATACTGCTCGCCAGATCTTGAAAAGCTCTTTTTCCTGCTTCGCCAGCTTTGTTAAAACGCTGCTCTATAGTTTTTATATCAAGACTTGCCGCCTGTAATAAACTAGAGAATCTTTCAAAATCAACTGTATTTAATTTTGGGTTAAAAGCAGAGTTTAAAGCATATTCTACCTGTTGTGCAGTAGATTTGATCTCCACCAAGTCTGCTCTTGTGTTGCCAGTATTTATTTTTAAAAATTGCTGAGAACTTAAAGCTTTTATTTCATTTAAAGCTTGCTTAGCCTGATTTAATCCAGACGTATCTGTATTAAAACCTATCTTATAAGTAATTTTCTTATCAGACATTTTATATCTCCTCCTTGTTGGGAATATAAAAAAATTCCCTCTTCTCTATATACATAAAGAAAAGGGATGTAAAATTAATTAATATTACCCATTTTTTGCAAGTTGAAACATTTCTGCCAACTGGGTTAATTTGCCCATATTTTCGGGGCCAAGTTGATCAATTAATTGAGAAGCCTCGCCCGCAACTTTAGGCATCTGCTCCATAAGTGCTTGTAATGCGGCGCCCGCAGTATTACGATATTTCATAATAGTTTCTTCCATATGAGTCAATGCATCGAGACAGTCTCTATATTCTCTCTCAGGGACTGCCTTAAGAAACGCATCCATGAGCCCGCAACTCTGAATTTCATTGTACAGCTTTAATTTATCATTTAATTCTTCTTGTGAAAAATTAACATTCTTTACAAAAGACAAAAATAAATTTAAATGAAAATAAGCATCTAGTTTAATGTAGTTATATACCCCGCGCTCATCCGCGTCATGCAAAGAACACATAATTACATCATATTTATATTCTAAAGGTAAATACTTGAAAATTTCAATAGTGTTACCATTAAAATCAAAAGTGATACCCTCTGTGTTCATTTTTAAACCTAAATCACTATAATTAAAATCTTGTGTCATTTTTTAATAGCTCTCCTTTTTTCTCTATTATTGTAAATTATACTAAATTTTTTTCAGGAAGTCAAAAAACTCCTTTAAAAAAATCATCCACTGCCTTTATAGCCTTTTTTCTTGCGGCGTCTTCAAAGCTGCCTTTTACCACTTTATTTGCTTTTCTTATAAAGATATTTTTAATTTTATTTGCCGCAACCGTAGAAGTAGTCTGCTCTTCAACCAATGGGATCAAAGCCTTTAAAACATCGGTTACAACTTTTTTTACTTGCTTTAATGTTATATAATTGTATCCACTATCTCCCCAATATTTTACCTGATAACTTTGGCCTGTACTTGTATAAACATCTCCGCCCATTCGAGAAGGGACATTATCTTGCTTCCAATCAACACTTCCAGTTTTTTGAGCAATATACTTTTCAAATAACCATCCCTTGTTTAGGTCGCCTAGGTCATTCAGGTCATTCAGGTTAAGAGTACCTTTTTCTTGAAACTTATTACTTGTTAATAATATCTGTTTTCGGGTGCCGCTATGTGCAACTGAGGTACGAATAGCTTTGTTTGTTGTGTCTAAACGAACTACAGAAAAATTTGTAAGAAGTGTTTCTAGTGGTACAGTTCCAATATGTACGACTCCTCCATCTTTAATACCTAAGACATATTCAGTTTTTTCTTTGGTAAACATCTGCCTAAGCTTCTCAATAAGCATTTCGCCATTGACCAAAAGCTTATGTAGCTGACTAGTTGATGTTAATTGATTATTTGAGAATCGAGAAAGATAATTTTCACATCTTCTTTCATAGTCTTTTAATAAATTAATAAAGCTAATAACACTTTCCCTTTTACCAAAATCCTCAAATCCGTTTTTAG
Organism: uncultured Lachnospiraceae bacterium; assembly: GCA_964544055.1. Taxonomy (GTDB): domain Bacteria; phylum Bacillota; class Clostridia; order Lachnospirales; family Lachnospiraceae; genus SIG299. The sequence goes on along the minus strand of CAZJAA010000035.1, from coordinate 17,090 downwards.
ATATTTCAGTAAATAATGCATCTACAATAGTGTTTATATCATTAATACCTTTAATTAAACTTTTAGATGTTGCCATTCTACTTTTTCACCTTCTTGCCGTTGCAATTAAAAGGGACTAGCGCCTTTAAGCTAGTCCCTTCATTATTATTATATTGTTTTTTTATTTTTATGAACAACTTACTCTATATCTCTGGGTGAGACTTGGTCAATGTGTAGTAATAAGTAAATCCTTTAACTGTTACTGCAATTTGATCATCTTTTTCCGCGTTTTCAATTTGGAACTTATTATCTACTGCGGTGACATAGACCTTTCCGTTTCCGCTTACAACGCTAATGCTAGCATTTAAATTGCCAGTAAGATCAACGCCGCCTTTAGAGGCCGCAATGGTTAACTCGTTTGTTCCTTCTGTAACAGTTATTTTATCTACAAGGGAAGTATTATTCCCCTCCTTCAGCATTAACCAACATTTTGCAAAGTACTTTCTTGCCTGCGGTTTTATCTGCAGCATCTATATATCCAGGGAAAGCATCCATTACATAGTTAAAGGTAGAAGGATCTCCACTAGGAGCCATAGTAATTGTAAAATTAGATTGAATTTTTACCTTAGGCAAAATAATTTTAAGAGTTTCATCTGTACCAGTGTCTTCTCTTCTCATAAGAGTATCTGCCTCTACATAGAAATATCCAGCAAATTTATCAGGTAAAATCTCAATTATGCCATCTTTTTCAGTAACACTGTTACCAGTAAGTAATTCAAGACCTTCTTTTGAAATAAGAGCGTCTTCGACTGTGAAGGTTAAAGTACGTTCTCCTTCCCAAGCAACGAGCCTCGGGTTGCCTTTTCCTCCTTGTGCATAAACAGTAGTAGCAGCACCTTCAAGAGTAGAGGTTTTTGCACTGTCAATCATAAAGACAGGCTCAGTTCCATTCTTTCCGCCGCCAGTTGCGATCTCATAAAACTTTAAATCACATACCTCGCGAATACCATATTTATCAATAGATAAAGCCATAGTATATATATTTCCTCCTTAAAAATTTTTAAGTGTTATTTTTATTTTTTATTATATAAATCTTCTGTCCACTCTTTTACTTGTACATTTGATGCGCCTGCCATCTTTGCACTAATAGCAATATCAAACTGGCTCTTGAGTTGTACACGTTCGTGAGCATCATATAATTGAAAAACGGTATACTTTTGTAAGTCTATATAAGAAATTCCAGTAAAAATACTAATGATAGACATTAATCGACTAAAAATCTGCACTTCTTTATCTCCCCCATTTTGTGAAGCAAGTTGAGAATGTCTCTTTTTCAACTTTTCCGCAATGGCGGCCGCAGCATCGTTAGCTGGTTTAAAATCTGTCTGTACGTTATCCGTTTTAAAGCTCAATTTAAAAATTTGCTTTAAAATATCCTGGAACTGTGAAAAATTTGTCTCGTCGATAAACCCCTCACCTATAGATAGCCGCTCTTCGCTTGCCTGTATTAGTTGATCGGGAAACAACAGCGTCAAGACTTGATTTGCGCAATCTATACTCTTTTTTAAATTTACATCGGCTCTGCCGTTCAGCCACATCGACATAAATATCTTGAACTCGGAGAATTCTACTAAGTTTAAAACCGCCGCATCATTCCCCAACATGGATTTTGAAAAGCTCAAAAATCCACAACCAATAAAAAAATTATTCTCACCTATTATTCCAATTTCCGCAAGAGTTGGTTGATGTATTATCAACCGTCCCGCCTCAAAAGGAATTGGAGCACCAGTTAATAGAGATAAAATATCCATATCTTACCTCCGCCCTATCTCAACCTATCATCCCCACCATGAATAACAGAATAAGTTAGAGTATAACCTGAAAAATTTTCATCTAGAATTAGTTCATTACAAGAGAGAAACTGTACTGTACCAATTCCAGTGAGTTTTTTATTGTTTAATATTTTATCAATGCAGCCCACTATTTTAAGCGGACGAAGCTTATAATCACCAATATCCCAACAATCGGTTGGGCATATAACATCAAAACTAATAGTGTTATCGCGGTATTGTGGATTATTTATATTTAAAGAAAAATTATCAAATCCAATTATAATATAGGATTGTAATTCTTCATTCTCATACATTCTCAACTTAGGAACATTTGAGATGTAGTGTTCTTCCCACAGCTTGCTAATACTTATATCATTAATAATTTTTTGATACTCAGTATTTGATTCATCTAGACAATCTTTTGCGGTAATGACTAAAAGTCTTTTTAGCATATCGCTAATGTCTCCAGATTCAAAAAATAATTTCCGCACTATTAGTTCTGTATCTTTCTCACAAGATAAAAAACTTATCATATCTCCTTTTATCTCCTCTGTCTATTCTATAAAGAAGCAATTTTTACAAGTAGTTCAATTTGTTCATCTCCAATAGTGTAGGTTAATGTAAATTGACCGCTCCTACTAGAAATAATTTCTACTATAATTCCATCTTCTTCTCTTGATTTTATGCGGGCCTTGCTTCTGTCTGAAATGGTCCAGGTACCGCCGTCCGCAATGTTCTGAACACTATACTTTTCTGTGTCATAGGGTTTTACCATCTGGGCGCCCGCAATATATGGCCCAAGCTCAGGATCTTCAATATCTACAGTCGGGATTTCCTCTTCTGTTTCAGAAAAGTTGTTTACAAAACCTTCTTTTAAACTAACCTCGATAATACCATCAAGACTAATTTTATCTGTAGCTTGTATTTCCCAATACTGATCACCTATTTTTAATTTAGTAAACCTAGCAAAAAAATCTAGTGTTTCTTCGTTTTTTTCTATATACATAAAAGCAGTTTCGTTTAATTTATTTAAATAAATTCCACCACTTTGTGTCCAAGGTATATTGTTTTCAACAGGACCACGCAAATATACCCAATATTTTTTTTCGTTAATTTCTACTGAGTGGCGGCAACGGCGCATCTCTGCACGAAAATACGCAGTTTCTTCAAGACGCTGTAAATAGACGATCCATTTTGAGTCGGTCTCTTTCCAGGTTACAACCTGGCCCGCCGCAATATTAGTAGGCTCTTCTATAAGCTCATCGCCGCTTAAACAATAGTCGCTATAAGGGATTGACAATATTTTTATATCATAGTCATTATTAATTTTATTAGGATTGATCAAGCATCTAAACTCTTTCTCTTCTGGAGTAATTATAGTTGCAGATTGGTAAGCTGTACAAATAGCTTTTTTTAAAGACCTTAATTTATCTTTATTTATTCTATCTACTTGATTTTTTCCACCATAATAATTAATTCTTTTAAACATATTATCTAGATAGGACATAATCTTTAATACCTCCTAACAATCCAAGGCATTCAAAAATCGTTCTTCTATAAATCTGAAAATCATCTTCATCCTTACATTCAAACAACCCTTCTAATTTACACAATAGTGTAAAGAAACTTGCTTGACAGACATCAAAGAGTCTTTTCATACCAGCTAACTCTTCTATTACCGTTGCAAGCGGCCGTTCCCAGTCTTCTCCCTCTTCGCGGCCAGGAAGTAATTTATATATTTGATTTGTAATTCTTTCGAGATTTACTTGGACAGTCTTTTTATCTACCTCAACACCATACTTTAGAAGCATTATAATTCATTTGCTCCGCCACCGTGTTGGATTTTTTCATCGTGCTTGGTGTTGCTTTCAGCACCGCCGCCTTCTACTACTTCTTCAGGACTCGGAATATAAGTATTAACCGTCTCTTCGTTACCCATAATCAAGCCCATAGTAGAACGAATTTTTCCATCTACGCCGCGTTTTCTGCGTTTATATAATCTTTGTAAATGAAAACCTTGTCTCTCATATTCTTTTTTCAGGTTAATCAATTTTGCAATATGATTGGCTTGAGAAGTAAATTTAAAATCAGAGCCACTGTATTTCATTCGTACATTATCTATGATAGCAAGTTGCTGTCCAACCCACTCGCTTACCATATAAGTAGCTATTATATTAATTTCCTCGCGGGATAGGTCTACATTAAAAGCCTTTAAATCATCATCATAATCAAAGATATCCACGCGAGGAAACTCGAACCAAGGCAGCGCCGCCATCATCAAGTCTTCTACCATACTCTCAGTATCTTCTCTTGTCATTTCCATATACATGTCATCAGCCACTTTATTAAAAAATGCTTGATATACAGCTGAAAACATAGTAGCATACATACAGCCGCACCTCCTGTTCTATTTTTTATTCTATAATTTTTGTTATTTTATAATTAGTGGTCGTTCTGCGACCAGTATTTTCTTCTTTATTTTCTTCTACTACTCTGCGTACTGGAGCGGCGTCCGCCTCGGTCTTAACATCACGGTTTTCAATAGCCTTAGTAACATTGAAACCAGTTTTTTCAAGAATAGCATTTCTTTTCTTTACATCGTTTAATTCAATTTCGACCGCGATTTTCTTTAACATACTAACAACTCCCGCGGGAGCAAAATCTAAACAGTCTAGTAAAGCATCAACAGAGCCATTAAGTAGCAAATCTTTTATTCCACTTTCGTCTAAAAAGTATTCGGGCTCTACTTCATTCATTATTTCTCTTCTCGCATGTTCATCAAGAATCACTAAGCAGTCTTGTAACAAGCGGAGGCCGCCAGGTATATAGGACAATTTTCTTAACTCTTCCATTGTTATGGCTTTAACTTCGCCTGGCATAAAACTACGGTGTAGGTTACTCATATCAGGAATGGTATACCCTACAGAACCATCAAACCTGTTTTTTATTCTTACCAGATAATTATTTTCTAACATTTTTTTAAACTCCTTTTATCTCTTATATCTCTTTTTTATGGCGGTTGGGGCGAGGTGTCTCACCTCAGCCCCGCCATATTAATTAAATTAAAGTGCTAATTCGCTGTCAATGTAAATGCAGATATTGTTAGAAACAATAGCACCAACACCAAATTTCTTATAGGTTTGGATTTCTCTGCTCCAATCTTCGTTTTCTACTTCACGAACTGCCGCATTGCCTTCAAAGACAATCTTAACGGGCTTGTCAGCGCCAGTAGGAATAATGTAGCAATAACCAGGATCGATAACCTTGGTAGTATTGGTTTCATCTTCAAAAGATTGAGGAAGTATAATTACATTGTGACCTTTATAGTTAGCTAAGTAACCATTGTTCCAATGTTGATTTCTGTGATCATCAGATACCCAACCAGTTTCAGGAACGATCTTCGCAGCAAATTCATAAGTACAATAGATGGTGGATTTACCATAACTGTCAGCAACAGCAAGTAATTTATCCATTTCCGCAGCACTGAAACCAGTACCTTCATACTTATTAGCAGCTTGGAGATTGGTGATAGCACCCTTCAAAGCTTTTGCGATTTCACGATAGATCATTTCATCCATTCCTTCGAGAACGATGTCAAGAACATCAGCAAAGTCAATTCTACCATCAAGGAATTCTTCAAAACCAATTTGAGCAGCTCCGCCGATAGCAGTTACAGGGATTTCATAATTTCTACCATCAAGTTTGAATACTTCATAGCGACCAGCTACACCAACTTTAGTAATGAATTGTTTAGCACGTCTACGAGAAGCTTCAGTGATGCGTTGTACGAAAACAGCCTTGTCGCCTTGAGCAACAGTTTTGATTTCCGCAAACATAGCATATTGATCTAAAACTTTCTTAGGAAGAACATCATCGATAACGTTTTCAATTAAAGAGAAAATAATGTTCTTATTTTCACGATAAAGTTGATAGTTACCAGCATAAGATTGAAGTTCTTTTCTTAAAGTTTCATTAAGTTCAGTATAACTAAATTTTTCATCGCCAAAGGAATAAGCAACAGGAGAAGCACTATTCGCATTAGCAACAACTTTCGCTAATTGAAATAAATCTTTTCTATCTAACATTCTAGTTTTCCTCCTTAAGCAATTCTTTGAAGCTTAACCGCTTCTTGACCATCAGCAAGAGTATAAACTTTAACAACTTGCCATACCATAGCATCAGCTTCAGGACTGTTGTTCTTTTCAAGATAACCTTGAGCATTAACTACGAGCTTATCTTCAACCGCGAGTTCTTCCATTTCGGTTTCATCACCCTTTACACCAGCAGCTTTTAAGCAGTTAGTAGTATAAATATCACCAACATAGGTTTTAATCAATCTGGGATAAATTTTACCATCAACCGCGTTTTCTTTTCTAAGAGCGAAATCTTTATAGGTTTCTCTCCAACCATCATATAATTTAACTTCGTTGAAAACCATCAACCATTCGCCTTCGCCTTCAAAATCAACTACGCCTTTAGCATAATCATATTTAGCAAATTGACCGTTTTCTAAAACTGTAATATCTTCCTTGGCAGGGAGTTGAGCATAAATACCGCCGCCTCTTTGAGCGTTAAGGTGGTTAGGTTCAACTTGTCCATAGCCAATTCTCTTCATATTAGCCATAATATTAGTTCCTCCTAAATTATTCTTTATTATTTTTTATTATTTTTTATTGCTTTAACCCAAGCAGGGATTGTCCCTTCATCTTCTTTAGGAAGATTATAGGTATACACCTTTTTAGTATTAGATTCTTCGTCGTTATTACTTGCAAAATTTACTTTTTTTCTTACAGCAATTACAGATAATTTGCTTTCAATTTCATCAAGAGTATATTTTGACTTATTCGCAATAACCTCTTCTTTGTCCTCATCTGAGAGCATTGTAAAACTCGCAATCATTTCATCTTTTTCGTTTTCAAGAACATTAGCTTTGAACTCTCTTAATTCTGTAAGTGTGGCGGACATTTCTTCCATTGCCTTAGCAGACTTTTCAAGCTCATAATTAGCTTCTGTAAGAGCAAGATTAACTCTTTCAAAATTTTCTTTTAAAGTAGCATAATCTTTTTGGAGTAATTCAAATTCAGAAGGCTCTGTTTCAACAACAGGTTGAACTTCTTCAACTATAGGTTCTTCTGCGGGAATCACTTCTGCTTCCTCTACAACAGGTTCGTTCTCTTCAACTACTTCTTCTTCAATAACTGCGGGGGCTTGCTCTTCGTCAACTAGGACAGGTTCTTCCGCCACAGGGGTCTCGACTAAAGTTTCTTCAATCGGGGTCTCCGCAACATCTAAAACTGTTTCGTTTTCTAACATATTCCCTCCTCTTAATGCAAACTGTAAATCTTGCATCATATTAAATAAGGTCTTTTTAAAATTATCATCGACCTTAGTAAAAGCTGTGCTCACTTCTGGAGCAGAAACTTTTGCGCCTTCAAAACAAGGCTCTACGTCTTCTCCTAAAATACACAACTTAGAGAAAGTCGCATCGTTAATAATAAAGAAGTCCATATTCTTTTGCTCATTTCTAGACCAGTGACCGTTTAAAGTTTTTTCGTCTAGCTCCATTGACTGTGGTTTCCCTTCACCTTCAACAGCTAGTCTACACTCTTCAAATTGACCAGTCCACAAATAACCAGTAGTCATTAGATATTCACGAGACACTGTGTTCCCAAACTCGTCTTCATCATCAAACCACTGAAACCAAACCTTAGCATCGGGCGAGACAAACCCATAAGGTTTAGTTAAGCAATCAAATTTTATTCCTTCGTCATCTATTGTGACGCGATTTCCATGATCTGCAAAATCTTCTTTTTCTGGCTTAAAGTAACCTACAATAGGAGCTCCACGTAATGTTTTAGCCATTTCCGCGGCGACTTCCTTAGTAATGTAAGAATGGTTACGATTTTCGCCAATATAGAGTACTTTAATTTCGCAGCTAGACATGAGAGGATTACGATCCACTGCTTCTAAGTTGATAAATTCAGGAGAGCTAATTGTAGCTATAGATTTATTCATAATTCTAAATTCTCCTTAACTCATAGATTCTTTATTTGCAATAGTTTTCTCTGCTTTTTCATCATCAGCTTTTTCGGGCCTTCCTACTTGTCCGTCACCACTACCAGTATTGGTTTTGGTTTTGAGATTTTGTGAACTCATAGTGTTGGAAGACATAGGAGGAACAAAAATGCTATTTAAATCAAGAACTTTATTCTCAAAATGGGCGGCCGCCAATATACTGCTTTGGGTCTGACCCAATGCGATAGGAGGCAACATCCGCGAATAACCAAGTTGAGTTTGTTCTTTATAAGATTTTGCCAAGTCCTTATAGTTATAAATAGTCGTTGGCAACATTTCTACCTTATATATGACTTTTTTCTTATTCAAATTAAACTTCTTTGATACAATTTTATTTAATAAATTTTCAAATTGTAAAACTAAAGAACTTAACATTGCCTCATCATTTGCAACAGATTTATCCATTGCTAAGTTACCATCTGTATTAAACAAATTCTGCGATACACCAGCTTCATTGAATACTGCTCTTTCTACTTTTTCTAATTCGTCGACCGCAGTAGAAGATACATTATCTGCCATATCTGCAACTTCAACTTCTGCAAAAGTAGTTAAGACATCAATACCAATAGCTTTATTCAACATGCGGACCGCGTTGTTATGTAACTCAGCCGCTTCATCTATATCAAACAGTAACTCGCCATTTTTATCAAGAGGCAATTTCTGAATTATGATTTTTAATAATTTTTGCATCATTTTTTTTCTGTCCAGCCCCTGAGCCGCATCTAAATCAAGCAACGTAGGGATGACAGAAATAAATAAAGGCTGGTCAGTATCATTTATATTAATTTTAAAGGCACAATCTGGATCTAAGAGATACCAACCAACAGAATCTCCGCGGAATTGCGGGACTAATTTTCCATCTAGATATAATCCATACCCTTTCTTAAAATCTTTAGGAAATAAATTCAACATTTTTAATCTTTGGTCTGGATCTGGAAAATAATCGTTAAAGAATTTCATATTGAATTCTATCGCGGGCGCCGCACCAACCTTAAATCTGGAACGACAATACAGAGACGGGAGCTCTTGAATAGAAGCACCATCTTCCATGTCTACAACATAGCCATAGAAGCAACCATCTTTAATTACTTGTAAAGCTATATCGCCGCATACTTTTTTAATACTAGTTCCATCTAGATAGTCTAAAACTTTATAAAAATCAGTTTTTATTTTAGTGTAATCTTTTTGTTTTTCTGTGACTATATGCGGATTTACAACCCAGTCATATTTATACAGCCTTGCCGCATAACTGACAAGTCTGGAATAAATTCCATTTACCCGCATATAAAAATTTGATATTGCCCTCATTGTGGGGACATCGCCCTTGGCAATAGTTTTTAATATCTTTTCTTTATCAGAAAACTCACTATTGATATTCTTATATGAATTTAAGTCAAGGACGGCATCCTCTAATGTTTTAACACCAATTTTAGCTTTCTGATAATCTATTTCTCCTCTTTGTTCAGGGACAAAGGAGAAACCCTTATTTTTTATATCTTCTATTCTATTTATCAAGGTATTCCTCCTTCTTATTCCTAATAGCCCGCCTTCCTCATTATATAATCAAAAGAGATTATTCCTTCATCCCAATAAGGAATGATGACGAGAGGAATGTTGTGCTTTTTACAATATTCTCTTTTTTGCATATCATTATATTGTTGTTTGCGGAGACCTGCAATCCCGCCAAATTTCTCTTTACTCTGGTAATGCTGTATACCCTGGTATTCAATTAAAAAGTCCAGGTTGCCATCATCGTCAAGCACGCAAAAGTCAAACCTCAACGGGGTGTTGGAGTAGCTGACCAGATCCTTAAAAGAGTATTCCGCGATAAAAGATATATCATGTTGAACAAGTATATCTTCTATCTTTATTTCTCCTCTACTAGCTCTCATAGATTTCTCCTTTACTATATATATATAAAAATTTCAGTAAACCCATTAAAAAATTTTGTCCTAAGAAAAGAATAAAAAATCAGAAATTTTTCTGCGTCTTCTCTTCTTTGACCGCTCTTCCTCCTGTCTGATATACCACATGGCATATTCAAAAGAAGAAAATCTATCTTTTCCTAATGAGCGATTTACCATTTTTAATTTAACGTTCACCCCTTCATTTTCTTCTGTCAAATTCAACAGCTGCGCGCGAAGACCTGTGGTTAACTGGAACGGCTTCAAGTACTCTGCACGAGCCTCTGGTGACATTGTCTGCCCCTTCCGCTGTCCCATTAATCTAGTCTTAGCTTGGTTCTCATCAATTAAGAATTTAACCTTACCTGTAAGAATCTGACTTTGTACATACGTATGAGCTTCTGTGTTAATTGGCGCATTTGCCTTCATAATATAAATAGCATTAGCAATAGTATTCTTTGTAATATACTTTTTATAAAATCCGTCGGGATCGTTCTCAATTCCAAAAGGCGGAAGTACATCTCCTGTCTCTGGATCTATTTGACTAGTAACCATATAGTCAATAAGTCCAATACCCATACCATTGCCGTCTATAACCATACTGCGGGGTTTAAATTTTAAAAACAGCTTTTTTAATTTTATCGTCTGTTGTTCAAAATGCTCATCTTCCATACTATCAAAGTTAACAACTGACTTCATTGCATGACCTTGAAGTTGTGGGGTGACTTTTATTATTGTAACTTCTGTTGTGCATCCTTTTCGGCCAACGTCAACACCTATAACGTAATAAAAGTCTTTTGAGCTCCCTCTATTATTGCGCTCATACTCTGGTAAACATAATACACGTTCCTTGTCAAATCTATCTGCAGAGAAGAACGCGTTCTCACTGTCCCCAGACCAATGCGATTCCATTTTTTTACTGTTGCTCAGTATTCCTCTAACTTTCATCAAGAGATAAGACTATATCTTCAGAATAACGCCATATAAATCCTTTATAAGTTTTTATTTTTCCTCTACAGCATTCACCTATGTGGTTGCTAGAATTTAATCCTAAGGCACGAGCCGCCGCACCTATAGACTCATAGGACATAATAAACTTATAATTTAAATCATATTGATTTACTCTCTTTGCTTTTCCTAAATTTGGATAGTTTTTAGCTTCCCCTAACTCTGGACTCTTGGACCAGTAAAAACCGCCACTTAAAGCCTTTTTTTCTTTATTTATTTCTTGTTGAATAAGGTTAACATTTATTCCCACGGCTTTGGCGGCAACTGGCGCAGACGGATATTCTGCAACCAAAACTTTATCTTTAGAAAAACAATAAATAGTATCAAACTGTCTCAGCCCTGCTTCAATAGCTAGGTGTTGGTTTTCTTTTGCAGTAACCCATTCTAAGTTACTAACATTATTATTTAATTTATTTCCATCAATATGATTAATTTGATTCTTTTTTACATCAGAAGGCGGATCTAAGTAAGCAAATGCTACTAATCTATGTGCATAGCATCTTTTTTTACTGCCATCTGGAAGGGTTAGATTATAAGAAAAATATCCGTTTTTTCCTACCTGCCCCATTAAAAATTTTCCAGTATTTAAGTTATAGCATTTTCCATCTTCTGTGATATAATATGCGGTACTGATATTATCTACAATAATTTGTTTCATAATAACAACCTCTTTTTATTTTATTCTGTATTGCACTGATTATTGCACTAATAATCGTTAGTCGTTGAACTTTCCTCTCTTCAAGGCTTAGCTGCTGATTGCCCAATCTTTACAGTTTTTAGAGCATTCACACTTAGGCCTATTTCATCCTTATGTTGTAGTCTGTAAAGCTCTAAGGGTTTTCCAGCAATTCACAATAATTTAAAGAGTACAAATCGCAATTATTCTATACTCTCTACTAAAGGATCCTTCACTGAAGGTCCCGCTCATTTTTTGCTCTTGTAAGTATGTTTTTGACTGGAGTCCTTCCATAACAGGAATACGCCAAGTCCCGCCCATTACAAAAGCTTCCTGCGGCGCGGTAATCATTTGTATAAGCAGCTCAATTTGTTTTTGGTAGGCGAAGCTATTTTTCCACCCCGCGGTGGTAATGTAGATTTGACTCCTATTCAACACTTCTTCAGTCCTGGTTTCTCCATTCGGAAGACGACGGTCAACTACCATGGTAGGCAAAATAACTTCGTTTAAAATTGTCTGGTCAATAGACACACACTCTTCCATAAGGCCGCCATTGGCACGCATACCACGCGTAGTTTGGCGGGCCGCCATAACGTTTAACACACTACCATTTTTGAATTTGACTTCAATATTGTCTTTACTTTGCTTTGTTTGTCCACGCTCTAAATTTAGTTCATTTTTAAGCCCTGGGATTAAATCACAGAGCAGCCCTACTTTTTCCTTAGCTATATTCGCGGCTTCAATATCTTCTACACAGCTCGCTACGCCATGCACGTTCTCTTATGAACTGCTCTAACTTTCGTTAGAAGTTGAGACTATATCATTCTCCTTATTTAGGAGATTTTCCGCTTCCACAGCCAACGCTTGCTGTGTACTCTCTTTCGAGATAGTCGTTGAACCTTCCTCTGTTTTTGTCAGAGGCTTGGTTGCTGATTATCCATTGTTAAACGGTTTTTTAGGTTCTTAACCATAAACCATAGAGTAAATTTTTTCTACTTTCGTCACCTTCACACTCACTTTTTAAGTCATGTTGTGGTTTTACTCTCTTTAGGACCTTCCAGCAATTCAAAAAATTTATTTTTCGCTAGATTACTCTAACGCAGAGCTAGCCTTTAGCTCTTTTCCGCCCGTCGTTACAAACAAATGTGAACCAGGGTAGAGTACGCAACGAATCATTAGCACTAGAAAAGACAGGAACGACTTGGAATACCCACGTGGGAATGTAGCATAGACCTTCCTATGCCGCATCGCAGCTCTAAGAAAACATCTTTGATAAAAATATAGTTCAAATTTTTTGCCTTCTTCTGCCTGATGATGTTTACTTAAAAACTCAATAAAAATATCGGGGTATTCTCGCCAAAAAGCAATATATCGCCGCGCAATGGGAATAATAGCATCTATTCTCTCTTTAGTAATTTCATCGCGCTGCCCGCCTTTTTGTATGCCAAGAGCTATTAAATCAGTCAACGCCATCGTTATAACACCTCCAAGTTTCTACGTCTTTCATCAAGATCTCTTTGGGCGGCAATATCTTCATCAAAGTCCGCAATATCATCATCGTCAAGAGTGGGTTCAAAATCACTAGGATTGTAATCTTCACCAAGTGCTTCAATCTTCTTGTTCTCTTCAATTTCAAATTGCCGCTGAATTTCAATCTTCTTCAACGCATCTTCAATCTGTTGGCCAAACCCTAAATCATCTGTGACTAGTTTATAAATGTAGTCTTTTTGATCTTTTAAGGTTTGATCCACTTTATCTTGCGGTATGTCTGTGGCATAGCGCGGAATAAAGCCTTGCTGTTCACAAATAGATACTAACTGACCAATAGAAGAAATATAATCTTCTTTTTCCTCTTTGTTTTGTGCTGCAGTGAATTTTGCGGTTTTTCTTAATGACTCTTGCACCTTAGATAATTTTTGGAACCCCTCAATATCGCCGCTATCAATAGCTTGATTTGCCTTTAGTGTAGTTTTACACAATAGCACCAAAGTATTAAGACTATCCGCATCCTGAATATCAAAAGAGTTCATCATATCATTATACATTTTTTCTAACTCAATCCATTCCGCAGAACGATAGGTGCGGCCCCACTTCATAGCAAGGTAAATTCTGTCTTTGTCTGTTAAGTTAGCAGATAAGTCTGGAATTTGGTTTTCCGCCAAAAACTGGGTTTCATCAAACGGGTTATTATCATCAATACTAATTGGTGCTGTTGCATTAACCGCCGCCTCATAATCTTCTTGTTGTTGCTGTACCACGGGGCACATTGTGCGGTACTCTGCCTCGGTAATAACTCCATCCTCATACTTTTTTCTTAAGTTTGAATCAAAAGCAATCTCACGAATCTGTTCACTACTAACTTTTGCCTCCCTTTCCGCAATAATGCGGGCCGAGTCAACCCAACGAGCCCCTTTGTATTGATTGAGCTTCATTTTAGCTAGATATTTGCCGAACACCGCAGATGTACCCTTCTTCTTGCCGCCATTCTTCTCATAGGTGCGGTCCCGCAATATGTTCCATTCTTCTGGAATGTAAGGAACGTCAAACTTCTCTAAGAGCCAAACGAAAGTACTTTCATCATAATCATCAATGTGCATTGTTAAACATTTTTTACACAACTCTGATTTTCGCCCATCTCGATATGTATAGAAGCTGACATCTTCCATCACTTTGCCGCACTTCTCACATTTATATCTCATGTAATAAACATCGCCTCCTTTTTCTTGTTTCTGCAGTTTTTACACAAGGAATACCAGCCATCTTTACTAGTACTATTCCTTGAAAAGAATCTATTATGAGCTAATTTAGTTTGCCCGCATTTTGAGCAGGTTTTTTTAGGAAGTGGTTCTACATAAGTGTAATACCATATAATGTAATTCTCTTTTGCCTTTTCCGCAATAATCTTAGGAATTTTTTTTCGCCACAGTACAGAAATATATTCTACAGTGTAGGTTGTATTAAATTTAGATAGTAGATGGGCTCTGATTGCCGCACTCTCCGCGCCTTTAATCTTTTGATTAACAACTTCTTGATAGAGCGGATATGGGGCAAGAGCTTCCGCCATAAGTTCTTGGAAGTCCCGCATTAAGTAATGAAAATCATTGTTGTAAGAGTAGCGGAGACCATCCAATAGCAAGTCATAATGACAAAGTATGGCGCCGATATGCGCGGGATTAAAGAAGCTAATTAGTCCCTTGCTAACTGGCTCTTTATTTTCGTCCATATAGATTTCTTCATCAAGCTCTATGTCACTTCTTTGGAGGCTCCTTGCCCCGCCACTACTCGACACTGCCGCAGGATTAAACATATTTTTTAATATGTATTGGTCTCGCCGCATATCTATAATAGTCTTTTTGAGAACATATTTTTGTTTACCTGTTGCCGCGGCCGCCTGTTTTTCTAATTGAGAGATTTCGTCCCTGAGTCGTTTCAACTCGGGGATTGCCGCAACATCCTCCTCTGTAATGGAGCTTTTATTGGTTAGGGGCATTTCTTTGTTGGGCTGGATTAGGTTGTAGATACCATCTTCGCCGCTCTCTAGCTTTTCCGCTAACTCTTCATAACTCACTTCCCGCTTATTAATAGTGATAAGTCTGTTGTCTGTTAATATTGTTTTATCTTTTTTTTCTTCCTTGCTACGCGCATCGAGTATATAGTTTCCTAGTATAGTCAAATATTTGGGGGTGAGACGCGACGGAGCCGCTTCTGCCGCAATTTTATTTACCAATGCAACGCGCTCTTCTACAGTATTTAGAGTATAGTCAAGGGTTGTTATATTATCTATCATTAAAGTCTCCTTGTTTTGGGTAAAAGGATTAGTAAATCTAATCTTTAATTTAATTATACCAAAAATTTTCAAATATAGCAAAAAAAATAGGGATTATATCGTTTTTTGAAATGAAAAAATAGACTTAGAAAAAATAGACGTTTTTTGAAATTTAATTTTCAGCTTAGGGATTTTTTTGAGGTGCCTATATCAAATCTCTCTCTCCCTCCAATTTTTCTCCCGAAATACCACCCCCCCTTGTTAGTTTATAAGTACGTCTCGGACCTCTCTATAATCTATATCTCTACACCCCCATATTCTGTCATAGCCGCTGCCCGACCAGCAATATAAAATAAGAGAGACTTATTTTATATCTCTCCTTTCACTATCAATAACATATCCGCCGCCCAGTGGATAGGCTATAAATGCATCTGTTGCGGCAAGCTGCCTATGTATCACTTCAGGTCTACTATGTCCGCCCGATACGCGCACAAGCAAGTTGTTCGCGACGATGCGGAGCACAGCAGTCCTTCTGTGTTTAAGTATGCTTAGCCGCCGCCCGTATAGGCTTTCTGTCCCTTTTTTGCGCCAATGGTGAGGCTGTCGCCAAAAAAGGGATAATAAACTTTTAGAGCGGGCTAACAGATGACTAGCCGCCGCCCAATAGGCGTATCTGTTCATTAAACATTTGGGCAATGGTGGGGCTGCCCAAATGTTACTGCTCTAGGGTATGCGGAGGGCGTCAACTAGTGGGGGCTGCTTCGCCGCCCGACCACATACCATAAAGAAATAATATGATGAGTATGTGGTCGGGCGGCTTACGCCGCCCGTAGGAAACAAAATTTTGGTTTTTCAAAATTTTGGTGGGAAAGTGTCCGCCATGCGCGGACAGTCCGCCGCCCGATTAACTGACCGTTCGTTCAATTATTGTGTGAAAATTGTGTGAAAATTGTGTGAAGAAAATTTTCACAAGCAACACCGAACGAACACTTGAACAGTTGAACAAGTATTCAATTGTCCGCCGCCCGCGTACAATGTATATATACGCGACACGCGTTGCATAACATATGTAACCACACACCTGACCGTTTTATTAACTGACCGTTCAATGAATTAAAAACTGTCCGTCTCACACGGACGCGTCCGCGACGGGCGTACACTTGTATTTTATACAATATACATGTATATTTATACGATGTATTTTTATACATTAAACCACGCAACCACGCAACCACGCAACCACGCAACCACGCAACCACGCAACCACGCAACCACG
>CAZJAA010000035.1:0-474 GCA_964544055.1 uncultured Lachnospiraceae bacterium | reverse complement strand
CAAAATAAAAAAATAAAAAAATAAAAAAATAAAAAAATTTTTAAAAATAGGTGTAAATCGTTTGACAAAACATTTTTTTATATGGTACAATAGAGGCACAAAGAACAAAAAGAGGTGTTTTAAATGATCACTTTAAAATGTATTTTAGTAAACAAGGGTGCAACCCTTAACAAGCAGGGCGATGCCGTTGCACATAAAAGCGGTTTTCAGGTTAGTAAAAAAGATCTATATATTATACCGACTTATAAACTACGCAAACATTTTATTAAAGACCTGTTGCAAACAATAGACGAAAATGAAAATTTAGGTTTATGGATAGAAAATAACAAAGTTTACATCGACCTGAGCGAAACGATAGCAAACTACAGGCACGCTTTGAAAGTCGGGAAAGACCGCAAGCAAATATCAATTTTTTCGTGGAAAACTCAAACCTGTATTTATTGTTAAAACAGTCGAGGCGGGCGGGGTAAAAAC
>CAZJAA010000034.1:0-36939 GCA_964544055.1 uncultured Lachnospiraceae bacterium | reverse complement strand
GAAAGTAGCATAAGGTCGAACATCCTTGTGAAAAAAGTGTAAACCAATATTGACATTATCAGAAAGACTGGACAGAACGGTTTGGGCAAGTAGAGTCAAGTGTGGTCGGATATATGCAAGAAGGGACAAGAAGAACAGTTGGGAGCAGGGAAGAGGGAGGTGACGACACTTCTTGGCCGCTTGTCGTAAAAATGTATAAAAGGGATAGAAAAAACTGTAGAACGTGATAAAATACATAGTAATATAGTGGAATAATACGTTAAAAAAAGAACACTTGTTCTATCTGCGGAAGCGTGATATAATTGTAGTGTAATAATTTTTCGTAAGATATCTGAACTGGAGGAAGAAACATGGCAAAAGGAAAAAGGGCAGAATCAAGATGTAGATATTTAATAAGAGAAATTGCTGCGCAGAAAGGATGGGATATTCGACATCCTCAAAAAGGAGGAGATTTTCTTGAAGAACAAGAGATAGAGGATTATTTTCCGGATTGTGGTTTGAAAGGTGCAAAACCAGATTTTCTTGTTTGTAGCAGAGCTATTCCTATAATTGTAGTAGAAGCGAAAAATGAAATTAAAAAAATTGACCAAGCGTTAGATGGAGCTATCGAATATGCTAATTCAATTAACGAAAAAGCAAAGTATGCAATAAAAGTAGCGGTTGGTGTTGCTGGAGAAGAAGACCATGGATATTTGTTTAAAACTGCTTATTGGGATGGAAAAAAATGGGAAATCCTTTCTTCTCGTGGTTTTGAATTAACAAGTTTTCCTAGTGTATCTGAAGTTGAAGGAGCATTGCTTACGAATAATGGTACAACAGAAGTTATGGTACCTGAAATATCGGATTACATAAATACTGCTATTGAATTGTCATCAATACTTAGGTCTGCAAAAATTGAACCATCTTTACGACCTAAAGTTTTGGGCGCAGTAATTACTGCACTGTATTGGGGAGAAATTGATCTAGAAAAGGGAAAGGAATTAGATTCCATCAATAGTTTAGTTGCAAGTGCTATTGCTTCTACTGACCACTTTGAAGAGACAAAGAAACAGCAACTAATTGAAACATTAAAATTGACCATTGGAGATTATAATAGATTAGCTGCTAAAATCGGCAGGATTGTTTTCTTATTAAAAAAGTTAAACATAAAATCTATTTTGCAAACAGATACGGATTTTTTAGGACTTTTGTATGAAGCGTTTATTCGCTATGGATATGATAATAACTCGCTTGGAATTGTATTTACGCCAAGGCATATTACAAAATATTGCGCAGAACTTATAGATGTCACTGCTAAAGATAAAGTGATTGATATTGCTTGCGGTTCGGGTGGTTTTTTAGTGGCGTCATTTGATAGGATGATTTCAACATCAAAAAAACTTGGAATACCAAAGGAAATAGTAAGAGAATCTATTTATGGTTTTGACACTAATCCAACAGTATGGTCTTTAGCAGCACTAAATATGTTTTTTAGAGGAGATGGTAAAAGTCATATTGAGAATGCAAGTTGCTTTGAAGAAAAGAGCAAGGAAAGCGTAAGAAATAAATTTACAAAAGCATTACTAAATCCACCATTTTCACAAGAAGAGGAACCTGAGAGAGATTTTATTTCCTTAGCGATGGAATCTTTACAGACAATGGGGTTATTGGCAGTGGTTGTGAAATCGGGAATTTTTGCAGATGATGATAATGCACAATGGAGACATGCTTTTTTGGAGAAGCATTCTGTATTAGGTATGATAAGTTTGCCGGGAGATTTGTTCTATCCAACAGCTGTTGACACAACAATAATGATTGCACAGGCAAATCGCCCACAACAAAATTCTGATAAAATATTTATGGCAAAAATATGGAATGATGGTTATAAAAAATTAAAAGGCAAGCGTGTAAAGACTGACGGATCACAACTTGATGAAGTGCTAGATTCATTTAAAAAATTTAGAGCTAATAAACGTGTGAAAAGTTCATTGGCAACGATAATAAGTGCAGAAAATATTTTAGAACCCGGAGCGGAATTTTCACCAGAGCAGTATCTTCCACAACCAATATTTCCAGAATTAGAGCAAAAAAGATATTGCGAAAGTGTTACAAAATCAATATTGACCTCTACGGTATGTATTGAAGATATAGCTGATGAAGTCCTACTTGATTTTCCGAATTTTGGTAGTCTTCCGGAATTGCCGTATGGAAAAGAAAAAAGTTTGGAAGATTTTTTTATTGTATATGGT
This sequence comes from uncultured Lachnospiraceae bacterium, assembly GCA_964544055.1. Lineage (GTDB taxonomy): Bacteria > Bacillota > Clostridia > Lachnospirales > Lachnospiraceae > SIG299. The sequence goes on along the minus strand of CAZJAA010000034.1, from coordinate 34,711 downwards.
GGAAAATCAAGCGGAGAAAGTAATTATTTCGCAGGCTCTTGTCCATATATTTCATCGGGTGATCCGCAAAATAGTATAATCAGATTGGTCTCAGATGTCGAAGGAGAAGTGTTTTTGCAAGGCGGTATAACAGTTACTTGTTTTGGTCAAGCATCTGTGCAACCTTGGAGATTTATGGCGCGAGGAAATGGTGGGAGCGCAGTTAGAGTGTTAATACCTAAGTATAATATGACATATTCTGAAATGGAATGGTTTGCTGCGCAGATAAATATGCAGAAATGGAGATTCTTTTATGGGCGTATGGCAATTTTGAAAAGATTAAGACAATTAAAATTACATGCGCCTAAGAATAAATTAGTGGATGGAGCTAAAACTATAGCAGATAGAATATATGATCTTTCAAACAAGGTTTCTGAAATTATGGAATTATAAAGAAATGTCTAATAAAAAAGAGTATGAGAGAATATTGCGTATACTCTTTTTTATTACGGTATAATCTTATTTAAGAACTGAAAAAAAGAAAATTTTCGTGAAACGTTACAGTAATTTGTGAAAAAGTATATAAGGAAACTGATAAGCTTATAGAAGTGAACTCTATGGTGAACGATAATGTACTGCAAAGAACATAAGTCCGGTACTTCAAACGGTATCTCATCCTCAATACATTTCGCAGTTCCATCCTGAAACTTCTCATAATGCAAATTATCTACTTATAAAGATTACAGGGAAAAAATTTTGTAGCTTACGGTGTATGCCTGAACAGTGATTTTCCAAAACAGAGGATTGTTCCGCATGATGCGGCAAAAACAGCATTATTCCTTTTTCAAAAATGCATCAAAGCAAAGCTGAAGAAACGCTGTTTCACATACCAGTGTTTCTGAGTATTCGACATAAGCAGGCAACATTTTATATTCTTTATAAAACAGGGGCAAAGCGGACAGGTAAGCTTTTTGTTCCGGCTTCGAAAAAGGCAGTGCTAAAAACAGGCCGTTCTTTTTCTGATAGGCCGTAGCAGGTTTGCATTTTTCCTTTGCTCCTTTATCTACCCATTCAGCGACACTGGCGTGTATGGCAGTGTCTTCATAAGTTAAGTAATAATAGTTTTTGTAATCCTTGAAAAAATATTTCAAATTCCCAGAATAAAATGGCAAAAGTAAACTTGTTTCCCAGTTGGTAATGCAGAAAGTGCAGTCGTTTTTTGTTATGGAAAGCGGAAACGGCAGGAGTGGAAAATCCATGGTATATAAAAGTCCCTGCTCCGACTTAAGAATGGATGGCTGTAGATATCCTGCGAAAAAGTCGGTCAGGTGTGTGTTACAGTACAGAAAAAAGAGACCAAGCAGGTCATCATGATTGTGTAGCAGCATCACATGCCGCAGGGCATCAGCTTCTTCTGTTTTTCCGGTAAGTGTGGCAAGACGGTATTTGCCGGCATAGGCAGCGTACACTTCGGTTAAGTCACCGCCAGAAAAGGTATCTTTGCGTAAAAAGCCAGCATGCGGTTCTAAGGTTTTCTGCTTAAAGTCAGGAAAGCTGGTGTATTTTTTAAAGGGCAGAAGAAGCTTATAAATGTCCGTGGAACCTTCGGCGTTTATTGTATAAGCCAGCTTGTGCCGTTTCAACTTTTTATTTAGAAATGGAATGTCAAAGCCAGTACCGTTATAGTGAACCAGACGAGGATATTTTTTTATAAAATTAAGAAAAGCGGACAGAACCTCTTTTTCTTCCGAATATTTGTCACAAAACCACTGAATCAGCATAAGTTCTGTGCCTTCCTGACATACTGCACCAATCAGGTAAAGAAAGCTGGTATCCGCAGAAAGTCCTGTGGTTTCGATGTCGAACAGCAGCGTATCCGGTGAGAGAGGAACACGGGAGGAAATGGTTTTGGTTAAGCTTGTACGGATAAGTTTCATAAGTTGCATCCTCTTTCTAGGTAAAAATAAAGGCAGGTTTAATTTTTTTTGCTGAAACCGGTGCTTTTTTGTTGTTGGAGCAGGGGTGTCAGTAAAAGCTGAGGCTATTTTAACATAAAACGTACAACTACTCAAGAAAAAAACACTTCCTATTTGAACGCTTGTTTGCTATAATATATTAATAATGGAAGATAAGGTTACTGTTCCGTCTGTGGGAAATTTTTTCAAATTTGCCTCGTACAACCGTGACACAGGGGTGAGCAGGGCTTTATGCATAGCAAAATAAAAGGAAACTGCAAATCGTTATTGGAACAAGGTGCAGGAGAACAGCAATCAGAAAAGCGGGGTGGAGCGATGCATTACAGTAAATGTAAGTTTTGTGGAAAGGTCTTTGTAACCCGAACGGTTCAGAACTTGTGTCAGAGCTGTAAAACAATTGACGAAAATCTTTTTTCCAGAATTGAAGATTATTTGAAAGAGTTTCCACACAGCAATGCCATGCAGATTGCGGAGGGGTGTGGTATTTCCGTTTTAGATGTTCTGCAGTATATTGACGAGGGAAGATTGCAGATTTCCAAAGGAGAGTTTAAAAGACTATGATAGCATTTATCGAAGGAACTTTAGTAAAAAAAACGATGTCAACTGTTATTGTTGCTACGTCGTCCGGGCTCGGCTATGAACTGTTTGTTCCGTTAACAGACATAGAGCAGCTGCCGACAAATGGAAGTAGCGTACTTTTTTACACACATCTTCAGGTTAAGGAAGATGGTGTGGCATTATTTGGTTTTATATCAGAAGAGGCATTGCAGATATTCAAGCTGTTGATTACAGTAAACGGTATCGGACCTAAGGGTGCCATCGGAATTTTGTCCGGAATATCTTTGGATGACCTGCGTTTTGCGGTATTGGCAGATGACAGTAAAACAATTGCAAAAATTCCCGGGATTGGTCCAAAAACAGCGGCAAAGCTTGTGCTTGAACTAAAAGACAAGTTTAAGCTGGAGGATGCTGTTGAGGCAAGACTACTTCATGGAGAACAATTGGCTGAAACCGGAAGCAAGCAGGATAGAAACCGTACCGCTGCGCTGCGTGAAGAAGCAGCACAGGCATTGGAGGCACTGGGGTATTCTGCAACGGAAGCGGTAAAAGTATTACGTGGAGTGGAAATCACAGATTCTACTACTGTAGAAAATTTGCTGAAGTATGGATTGAAAAATTTATAAAAATACGGTATACAAGTGGAATGCAGGCCGGAGCAGTTTATGCACAGCAATACTTAAAACAAATTTGCAAATAGAATGGTTACTGGAATCACGCATGAGTGAACAGTGGCACAAAAACAGCTGAAAGAGAAAAAAATAATGGCAAAGAGACTGATTACAACAGAATTAATGGAAGAAGACAAACGAATTGAGGGAAGCTTAAGACCGCAGATGCTTGCGGAATACATTGGGCAGGAAAAAGCAAAGGCAAATCTGAAGATTTATATTGAAGCGGCAAAAGCCAGGGGAGAATCCTTGGATCATGTTCTTTTTTTTGGACCTCCCGGACTTGGCAAAACAACTCTGGCAGGAGTTATTGCCAATGAAATGGGCGTAAACTTAAAGATTACGGCCGGACCTGCAATTGAAAAACCGGGAGATATGGCAGCAATTTTAAATAATCTTCAGGAGGGAGATGTACTTTTTATCGATGAAATTCATCGCCTGAACCGACAGGTAGAGGAACTTTTGTATCCGGCAATGGAGGATTTTGCCATTGATATTGTCATCGGTAAGGGCGCTGCTGCAAAATCCATTCGTTTGGAGCTTCCGAAGTTTACGTTGGTAGGTGCTACTACGAGGGCAGGCATGCTGACAGCTCCGCTCCGTGACAGATTTGGTGTGGTAAACCGCCTGGAATTTTATACGGTAGAAGAACTAACGGAAATTATCATTCGTTCTGCAGGCGTTCTTGGAGTAGAGATTGAACAGGAGGGTGCGGTGGAACTTGCCAGACGTTCCAGAGGTACTCCGCGGCTTGCCAATCGTCTGTTAAAGCGAGTCAGGGATTTTGCCCAGATTAAATACGATAACTGCATCACAAAGGAAGTTGCGGATACCGCACTAGATTTTTTGGAAGTAGACAAGCTTGGACTTGACCAGAGCGATCGTGCAATTTTAAAAACAATGATCGAGCGATTTCACGGAGGCCCGGTTGGAATTGAGGCGGTTGCAACAACCATTGGGGAGGATCCGGGAACGTTGGAGGAAGTAAATGAACCGTTTTTGGTGCAGAATGGTTTGATTCTCCGAACACCGAGAGGCAGGGTTGTATCAGAACTTGCCTATCGGCATTTTGGACTGCCGGAGCCGGAGAGGGAAGCATAAAGGGAGCAGGGATATTTCTCTGTCAGAATAAACAGATGGTATTTTTGTAAAAAACAAAGGAGTTTTGCATATGAAAAAGAGAAATGATGTAAAGGTTGTAATTGCCGGAAAACAATACAATATGGGGGGATACGAAAGTGAAGAATATTTACAGAGTATTGCTGCTTACATTAACGCAAAGAATGATGAACTGAAGCATCAGGGTGGTTATCCGAAGCTCGATTCAGACATCATAAATATCCTGTTGCAGATTAATATTGCTGATGATTACTTTAAAGTGAAGAAAAATCAGGAAGAAACAGAACGTGATTACAATGAAAAACAGAAAGAAATGGTGGATTTAAGACGTGAAATTATCAGTCTGCAGGCAAAGCTGGAAACCTATGAGCAGGAAAATCGTGCCATGAAAGAGGAAAATCTGGATTTGCAGAAGCGTTTAATCCGAATGGAAGCCGAAATGGATGAATTAAAGCGGAAATAATGCAGAAATGAGGAAAAAGAATGAAGCGTTTACGGAAAAAACCGGAGATACTGGCTCCGGCTGGTTCGATTGAAAGTTTAAGAGGAGCTGTTGCGGCAGGAGCAGATGCAGTTTATATTGGCGGAAGCAGATTTGGAGCCAGAGCCTATGCAGACAATCCGGAAACGGATACACTTCTGGATGCCATAGATTATGTACATTCCAAAAATCGCAGAATATATCTTACAGTAAATACATTGTTAAAAGAAAAAGAACTTACAAAGGAATTGTATCCTTTTTTGGAAAAGTACTATAGAGCCGGTGTGGATGCCGTAATTGTGCAGGATGTTGGAGTCCTGCATTTTCTTGCTACTCATTTTCCAGAGCTTCCAGTGCATGCAAGTACGCAGATGACGTTAGTATCTGCAGACGGAGCAAAGCAGCTGGAAGACTATCCGGTAACGAGAATTGTGCCGGCAAGGGAGCTTTCCCTGAATGAATTAAAAGAACTGCGGCGGGAGTGTTCTCTTGAACTGGAATGTTTTGTTCATGGAGCGTTGTGTTATTGTTATTCTGGGCAGTGTTTGTTTAGCAGTATGCTTGGCGGCAGAAGCGGAAATCGTGGCAGATGTGCACAGCCATGCCGTATGTCGTATACGGTATTGGAGGATACTAAAAAAGAAGCAGAAGGAATATATGCGTTAAGTCCCAGAGATTTATGTACACTGGATATGATTCCGGACTTGGTTGGGGCAGGCATCGATTCTTTTAAAATAGAGGGACGTATGAAGCGACCGGAATATACCGCTGGGGTGACGGCAGCGTACCGTCTGCTGACGGACATGTATTTTGAATATGGGGAAGAAGAATTTTATCGGTATTTAAAGAAGCATCCGGAGGTTCTTTCCGAGCAGATAGAACGAGTGAGCGACTTGTATAACCGTGGTGGATTTACAAAAGGGTATTATGTGCAGTATCATGGGGGCAACATGATGTCCATGCAGCGACCAAACCATACGGGAACAAAAGTGGGTGAGGTGGCAGCATCTGGGAAAGGCCGGGTGGAAATCCGCCTGGAAAAAGAACTGAATCTACAGGATGTTCTTGAAATCAGGAACAATCGAGACTTTTATGAATTTACGGTTGGAAAATCCGGCATGGATGAAAAAAAAGGATGGTATCAGACAAATATACGCAAAGGCTTTTTTGCCAAAGTTGGACAACCAGTCTTCCGAACAAAAAATGAAAGACTGCTTTCCGAACTGAAAGCAAATTATGTTGAGCGACCGGTTCAACTTCCGGTGAATGCTGTATTCCGGGCAGTGCCGGGGAAAGCAGCCAAGCTGACGGTGTGGCTTTTTGCACACAAAAAAAGCAGCCTTGTGCCGGGAATGGATGAGAAGGAGCTTCGCAGGGTATCGGTGACAGTTACCGGTGATATGGTATTGGTAGCAGAAAATCAGCCGGTGACAAAAGAAAAAATAGCAACACAGTTAAAAAAGACCGGAGAAAGTGAGTTTTTCTTTGAAGAACTGGATATTGTCACGGAAGGTGCGGTTTTTCTTCCTATGGGAAAAATAAAGGAATTGCGTAGATTGGCGTTTGAAGCCTTGAACACAGAAGTATTAAACGGTTACAGACGTAGCTTGTTGGAAACGGTGCAGAATGAAGAAAAAAATATTCTTGTGGAAGAAAGTACACATACGACAGAACATAAGCTTACAGGCGGACAGGCAGGTTTGGCAGAAAGTCCTGTGACGTTACATCAACCAGAGCTTATTACGCTTATTTCGACCAGACAACAGTGCGAAGCAGTTTTGGAACAACCGGAAATTACTACGGTTTATGTGGATATTCCGGAAGAAGTCTCGGGTTCTCTGGCTCTTTGCGAAAGAATAAAAAAAGCTGGCAAAAAAGCAGTTTTTGTATTACCGTATATTTTCCGGACAAAGGAAAAGGCACGTTTTCAGCCATTTATGACAGAATTGACAAAAGAGCGTCTGGATGGATTTCTGGTAAGGTCATTGGATGAGCTGACCTTTTTGGAGGAAAATTCACTTACGTCCTCTTTTGAAATACGGCTGAACTATAATCTATATACAATGCAGCACGAAGCAAAGAAATTTTTCCGTGAAAAGGGCTATCGGCGGTTTACCGTGCCGGTGGAACTAAACGAAGAGGAAATCCGGAGTCTTTTTGTGGAGGATTCCGACTTTATTCTATATGGCAGGCTTCCGTTAATGGTTTCGGCTCAATGCGTCAGGGAAAACGTGCTAACCTGCACTCACGGTAAAAAAACAACTGGTGTCGTGCTAAAAGACCGCATGGGGGCTGAATTTCCGGTGCGTCAGGTTTGTTCCTGCTGCTATAATGTTATTTACAACAGTGCCTGTTTTTCACTGCTTGGTACGGATGTGATGAAAGATTTTGCACCAGCCGGCTGGAGACTTGATTTTACATTTGAAACACCATCGGAAGTGAAAGAAATTCTGACGGCATTTTTAGCGGATAAACCGTGTCCGGGGAATGGCTCGTTTACCAAAGGGCACTTGAAACGTGGAATATTGTAAAAGAAAAATGAAAGTTTAAAGGGAAACACCTGACCGCCGCAGAAGAAGTCTGTTGTGCAAAAGGAAGGAGAATTGGTATGACAACGTGGATTTTAATGACAGCAAATGATATGTTTATTTTTCTTCTTGCCATGTATGTGATAACAGCCTATGGTTCTGCTATATTAGGTCATCGGTGGGAAACAGGGTTTACACGATGCCGGAGTTTCTGCCGCTATCTGTTGCATGGGTATGGGTTTCTGGTTTTATTTTTGCAGAACGGAAAACTGTCTTTTTTGACACTATATTGTTTTCAGCTTGCTTTTTTTATTCTGGCAGATATTTTACAATGGCGGATTTACACCAAAGGGCTTCCACACCTGTATCAGAATATGATGCTTCTGTTAGCGGTTGGTCTGGTATTTCTGGCACGCCTCTCCTTTGAAAGTGCGGTAAAACAGTTTATTATGGCAGTGCTGGCATATTGCCTGTGTTCTTTTTTTTCGCAGGTATTAAAGCATATTCCAAAGCTTCCGCAGTTTGGCTTGTTTTATACATTGACAGGGCTTGTGCTTCTTACGGTGGTGCTTGCGGCCGGAAGCAAAGTGTTTGGAGCAAAAAACTGGCTGACCATAAAAAGCATTACCTTTCAACCGTCAGAATTTGTCAAGCTGACATTTATTCTTTCCATGGCTGCATTGCTGCTTCGTGAAACGAAAAATAAATACCGGAATTTATGTCTTGTCAGTGCTGTGGCTGCATTGCATGTAGGCTTGCTTGCCTTGTCAAATGACTTTGGAGGAGCCTTGATTTTTTTTCTCGTGTATCTTTTGATGCTTTTTGTTGTCAGTGCAGATGTATTACTGCCCACGGTAGCAATACTTTCCGGAAGCCTTGCAGCATTGCTTGCTTATCGGTATTCCGGTCATATTGCGGAAAGGGTAATGGCATGGCAGAATCCGTTTTCATGTATAGAGAAGGAAGGTTATCAGGTGGCACAGTCTTTGTTTGCTATTGGAAGCGGCGGCTGGCTCGGAACCGGATTCTATGAGGGTATGCCGCTGTCTGTTCCGGTAGTAAAAAGTGATTTTATTTTTTCGGCAGTTTCTGAGGAATTGGGTGCGGTATTTGCAGCACTTTTGTTGTGTGTCTATATACATTGTATGATATGTATGCTGCTGCTTGCCTTAGAAAAAAAGCAGTCGTTTTTCTTTGCAGTAACTACCGGTGCGATTGTGCTGATTGGAGTTCAGGTTTTTTTAAATGTCGGTGGCGTTATCCGCATGATTCCGTCCACGGGTGTAACCCTTCCCTTTATCAGTTACGGTGGAAGCTCTTTGGTAAGTTCGGTTTTTCTGTTTCAAGGGATGCAGGCAATCTATAATTCTGAGGGACAGAAGAGAAAAAAAGAAGAAACCGGTCAGCGTTTTCGCCTGATTGCAGTCTGCACAGGTTTTTCACTTATGCTTTGTGCCATGATTGCTTATTATGTTGGAGTAACGGTAAAGGAAGCAAAAGCGGTTTATTATAACGATTATAACAGAAGAATAAAAGAAACTGAAAAAAACATGAAAAAAGGCAGCATTCTTGCAACAGATGGAACAATTCTGGCACAGACCATTGCTGGAGAAGACGGAAACCTGTATCGTTTGTATCCACATGGTGAAACAGCAGGCTTTGTTACCGGGCAGATGTTGATGGGCTGCAGTGATCTGGAAAAACAGTATTGGTGCGAAATGTACACGGTAAGTCTTTCAAGGTCAGAAAAGCTGCAGTTAAAAGTGAAAGGAATGGATGTGGCAGGAGACAGCGTTGTTACAACCATTAATATGGCACTGCAGAAAACAGCACAGGAAGCACTTTCCGGTTATTCGGGGGCCATTGGTGTTCTTGAGGTGAAAACAGGAAGAGTGCTTGCCATGGTATCCTCACCGGTGTATGATCCAAATGAAATTTCCGTACAGTGGGAAGAATTGCTGGAACGCTTGGATGCTCCTTTCTTAAATCGTCTGACCGGGGGCCTGTATCCACCGGGTTCCACGTTTAAGATAGTAACAATGCTTGCTTATTTAAAACACCATCCGGCAGAAGAGTTTTCCTATGTCTGTACAGGAAAAGCAAGAGTGAGGAATACAACAATACATTGCTACGAACAAAAAGCGCATGGAGAGCAGACACTGAAAGAGGCATTTTCCAATTCCTGTAATACGGCATTTGCGGCACTAGGGGAGCAGATTACGGTAGAGGATTTTACAAAAACGGCACAGGAGCTTGGCTTTTCAGAAACGTGGGATGATACGATTCCTTATGCAAAAAGCAGTTTTTCGCTTTCAGAAAATACCTTGGATGCAGCAAGGGTACAGGCGTCCTTCGGACAGGGGGAAACTCTGGTGACACCGTTTCAGATGCTGCTGCTTGGCTCGGCAGTAGCAAATCATGGCGTTCTGAATTTGCCGTATCTGGTGGAGCGGGTGGAAAACTGTAAAGAAGAAGTGGTTGCACAGTATTCGTCTGCTGGAGAAAAAATATTGTTGTCCGAAGCAGAAGCTGCGTATGTAACAGAGTGCATGGTGAAAGCGTCGGAAAATATGATGTCGGATTTTGCAAGACAGGGAATTAATGTTGCGGGAAAAACAGGAAGTGCGGAGACGGCAGAAGGAACGCATTCGTGGTATCTTTGCTTTGCTCCGGCGGATGAACCGCAGATTGCAATTGTTGTTCTGATGGAGCATGCCGGTACAGGGAGCCGATATGCAGTTCCGGCAGCCAAAAAACTTTTGGAAGTCTATTTTTGCCATTAGGCACAGGCCGTATATAAATTTAAAAATTTATAAAATTTGAAACAGAAATCCGTTAGTGGGTTGAAAAATAAACACAAGTGTTGTATACTATAAAACAGTTGTAGAAAACACACCACATAACGGAGGGATTGCGATGATAGAAGCAACGAGCTGTGGCGGTGTAGTTATATTCAGAGGAAAAATTTTATTACTGTATAAGAATTACAAAAATAAGTACGAAGGCTGGGTGCTTCCAAAGGGTACGGTAGAAGAGGGTGAGGAATATAAAGAAACCGCTGTCCGTGAAGTTAAGGAAGAAACCGGGGCTGATGCGTCCATTATTAAGTATGTTGGCAAGAGTCAATATACGTTTAATACGCCGCAAAATACAGTATTAAAGGATGTTCATTGGTATTTAATGATGTCTGACAGCTATTATAGCAAGCCGCAACGGGAAGAATACTTTACAGATTCCGGATATTACAAGTTTCATGAGGCATATCATTTGCTAAAGTTTGCAAATGAAAAACAAATTTTGGAAAAAGCATATAATGAATACCTTGATTTAAAGAGGAGTAATCTCTGGGGAAACAAAAAGTATTTCTAGAAACAAAAAGTAAAAAGAGACTGCTTGAAAGGCGGTCTCTTTTTTGGGCTAAAAATGTTTGTTCCGGAAAAAACGAGTTTTGCCCGGAACAAAAACTGTGATGAAACGAGTGCATCAATGCAATTCGGAACATAAATTCTGCATTACTTCTTCAATCTTTTTCTCGGGAATGGCAGTATCCAAAAACAGTTCAACCGCATATTTTGCCTGTGCAACCAGCATTTCCAAACCATTTACTGCGATAATACCACGGCCTTTTGCCTGCAATAAAAGTTTTGTGTCAGCAGGATTATAAATGATGTCCACAACAGCCTTCAGCGAGGTATAGGGAGCAATATCCATAGGGCATGCGTCAACATTCGGATACATTCCTACCGGGCTTGTGTTGACAATGAGTGAAGCATCCGCATGAAAACGGGCGGCAGCTTCATAGGTAAGGGTTCCGGGTTCGTCCTTATATTTTACAGTGAGCAGTTCTTTTGGACAAAGGGAAGCCAGTGCTGCCATAATGGCTTTCGCAGCTCCGCCGTTACCAAGAACCAGAACTTTTTCTCCGGAAACTTTTATGTTATTATGCTTTAAGGTATATAAGAATCCGGAGTAATCCGTGTTATATCCGGTGAGCGTATTATTCCGGTTTACAATACAGTTTACGGCACCAATGGTGCGGGCAGCCTCCGAAAGTTCATCCAGATAGGGAAGAACAGCCTGTTTGTAAGGAATGGTGACATTGATAGCGGTAAAATCGCGAGCTTTCATAAAAGCAGGAAATTCTTCTTTGGAAAGCGGAATTAGGTGGTAGGTATAGTTTGCTAATTGTTCGTGTATCAGCTTGGAATAGCTGTGTCCAAGCTTTTCTCCGATGAGTCCGTAACGGTTCATGGGTAATCCTCCTTAACGTTAATGTACTTCAAGGTTTCTATGACTATGTTTCTGCAAGTACATTTTATTGAAGTATAGCATAAAAGTTATGGAATGAAAAGAAAAAAAGTTTGCTTGAATTTTGTTTGAAGTCATGTTACAGTGGACGCAAAGAATGCTTTAGAAAGTTAAAAACATTTGGAAAAGGGATGGGAAAACAGTGATAAAACATATTATTTTTGATATAGGAAATGTGCTTGCCAGTTTTCGCTGGAAAGAATTATTTCAGGAGCTCGGTTTTTCGGAAGAGGCTTTTGAACGGATTGCGGCTGCAACTGTGCTGCATCCGACGCTGTGGAATGAGTTTGACCGGAGCCTTCTCAGTGATGAGAAAATTATTGCCGGATGTATAGCACGTGCACCGGAATATGAGCAGCAAATCCGGATGCTGTTTAGCAAAACAGAGCTTCTGGTAAAGGAATATGCGTATTCCTATGAATGGATAGAAAGTTTGAAGAAGCAGGGCTATTCCGTATATTTATTGTCTAACTATGGAAAAACTTCGTTTGAAGCTGCCAGAGATAAAAACAGGCTGAGTTTTTTGCCCCTGATGGATGGCAGCGTGATTTCCTATGAAGTACAGATGGTAAAACCGGAACCGGGAATTTACAAAGCATTGTTGGATAAGTATGGTCTAAAGGCGGAGGAATGCGTTTTTCTGGATGACCGTGCGGAAAACATTGCGGCAGCTAGAAAGCTGGGCTTATACGGAGTTGAGGTTAAAACATATGAGCAGGCACAAAAAGAGCTGATTACGCTTCTAAATCAATGAAAAAACAAAAAGGGGTTTGAGCCGGTATGCGTTGGTGTATCGGCTCAAACCCCTTTTTGTTTTGCATTCTTTACAAAAGATTATAATTTTGCTTGGCGTGTGTCCTGCAAAATAGAAATACTCTTTTTTAGATTCAGTCATGTTTTGGAAATGCCGTACATAAGATAGGACAAGAACGAACAAGTCAGAGGAAAGGCGGGGAAAAATATGACATCCGAACTTAATAAAATTTTTCCGGCAAAGCTCAGGGAAAAAATCAGCAGAAATGACCTGCTTGCAGAGGGATATACGGAAGTGCGTCTGCGAGTGAACGAACCGGTAATGCTGTTGAAAGGGAGAGAAGAATTTTTTTTACATAAGGATGGCGGAATCTGTGGCAGGGCAGAAAACGCCTGCCGTGTGTCAGCAAATGAAATTCGTGAGATGATGGAATACATCAGTAATTTTTCTGTGTATGCCTATGAAGAAGAACTTCGCCAAGGATTTTTAACCATTTCCGGAGGACATCGAGTGGGAATTTGCGGAAAAGCCGTTCTTTCCGAGGGAAAGATAAAAACAATCCGGAATATTTCATTTCTGAATATTCGGCTGGCAAGAGAAGTAAAGGGGTGTGCGGTGGAACTGCTTCCTTTTTTGTTTGAGGGGGAACGGTTGTGCCATACGCTGCTGGTATCACCGCCAGGTTGTGGAAAAACAACGATTCTGCGTGATTTTATCCGATGTATTTCTGAGGGAAGCAGCGAATTTCGTGGCAGAAAGACAGTCGTGATTGATGAACGCTCGGAACTGGCTGCCTGCTGCCACGGAATACCGCAGAATGATGTGGGACTGCGTACGGATGTGCTGGATGGCTGTCCTAAAACGATTGGAATGGAGCTGGTGCTGCGATCCATGTCGCCGGAAGTGATTGCGGTGGATGAACTGGGAGGAGAAAAAGACGTGGAACTGATTGAAAAGTCAATGTATTGCGGTTGTACCATTCTTGCAACGGCACATGGAGCGGGAAAAGAGGCATGGTTTTATGGGGATGAAGCAAAAAAACGAAAAATTCCGGTGGATTTATTTGAACGATATATTTTTCTAAAACCAACGGAATGTCCGGGAACGGTCGAAGCAATCTGTGACAGAACCGGAAAGGAGGTGAAAGTAGCATGGTAAAGCTGGTCGGAGCTGTTTTAGTGCTTACCTCGGCGTATGCCATGGGAAGTGTGCTGGCACTTAGGGTAAAAGAACAGGAAAAGTGGCTCAAGGAAATCAAAACAACGCTTTTTTTGTTGCTTGGAGAGCTGGAATACCGGCAGATGCCGTTTCCGGAAGCTCTGGAAGCCATTGGAGAAAGACATACCGGAAGGCTTTCTGCTTTTTTTTATGTATTGAGCGAGGAGCTTAGGAAAAAAGAAGGTTTTTCACTTCAGGACACATGGAAACGGCTTGCTGTTCCCACGGTGAAAGACAGCCCCCTGACAAAACAGCAGAAAGAAGAATTTGCAGAGCTGGGGTTTTGTTTTGCAGAGACGGACAGAGAAACAAGAAAAAATGCCTTGGAATTTTATTTGAACCGTCTGGAAGAGGATATTGTGGTTCTACGGGAAATGGGTGGAAAAAAAGCATACCTGTGCAGGACACTTGGAATGCTTGGCGGTATTTTTTTGTTGATTTTGGTGTTGTAAGGAGGACAAACCAATGACAATACAGATGATTTTTAAAATTGCTGCAGTCGGCATTCTTGTTTCAGTCCTGAATCAGGTTTTAAAACACTCCGGACGAGAAGACCAGGCATATTTAACAAGCCTTGCAGGACTGATTTTAGTATTGTTCTGGATTGTTCCCTATGTAGCAGAACTGTTTGAAACGATACAGACTTTGTTTCAATTGTAAAGGAGGAACCATGCTGAAAACTGCGTTGCTCGGAATTGTGACTATTATCGCTGCCATGGCAATGAAACAGGGAAAGGCGGAATTTGCTACCTTTGTTTCTTTGACCGGAAGTCTTTTGCTTGCTTGGATTGCACTCAGACTTCTGGAAGGAATAACCGGAGGCTTTGAACGCCTGGAACAGCTGGTAGCTGTAGATATGGAATATATGGCACTTCTGATGAAAATCATCGGAGTGACCTATGTATCGGAATTTGCTTCTGCTCTGTGCAGAGATGCCGGATACTCTGCGGTAGCAGGACAGATTGAACTGATAGGAAAGCTTACGATTTTAACAATTGGAATGCCCATTGTCATGGCACTGTTTGAACTCATGGCAGGAATGACATAACGAAATCTCAGAACTGCAACAAAATTGCAGAAGAAAACCGTAGCGTAACAATATGGAAAAGCTTTAGCAGAAGGAAACTGTGGCGAAACGGTACGGAAAAAGATCGCACGACGAAGTCGTGCTGACATATTTGCAGCAGAAAGTGCTCTGAAAAGCTTGCTTTTCAAGACACTTTCTGCTGCAAATGGTTCACATCACAACGTGATGTGAACTTTTACCATACCGAAGCCACGTCGCTTTTGCCACGTTGTGTCATTGTGTTATGTATGGACATCTACGGTTATTGAAAATTCAAATGGAGGTTGCCATGGAAGAACTGAATCTTGATTATACAAAATTGCAGACAACGGTAGAAAAACTGCTGCCGACAGAAGTTCCATGGTCCTTTGAAGAACTTGTCAGTTTTCTGATAAGCGGAAAAGCCGGTTGGAAGGAACTGCTTTCAGAACTGGGAAACTGGCTGCTTTCTTCTGTAACATTTCCAATGGAGCATGGAAAAAGGCTTTTTTTTCTGATTTTGTTATCAGCACTTTTTTCCAACCTTTCCAAAGCATTTGCACGCAATGGAACCTCACATATGGGTTTTTTATGCGTTTATCTTTTGATGGCAGCACACGCAGCGTCCGGATTTTCCGCAGCATTGTCAACGGTTATGGAAGGCACAGAGAATCTTTGCAGCTTTGTCAGTATCCTGCTTCCTATGTACTGTCTCAGCATTACGGTAGTAACCGGTTCCGTAACTGCTGCAGGGTATTACCAGGGAACAGCATTTTTACTTGCTGTTTTTGAGTTTCTGGTGCGGTATTGTCTGCTTCCGTTGGCACAAAGCTATCTGATTTTGAGCTTTGCTTCCTGCATGCAGAAAAAGCCCCTGTTTGACCGTCTGCTGGAACTGATCATAAGCATTTTCAGATGGATAAAAAAAACATTACTTGGAATTGCACTGGCATTTAGTGCGGTACAGGGAGTTTTGTCTCCGGCGGTTGACAGTCTGAAACGAACGGCAGCAGTACAGTCAGCGTCAGCTATTCCGGGAGTTGGAAACTTAATTGGAGGAGCCTGGGAAACGGTAATGGGTGCCGGTGTGGTATTAAAAAATTCCATTGGTATTGCAGGAATGCTTTTTTTACTTCTTGTGGTGCTGCATCCTGTTTTGAACCTGACACTGCAATATCTGGTGTACCGGGTTCTTGCGGCAATCACGGAACCGATTACGCAGGAGATGACAGGGCAGTTTCTTTATCACATGGGAATGACACAACGTCTTCTTCTGGAAGCACTGCTGCTTGGAATTTTTCTGTTTTTGCTGGTTCTTGTTGTAATGACAAGAATTTCTGCATAACAGTGAAGAGATACGGAGTGTACTGACGCAAAACAACGAAAATACATAGATTGCAGATTTTTTGGAATGGAGAAATTTATGAAATGGATATGCAACATGGCTCTATTTCTGATGCTGTCAGGAATATTGCTGGAACTGATTTCGGATACGCGGTATTACAAATTTGCAAGGTGGGTGACCGGTGTGATATTTCTGATGCAGATGCTTCGCCCCTTTGCGGAAACAGGAGAAATCTGGGAACGGTTTGCTTCGGTATTTTCATCCTTTCATTATGCGGTCAGCAGTGACCGGGTAGTGGAAGAAATTTATCAGGTAAATGGGCAGACTTCCGGCAGGGTTCTTGATACTTACAAGGAAGCTCTGACAGCACAGATAGCGGAAATCCTTGGTAAGAACGGACTGACACTTGCAGCTGCGGAAATAGAGGTGGAGGACAATGGAAAAATAAGCCGTCTGAATGTGCTGGCTTTTTATCAGGATAAAAAACAGGAAGAGACAGTAATCCTTGTTCCTACGGTAGCACCGGTGTCTTTGTCGGAAACAGAAAAAAAGAAAACAATTTCGCCGATGGAGCTTTATATCAGGGAAACATTGGCAGAATTTTATCAGGTGGAAGAAAATAAAATTATAGTGGTGATACAGGAGGAAACATGAAATGGACCTGCAGAAATGGATAAAACAGGGAAAGGAAAAAGTGCATTCCTTTGGAATAAAGGAATGGGGAATGGTGCTTGTGGTCGGAATTTGCTGCCTTGTCATCGTGTTTCCGTCGGGGAAGAAACAGACGGAGTCCGAAACCCGGTCAGGCAGCCAAAAGGAAGAAACATCCGGCAGCGCACAGACAGATAGAAAAGAGAAAACATATGCACAGGAATTGGAGGAGAGACTGACGGAGCTTTTGTCGGAAGTGAAAAATGTGGGAAAGGTCAAGGTTATGATAACTGTTGCCGGAAGTGTGGAAAAGGATGTGTTGAAGGACGGAAGCCGGGAAAACGAGCAGATAACAGAACAGGACAGTGCCGGAGGAAGCAGAAATTCGGTCAGTGAAAGGAGTGATGGAACTACGGTTTTTTATACTGCCCAGGGCGTAGAACAGCCGTTTATCGTAACGGAAACATATCCTGAAATAACCGGAGTAGTTGTACTTGCCGAGGGAAGCGGCACAGGAACGGTAGATTTGGACATTTTAGGCGCAGTACAGGTACTATTTGACGTTCCGGCGCATAAAATTAAAATAATGAAAATGAAATAATTTGCCGACAGGCAGGAATGGAGGAATGATGAAAAAGATTTTTAAGAAAAACCAGGTGATTATTACAGCACTGGCATTGATGCTCTGTGCAGCAGGTTATCTGCAGTTTTCGGACGCCGGGGGAAAGGACGATCCGGCAAACATCGAGGGCTATGAGTACAATATGGCAGAAAATAAAACCGATAATTTGCAGGAAGACAACAAAACTGGTGTCACGATTAGCGTAGGAAGTATACAGGACATGAACAAAACCGCTGAAAAAGATGTCACGGAAGAGGAAGAACATCAGATTGGAGAAGCGGTTATGGTGAGTACAACGCTTCAGGGAAACTTTACAACAAACGCAAGACTGGTTCGTGAGCAACGCCGTGCCCAGAGCAAGGAAACATTGATGGCAATTATTGATAACCAGGAGCTTAGTGAGGCGCAAAAGCAAAGTGCAGTGGAAACATTGGTGAATCTGACAACGATTGCGGAAAAAGAAAATGCCGCAGAACTTCTGTTGGAAGCGAAAGGCTTCGCAGATCCGATTGTTAATATTTCAGAGAATGAAGTGGATGTGGTTATTAATGCTTCCAGCGTTACAGACCAGCAGATTGCCCAGATTGAGGATATTGTGATGAGGAAAACCGGCTATGAAGTGGAGGATATAACGATTACGGCAGCCATTCAGGAAGACTGAGTATCCGGTCCCGCAGGCAGGCCTGCAGCCCGTTTTCTTACATATGGCAAGAAATATTTAATATTTGTAATTCCCATGAAAATCCGCAATACCATAAAACGTATTGCGGATTTTTCAGCAAGGGGTAAAAGAAATAAAATCATAAGAAAGACTTTGCAAATTGGCGATAGTCTGGTATAATAGGCAGGAAGAGAAAACTGAGATGTAACAAGTTGCCTGTTTGAATGCAGGACAACGTAATGATTAGGAGGATACATTATGTCTATGGAAGCAGAAAACGTAACAGCAAACGAAGAAGAGAAGAAATTCACTTCGGAGGTTAAAATTGCAGGAGATGTCATTGCTACTATTGCAGGTCTTGCCGCTACAGAAATAGAAGGAATTGCGTCTATGCAGGGAAATCTTACAAACGAGCTGGTTGGTAAGCTTGGCATGAAAAATCTGACCAAGGGTGTTACCATTTCCTTTGAAGAAGACGGCACTTCGGTGCATGTGGCACTGGCAGTGATTATGAAATATGGTTACAGCATTCCAAAGGTCTGCAAGCTTGTACAGGATCGTGTAAAGAGTGCAATTGAAAACATGGCAGGTTTAACAGTATGCGATGTAAATATTAATATTGTCGGAGTCCAGACAGAAGAAAATTAGATAAAGCAGCTCGGAGCTGTCTAAGGCACCGGGCTTGTTCTGTAAACAAGGAGAATAATTGTATGACAAAACGCGAAGAGAGAGAGCATCTGTTTAAACTGTTGTTCTGTAAGGATTTTCATAATGCGGAAGAACTGAAAGAACAGATTGCCATGTATCAGGATAAGCAGAATATCAATAGTGAAGAATTTGCACCGGTTCGTGCCAAGCTGGAATCGCTTGTGGAAAAAGAAGGAGAAATCGACATGATTCTTGCCGGAGCAGCAAGAGGCTGGCGTTTAAACCGCATGGGAAAGGCAGAGCTTACCATTTTACGAGTTGCGGTTTATGAAATCCGTTTTGATGAAGATGTTCCGGATAAGGTAGCAATCAACGAAGCAGTAGAGCTTGCAAAAAAATATGGCAGTGACGCTGCATATGGTTTTGTAAATGGTGTTCTTGCAAAAGTCGTAGAAAAAGAAAAGTAGAAAAGAAGGGAACTATGGCAGAAATATACTCTGTATCCCAGATTAACGCCTATATCAAATATATGTTCAGCGGAAACTCCATTTTAAACCATATTTATGTCAGGGGAGAAATTTCGAACTGCAAGTATCATACTTCCGGGCATATTTATTTTACGTTAAAAGATGGCGCAGCCCAAATTGCCTGCGTGTTGTTTGCCGGCCGTCGTGCCGGCATTTCTTTTCGTATGGAAGATGGGCAGAATGTTATTGTATTTGGAAGTATCAGCGTATATGAAAGGGATGGCAAATATCAGTTATATGCAGACGAAATACGCCTGGACGGCATAGGGCGGCTGTATGAGGAATATGAATATTTAAAACAGAAGCTGAATGCAGAGGGGTTATTTGCTGCAGAGCATAAACAGGGAATCCCGCGTTTTGCAAGGTCGGTAGGCATTGTAACGGCTTCCACAGGTGCAGCCATTCAGGATATCTGCCAGATTGCCAACAGGCGGAATCCTTATGTACAGCTTGTTCTTTATCCTGCCAAGGTGCAGGGAGAAGGTGCAGCTGCAACAATAGTCAAAGGCATTCAGGCACTGGACGGAAAAACAGACGTGATTATTGTCGGCCGCGGGGGCGGTTCCATAGAAGATTTATGGGCCTTTAATGAAGAAAATGTGGCAAGGGCGGTTTATCATTGTAGCACTCCGATCATTTCTGCAGTTGGACATGAAACGGACACAACCATTATAGATTACGTATCAGATTTGCGTGCACCTACTCCGTCAGCGGCGGCAGAACTTGCCGTATATGATGTGGAAACGCTTCTGGAAACGTTGGCAGACATTCACGGAGACATGGCAAACCGTATGGTATTACGGATTCAGGAAAAAAGAATGCAGGTAAAACAGAAGCGTCTGCTTCTGGAACGATTTCATCCACGGTATCAATTGCAACAGAAAAGGCTGCGGGCAGATGAGCTTGGAGAATGGCTGTTAGCTAAAATGCATGAAAAGCTTAGACAAAAGCGGCAGGAAACAGAGCTTGCAGCACAAAAATTAAAAGGCCTATCTCCGCTGGAACGGCTGGAAGGCGGTTATTGCGTGGCAAGCAGAGAAAATCAGGTAATAAAGAAAATCTCCCAGGTGGACTGCGGAGACAGTATTAATATCGACGTGACGGATGGCACGATAAAAGCAACGGTAAATTCCGTTCAAAAAAGGGAAACCGGAAATGAGGAATTGTAATGGCAGGTAAGAAAAAAGAAACAGAAGCAGACAAACCGCTAAGTCTGGAAGCTTCGCTAAAAAATTTGGAACAGGTTATGGAAGAGCTTGGTTCCCCGGAACTATCCCTGGAAGAGTCTTTTGCAAAATATAAGCAGGGGATGGATTTGCTGTTACAGTGCAATAAAGCAATTGATAAAATAGAAAAAGAACTGATGATTTTAGAGGAGAATGGAAGCTGTGATGAATTTTAAGGCAGAGTTAAAGGAAAGACAGGATTATGCCAACCGGATATTGGATGCGTATCTTCCAAAGGCAGAAGGAAAACAGAAAACAGTGCTTGCTGCAATGCGTTACAGTGTAACGATTGGCGGTAAGCGTCTGCGTCCGATTATGCTGGCGGAAACCTACAAAACCTTTGCGAAGACAGAGGATACTAAGCTGGCAGAGCCGTTTATGGCAGCAATGGAAATGCTGCATACCTATTCTCTGGTACATGATGACCTGCCGGAAATGGATAATGACCGGTATCGAAGAGGACAGCTGACAACCCATGCAAAGTATGGAGCAGATATGGCTATCCTGGCAGGGGATGCTCTGTTAAACTATTCCTTTGAAACCGCATGTCTGGCATTTTCCGGTGGAGAAGCCTACTTTCAGGATATCCGGGCAGCAAAAGCACTGGCTGTATTTGCCAGAAAAGCCGGAATTTTCGGAATGATTGGTGGACAGACGGTAGACGTGGAAAAAACCGGACAGTCGCTTTCGGAGGAAGAAATAACCTTTATTTATGACCTGAAAACCTGCGCACTTTTAGAGGCTTCCATGTTGTTGGGAGCTATTCTTGGCGGTGCGTCAGAGGAGGAACTGAAGGAAGTGGAGCTTATGGCAAAAAAAATCGGCATGGCTTTTCAAATTCAGGATGATATTTTAGACATAACCGGGGATGAGGCAAAGCTTGGTAAACCGGTACACAGTGATGAAAAAAATCAAAAAACAACGTATGTAACCTTGCATGGTCTGGAGGATTCGGCAGAAATGGTAAAGAAGCTGTCCTCCGAGGCACTGGTTGCAGCAAAAAAGCTTCAGTGTACAGAGTTTCTTAAGGAGCTTATTTTGTACCTGACGGTAAGGGAGAATTGATATGGCAGGAGTTCTGGATCGAATTAACAAACCAAATGATATAAAAGAAATCAGTCCTGCCCAGTATAACCGTCTGGCAAAGGAAATCAGGCATTTCCTTTTACACCGGGTGTCCGAGCACGGCGGCCATCTGGCATCCAATCTGGGAGCGGTGGAGCTTACAATGGCACTGCATCTGTTTCTGGATTTTCCAAAGGACAAGCTAATCTGGGATGTTGGACATCAGGCATATGTGCATAAAATACTGACCGGACGAAAAGAAGGTTTTTATTCCCTGCGTGAGTTTGAGGGAATGAGCGGCTTTCCAAAAACAAAGGAAAGTGACTGCGATGCATTTGATACAGGGCACAGCTCCACTTCGATTTCTGTTGCAAATGGTCTTGTCTGCGCAAGAGAATTATCCGGCGGTGATGAAAAAATTGTGGCGGTAATCGGTGACGGTGCACTGTCCGGCGGCATGGCAATGGAAGCATTAAATAACGTTGGAAAACTGGAAAGCAACCTGATTATTGTTTTAAATGATAACAACATGTCCATATCCGAAAATGTCGGAGGCATGGCAAACTACCTTGCAAAAATCCGTTCCAACGAAGCGTATACCGGATTTAAGGGTGGGCTTGAGGAAGCTTTGAATAAGGTGCCGGAGGTAGGAAGCAGAATTGTACGTCGCTTAAAACAGTCCAAGAATTCCATCAAGCATTTATTTATCCGCGGAATGTATTTTGAGGATTTGGATATTACTTATATTGGTCCGATTGACGGACACGACATCGAGCAGATGAGAAAGGCACTGGAAACTGCTTCAAAAATGCCTAAGGCTGTGTTAGTGCATGTGGTAACAAAGAAGGGAAAGGGATACGAGCCTGCAGAAACTGACCCCGGAAATTTTCATGGGGTGGAGCCGTTTGCTTTAAAAACAGGAAAGGTACTCCGTCCGTCTCAGGGAGTTTCATTTACAAAAGCTTTTTCGGAAACAATGATGAAGCTTGGCGGACAAAATGAAAAAATTATCGGAATTACTGCTGCAATGCCAACAGGAACCGGTTTAAGTGCTTTTGCAAAAAAATATCCGGAGCGTTTTTTTGATGTTGGAATTGCGGAAGAACATGCAGTAACCTTTGCTGCCGGCATGGCGGCTGGTGGTTATCACCCGGTGGTGGCAGTATATTCTACTTTTTTACAGCGAGCCTATGACCAGATTTTACATGATGTATGCATCGGAAATCTGCCGGTGACTTTTGCGATAGACCGTGCAGGAATTGTTGGCAGGGACGGAGAAACGCACCAGGGTGTGTTTGATTTGTCTTATCTGGCACATATTCCGAACTTAACAGTCATGGCACCGAAAAGCACGGTAGAATTGAGACGGATGCTTTCGTATGCAGTTTCTGCGAATTTTCCGGTGGCAATTCGTTATCCGAGAGGAACATCAAAGGAAACGGATAAGCTTCCGGTGGCAGAAATTTTACAGGGAAAAGCAGAGGTTTTGGAGACTGCACCGGAAACTGCCGGAAAATCCGTTGCTATTGCGGCAGTCGGAACTATGGTTGCTCTGGCATATCGTCTGAAAAACCGTCTGAAAGAAGAAAACATAGAGGTATCTATTGTTAATGCACGATTTGTTGCTCCGGTGGATGAGGAATGTCTGCTTTCCATGGCGGCAAAGCATGATGTGCTTGTTACATTGGAAGAAAATGTGGCAAGGGGAGGCTTTGGTGAGTGTGTTTCTGCATTACTGATGCGGGAGAATATTCCGGTGTGCCATGTAGCGGGAGCAATTTCCAATTGCTTTATTGAGCATGGCAGCCAGCAGATTCTGCGGGATTTATATGGGTTGAATGAAAATGAACTGTATCAGAAAATCAAGGAGGTTTTATAACCAATGGCAAAGGAACGTCTGGACGTACTGCTTGTAAAGAGAAATCTGGCGGAATCGAGAGAAAAGGCAAAAGCGTATATTATGGCGGGTAACGTGTTTGTGGACAGTGTCCGTGAAGATAAAGCAGGCAGCAGCTTTGAGGAAACGGTACAGATTGAGGTAAAGGGTATGGCAATGAAATATGTCAGCCGTGGCGGTTTTAAGCTGGAAAAGGCTGTGGAGGAGTTTGGCGTAGATTTATCAGGGAAAACATGCATGGATGTCGGCTCATCCACCGGGGGCTTTACCGACTGTATGTTGCAAAACGGTGCGGTAAAGGTATTTGCCATTGATGTCGGAACCAACCAGCTTGCTTGGAAGCTTAGGACGGATGAAAGAGTAGTTTCCATGGAGAAAACCAATATCCGTTATGTAATACTAGAAAACATTGGGCAGCCGGTGGAATTTGTCTCTATTGATGTGGCATTTATTTCTTTGTCAAAGGTGCTTGGTCCGGTGTACGAGCTTATGGCAGAAAATGCAGAGATCGTCTGCCTGATTAAGCCGCAGTTTGAAGCCGGTCGGGAAAAAGTCGGAAAGAAAGGCGTTGTCCGGGACAAAAAGGTGCATGAGGAAGTAATTATTGCAGTAACCTCCATGGCTGCTGCAACCGGATTTGAGTTGCTGCAGCTGGATTATTCGCCAATCAAAGGTCCGGAAGGCAACATTGAATATTTATTGTATGCAAGAAAAAATGAAAAAGAAGCAGACGGTATAAGAAATGCTGCACTGCAGGAGCTTCTTTCCAAAGTAACGGAGGTTGTGGACAAAGCACATGGAGCCCTCGATTAATAAAAAACTCAAGACAAATATCCTTGTATTTTTATGCATAATATGATAAAATATTCGCAAAGGATGCATATTTAATAGTACCCTTTGCGATTTTTTTGGAGAATTTATGAACAGATTTTGCATTATTGTAAACAAAGACAGAGATGAACACATGGAACTTACAACAAGGGTTTGTGCGTTTTTAGAACAAAAAGAAAAGCAATATGAAATCCGTGTGGAATCTCTTGATACAGCGAAAGAAAAGTGGCAGCCGATTTCCTGTGAGACAGACTGCATTCTGGTTCTGGGCGGCGATGGAACAATGATAAGAACGGCAAAACACCTGTTAGGCTGCAATATACCAATTTTTGGTATTAACGCTGGCACGCTGGGGTATCTGACCGGAGTGGAAGCTTCAGATGCGGAACGTGGACTGGAAAGGCTATGCAATGGAACGTTCCGGGTAGAAAAGCGTATGATGCTGGATGCAGAAATCAATGGAAATTATGTGGATTCCGTATTAAACGAGGTCGCTATTACAAGAAGTGGTGCCAGTCGTATTTTAAATCTGGCAGTTTATGTCAACGGAGCACTGCTTGATGTGGTATCCGGTGACGGTTTGCTGATTGCCACGCCAACCGGCTCTACCGGTTATAATCTTTCTGCCGGAGGTGCTGTTGTTACACCGGAAGCAAGGACAATTTTAATAACGCCGATTTGCCCGCATTCTTTAAGCTCACGCGAAATCATTGTTTCCCCGGAAGATGAAATTTCCGTGGAAATAAGACAGAGTAAAAAAGGACCGGAGGTCAGTGCCGTTGCAACATTTGACGGACGTGATGTGATCGAACTGAAGACAGAAGACAAAATAGTTGTAAAGTGTTCCAGATATATCACACAGATGGTTCAGTTGGACGAAAGAACTTTTTTCGAGATACTTCGTTCCAAACTCGGTTCTGTAGAAAACTGATCGGCAAAAATTTAACCGGAACATTGCGTGCAAATGACTTAGAAATGGAGAATGGCTATGAAAAGCAGCAGACAAAATAAAATTGTGGAGATCATCAGAAAATATCATGTGGAAACGCAGGAAGAACTGGCAGATTACCTGCAAAAGGCAGGATTTGCGGTAACGCAGGCAACAGTATCCCGTGATATCCGGGAATTGAAGCTTACTAAGGTTCCAACGGAAAGCGGTCGTTCCAAATATGCCGTTCATCAGGGAACAACTTCTTCCTTAAACGATAAGCTGGTAAGAGTACTTCGTGACGCTTTTGTTTCCATGGATAAGGCACAGAATATCATGGTTATTAAAACGGTTTCCGGTATGGCAATGGCGGCAGCGGCAGCACTGGATTCCCTGAACCTTGATGCCATTGTGGGCTGTATTGCCGGAGATGATACGATTATGTGTGCTATCCGGACAAATGAGCAGGCAGAAGAGGTTATGGAGCTCGTTTCCGAATTGATTTATGGAAAGTAAATGCAGAAAAATCAAAAAAGTTTTTTTGACAAGTAAAGATTTTTATGGTAGACTAAATATTTGGATACTGTAAAATTATAAAACAGAACAAAATAAAAAAATATTAATATCAGAACAGGAGAGATAGTCATGTCCGGACATTCTAAATTTGCTAATATCAAGCATAAAAAAGAAAAGAACGATGCAGCAAAGGGTAAAATCTTTACGAGAATCGGCCGTGAAATTGCCGTTGCAGTAAAAGAGGGCGGCCCGGATCCAAATAACAACAGCAAATTAAAGGATATTGTTGCAAAAGCCAAGGCAAATAATATGCCAAATGACACGATTGACCGCAGCATTAAAAAAGCAGCCGGTGACGGCAACAACGTAAATTATGAATTTGTATCCTACGAAGGCTATGGTCCAAGCGGAATTGCAATTATTGTAGATGCTTTAACTGATAATAAAAACAGAACAGCAGCAAATGTAAGAAATGCATTTACCAAGGGAAATGGCAATGTCGGAACGCAGGGTTGCGTGTCCTTTATGTTTGACAAAAAAGGTCAGATTATCATTGACAAGGAAGAATGCTCCATGGATGCAGATGACCTGATGATGCTCGCTCTGGATGCAGGTGCGGAGGACTTTTCCGAAGAAGAGGACAGCTACGAGATTATTACAGAACCGGATAATTTCTCAGCGGTATTTGCGGCACTGGAAGAAGCTAAAATCAGTACGGTATCTGCAGAAGTTACCATGCTTCCTCAGACATGGGGTACATTAACCGAGGAGCAGGACATTAAGAACATGAACAGAATTCTCGACCTTCTTGACGAGGATGATGATGTTCAAGAAGTTTATCACAACTGGGATGAATAATTATCCTGCAATCCTGCGGAAGAATTATTAGTCCGGAAGCGGTACATAGGTGCTGAAACAGTCAGAAAACCACACCGTTTCCCAAAAAAAGAAAACTGGAAAAGCAGAATCATAAAACAGTAAAGCTGTTTGAACGGATTCTGCTTTTTTGTCATATTAATGACACACAACTGCCCCAAATTACCGATAAAATAATAACAGGATTTTGTGTGTTTCTCTAATATATACGGTAAATTGTGCCGATATATTGGATAAGGGACAGTTATGTCTGTCGGAGGAATACAGAAACATTTTTAAAAGAAAGGGTCGGATGAGAATGAATTATAGAAAAAAAGCAGTCAGTTTTTTAATGGCATTGTGTTTATTGGCGGGTAACAGCTATGTCAGTGCGGAAATGACTTCTCAGGTCAGCATGAACTGGGCGGAAGAAGTGCAGAAAGAGCAGGAAGAGCCGAAAAAGCCGCTGTTTTCAAATGGACTGCTGTCTTATCTGGAAAATCATAAATGGCGCAAGGCAAATGCCGAAGTAACCAATACAACAGGAGGAACAACGGCAGGAACAACGGCAGGAACAACGGCAGGAACAACGGCAGGAACAACGGCAGCTACGGATGCGGCTGGTGGCTTTGTTTTCTATAATCCAACGGCTGGTAGTGGTGAGGTTGTAAGAACCGGTGATGAAATCACGATTTCCGGCTCCACTATGTTTCTGCTTACGAAAGTGGATGAAAATGACAATCCGATTGGCTTTGACTCCGGAGTTGAAATCGTGAGTATCGATTCCTCCAATCAGGAAATTGCCAGAGTGGAAAGAAACGGTGTAGGAAATCTGGGCTATAACGTTACAATTACCGCAGTTTCGCCAGGTCAGACTTCCATCAACGTGCAGATAAAGGAACCGGTATACGACGCAAATGGCAATCCGTTAAATAAATCAAATTCTTATACGTTTACCTGTACGGTAAATGTAAAAATGGAAATTGACCGTTCAGATACTCACTGGAAAACGATTTCTTCTGAAAACAAGGTTCTTGTTTTAAATCAGGCAGAAACCTATCAGGTTTTATTAAAGGGTGTGGAAAACCGGACAGTAAACAGCAACCTGATGCAGTGGAACTGGCCAAATGCAGGAGTGATTGAACTGGATGAATCCACCGGAACCATTATTCCAAAAGGTGCTGGTGTTGCAAAAATTTCTTTAAAGCCAACCACCGGAAGCCAGAAAGCAGAAGAATTTACGGTTATTGTATCGCCTGTCGGGACAAATGTGTATGGTTCCACTATGAGTCAGTACAATTCCTATACTGAATTTGCAACCTCCAGCGAAAGCTTTACTTTATATACAAATGGTAATCCGGCAAAAAATATGACGTGGGAAGTATATGCAGTTACCTATAATGGTTCTACGCAGACGCAGAAATTAATTTCCCAAAAAGACACGTCGCTGCTTACTTATTCGGTTAGTGAAATCGACGGATTAATCCAGTTTACCGGAGTAAAAGCCGGAACCTATAAGGTAATCGGTTATTCTTCCACTGACAGGCTGTATGCGGAGGAAGACTGGAACAAGGTTACATTTGATATTACGGTCAACCTTACACTGAGCAGCATGACAAAATATATGAACGTTGGAGATTCTTTCAGCATTCTGAATAATTCCAACGTGCCGGTAGATCGTTTTTCTGAATTACTGGAAGTGGACTATGTAGATTCGGTAGATGGACCTTATGTATTGGATCTGGATGCGAAAACAGGTCTCGTTACGGCACTTACAAACAGCAGTGAGGGCGTTCAGATTACGGTAAAATACCGCCCAAGTCCTCAGAACAGTATTTTTGCACCAAATGATCCGCATGGAAATCGTGTAGTGTCGGTTACCTATACATTTTATGTCATTGATGAGCTTTCCTTAAACTCCACAAGTCTGAACATGTACACCGGAGCAACCTATCAGCTGCTTGTAAATGCAACGGATCGCACGGCTCCGATTACCTGGAAATCTTCGGATGAAAAGCTGGCAACGGTAGATGAAAATGGTCTGGTTACGGCAAAAAAAGCTACCGGAACAAAGCCGGTAAAAATTACGGCGTCGCAGCTTATTGACGGTGTGGAAAAATCAGTATCCTGTAGTATTTATATCCAGCCGGCTGTGACAAGCGTAAAACTGACTCCGGATAATGTGGTATTGAAAATTGATGAGTACGAAACAATTAAAGCATCTGTGAGTCCGTCTGGTATTGCCGGAACAACGCTGCACTGGTTATCCTCAGATACAAGCATTTTCCAGATTACGGATTCTACCGATTTAACAGTAACCATTCAGGGTAAGAGTGGCGGTACGGCCGTTTTAACTGCCTTAAATGCAGAAAATATTGTAGTTGGCTACTGCAAGGTTACGGTAAATCAGGAAGCAAAGGGCATCAAATTGTCGCAGACAGCGGTTACAATATCCAGAAATCAGAAAACTTACCAGTTGTATGCTACCCTGACTCCGGAAAATACAACCAATCAGAAAATAATCTGGGATTCGCAGAATACCAAAGTGGCAACGGTAGATCAGAACGGTCTTGTAACCTTTAAAAATTCCGGCACGGCAACAATTTCCGCACAGTCTGCCGATAATCCGCTGCTGATAGCATACTGTACGTTTACTGTGGAAAAGGCAGTAGTAAGTGTAGAGCTGGATTACCATGATGTAGAAATGTATACCGGAGAAACAAGAAGAATAAGCTATCAGGTATATCCGTCCAATGCAACACATCCGGACGTGGAATGGACGTCGTTTGACTCTTCTATTGTTACGGTAGATGATACCGGCATGTTGACGGCAAAAGGTCCGGGTACAACGCAGATTATGCTGATGTCGTTGGAAGATGGCTCGTATTATGATATTTGTACGGTTGTTGTAAAGCAGAAGGCTACCGGCGTAAAAATGAATTATACGGAGCTTACCATGGATCGCGGAGAGTATTTTGACATGGCGGTTACCATTACTCCGGCAAACAGCACCGAAGCATCCCTAATCTGGGAAAGCTTAAATTCAAGTGTTGCAACGGTATCCTCTACAGGACGGATTACTGCAAGAAAAGAAGGAACGGCAGTGATTGCTGTCAGAACACAGAACGGAAATACATCCTACTGTACGGTCACTGTTCTTGAACCGGTGATTTCCCTGGAACTGGATCCAACTGATTTAGTCATTGACGTAGGAGAAATCTTTCAGATTGACCCGGTATTTAAACCGGTTAATCCAACGATTAAAGAGGTAAAGTGGACTTCCTATAACAAAAATGTGGCAACCGTGAATGCACTTGGTGAAGTGGAAGGTATTTCCCGAGGCTCTACAATTATTACCTGCGAAACAGTAGACGGTGGTTATCGTGCGTTCTGCCTTGTTCAGGTTATGGATCCTGCTATGATTGTAACTGTTAATCCGGACAATTACCGCCTTGGTTATGGAAAGACCCTTGTGCTGGAAGCAACCGTAACCAACCACGGTGAGGTTGTGGAAAACCTGCCGATTTTATGGGAATCCTCGGATGAAAGCATCTGTACAGTAGATGAAAATGGTAAAATTACCGGTGTAAATTACGGATATGCAACCATTCGTGCCGAGGTAGATGATGAGTACGGTGCATATGCAACCTGTGAAATCCGCGTAGTCAGAGAAGTAACCTCGATTCGCTTAAATCATAACGTAATGACAATTATCCAGGGACATACAGCGTCCTTAAAGGCAGACGTGCAGCCAAGCAATGCCACCTATACAGACGCATTGTTCAGTTCCGAAGACGAAACGGTGGCTGTAGTAGACTCAGACGGAATGATAACGGCATTAAATCCGGGAACTACCTGGATATGGGCAAAGGCAAAGGATAACAGCGGAAAATATGCACGTTGCTATGTAACGGTTATTGAGCCGGTACCGGCAACCGGAATTACCGTTTCCGACAAACAGGTTGTTTTGGTTTCCGGAGAAACAAAAGCACTTGTTTATACAGTAAAACCAACCACGACAACGGATGATGTTACATGGAGCTCCGCAAATGAAGCAATTGCTACTGTGGACGGCTCCGGAGTTATCACTGCGCATAGAACAGGAACAACAACAGTGACAGCAATGACAACCTCAGGAAAAACAACCCAGGTGGAAGTAATTGTTATTGGATTAAGCCGTACCACATTGGAGCTTCCGGTATATACCCAGTATTCCAGACTGTCCGTGGACGGTGCAACCAGTACAGTACGCTGGGATGTGGCAGATCAGACAATTTGTGAAGTAAACAACGGCATTATTACGGCAAGAAAAGCAGGAACAACTTATGTTACCGCAACGGTAAATGGCAGAACATTGCGTTGTAAGGTTACGGTAACCTCAAACAAAAAGAAATAATTAAGAAGAGGAGCATGCCATTTCGTGTTACAAAGTCTTCATGTAAAAAATTTTGCGATTATTGATGAGACGGAGGTAGAATTCCGCAAGCATCTGAATATTATGACAGGAGAAACTGGTGCTGGTAAATCCATTCTGATTGATTCGGTCAATGCAGCAATCGGTGGCAAGGTTTCCAAAGATATGATTCGTCGGGGCGCAGAATACGCCCTGGTCGAGCTGACTTTCGATGATTTGAGCTCTACGGTCGTAGAACAACTGCAAAAAAAGGATATTATGCCGGAAGAAGGAAGGCTTGTGTTGTCTCGAAAAATTATGGACAGCGGAAAATCTGTATGCAAAATTAATGGAGAAACAGTAACAGCAGCAATTTTAAAAGAAATTGCCGGATTTCTGATTGATATTCATGGACAGCAGGAGCATCATTCCCTGATGCAAAAAAGCTTTCATCTTAAATTTTTAGACCGCTATGCAAAGGAGCAGCTGGGACTTCTTCCAAAACAGCTGGAAGCAGCATACAAAGAATGGAAAGAGTTAAAACAGGAACTGGATGGTGCACTCGTAGAGGAAGGCGAGCGTAACAGGGAATTGTCTTTTTTGACTTTTGCAGCTGAGGAAATCGAAAGAGCCAGTCTGTGTCCGGGAGAAGATTCCCACCTCGAAGAAGAATATATGGTTTTATCTAACAGCAGACAGATTCTGGAAGCGGTGTCCGGCAGTCTTCGTTTTACCAAAGAAGCGGAGGATAATGCGGAGGAACTGGTTTCCAGAGCGCAGAGATGCATATCAAAGGTGGCAGAGTATTCAGCGGAACTTCAAAACATGGAGTCTGTGTTAAACAGTGTACAGGAGCTTCTTTCAGAGTTTAACGGTCAGGCAGAGTCTTACGTTTCTGAAATGGAAGACTCCGGCGAACGTTTTTATGAAGTAGAACAGCGTCTAAATGTGATAAACCAGCTGAAAGGAAAATATGGTGATACAATTGAGGCGGTGCTGGCATATCAAAAAGAATGTACTGAAAAAATCGAAAAGTACAATAATTATGACACATATTTAGACAAGCTCCGAAAAAACTATAAAAAGGCAGAAGTTGCCTGCGTGGATTTGTGTGAAAAAATATCATCGATACGTCAAACTAGTGCACAACAGATGACGGAAACTATGAAAGCTGCCTTACAGGACTTGAATTTTTCAGCGGTACAGTTTGAACTTTCTTTTGAAAAAATGGAACAGTTTACAGCTTCCGGTTATGATTCCTGCGAATTTATGATTTCATTGAATCTGGGCGAAGCTTTAAAACCGCTTACCAAAGTAGCATCCGGAGGCGAATTGTCAAGAATTATGCTTGCAATGAAATCAGTGCTTGCCAAGCAGGATGAAATTCCAACGCTGATTTTTGATGAAATTGATACCGGTATCAGTGGAAGAACCGCACAGATGGTTTCAGAAAAAATGGCACAAATCGGTGTAACTCATCAGATATTATGTATTACGCATCTGGCACAGATTGCAGCTATGGCGGATACACATTTTCTTATTGAAAAATGTGTGGAGGAAGGAAGAACAAAAACGGCAATTAGGGAACTTCCAAAAAATGAAATTTATACCGAGCTTGCCCGTATGCTTGGCGGTGCAGAAATCACTACAGCTGTAGTGGAAAATGCAAAAGAAATGAAATTACTGGCAGACAAAATAAAAATATATTAAGAAAAAAGGGAATGCAACCGGAACAAGAGCAGTTCAAACAGCTTGCATTCTCTTTTCTTTTTCCATGGGAAGAGTTTTCAGTTTTATTTGTGATTATTCCACTCATACTAACAGAGAAAAATGGTGTTAAGAATGAGTGGGAGAGAAAAATATGGAAAAGATATCGCATAACGTGAAGAAAAAAAGTTGGCTGTTTGCCGTGCTTGCAGTCGGTCTTGTTGCATTTTTTTTGTACGGATATTATTGGATGAAAGTAAATATACCTTCAGAAATCCGCTTGCTGCTTGGGCAGGAAGAAAGTTTTGATTTTTCTGTCCCAATGAAAGCAAGTATTACCGGAGAAGAAGCAGCAGGTGTTCTTTATGTCAATCAGGAACCGCTGTCCGAAGAGGTCATTCATATTGATTTATTAAACCCATTTTCTGTAAGCTCGGAATCCTTGGGAGAATATGACGTGCAATTAAAACTGTTCGGACTTATTCCAATCAAGAAAATTTCTTTAGAAGTCATTGAAGAACTGGAAGTGATTCCTGGCGGAAATGTGGTTGGATTACAGGTGGAAACGAATGGAATTATGGTGCTTGGAACAGGTTCTGTAATCTTAAAAGACGGAAGCAGCGAAGAACCGGCAAAAGGACTTTTGAAAAGCGGCGATTATATCATGGGGCTGAATGGAGTGCAGGGAATAAGCAGAAAAAAACTGACAGATTCTATTGGTGAAGAACCATTGGAGCTTCTTGTGAAACGAGAAGAAGAACTGATAAAGGTGACCGTACAACCGGTGCAGGATTATTCCGGCAAGTATAAACTGGGTGTCTGGATTCGTACGGATGCACAAGGAATAGGTACCCTTACTTATGTTATGGGAAATGGAAAATTTGGCGCATTGGGACATGGAATCACGGATGTTGATACCGGTCTTTTAATGGAAATAGGCAGCGGAGGGTTATATGATGCAGAGGTGCTGAGTGTTGTTAAAGGAAAGAATGGAACTCCTGGTGAAATTATTGGTATTATCCGGCAGTCCGGCATCAGTACGATAGGAGAAATCACGGAAAATTGCGGTAAAGGAATTTATGGGCAGATGAAGCTAGGAATGCTCGATACCCAAAAGGCAATTCCGGTTGCTTTAAAACAAGATATTAAGCTTGGAACAGCAACTATACTCTGCCAGGTCGATTCGCAGATACAGGAATACGAAATTGAGATTGAACGTATTGAACTCGGACGTACCAACGATAATAAAGGTCTTGTAATTCGGATTACAGATGAGAAATTGTTAAAAAAGACAGGCGGTATTGTGCAGGGAATGAGCGGCAGCCCGATTTTGCAGGACGGAAAGATTGTGGGGGCTGTTACACATGTCCTCGTCAATGATCCGACGAGAGGATATGGCATATTTATAGAAAACATGTTAGAGCATAATTAAGAAATAGGCAGATATATTCGCCCGTTTGTGAAAAAAACTTTTTGAAATTAAGAATTAGTATTCAAAAGACTTTATTTCAAAAACATAATGTCTTTTTGAAATTTGATACTCCTTTATCTGATGGAGCAGGGGTTGCTTGCTAAACCGGTCATTTATATATCCTATTTTTTGAAAAAGAACCAGATAGAATATTATGATCGAATTAGTGAAGTTAGAAGAAGTGGAAACTTTGAACAATGGATAAGAGTGGATGATGATTTAAAAGCATAATCAGATGAATTATTTAAAGATTTAGGTACAGATACAACAACTGCAATCCGTATGTTTTTGACACAGGCATTAGCTGTAAATGGATTTCTGTTTGAGATAAAAAAGATAAGCGAAAATCCATATAAGGCATTATCAGAGGTTGAAATGCTTGAAAAGTTAGAGAAAGCATGCGAACATGCAGCACAAGTAATGTATAAAGATGCTTATGATGTATCACATGATATGAGGGAAAAGTATGGATTATAAGGTGGTAGTAACAAGAGACGCTGAAGAAGCTTTGGAGTGCTTTATCAAGTATCTGATTTTTGAGAAGAAAAGCTTGCAGGCGGCAGAAAATGTGCTGAATGATTATGATGCGACAATTGAAAGTTTAAGACATGTAGCAGGAAGTTTATAATTGTGTGATAATCCAAGATTGCATCAGTTAAAATATCGTCGTATAAACTGATATTGTCAATATTGGTTTACACTTTTTTCACAAGGATGTTCGACCTTATGCT
>CAZJAA010000033.1:0-37509 GCA_964544055.1 uncultured Lachnospiraceae bacterium | reverse complement strand
TGATATAATGTAATTACAGTAAAGGACACGGAAAAGTCCTAAAAACCAGAAAGGGAAACAAAATGTTTAGTACTATCAACATCGAACGCAAAAATTACGGAGAACTCTTAGTTCGCGGGCTTTCGGAAAAGGCACAAAAATACGTTGAAGGCACAGACCCTTGTTATATCTACTGCGATCGAGACGAAACGAACATCATCTTAAAAGAAGGAGAATTTGTTAATGAGTTCAATTCCGCTGAGGACCTTGAAAGATGGCTTGAAGCCGGCCAGGATGAGATTGACCGTCTCGAAAAAGAGTGGGCAGAAGAAGATGATGAGGATTAAGAACCTCGGGGCGGTTCGCCGCCCCCACAGTCCCTAAAAAAAATCAGAATATTATAATATTTTTTTAAAAAACTATTGACAATATCAGAAAATTATGATATAATGTAATTACAGTAAAGGACACGGAAAAGTCCTAAAAACCAGAAAGGGAAACAAAATGAAATTTACAGGAAATGAACTTTTAAACACTATTACCGATTACATCCGCACGATTCGAGCAGCTCTGCCCTTTAATTCAATCGTAGACGCTGATCTTTGCGAGGACGGAACCCCGTTCTATTTCAATTCAAAAAACGGCACTTCGTATGATTGGCGAACCAACAATCATTCTTGTGAAATATTCCTTTTTTACAAATCAACGGAACGTGGATTCTTAAAAATCTACGTCAGCAAAAGCGGTAAAATCTACGGCTGGGGTTATCTTGATGAAGGAGCCGGCGAGCCTGTGCCGCTTGAAGCTTTAACAATCGGTAAGCAAAAGGCTTTTGCCATCTACAAGCTTTTCAAAAAGATTGCCGACAATACCGACAACCTCGACTGTTCTTTCAATGAACTCGACTTCGATTGCGAAATCGAAGTTGAAGATACCGATACAGTTTCAAATATTTGTAAGCTTCGTGAAAAAAGGGGACTCCGTCAGTCAGACTTAGCCAAGCTGATGAAGGTTTCGCAATCCGTTATTTCAAACTACGAAACTTGCGAAACAAATAACCTTGCTAATATCACCGTTAGCCTTGCTTCTAAATTCGCAAGTGCTTTAAATTGCGAAATTGAGACGCTTTACGATTTTAAAGAATTTTAAAAAACTTGATAAAAAAGCACCTCACCGGAGGTGCTTTTTTTATTCACATCACAAGCATCTGTTTGATCCAAGCCGCCTTTTCAACATATTCCCGGTGGGATTTTTCCCAAATTTCCCGCATAGGTTCGGGCGGGCTGAACACCTTTTCAAGCTGCTCAATTTCAGCAACGGTGATGTCATGCAAAAACCTTGCGTGTTTCAATTCATCATCTGCCATTTCTTTGTATCGAGCTGCAAGAGTATTTTTTTCAGCCGCCTTTAATTCAACGAATTTTTCGGCATATTTTTTCGCATCGTCCAATTCATCGCAAATATACTCAACAAATTTTTTTATTTTCGTCATTTGTTTACTCCTTGTTTACTACAACCGCCGTATTGACATTCGTGACCGCCTGCCCTGTCAATACAAATGCAATCATGCTCTGCGGGTTGTTACATAGTACCCGGGCAACAGTCGACATCGGAAGTGTTATTCGCGCTCCCGCCGCCGCAGTTACCGAGGCTTCCGCGCCTGGGATTGCTACGCCGTCTTGATACGCTGTCACAGTCACCGTTCCCGTTGCAGACGCTACAAAAGTGAAATTGCCGCTAATTTCGTAGTATCCCTCTTTTCGGAGAAGCACCCCCGCCGCCGAGAGATTCGCGCCGCACCCGTAGCGGCGAACGATATTCCCGAGCGGTATTGTGCCGCCTACCGCGATAGCCGAAGCGGCTGTGTTTGCCATATAAAGTACAGATTTCGCCATTTTATATCATTCCTTTCAAAAAAATTAGGGCGGCTGCTGCCGCCCTTTATATTTTCCTCGCCAAAAGGGCTTTTAAATGTTCGCACAGCAGCTTCCACCGTTGCAGAAGGGTGAATTGCCTGCGGTGTATGTGTACCCGTTCGGGTATCTGACTACGCCATACATCTGTTGTGACAACTGAAGCTGCTGAATCTGCGCCGCCTGTTCGGCGATACGCTGCTCAAGCCCAGACTTTTCCAGTGCCGCAAATTTCGCATCGATATTTGCATTGATACTAGCCGTATTAATAGCGTTGTTATAATTAATACTATCGATGCCTCGCTGCGTTTCGCAACAACAGCTTGCGAGCTGCTGTGACAAA
Source organism: uncultured Lachnospiraceae bacterium (assembly GCA_964544055.1). Classification (GTDB taxonomy): domain Bacteria; phylum Bacillota; class Clostridia; order Lachnospirales; family Lachnospiraceae; genus SIG299. The sequence goes on along the minus strand of CAZJAA010000033.1, from coordinate 35,274 downwards.
TTAGCCTGCGCCGCCGAAACTTCGCGCCCGAGAGTGTTAATATTGCCCTGCATTTCGTAGCCTAAGTTGCAAATGCCGTTGCCGAGCCGTTCCGCTTCGTTCTGGTTCTGGTCGGAAAGTCTGCCGACCGCATTTTCAAGATTGTTGAAATTCATCGCGTTACAAAGCCCCGCTTCTGTGACCGCTTCGCCATTAAAAGTGCGGTTATTTCCCCAACCGTTCCCCATAAATGCGAACAGAAAGAGAATAATAATCCACCAAGCACCGCCACCCCAATCGCCGCTGTTGCCGATACCTTCGGTTGCAGCGCGAATATCGCTTAACGAATAATTTTCCATTTTGTACTCCTTTCAGAAAAATTTTATTATAAACGCCGCGCGCCGTTTACTTCAGTATGCTTGACAGGCTCTGCGCCTGCTCTTTCAGCTGTTCAAACTGCTGTTGGCTCATTTTCCCACTTTTTAGCAGTTCTTCCACCATCGCTTTCGGGTCTTTCCCCACCATCTGCTTTTTAAAATCGTTAAATTGACTTATCATCGCAAGCGGGTTATTCGGCATTGCCGTGCTTACTTGATTTAGCATTCTCAACATCGGATTTAGTGCCATTCTTCAATACCTCCTCTAGCCTTGCTACACGTTCTTCCAGTTCTGACAGGTTCGCCGCTTTCGGCGGCTGTTCCTCTTGATGTGGGGTTATATTATACGCGCTTAGGCTCGGATAACCCGCCCCATCAGTAGTTTTTAGCCAGATAATAGGGGCTGTCTCATCGAGAAGTATAACGCTTGAATTTGGCGGCAACATATATGTCTCCGCGCCGTTTCGTCCGTTTACACGTACCACCGTTTGTGCGCGGCTCTGTGCGCCATATCCTATCCCCGCCCCGTAGGGGTTCGGGTTATAAAAATTCCCGTACATTCTTCCGCCTTTCCCGTTCTTGCTCCGCTATTTTCAAGTATTCGTACAGGGTTAGCAGGTCTCCGTTTTTCTCGTACAGCTCGTAAATTTTCTCGCTATCATCGCCGTTTCCGACCGCTCGGAGCCTGTCTACAATCACTTCTTTTTTCATTTACCTGCCCCCTTTTTCTATTTTCATTTTAACGCAAAAAAACGGCGGGAAAATGCCGTTTTTTCGACAAATTCCCGCCACTTTTACGCCAGCTCTTTCATTATCTTGTTGCCTATGCTTTTCAACCGCCTTGAAAGAGTTCTTTCAGACATACAGAGCGTTAGCGATATGTATACATTGCTTTTTCCGCGCCGCTTCAATGCGATTATCTCCCGTTCCTCGTCCGTGAACGGGCATTTTTCCAAAAAATACTCATATTCTTTAGAACTGAAATCAAATTTCAGCATTTTCCCCTCTCTTTCGCCGCGTTGCCGCCTCGCTTTTGATAGGCGGCGAGGTATTATTTATATCAACGCTTACCGCCGCCGCGCACGTAAAGTGCGGGCAGTTACATGCACTTGCACTTTTGAAATTCACGGCTACACCGACCGACAAGCCGACAAGCGCAGTAGCGAGAACCACTACCGCTATTGTCAGCCTTCTTATCGTCTTTGCCGCAATTTCAAGCAGTTCTGCCGCAAGGCTCTTTTCATCCATTGTCAATTCTCCTTCACAGTGATATTTTCAAATCCTACATTTGCAAGAAGTGCTTTTGTAGCCTCCGCCGCTGACTTTTTGACAGTTTTAGAAGCGGTTATAGTCACCATGTCGGCAGGCTTATTGTCCGCCGTGATGTACGGGCACTGACACCAGTATTCCCACCCGAAATCGCTGATTTTCGACTTCACCACGCCGTCACCGCGACTGCTGATCGTGCTTTCGATGACCTCTCCGTTGCCAATGTAAATGCCAACGTGCGGGCGGGTTTTACAGTACAAAATCAGCCCCGCCTGTTCGGGCAAGGTGTCAATTTTCCCCTTGATTTTCGCGTTGTTGTACAATCCATGTGCATTCACATCACTCGCGCCGCTGTAATTCTTGCTGCCCTTTCCGCCCCAGTAATACGACTTTATCAGCCCTACGCAGTCAATTCCGTAATAGCCTTCGGGCAGGGATTTCAGCAGACTTTTCCGCGCGTTCGTGTACTGCGTCGGATACATTTTAGATAACTGCTCAACATATGCTTTCGTTATCGGGCGGTATATCCCGCCCCACATATATTTCGTTTTGTCAGCTAATGCCATTTTAGCGTGCTTTACAAGTCCCGTGTTCGTGTAACTCATTTCACGTCCTCCTCATATTTTCTGATCAATTCTTTCAGCTTATCAAACCCGAACTGTGCGGCGTAGCTTACGAAAAAACCCGCAACAACCGCGCCCGCGACCATATACCACTCGACCGTAATTTCCGCGACAGCCGCCCACGCGAAAAACGCGCAAATCGTCATTGCCATCGCAACAATTGTCGCGGTAATCTGTGCGGGGAAGTCTGAAAAACTGCGCTTTAAAACCTCCGTTACAACGTTCGTTGCAAGGGTCAGCGCGCCGACAATTGTCAATAAAATCGTAAAATCAAAATTCATAAAATCTGCTCCTCCTCGATTTCCTGTAAAATTTCTTCAAGCGTCTGCGTTTTTTGTTCAGCCTGCGGCGTTTCCTGTCGCATTTTCAGCATATTTTCCGCCTTTGCTTTCCAACAGTAAAAGCCGATTGCGGTAGCGGTCGGAACGCCGATAAATGTGAGCCATTCCCCGAGATGTTCGGGGAATAGCCACACCAAAATGCCGCCAAAAACAAAGCCAAGAAAGTATGTCGCCATAACCGCCGCAACTAAAATTTTAGTGTAAGTTTTCATGCTCCAAGTCCTCGATGCGATGGTTAATCACCTTAATTTGTTCCTCGATTACAGGCATTCTCCGCGCGAAGTTGTTATGCTCAGCAACGCGATTTTCAAGCTGCTGAATACGATATGCTGTAAGCTTCGAGCTTACCAAAATCCCGCCGAGAGAACCGATAATTGTTCCGATGAGGCTGATTAAGGCGACAATAATCGTGTTGTCAATCATATTTTTATCACCTCCTTTTCATCGAAAACAGGCAGGTCGTCTCTGCATTCTTCTTCAAAAAGTGCTCCGGTCGATAAGCCGAAGGTTGTTGCGAAAACTGTTTCAGACGGACCGTACCACTTTTCTCCGATATATGAATAGATCGCGAAAGAGTATTCTGTATCGCTTTCAAGCCCTGAAATAACTGTCGAATTTGCCGTGATGGTTCTTTCGGTATACTGAACGGAGCCGTCGCCGCTTTTAACGACGTAACCGGCCGCATTTGCAACCTTATCCCATATGAGAAAGACCGTATTTGTATCCGGAATCGCGGTTATGAAAAAAGGAGCGTAAGGGCTCCGCGATACGAAGCCGCTATCATTCACGATCTGGCTCGTTTTTGTTGGAATGACAGCCTCCCCCGTTATCGCTTCACCAGCCGCATTATGGGCAGTGTTTCCCTCAATCAGCGTTTCAGGCGAAACCGTATCACTCGCTAACGTAATTAACGTTTCGCCATTCATTACCACTTTATTTACTGCCATATTATCCTCCGATCGTCACAGTAATCCCGCCTGCCGAATTTTCCGTTCTAGTAACAGGAATTGCCTCTATCGTTAACTGTGATAAGTAATCATATCCACTATCAGGCAATATTGTTTGGGTGCTGAATGTTGGTGTTGCGATCTTTGACTGCGCTGTAACCATCGACGCACCCGCGTGCGTACCAGTCACCCCTAACAGTTCCACGCCCTGTTTAATGTTTCCGGGAATGATCTTCGCCTTTTCCGTTTCAGAAATTTCAACGGTCCCCGCACCGTCGTGAAAACCTATCGGAATATTTACCGTTTCATCAACCGTCGAAATGGTCTTTGAAATAGCCGCATTGTTAGGCATTGAACCTGTCAGCACCTCGCCGTTTACTGCTGCGGTCTTACCCGCAAGAATTTCAGCGACAGCCGCCGTGCATTTGGCGCTGTCAACGTCAAATGTGCTTGTTCCTGTAACAGGTTCACCCGATTTCGAGTGAGCTGTAATGCCTTTTAACAACTTGTCTGCGGTGACCGTATCCCCCGTGAGGTCGATAAGAACCTCACCGCCTGCAATAACTTTACTTATCGCCATTTTCTTCCTCCTCTGTTGCAATGTACACAGTTACCCCGCCTGCTTCGTTTGAAACGTCATAACGAGGTATAGAATTGATTTTTACATCTTTTTTCAAAACTTTATCAGCAGTTTCAAGAACCTGTTCTTCAAATTTCGGAACAACTTCATAATCCCCGGAATATACGGGGTAATCATTCGACCCTTTTCCGATAACTGCGGAAATCGAGCCTTTCCCATTCAAGACCGCATATAGCATAAGCTACACCACCTTTAGCGTTCTTTTAATCTCGCCGCCGCCGAAAAAAGTGCTTTGCGATAATCCATCGGCACTTATTAAAGCTATATCAAATATGTACGCATATTCGGTAAGTGCTGCCGTTTGCACAGCCGCAAGCCCGATTAAAAAGCTGCCATCATCAGCTTGACTACTTATGAAATCCTCGTAAACAATTTCTTTCTGCCCGATTTTTCGGACACAAAAGCGGAATCTTTCGCCATCTTCGAGCCGGTAAGCCTCCTGCCGACTTTCATCATTATAAACAGTGATCGGAACGCTCAACGTATCTCCTCTCGTGACTGTTATATTGCCGATTTCGTCAATTTCAACCATATTCTACCCCCCTTTATGTTCCAATTTTAACTATTGACCGTTTGATTATAAACCAATTTATATTTTGGGTATAATCATAATCGCGAACGGCAGGCAGAACGAACTTAAGAAATGTTCCATTCTTCATATCTTCCCCTTCGCCATCGGTTTTTGAAATAAACATTTGATTGATAGGTATGTTTTCACCGTATTCACCAAATTTCAATATCGGTCTATAATCCTGTATTATATTTTTCTCGTTCGCAATTAAAAATGGTGTTACCGCAACAGCAAACTGCTTTGGATTATTGATTGACGCAGGTTTAGAATTGTACCAAATTGCCACAATAAGATCCGTATCCGTGACTCCGGATTTATCACCAAGATCTATTGTCACAACGTCACTAGTGTTGTTATCAATGTAAAACACTCCGCTGAACATTCCCAAAAAGCTTAAAAAACCCGCTGCTGTCCGCAAATCAGAGCTTTCGCTCGTCAATGCTCCGGGACGTTCTGCGTTAGCAGGTACCACCTCCAGACCTTTTTCGAGACTGCTGAATCGTAATCCCGGCGAATTTTCGGCAAGCTTAACGTTTATCGTTCCTCCCGTTTCATCTATTTCAATGCCGTTCCCGCCAACATATTCACCGCCCTCGCTATTCGTGTTTTTTACGTCATTTTCAAAACTTTCATACCGCCTGCCGCTATCTGCACTATATCCGCTGCAAGAAAGCTTTAAACGGTTAGAAGAACTTACCATATCCGCCCAATTCTCACCATATCCTTCAACATTAAGCCATTCTGTATATGTTCCCTCATAGACGAAGTGAACTGGCTCTTGAACCGAATCAAGCGGAATGTTTGTCATTGTTTTCGGGATATAAACATACATCATTGAATCTTTTTTTGTAATATAATTGTAATTTGCCTGCTGCATAAACCCGCTAGGTAGTGCTGTTATCCCGCTTTCAAATCTTATAAACTTTAAAGAACGTCCGCTTGCGAAATCCATTGATGATCCCACGTTAGCTACATCACAGCGAGCTGGGATTGAAATGGCTTGTAACCGTCTGCCTCGTGTGTTTGAAGTAGAAGAATGGCTAAACAACGCATAAGTTTTAAGTTCCATTGTCGAGCCTTTCGGCTCTATCTCGATAAATTCAAGCCCATCGGACTGCATCGAGCGGATCGATGTACAGCTTGAAGGAATGTATACATAATTTTCCTTGCAATCCCACCCGGCCGCCAGTTGCTCAACAAAAGGCGGCACGGGAAAATCAAATTCTTTTGTATGCCCCCAATCATTAGGTGAGCGGAAAGACTTGATATTTTCGCCCCAAATAACCATTTTAGGATATGATCCGTTCGCGTTTACTTTTGAGATCCCCCCGCCGATATAAACAATTGAATCTTCGGGAATGCTTATACTTTTGACAGTTGTCGCGTTAGGCGCCGCAATTTTTTGAATATATCTTCCCGCTTCAGAGTAAGTATGGTATGCTCGTTGAGAAGCGAGGGGTTCAACCGTTCCGTCCCCCCAATCTACCATAGCCCCGTCAAACTTGTCTAGGTTGAAGCAGCAAAGCTTGCTTTCATTCGCCTTTACATCATATGTAACCTCAAGATCAGCTTTTGAGTCCAAGCCTTTTAATATAGCTGTAGCCGCCGCTATTTCCGCGTCAGCTTCACTAGCATGGAAAGGAGTTTCTATAATTGAACACCGCCCGTTCCGTGAAACTGCAACAATTCTGCGGTTGTTCCCGCGCTGTAAAACATATTCTTCACCGTTATAATATGCCCGTCCTGCCGTGAACTGTATCTGCCCATACAGTTTTGCCCCGCCGCCTGAATTCATAGCCTTATCAATCCTCTTGTCCGTCTGGCTCTTCGGTTTCCAATTCATTTGTAACCTCCGTTTCTACCGCGCTCGGTGCGTGGCAAATAATCACCGTTTTCCCGTTATACGTTCTTTCAATGTCAGTAACTACACCAACAATATTCCTGCCTATGTCGATTTTCCCTCCCTTAAATCTGCACGTATCGCCCAAGCTGACCTTTTCACCGTTAAAAACAGTAGCTTTTATTTCTCGCTGTTTAAAACCGTCGATATATTTAAGCCAAGCTTTTATATTATTTTCACCCGAATTTGAATACTTTTGCGCGTCAAGATAAAACGCATTTTCGGGCAGATTGAATGCAGCTGCACGTGCCTGCACATCAGAAGATGTGTACGTACTTTCAAACGGCTGTGGTTTTCCGTCGATATATGCGGTCAAATATTTGATATATGTTCGCGTGTCGCTGAATTGAATGTCTTCGCGATCATCGGCAGTGAATGTATGCGTTATTGCAATTTCTTCGCCGTCAGCAGTATATTTAGCCTTGCGGATTTCTAATTGTCCAACACGATTCATCACCGCATTTGCGCATATCCATTTGCATATCCACATTATTTGATCGCGGCAAGTAGTTATATCGGGATATTCATCCGAATCGTCCGTGCTGATTTCTGTGTTGACGAAATCGTCATTTTCAAATGGAACTAATTCAATCCCGATATGTTCACATATTCGCCCGATTACTGTCGCCGCGTCGCCACTAACCCCTTTCAGCTTTTCAACGTCGAATTTCACCGCCCCGTCATATGCCGTTAATTTGATTATTTTTCCTCGCCGATCCGTTTGTGTTCCGTCTACATAATATACTCCGGTTGCTTTTAACTTCTCCTCGTTTTCGCCTTCAAACAGCTTTATTTCAGCCGTATCAAATTCTCTTCCTGCGCTTTGCTCGTCGAAAATTCCTATTCTTAGCCGAGCCGCGTTGAATGTTCCTATATCGAATTTGCCACCCGAACTGGTATTCATTGAATATTTAACGCTTCCAGAAACAATGTTGTTGTCGTTTAACTCAATTTTTGTCCCGTCTTTTAAAGTAACAGTGCCGCTTATCATATTTCTTACACCTCAATAGCGTTGTAACTAAGTTTCCACCATGTTTTTCCCTGTAAAGAGATCATTTCCGTGGTGATTTTGGAAACATAAAATTCCGATGCTACATAATTTTCAACAGCTTCTTCGCTTGCCGGGCAAAGGACCGTTAATTCTATGGTTGTGTCGCCGATTTTTTGCGCGATCGCCGCTATTGAGTCGCCATCAGCAATATGCGTGATAGAAAGCTTTATCACTTTTTTTCGCAGGCGCTTGCGAATGAGTTTCCCGCTCTCTGAACGGGTAGTGTCATCGCTATCAATATCTTCAAGCGATATTGAATACGTGGAGATTTTCGGGAGCCATTCATCACCGCTTTTAACAATATGAGCATTTTGATTTGCCATAAAATCCCCCCTTAATTGTAATTATCAAGCCCGTTATTCCGGTAAGTCTGGTCATTTTGGTACTTTGAAACACTCTCGCCGACCTTTTCACCGTCAAGCTCAATTTCGGTGTGGATTTCAATAGGACCGTTCCCTGTGCCTTGTAATGCTAAATAATCCTCAACTGATAGAGTGTCAGCCTGCAAATTCCCGCCCGTCAGCTGGTTCGCCGCATTTACCGCGAAATTTACCACCGACTGCACGCTTGTCCCTTTTTCTGCGGTGTCAATAGCGGTATTAGTACCATATGCCCAAGCCTTTGACATCATTTTTGAAATGGTCGGGACTTCCGTTTTTTCGCCCTCTAGCTGTCCGCTTTCAATCAAATTATTTTTCCAATACGTTGTCTTAGATGTAGTCAACTGAACCGTGGGGTCTATCACGTTTTCATACCAATATACCGCCTCTGCTGATGTTAAATAATCCGCTTTAGCCGCTTCGTTTGCTTTTTCCGCGCTCATACCTTGCTTCAAATATTCGATTACAAGCGACTGAAGGTCTCTGACGTTGTACCTAGCGTTAAGTTCGTTGGAGTTTATTCCGTCCGCGTGCGTGATTTCATAAATTCTTGAACCGAATTTGTTGAAAAAGCCGGTAATCATTTGTCCCGTTTCTCCAAAAATGCCGTCAAAGGCGTCAATAAAACTTTTTCCAAGGTCTTCAACAGCTCCAAGAATATCACCGTTCGCAATTTTTCCACCGATTTTTTCCCAGTAATCCGAAAAATTCGTCCAGACATCACCGAACGTTGCGGTTAAAATCGAGTCAACATCCGTGCAAACGTCTGAAATAGCTCCGAAAACATCTCCGCTTTGAACCTTTTCAAGAATTTTTCCCCAGTAATCGCGAATATTTGTCCAGCTATCGTCAAATAAATCGGTCAGAAAGCTGTCAATTCCCGTTCCGAGTTTTGCGAAAACTCCTTCCCAGTCACCAGAAGTCACAAGCCCCCAGACCTCACCCCAATATTTTTTGATATTGTCAAGAACAATTGAAGCCCCACTGTCAAGAACGCCGAATCTTTCTGTTGCCGCCGCAACAGCGTCTGCATAATCTTCAACCGCCGTTTTATCAAAATCTGCCCCCGACGTGTCGGTTGAAACAGTGGCAGTCATGCTGCTTGTCAACTTCGTTATTTCATCAAAACCCGCGAGCTTGTTCATCGCCTTGCTTGTTTTGTTCACGCTATCAGTCAGGCTATCTTGTGCTTTTTCCGCACTTTCAATGCCGCTTTCCATGTCTTCATAAACCCCGCCAGAAGCGTTAGCACTTGCTTCTGCCGCCTCTGACAGCTTCCCAAAAATCGCAAGACCTATCATAGCTATAAGCATAAATTTGCTTGTTGTCGCGCCAAGAACGGCGTTTAATTTTTTCCACGCTATGGTCGACCCTATAACATATGTTGCGGTTTTCACTAGCGGTTCGGGCAGCTCGCTGATTATATTCCCGACCGCACCTATGCCCTCAGCTACCGACTTTATAAAAGGCGAAACGTCTTCTAAAGCCCCACTTAGCAGCTTTATACCCTCGGTTGCAATCGGCATTGCCGCTGTACCCGCTTCCGCCATAAAATTTTCAAATTCAGCTTTTAGCGTTGAGAGTGACCCCGCATACGTGGCGTTCTCTTTTTCGTAGTTTCCCGCCGCGTATTCAGTCTTGTCCATAAACATTTGATATGCCGCGTTTACTTTCTGTTGCGTCGTTTCGAGCTTGCCGAGTCCTTTTTCCTGCGCGTAAATCTGCAACGTGGTATCGTTCATCGCTACACCGAGGTTATCCATCATAGTGAAGTTGCCCTTTGCCATACCCGATATGGAATACATAGCATCATCGATGCTAATTCCCATAATGGACGCAACGTCTGCCGCGCGTTGCAAAGCATTCGCCGTCATTTCAGCCGACTGCGCCGCTGATGAGCCTGTGCCTTGAAACAACGCCCCCATTTTCGTAGCAGTCGCGAGGTATTTACTTTCGGAAAGACCTAACGATTCATAGGCGGTTTTTGCGGTTTCTTCGATATTAGCAGAATACGCCTTGAAAACCGACTGTGCGCCGCCTATATTCTGCTCCAAATCGCCCGCTTCGCCTATAGCGTCTTTAAATATTTTCCCGATGCCGAGTGCCGCCGCACCTTTTGCCAGTCCAGCGAAAAGGTTACTGCCGCTTGTCGTGTCTACAAGGTCTTCGTACTTTTCGCGGAGTTCGTCAAGTTCTTTTTCAAGTTCGTCGCTATTTTTGCCCGCCGATTTGAAACTTTTTGACATTTTCTCTGTTGATTTTGCAGCTTCGTCTACACCTTTTTTGAAACCCTTCGCATTCGCAGTCAACTCCACCGACAGCCTATCAATAACTTCTTCAGCCACTCTCTACCACCCCTTTCGCACTTCTCGCTCTTTCCGCAAATCTCGCCATAGCTCGTTTACTTTCCTGCCAGTTCTCAACGGGAATATTTCCGCTTGCGTCCCGCCCGAAAAGCGTCGGGAATGCCTTTACTAGACTTCTCGGAAAGCTGCTGCCCTTAACGCGTGATAAATACGCCCCGTGATATGCTGAAAACGCCGCATTTATCGTTGCCACTTCTTGCTCCGCTTTTCGCCGCTTGTAATCGTGCTCGATAACATCAACTATTTCACCGTACGTCATTCGCTCAAAATCAGCATACGAGATTCCCGCCGTAATTGCCGCAGGAAATATCCGCTTTATCAGCTCTCCGCAGCTTCTGACTTCTCCGCCGCTTTCTTCTCGTCGATTTTTGCCAGCTTCGCTTCGATTTTCTCCGCCTCCGCGTTCGCTACACGTTCCGCTATTTTCGTCTGGATTTCCGCCGCTTTCTTCTGTGCTTCGACAGCTGCGGCGTTCATAAAACCCGCCGCCACCATTAAGTCTAGAACAATCATCTGAAAATCGCGCAAATTCTTACCCTCGTCAACTAGATCCTCGTACATCTGCGCCGCCTGCGCCTTTGATGTTTTTATGTCGATGGGGTCGATCGCCGTCGCGATAATATCGATACACAAGCCGAGTTTGTTTATTTCCGAGAGTTTATCGGTAATCGCGCCGCCGATACGGGTTTCGAGTTCATCCATATATGCCGCGCGGAGTTTTAAGCGGTATTCTTTGCGTGCGGTGTTTACAATAACATAGTTCATTTTTCGTTCTCCTTTTCTCGTTAAAATTTTTCTCCCGACACCGTAAGATGTCGGGAGAATATCATTATTCGCCAATTTCCGTTCCGTTGCTGTACGCCAGTTCTGTGGACGGTGTGCAGGCGATTGCAAAACTGATTGCGTCACCCACTTTCGCGCCAAGTTTATATACGCGAATTGTACCGCTCCAGCTGTACTTAGACTTGTCAGGGAAAGTGAGTGCGCACGCAACCGCCGTGTCACCTTCATGTGCTTTTGCGGCATTAAAATTCGTCGTTGTATCCCAAAACTCAAAAGTTAACGAGCCGGGATCCATTAGTCCCGGTATATACGACTTGTATTTTTCATTATCAAAACTGGTAACATCTACCTTGTCGGGTTCGCTTCCCATATCAGGCGTACTCTTCATATTTGTGATTTCTGTACCGCCGATTGTCAGCGTGGTCTTCGCACTTAAAAATTCAGCCATTTTTCTTTCCTTTCCGCTGCTTTAACGCAGCACTTTTTTAATTTACTCTGCCGAAAAGCAGCTTCTTTGCTTCAAATGCGGTCGTAACGAAACGCGTAGTGTATCGGAAAAGGTTATCTTCCGCTATCGGCGATGAATACGACCGAGTGAACCCCGCCGCAGTCATTAAATTCGCCGCTTGCAACGCGATTTCCCGCGCGTTTCGCTCGTCGTAGTGATATATGTCGAGTTGCACGGAAATTGCGCTGTAAAGCTCCTCTGCGTCTGCTACAACGCTTGCGCGGTTATCCACTTCCGATAGTACAATCAGCGGCATCGTCGCTTCAATTCCGTTATAGCTTAACTCAATCTGTGCGCCTATCGGGGTTAAAACGTCCCGAACGTGCGGCAATAAATCAATCACCGCCTCCACCTCCTCCATTATAAGCAATTTCAGTTAGCCGCTTTTTCAGCGTTGCTTTTATGTGCTTTACGCACTTCGTTTTCTGTTCGTTAAATGCGGGGCGGAGAAACGGGCGAGCTTTCATTCCGCTTGTACGGACAAATTGCCCGTTTGGCAACTGATACGTCCAGTATGGTCTTGCCGTATGCGGAACGGACGGGTCACCCTTTGTGCCTGTACCAAATTCTACATATACTGCGTATCGCGTCAGCGTAAAAACGCGGTATCCCTTTTCTTCGCGCCCAGTAATCGGCTCGACGTGGATTTTCTTCAAATTTCCCGTTCTACTGCCTCCAGGCGGTAGTGGTTGGCTGTACACATTTTCATCCAACAGGCTAATTGCCCGATTCCGCGTTCCCTCTGCCGCATATCCTAACGCCTGCATTACCGCATTTTCAACAAATTGCGTGTCGCCCATTTTATCTAACTTCTTCGCCAGTCGCTCCAGACCGTCTACTTTAGCCCCCATTTGTCGCTCCTTCCATCTCCACGGCGGCGGTTATATGCGTGCTGTACATCAGCAATCCAACGACTTTATGCTTTTCGCCGTCAATATCAACCTTGTCACCTTTTCTCAAATTTACACCGTATGGGCACACGAGATTTTTCATCTTCTCAACGCGATTTCCATATAGTGCAATTGAAATTTTATCCGTGACGGGCTGAATTTGTGCGCGAATAGTGCCGTTTTCCACATACTCCGTTTTTGTCCCGATATAGTTTGACAACACCGCGCGGGGACGATATACGGAATATGTTTTCAGATCTGTTTCCATCAGCCGCATTTTATAATGCCTACCTTTCGGGGGTAATTTTTCAGCCGTTCTTTCATCTCACCTGGCAAACCGTCCACGAATGAACGCGATATACCGCCTTCGGATCGCGAACTTTCACCCTCCGCGCCCTGTTCGTTGTACGCGATAACCGCCAATTCAATTTGAACGCTTGTTAATCGGGCGGGGATTATCTCCCGCCCGATAAGGTCAAGCACCGTATCCTCCGCTTCCGATAGCATTAGCAACAGCTTTTCATCTTCGCTTTCATCGGCTATGTCAAGCCGAATTTTTAACTTTTCAAGTGCCGTCACAGCCGAACTCCCCTTTCCTAGCCTACGACTACCGTGTTAGCCGCCGAAGTTGAAACCGCCTTACCCTCGGAATTTCTTAACGCGACAACGATTTTATTGCCGCTTGTAGCCGCAATTTCGCCGTCTGCGGGAAGTTCCGCCCAGCTTGAAAGGTCAGCCCCAAGTGTAGGTGCGGTAACACTGCCATTAGTCTTGTAGACTAATGTACCGCCGCTCGTATCGCCCGAAACTTCAACCTTGCCGTTTCCCGTAGTGGTCGCGGTCATTTTAACCGTGATACTGCCGATTTCGGAATAATTAACCGCTATGCAAGCTCGCTTGTGCTCAAAAACGAAGCAGTCATGATAAATAAGCCCCTCGACAAGATTTCCAGCCAGTCCGGGCGGGTCTGTATGGATTTTGTAATCCTGAATTTTAACAGGCGCAGGCGCGGCGATGGGGTGAGTAATGATAAATGATACCCCCGCAGGAAGTCTGCGCTTCGGCACGGATATAATCGCCACACCGTCGCATTCGCCGACCTGCCCCTTAAATACAATCTTGTCCTGTGCAATGTCTCCAGCCTTTGTATAGTTCGGGTCAAGCTTTAAAAGCTGAATGAATGCCGATGAACAAAAAGCGATACGTCCTTCGCTCGGCACTTCCTCTTCCGTAATCGCCGTGTTTGCATCAAGAAAAGCCTCGTAAGCGTTTCCCTTTGTTAGGGCGGTATAAGTCTTTCTCTTTGACTTCTCTGCGATAACGCCGAAACGGTACTTGTCAATTTCGGGAATGATAACCTGTTCAAGCTCGCGCTGGAGCGCAGAACCCGCGTTCCTGATACCTTCGGGGCTGTCAACAGCGTATGTCTTGTCAATCGTAAACGTGAAAGACTTCTGCTGTGTCATTGTCATTTCCTGGATAGTATCCTGGATTTCTACGGGATTACCGTAGCGGCTCATACCGCCGTTCGGGTTATAATCATTCAGCGGGGCTGTGCCCATCGAATAGATTTTTACAGTCTGTGCGCCCACGAAGTCAACTTCGTTGTTCACACCAGGCGCGGAAAGTGCGCCCTTTCTCATTTCTTCATCAATCTGCGATGAATACTTCGTTGCTAAATTGATAGCCATATTATTTTACCTCTTACTTTCCGCGAAGCGCCGCCAAAAACGGGTCAACTTCGCTATTTTCCGCGCCCTTTTTAGGCGCCCCGTCACTTTTCAGCTTGCTGTTTACAATGCTTTCCGCCGCCAACCTTACAGCCTTTTCGACCGCTTCAAGGCTTTCCTTACAGGTATCGGCATTACTGTAATTTAGCACTGCTGCAAGGTCAGCCGATAAGCCTTTTTCGACAAGCGTTTCTTTTGCAGTTGCCGTTAGCTCTCGGCGGGTTACTTCTGCTTCGCGTTCCATCAATCGCTTTTCAGCTTTTTCGCGCTCATACTGTGCTTTTTCGTCCGCTTTCATCTTTGCAAGCTTTTCCTGTTCGGTCATTTCCGCTTTCTTCTGCTCGTCCCACTTCGCCCGAGCGGTTTCAATACCTTTCGTCATTCTGCGGTCAAATTCCGCCTGAAAGTTTTTGTTCCCCGCCAGAACCTCGTCGAGCGTCTGCGGCTTCTGTTCGCTATATTCCGCACCCTGCCCGTTTGCGCCGTCCTCAGCGACTGTTCTTGCCGCTCCGATTGCGCCACCGTCCTCTGCGAAATATTGCAACGGCAATCTGATTAAACCTTCCATTTTTCGTCCTTCCCGCGCCCGCGCCGTTCAGAGCCCGGCGTGTTCGCTATAAAAATTTATAAAAACAGCGCTAAATAATTTATACGCTGGATTTATCTATACTCGTTTTCGCCGAAGAAAAAAACTTTTCTTCTTTTGCTTGTCCTTTCTGCTTTGCCATTTTTTGATAGCTGCGCTATTATTTCAAGTTCTCGCTTGCTTAATTTCCACACCATAGCTTGTTTCGGCTTGTAGCTGCCATTTTATCTTCTCCTTTCGGGCATAAAAAATGCGCCTTGCAATCGCTTGCAAAACGCAGTTTTTATTGAGCTTCCGCTTGTTTAAAATTCTTCGGTAATAGCTTCATGCCATTTTTCGGTAAAAGCCTTAATCCTAATTATATTTCCGTGGCATTCCTCCGGAACGTTACCATAAAATATTATTTTAGTCGGGCGCAAACGTTTAACCATTTCGTTATAACCGGTTGTAAAAGCTTGTTTTTTACGAGCACAAGTTTGAACTCCTATCGTTGATACTGAAACGACACTACCCGTTGGCTCCCCGTCAAAACAAAATTTAAAACTTTCGACATCACTCCAACATATTGTAGGTATTACCGTAATCCCGTTTGCTTGCCAATATGCTGCGAGCCAATGTTTGCGATAATGATTATAAATCTGCAATGCTTTCGGGTAATCTGAAAACAAGCTGAAATCTGGAGACATAACGTATTTGAATTGCTGTAGTAGTTTTAAATAAATTTCCGGACTTTTCCAAACCCTTTCAAATTGATAATCGTCTAAATAAAAATGAATGCCTTTATCTGCTTTATTTTTTTCAGATTTAGCAAAATTGAAGCCTATAAACTCCGCACCCGAAAAGTCGACTGGTTCAATTCTAGGAATATCATATCTCCCCACTGGGTCAATTATCGGGCTTTTTTCAAGGTTTTGAAACATTGTTTTACGATAATACATTATAACTTCTCAATTCTGTTCCAAAGTATAAGGTTAGTGCCATCACTTCTAAAACTTCCCCCCTTTAATTGCCACTCCTGTTGTTCACGCGCCACTTTTCGCAAAGAATCAAAGTTCTCTTGTTTTTTGTGAAAATTAAAGCCTTCTGAATCTCTTATAGGGTTTTTGAATGTATATTCTTTAAAATAATTCCGATCTAATTTTATTGCCCACATATCGCCGCCCCCGTGACGTGTCGCCATTCTTCGAAATTGCCAATCTTTTAAATATATAGCGGTGTTCGAGCCGGTAACATATACTGGCTTTCCTTTTATTGAGACTACATCTCTTGAAACAATTATGATTTTGTCATCGCTTAGAACCTGATCGAATCTATAATACTTATTTGTTGCTTTTACAACTTGCCCGAAAAAATCTTTCTTCAAAATTCTTGTGGGGGAAGCGTTGTCAAAAACGCTCGCAATTTTATCTTCGGATTTTGAAGAGCTTTTACGATTAGCTGAAATCTTGCTTTCTGCACCTCTACCGCCCATTCTTTTTTCCTTTCCATCTTATATTTTTCCCGTTTTCGTCCGTGTAAATCTTCTCCGTAGTCTTTACCGTAGGCGTGTCGATTGTTTCAATAGTCGGGATAGTGGTTTCAAATTCGATCGAGTACCCGTAATCAAGTGCCGCTTTCGGTTTCTGTGTTGCCGCTCCGCTTTTTGGTGATTTTTTCGCCGTTTTCGGCTTCTGGACTACGGTTTTCGGCTGTTCTGATACGGTTTCCGCCTTTGGTTCGGTTGCCGCTTTTGGTTGCTCCTGTGCTTGCACCTGTTTTGTTTTCGCACTCTTGATGTTGCCTCGGTACACTTTCTTCCCCGTTTTCGGGTTGATATGGTTTTTTTCACACCACTCCTCGTAGTCCAAGTCTTCTTCATCGGCAAGCCACCCTTCAATCGCGTTGTCGTGCTCCTCGGTGATTTCGGGAATTTCTGGAATTACCGCCATTGTGGTGCTTCTACACCACGGGTGCATAGGGGGGTAATTTTTCCCCGGCTTTGCTTCGGAAATCTTAAATTTTTTTCCGTGCAATTCGCGACAAATTTCAGACGTTGTGGTATCCAAAATGGCTTCGTACCTATACAGCTCAATTCCGATTTCCTTGTAACTCGCCAGCTCCGCTTGATTAGTAACGTAGGTAGTTTCAGTTCTTACAAGTCTGCGAGCATCATTATATCCTATTTGCCAACGTTCGGCGACTTTATCAGCGAGTTTATACTCGCCTTCGCCCGTCATAACAGCTTCAAGAAGATTCTGTTTAAGCTTCATTTGCATATCTTCAACGTTATGGTAAATACGTTCAGAATAATGAATGCCGCTCCAATTCGTTGCCAGAATAGTTTCAACAAGTGAATTACTCATTGGTTCGAAATCCGCTTTTCGCGCCGCAACAATAACCCGATAATCATAGCCCGTTCGGGTATATGCCGTTCGCGTTATCTTACCGAGAAAATCCGTCGTTTTTTCAATTTCGGCGTGGCAAATAGCTTTGCAATTTTTTTCTGCCTCCTCGAGCATATCATCAAGACGAGCTATTCGCCAACTATAAGCTGGAGCACTGTTCAGCGTGTCAAACGCAAGCTGACGCGTTTCTGGGTCGGTGATTTTATTTGCCGCCTTTATTAGCTCTTTTAATGATCTTTCGTTCCCGACAGTTGATAGAATTTGTTTTGCCTGACTTTCGGAAATTTTAAAAGCTCGTTGAAAATTGCTGAAAATGCGGTGCATTTCGCGTTGCATTGAGTTGTTTGCCGCCGCGTATGCTTTTCCGAGATCGTTTGCAACTTTTTCTGCTTCCGCCTGATAATCGACCATTCGCATTGCCGCTCTTCTTGCCCAGTATGTTTCATTTGCGAGTTTTGGCATCATTCTTCTTCGTCTACGTCAGCTTTCGGAAGCGGGGTATTCGCAAAAGCCTTTTGCTGAATAGCTACCGCTTCTTCCTTTTCTGCGTTAAGTTTGTCGATTGCGTCCTGGACGTCCGTGATTTCAGGGATCAGGCTCAATATGGTTTCTTGCGGTACAATGCCGCTTAAAGTCTGCGCCGTCTGTGCAATTTCAAGCTCATTTACAGGCAATGAGCGCGAAAAAACAATTTCAATTTCCGACAAGTCGATTGCTGCGGTTCCTTTTATGCTTAACCCGTTCTGAATAAGCCGCAGGCGTTCCCGCAATCCCTCGGCGAAGTACCGCTCTTTTATCTTTGTACGCTGCTCAAGGGGTAAAAGCTTGTATTTCATTGCCACTCCAGAAACATTTGAAGCGAAATTCTCGTCACTCATATCGGGAGTCATACTTATCTTGTGAATTGACTGTTCGAGTCGACGTTGTAAAACCTCAATGCTGCCTTCATCAAACTGTCGAGTTAGATATTCTGCTTTTGCTCCGTCGGCAAGTTGCATTACCCGGTTTTTCTTGATAGCGTCGAAATTCTCGCTGCTTTCCTCCTCATCATCGCCGAAAACTGCGCCCGTCAGAACAAGAATGGCATCTACAAACTGCTCTTTGTCATTCACTCGGTCGGACTGTAATAGGTTGTAGGCGTCAATTAGGCTTGTGACCTGTTCAAAATCGCCACAACGCCTTCCGTCATTATAAAATTCAATTATCGGAACTCCGCCGAAATAATGTGGTTTTGGGTCACTTACAAATTTGAACGTCAGCCCCTTGTCTAGTTCAAATTCTCGCTTTTCCGTCAGGGTATAATAACTACCCTTATACCCGTCTAAATCTCCCCTAGAATTGCGTACGGGGTAAAAGTAAACCCCAAATACAGGTTTCTGTTCAACAGTATCATCATAAACCACAAAGGTGTTAAGAGGAGAAAGGCGGGCGAGCTTTATTGTCGGGTTGTCATCTCCGGAAAAATAAAGCAGCTCGTAGCAGGTACCATATATTGCCGCGTCAAGCGCAAGATCACTATCCTGCGTTGCCGCGTCCGCCCGTCGGAGTGTTTCAAGAAGTTCGGTAATATCAATGTTTTTGGGTGCAGTATACTTCACTGGGTCGCCTATCAAGTATGAAGCTGTTAGCGTTGCGATATATGCGGCATGGTTTATAACGATCTTGTTATTGCTCAAGCTTTCTTCTTTTGTGCGGTTCAAAATTTCCTGCTTGCCGTCGTAATAATCGCCAAGCTTTTTTAACCGTGGCAATGCGCGTGTAGCAAACTGCTCGATATATGGCTTGACGGCTTCGGGGGTAATCTCCGAGCCGTCAAGCGAGGTTGTCATAATTGCCACATCTATCATCAGTAAACCCCCATTTTCGTTTTATTAAATGTTTTAACTTTTTTCGCACCGATTACATTTTCAAGAGCATACCTAACTGCATCAATGCTGTGGTTGTCACGGTCAGGGAACCCGTCACGGAAACCGCCATTATTATCGGGTTCAAGAGCGTATTGAGCAAACTCGCGGTGAGCGTTTGGACACCGAGAGGGATCAATTATAATTTCGTGTAAGTTTTGAAGCCACGTTATCCCGTGTTCAACCGAGCCTTGCCCTTTTTTTACAGGTTGCAATCGCAGCCCCATTTCCCGCAATTCGTTGTTTGAACGCGGCTCGGCACTTTCCGCCATAATCATTGCGTTTTTCTTGTTTTCACGTTTGATATTCTCAAAAATATTTTCAAAACGCGCCCCGCATTTATAATATTCATAGAAAATATATAGCCGCTTGCGGGTACTGTCTAAGTGGCATGCTATATACGCGAACGGATCGGCGGCAAATCCCCAGTCCAAGCCCCTATATACGTGGTCGAAACTGTCGATTTCGTCCTGCGTTATCGCCCGCGAAACAATATTGCTGAAAACTTCCGCGCCCGTGCCTGTTGCAATGCCCAGATACTCGTGCTCGTAGGCGGTCGGATTATCCTGTTTCAACTGCTCCGCTTCAAGCAGGAACTGTTCGCCAAGCCATTCTGTAGGCACTGTGCGATAATCGGAAGAATGCACAAGCCGCCCGACCGAGGGCTTCAAAACTTCCTCGTTTACCCAGTTTCGTGCTGATTTCGGGGGATTATAAGTATAAAAAACATCATACTTTGAACCTCCTCTCATAAGCGATTGATTTATAGTGCGGATTTCGTCCATTCCGTTAAACTCGTCCGTTTCTTCATACCAGATATACCGGATATATCCGCGTTTTACTTTCGTGGATTTTATCTTTTTTGGCTTATCCGCACCGCGAAAAATAATGCGTTGCCCCGTGGGTAGATATACCAGTTCAATTGGCGACAGCTTCGCCGCCCAGTATGCGTCAACACCAAGTGCGGAGATTGCCCATTGTAATTGTTCAAAAACGCTGTCTTTTAAATATAGACCGACTTTTCGCAGGACTACCGCGTTCGCTTCAGGGTCTTTCATCATGCCCAGCACAATTTCTTCGCTTGCAAAAGACGATTTACACGAGCCACGCCCACCCTTTAGCCAGTAATGCGTGTACTCGTGATTTTTTAAAGCTTTATGAACCTCATAAAAGCTCGGAGCAATAATGCTACTTAATGTCATCAACTATTGTAACCCCCATATTGCCGCTTACTTTCAAATTTTCTGCGAAAAGCCCGAAACGTTTCCCGAGAAGTTCAGCCGCACGAATGCGGTTCTGCTGATCGCGATACGTCAAAACCGTTGGCTCGCCAAGTGCGTCGATTGTAGGACGTTCCGCCTTATCTTCGCCACGCATTACCGCAGTAAGAAAGATCATTACTTCCGATGCTTCGGCTGTTTTCGCGCTTTTGGCAGCTTCTAGCCGCTCGGCGAGGTATTCCTTGACCTTAACATTTCTTAACAATCTCGTAGCCGCCGCAGCCGCCGCATTGTCGCTTTTTATGTGCGGATATGCGGCCTTATAGGCGCGTGTGCCATTTAGGTCGATAAGGTATTCATCGGCAAATTTCTTTTGCTTCTCAGTCACGTTTTCACCTCTTTTCGTATACGAAAAAACCGCTGCTTTTAAGCAACGGTTTTTCGGAATTGCTGCAATCTGAACAACTTTTGTCATTCGCGACAAACAGAAAGGGCGCAGCCTTCGGGATTTGCACCCGAACACGCACGAGGCATTGACCCTCGTACTCTGCCTACGGGCTGCATATCCCCCGCGTGTGCATACGGGGGACACGACTTTTCAGGAGGTAAACCTCAATGTTCCGCCCACGTGCGAGGAACTTCTCCCCGCGATTATATTATAGCATAGTTTTATATAAAATCGCAACGGAAATTTTCGGAAATTTTCGGAAATTTTCGGAAATTTTCGGAAATTTTACAGCTTTGGCAGTGATATCATCTTTCTCAGCTCCGCTTCTGCTTCGCGTTCAGCCGCCCTAATCCGCTGTATTACCCGCTTTTCCGTCAAATGCTTTTCGGTTTTTTTCGCGATTTCCGAAATCGTCAAGCACTGGATATAGTACTGGCTTAAAATCTCGGCAGGTCCGGGAGAAAGTGCCGCTATGAAATATGTAATTTTTTTCGCTGACCCTATCATCTCCCGCCGTATTTCCTCGATTTCCTGAGACAGGTCGGCGAGTTCTTCCGCCCCCGCCGCTGTTTTGTCGGATTTTCCACACGTTTTTCCGCCGCTATCATCGCTAGGTGCAAAGCCCGTCGCGGTTTCATATACCGCCCGATATGCGTCATTTTTTAGCAGATACCGCCGCCGCAGTTCCTTATACTGCCCCAAAAATTCGCGTATTTCCATTTTATCACCCCCTAAAATGGAAAATCATCGTCAGTCGGTTCGCACGTGAAATCTTGCGGTGTGTATGTAGGTGCATTGCCGCTTGTGGGTGTGTAATTCGCCGTTGCTTTAGGTGCATTTTCCCCGCTTGGTTGTGCGGGATTTTGCGATTTTGAACCGTCACCCGTAAATGTCACGCGGTCGACGATTATTTCCGTCACATATTGCGTATTACCGTTCTTGTCCTTGTAATCGCGGTTTTGTAATTCACCGTCAAGCATTATCGGCTTCCCTTTCGACCAGTATCGGCATATAAATTCCGCGTTTTGTCCCCATGCAACGCATCGGTGGAAATCCGCCTTGCGCTCCTGTCCCTGCTGTTGATACCGTCTGTCGCAAGCTACAGTGAAGCTCACTACGGATTTACCCGAAGGGGTTGATTTTAGTTCTAAATCGCACGAAATGCGCCCGAGGAGTGTTGTTTTGCTGTACATTTTCAAGTCCTTTCACTTGTATTTAACTTGTAATTCACTTGTTTTCAGCCTGTAAAAAATTGATATAGCCGTTTGACATATAAACTTCATACGGGGCGCAGTCAGTTTCGTTCCAGTAAAGGTGTCGATTTTCTTTTTTGGCATTTACAAAAACCGTGTAGGGAAGCCAGAAAAACCGCCTGAAACCGAAACTGCACAATATGCCCGCGTATGCTCCGAGCGTCTGATAGGTATTAAGCGTTTCACTCTGCGTTTCGGAAAGACGCGAAAGTTCTATTTTCACGCCATCCGTGTGCTTCGCATCAAAAACAATACATCGCCCCCCCGCAAGCACCCCCTTAAAGTCGGGTTGTGCCTGCGAAATGTAGAAGCCTTGAAATTTCCCGTTGCCCATAGGCTTAACGATTTTGAACGGTTCGGGAGTTTTTTCAATTTTTGCCACGCCGAGCCGCTCGTATTCGTTGCAGGAACGTGAAATCAGCTCCTCAAAATAATCCCCCGCGCGTTTGTTATGTTGACCGCGTATTACAGCCATTGCCGCTTGTTGATTATATTCCATACTATCACCTCTCGTTTCCGCCAAGATTTGCGCGGGTAAGCTCTAGCATTGCGCACAATTTGCGGTAATCGTCCAGTATTTTGTCATCATCTCCCCAAGTGTATACCGGCACTATTACAGCAAGAAGTGCGAAGCCTTTTTTTATTGCAACAAACGGAATCCTTCCGTGTTTTCTGATATAAAATCCTATCTGCCCCTGTATTTCGCTGTTATCAGTCGCAATTTCTATGTACTTCGATTTTATCAGCAATGCACCGATTTCTGTATACACCGATTGATACTCCTCGCCGTTCAGCAGCACCTTTGCTCCGAACTCTTGTGCCTGCACTTCGGAGGGATATTCTTCTTGAAACAGCGATTCGTCAATCATTCCTGCAGTACCGTCATTTATTTTTGTTTTTTTGTTTTCCAGACTTAAAAATTTGTAAATTTGCTCATTATCAAGCTCGGGCATTCCGTATATTGGGAACATTGCACTTCCATCTCCTACCCACTGCTCGCCCTCGTCTACCGTCCTGACATCTAGCCACTTACTCTTTTTGATTAGTGCCGCTATTTTATTGTATTTCATTTCAATGCCCCCTTGCATGCTTCAAGCGTCTGTATCATGCCGGCACGGAGTTTTTCAGCTTCGCTCTTATCGTCCATTTGCCGCAAAAGTACCGCTACATCTTCAACCGCTTTTTTGATATACCCGAAATGTGCTTTTACAGCTTCTTTCCCGCTTGAATACGCGGGTTTTTGCGCATTCGCCTGCAATTTCAACTTTTCTGTGTTTTCTTGTTCTTCTTTTAGCTTTTGCGACAGCTTGCCTACCTGTTCCTCGGCTTCTTTCAGCTTCTTTTCAGCGGCGATGGCTTTCTGCTCATACTCTGCCTTAGCTTTTCGTGCCGCTTCGTCTGCCATTTCTTTGGCTTCTTCGCTATATCTCGCCTGCGTTTCGGCTTCTATCTTCTTTCGGATTTCCTCTTTCTCTGCTTCCGACATCTGCGGGGCAGGGAGAACCTTGTTTTTCCGCTCTTCCTCGACCAGTGCCGTTAGCCGTGCAATTTCCGTCTCGTATTCTTCTGCCTTTTTCAGCATTTCTTCCCGCTTTTTGTCTGCTTCATCACGCTCCGACAATTCAAACGTCAGCTGCTCATTTTTCTTTTTTAATTCATCAATTGCCGCTTGTAAATCTCGTGTGGACATTTCTGCCGCGCCGCCGTCGAGAAGTTCCGCACGTTCGTCGGGTGCAAGCTGTATCAAAGCCGTCAGCTTCGTAATACCGAGCGAGCCGTATTTTGTCAAGCCGTCCTCGCCGTATGTTTCATAGGCGGCAATGTAGTTATATGCCGCCCTGCCTTTCAGCCCTACTGCCGCTGTAGCATATTCACCAAGGCTTTCAAAGCCGAGTTCTTTGTACAGCTTCTTCTCGTTCATTTCTCGCAGATTTTTCCCAAGAGAGATAAGGTGATAAGCCGCCGCTTGCGCGTCCGCTACAATCGCCCCATGGAGCCGTATCGCTTCTGAATGCTCCTCGCTTACTGTCGGTAAATTGCAGCTTGATGTACTGATTGCGTTAAATTTGCTCACGCTGTTTGTTCCTGCCTTTCGTAAATTTTGTTATTTTGCTTAACTTTATTGACTAGCTTGTCAAGGATTGCCGCTACCTGTGGCTCGTTTTGCCCGCTTACTTTGTTTTTATACCCGTAGCATTGTATCACTCTCGCCGTTTTTAAGCTTATTTCCACCGTAAAATACGGCGTTTCGAGATCGCTTTTTTTGCGGATAAAAAGTATAGTGGTTCTGCCCTCTGCGTGATCCACCGCGTAACTACCAACGCAATGACTTAGTTTCGCGCCTTCGACGATTATATCCCCGCCGTTTTCGGGAACGCGAACGCATAGCGTTTTCGTTTCGACCTCTAAGCCTTGCTTTACTAGTTTTTTATGCCGCTTTTTACACTTTTCGTTTTGTACTTCGTTTACCCGGTATCGACATAACTTACTTGTTTCTGCGTGCTTTTCGCGGAGGTCTTTCGGGAAAAGTACCACGCTATCTGTCAATTGATATCCCAGTGTTTTACAATCACAGATATAATCTTTATACAACCAGAGGCTCGCATTCTTCTGCTTTGTAAGATAATTTCTTAGCTTTATAACCGACAATCCTGTCACTTGCATCACTTCTATTGCGGTGCCGCTTTTTTCGTGGAATTGTGCAATCACTTCGTCCAGAATGCACGTTTCGTGCGTTTTTAAAAATTCGTATACAATCGCGATCTCCTCGGTTCTTTCCGGTTTTATTTCTGCCATGTAGCGTATCAGCGCCCCGCGTTGTGTTCTTTTTAAGGCAGGGAAAATCTCTGCAACGTTTCGACCTTGTCGCTTTATTCCGTATGTCTTTTGCATCGGTGCGATTGCGGCTTTGATGCAGCCGCATTTTGTACACAATTCTGTCCACGCGGGGTATTTACATTCGCGTATCAGCAATTCAGTGAATGTATGTGTATCGTATTTTCGTGATGCATACCCATTTTCGTGGTATTTCAGAAATGTTTCAAACAGTTTTTCATACCCGACATACCTGTTTTCGATTTTTATTGATTTCCAAAATTGATGTATCGCTGCGTAATAGCCTGTCGCTCTGATACATTTCTTCGCGCAATACTCACCTTTTGCGAAATCATATTCCTGCTTGAACTTTGTCACTTTGCCCGGCTCAAAATGAAATACTGCACGCTCCTGAACATTTCGTTCCACCTCTGGCTCGCAACCGCCTTTTCTTTTCAGACTATAGCCGACATGTATGAATTTCAGCCACACACTATTGGGGTTTTCCGCTTCAAAAACACCGATACTTTTTATCTCGTCGGCTCGCGTGTGTTTCATCACGGAATGCGCATATAATTGCGGGTTTACTACCTCGCCATGTTTGTGACATTTTTTACAGGTCCACCACATGCCGTGCATAAAATATCCCGACGGTCTGACCTCTTCCGCGCCGCAGTTCGTGCATTTTACACGAGCCTGCTTCTTCCCGTAGTGAGTGTCTAAGATGAAATAACTCGGCTTTATCATCTCGTCAATTTTCGCCCAGTCCTCTTCCGAAAGCTGAAAATTTTCGTCCATTTCGCGCACCCCATCAATCGAATAGGCTATCGAAATCGAGAGCCGCAATATTGCCGCTATCAGCCGTTTTTTCTTCCGCGCCGTCCTCATTTTCGAGAATTTCGGTTACAAATTGCGCAACATCTGCACGTGTTACTAGGCTGTCAAAATGCAATTCTTCGCATAACCACCTGAATACCTTAAATTCGCTGACCGCACCGCTTTTGCCGCCAAGCTCCTTATTTGCTTTTTTCACTATGTTATCCCACAGTGCTTTCGGTTTGATTATGTCCTTAATAATTTCGTTGGCAATCGTTCCGCCGAGTTCACCGATTCTGCCGAGTTCCCAGGTGATAAATTTTGCCGCTTCGTCGGGCATTGCCTTTGTGAGTTTTTCAAGGAGTTCCTGTTTTCTTGTTTCTTCCATAGTTTTTTCCTTTCTGCCTTTGGCATTTCCTTTTTTATCCTGATCGGACTAGCTTAATGCTGACCGCTTCAAGCTTTGTGACGGGGTTTTCTTTCACGGAAATTTCAACACATTTCCACCCCTTGTAGATTTTTTCGGCAGCCGTCACGCCACGTTCTTCGCGTATTGCACGGATCAGTTTGCGCAACTCTGTAAATCCATATTTTTTGTCGTTTACAATTTCTTCCGGAGCCTTTAAATTTCTGCTCCCGCTCCACCGCTTGCGGTTCGCGGGTCTTTTTGTCAGATATAGTGCAATCGCTTGCAATCCCTCGTTTTCGTCTGAATATAATAAATCACAGTTGCAAAAGCCTGCCGTATAATCCAAACGCTGCCAAATCGCGCCATTCCTCCATTCTTCCTCGATAACCTCTCGCGGTAGTCCGCGCGGGATAAGCAAATGGTGGTGCACTCGCTCATTTTTTCCGCCGAACTCGTGAATTTTGATATATTTGAAATTCACTCCCGCGTTTTTGTATAACTTTTTCAGCCGCCGCAAAAACTCCGCCGCTATCTTCTGCGCTAGGTCTATCGGGGGCGGTTTTCCCGCGTATGTACAGGTGACGTGGTAATCGCCTGTATCAAAATTTTGATTGACTAAGGCTATAAAATATCGCTTCGCGACCTTTTCATTCATCGCCTTAATCTTTTCGGGCGAAATTTTCCTCCGCACCATTTTCCCACTTCTCTGTTTTTCCTTCGTATCCATTGGGAAAATATCGACCTCGGCGAACTTTCCGCCGCGCAGTTTTTTTTCTTCAATATATCTCATTCTCGCATATTCCTTTTGTTAGATTGTTTAAATTCGATAATTCCCGCACGGTTATCGGGGATTTTTAACATTTTGTTGAAATGTTATTGCGCAATACAAGCTCGAAAACGGCGATTTTTCGCCGTTTTTTGCTTGACAAAACAAAGGGAATATGCTATAATAGTCTTGTAAAATTGTTATTTTCTCATATTCCCTTTTATGGCGGCGAGTTCGTTTATGCGTTCTCGCCGCTTTTTTCGTCCTCAACTTTTTCGAGTACAAATGTTCTTTGCCAAAAGCTGCACCAAGTCATTGATCCCGCTTCACCGTGATAAACGCAGCTGTAGCAATGTCTATGGCATATCGTTTCAAAGTGTATCGGACATTGAACCCAGCAGCCAACTTCGTTTACATCAACTCCGCAGATTTCGCAAGCCATCACTCTTTTCCTCCGCACCATGCTATAAGCCGGTTCATCCCTTTTTTGCAAAAAGCAGTCATAGCCGCTGCATAGTCCGAACCGAGCAGTCTCATTTTCCCGTCAACCTCGTCTTTAAACGCGTATTCAACACGACCGCCGTTGTTTGCTTTAAACAGACTTAATTGCCGCAGCCTGTCGCCTGTTTCAGCCCATTCAAGCTTGCTCGCTTCTTCCGCCGTCATTTTTTTAGGGGGAACCGGAGCAGACTTTTCCCGCTCCTTTTGCGGCATTTCTTTGATTCTCCACCCGGTTGTATCCCCTCTAAATTCGCCACTCTTAGCTTCTTCTATAATTCGGAGAATGTTTTCCGCACCGCCCTTGCTCTCAAATGTGACCGCCTCGCGGATTTCGCCCGTTCGGCATATCTGCTCCCCGTGCCGCCCCGCGTAATATAACGGCTCGGGCATTTCGGGATTGTCGCGGACGATTATGTAAGTCTTTTTCATTGATTTTTGCCCTCCTTCGTCTCTTTCTCCTTCATCTCCAAAATTTTGGCTTTTACAGTCAACCCTGTGCGTTCGCGCTTCTTTTCTTCCATATGCGCAATATACTGCCCGTAACTCATTCCGACCGTTCGCGCGAGGAAGTTGTATTGAGCAATCCGCTGCATATAGCTGCTTGAAAATGCACTACTCTTGCTCATTTTGTCTTACCTCCTGTTTTTACTTGTTTTCCTGCTCATCGCGGACCGATATATCTATCGACTGCCACAAGTAATTCTCGACTCGGTGAACCAGTTCAACATCAGCTTCCATATACTCACTCGCAAGCCATTCCAGTTTGCAAGCCATAAATTTTGCCGCCGCTGAAGCCGCAATAAGCTCTTTAGCGGTTTTGCCCTTAACCGCCTTTAACGCCTTCAAAGTCATATCTGCCGCAAGCGTCAACAACTCGTCGACAATTAACTGCGCCGACATATCTTCTTCATTTTTCACCGCTTTTTCAAGATCTTCCTCGCTTTCGGCGATAGCTCTCGAGTGGCTTTCAATTATTCTGCTCTTTCTGTTTCTTACCATCTTTTTTCACCTTTCTGCATTTTTCCTAGCTTCTTTACAGTCGATTATCACCCATTTTCACCTCCGTAAAGATTCTTAAACACTCTTCGCGCTTCCTTAACAAGCTGCTTAATTATAATCATGATCGGCAGAACAAGCCATTCTCCCCCGATTGAGAAGCCCCCGCGGATCTCGTAAGCCTGTCCAATGAACATGACAGTAATCGCCGCCCCGGCCACAATAGCCACAAGGATTAACGTGAATTTCGTAAATTTAGTCATCTTCGCCCTCCTCGTTTACTTCTTCGAGAGTCAGCATATACCCTTTATCGCCAGACTTAAATGCCATTTTTGCGATCCTGTCCTCGTCAGAAGCATATGCTCCGACCCCTTTAAAATCTTCGCCTCCGAAATAATCAAGCACGAAATCCGATAAAAAGCCAATTACATCGATCATATCTAAACTTTTTTCCATTTTATTTACCCCCTAACGTATTTTTTTTGCACATTTTCAAGCTCCGCAATATCAAACGAGGATTTAAACCCCTGCTTTGCTTCGATTGCCGTTGCTTTTTTACAGCTTTCTCTTTTTTCCCACGTTCTTACTGCCGCCTTCCAGTCCTTCATCGGGCTTTTACCGATTTTCCAACCTTTAGCAGCATAAAAATTAACAAACGCGGCAGAGTCTACGTGGTTTGCGCGTTCGGCACAGTACTGCTTTACCTCCTCGACTGTCGGCGGCACGAACCGCTTGACTTCGCGCGGCTTCTTCTCCGCCCAGCACTTAGGCTGTACAAGCTCCTGCCCTTTCAGATTGCCGCTTTCGTCATGAATTGTCGCGGTGATCAAGCCCTCGCTTGATATAGTCGCTCGTCTGATTCCGTTCGGGCCATTGAGGATAACTAAAACCCCCACTGCCTTACCACAATCATCGGTAAGTATTTTCGTCTTGATTTCTTCCATAATCTTTTCCTTTCTGTTTTTTGCACTCGCCTGCAAATTAGCTTTTCACCACTTCCGGAGCAGTGAAAAGGTCTGTAACGTTGCAGCCCAGAACTTGAGCCGCGAGTAAAAGTTCTTCAAGAGTGAACGTCATAGGTTTAAGTCGGCGATTGCGAAAAGTTGATGTTGACATGCATAGTTTAGTAGCGAAATCTCGATCCGTTTTGCATCCGATCCACACCCCCTTTGCCCTGATATTTCCCATCACTATGTCTGCTTGTTTTCTTACGGGCGATATTTTCAATTTCGGCATACCTCTTTACCTCACTTTTCCCAGAGTTCCAACAGCTCCTCGGCTGTCATTTCGTCAATCGCGCTTTAAAAATCTAAAAATGTTCCTGTTTCGTTCATTCGGTTCACTTCCTCTATTGTTTTTTTTTGGGTTTTGTGCTATAATCACCTTGAGGAGGTGATTGTGTGGCTAATGGTAGTATTGATCTGACTAGCAACGAGTTAGTGTTTTTGTATGAGATAGTTAAAGACCTCAAAAAACAAGGACAATCTATGCTTGAATCGACAGATCTAAACGATCCCGAAAGGGAAGATATGCTTTTTGCACAAAAGCAAGTCAATTCTTTGTATCGGAAATTAAAAGCCGCAGTTTCTGAAATGCCGAGCGGCTGACAATTTCCCACGGCAATCGCCGCAGATACGCTTTAATTATTTGCCGTTCTTTGTGGGCGGCGTTTCTTTTTGTCATTCGGTTCACCTCTGGTTTACCTCCTTCTTATTAAGTAACTTTACAAGTTACTTTTGATGTAAAGAAAATGCACATAGGGTCTTGAATGTCAAACAGAGTAATCATTTTTTCGATTTCGTCCGAGCCAAACACCCCCTTTTTCATCTTTTTTACCATAGTGTTCTTAGAAATGCCGAGTTCCTTTGCTACCTTTTCTTGCGTATAACCTTTACCAATCCATATACCGCGTAAAGCCTGCGTGTCAATCATTTTATCACCTCCTAGTAACTTATCAGGTTACTTAGATTATATCACTCTTTTTCGCACTTGTCAACCCCTTTTTTGATATTTTTTCAAAAATATTGTTGACAATCGCAAAATTTTGTGATACAATAAGATTGCTAGAGGTGATTAAATTGAAAAAAGGTGACATCATAAAAGGTTTGCGTGAAAGTTTCGGTATGACACAAGAGGAACTTGCAAAGATACTTGGAACAACAAAGCAGACCGTCTACAAGTACGAAACAGGCGTTATCACAAATATCCCATCTGATAAGATAGAAGCGATAGCCGATACTTTTCAGACAACGCCCGATTTTGTAATGGGTTGGACTTTAACCACTTCCAGCACTTACACCCCCGAAAGTGACAAGGAAATGCTTGAACATTTCCATAAACTTAATGCTTTCGGTAAGCAAACCGCCATTGAACGTGTTAAGGAAATGACGGAGCTTTCACAATATGTCACCGATTTAGAGGAGAAAAAGGCTTGACTTCCCTTTCCGTAAGGGATTGATATAGATAGCCTATTATGGGAGGTGATTAAAACAGACGTTGTAAAAAACCCGCGCGGCAAAAAGCTGTCTGAAGAAGAAACGGAACTTCTCGGATTCTTTGAAAAGCTAAGTGCGCGGGGCAAAAAAGAAGCCTTAAAAAGAGTTATTGAACTCGCGAGTCTTGATAAATATAAGCGGCTCGTATTCTTTGCGGGTGATGGAAATGAAAAAAATAGCCCTTTTGCTTTCTGCGGTACTTATGCTGTTCAACATTTCAAACGTTAGCCCGTTGGAAACCTTGAACACTTCCGCAGATGAACAGCCTACTATTACGCGGCGTTGCATCTGCTCATTGCGCGGCTGTCAACACCTCGCTCGGACATCTCCGGAGCGGAAAATTAACGCGGTTGCGGCAGAACCGCCGAAAAGATTGAACTTTTCAAAAGCCGAAAAATTGCCGCTATCTGTCGAAATTGGTAAAATGACAGCACGAAGCGGTGAAAATCCTGCCGCCGTTTGGAAATGGCATTGCGGCGCAGGTACTAAAGATAATGATGACTACAGTGGAAAAGCTGTTAAAATAACAAATATTTGTATTTAGGAGGAAAAGCGATGGCTTTTGTAAAAAATCACAGCAGCCGTATTGCTGCCCTAATTGCGGGCAGCCCGTATCACCTGATTACAAGGGCTTTACCTGCCCTGTTTGTGGTGCTGATTTGAAAACAGGAAAAGGCGCAGACTTAACCGCCGCAGAGGTTCATGCTTTGCAAAACAATTCATTTAATAAAGATATAGATTTACAGTTCCAGATTTTTGAACTGAAACAAGAGTTGCGGCAAGTAAATAAGCTGTTGGTTCGCTGCTCCAAGGATTTGAGCAAAGCTAAAACTCTGATTACTTCAATCTGTACTTGTACGGCAGTTGGAACGGTTATTCTATGCGTTTGGTTTTACTGGACATTAAATGCTTATCTTAATGCTCGTGTTTTATTTAATTAAATGTGGAAAAGCTGTTAAAAATAGCTGTGAACTAAATTTATAAAAACTAACGTTTGGAGAAATTAAAATGAAATATTGTACAAAATGTGGAGCGGAAATTCTTGAAGGCAACAGCTTTTGCGGAAAATGTGGAAAATTATTATTTGACGATGAAAAATTACATACCATAGACGAAGTTCAGCAGGCTTCCCCGCAACCTCCGGCACCTGTTCAACCGGTTTTGAATACAACCACGAAATCCCCCGTCGTGTTTGCCCGACAATCGAAAAAAACGACACGTTCAATTGTCGGAATTTTAATCGGAGCAGCTTTTTATATTTTGGGTATTGGGCATATTTTCGGGGTTGGCGCAGGCATTATCGGCGCGATCATGCTTTCCGTCAGTGCTTTCAGCCCTGCAAAAACTAATTTTTGCCCGACTTGTAACGAGCTGAAAGATTTTGAAGCACGTATCTGTACGCATTGCGGAAAGCCTTTTACTTATGGTGCAGGACGAGCGGCGTGCGCGGCGCTTGTCGCTGGTTTGCTCATTTTTATAAACTTTTTGCTTTGGACACCATAACACATTTAACGCGCGTTGGCGCGTTTTTTTATATCAATTTGGGAGGTAATTATGGGCATTTTCGGAAAAAACAAGCAAGAATTGAAAACAGAAATTGAACAGCTTAACGCGGAAGTTTCGCGGCTTAACGGGCTTCTTTTGCCCGAACACAACGATATCTTTTCACTAAAAGCTGAAATTGCCGCTTTAACAGCGAAAAAGTCCGAGCTAGCCACAAGTATAGGTGATTTAAGCACGGATATAGCGAAGAAAACGCAAGAACTCACCGAGCTACACGCGGCGGCTGATGAAAAGGAAAAAGAAATTTATAAGCTGACAACGGAAATCGAAATGCAGGAATTTGGCATTTATACGCCAACTTACGACTTTGCAACGTCCGACTTGTATAAACTCGCCCTTAAAAATTTACGCGATATGCAAAAAGAAGCTATAAAAAATGGCGTTGCAGTAATGGCTTCGTCTCAACTTACCGTGAACGGAAGCGTCAGCAAGGGTACAAAAATGCTGAAAGACATTCAAAAGCTCTTGCTCCGTGCCTTTAACTCGGAGTGTGATGATATAATTGAGCACGTCAGACTTTCCAATGCTCAACTTTCGGGCGAAAGAATTTGCAAGTCGGCGGCGCAAATTTCAAGCCTTGCCGCGAACTGGAAATTACAGTTATCCGATCAATATATACAATACAAGTTGCAGGAATTGCACCTCGCCCTTGATTTTCAGCAAAAAAAAACCGAAGAAAAAGAGCATATCCGCGCATTAAAAGAACAGCAACGCGAAGAAGCACGGGTACAAAAGGAAATCGAAGAAGCTCGCAAGCGACTGCAAAAAGAACAGGCTCATTATAACAACGCGCTCTCCACGATTTTGGAGCGCATTGCCGCTAGTGGCGAAACGGCGGAGCTTTTGGAGAAAAAAGAAGAACTCCTCTCCCGTCTTGACGATACCCAAAAGGCAATACAAGACGTTGATTATCGAGAAGCAAATAAACGCGCGGGCTACGTCTACGTCATAAGCAACGTGGGCGCGTTTGGCGAAAACGTCTATAAAATCGGTATGACGCGCCGCCTTGACCCAATGGAACGTGTTGACGAGCTGGGGGACGCCTCTGTCCCGTTCCGCTTTGATGTTCATGCTCTTATCTTTTCAGATGACGCACCGAGCCTTGAAAACGCACTACACGCCGCATTTGAAAGCAAGA
The DNA here is from genome assembly GCA_964544055.1 of uncultured Lachnospiraceae bacterium. Classification (GTDB taxonomy): domain Bacteria; phylum Bacillota; class Clostridia; order Lachnospirales; family Lachnospiraceae; genus SIG299. Next base: position 1,626 of record CAZJAA010000033.1, on the reverse strand, counting down.
AGGTTAATAAAATTAATCACCGACGCGAGTTTTTCCGTGTTACACTGGACGAAATAAAAGCCGAGGTGCGAAAGAATTTTGACAAGACTGTCGAGTGGGCGGACATACCCGAAGCTGACGAGTACCGGCAGTCACTATCCTAGGGGGTGTTTTTATGGCAACAGCAAGGAAATTGCCAAGCGGTAGCTGGCGCGTACAGATTTTTGCGGGATTATCCCCCGAGGGAAAACGGATATACAAATCTTTCACCGCCGAAACAAAGAAAGAAGCCGAATTTCTCGCCGCTCGATTCGCTCAAACGCAGAAGGATATTAACCGTTCAGAATTGACCCTGCATGAGGCTACTGAACGTTATATTGAGAGTAAAACCAATGTTCTCTCGCCCTCGACGATACGAGGCTATTATATAGCTTTACGGAACTATGTCCCCGACCTTTTCAGTTTAAAAATTCGAGATATCACTTCGGAAAAAGTCCAAAAGTCATTCAATGAATTTGCCAAAGACCATGCCCCTAAGACTTGCCGAAACGCCCACGGGCTGATTTCGGCAGTTTTGAAGGCCTATAATCCCGATCTTCTTCTTGCTACGACGCTTCCGCAAAAAAAGAAACGGGAAATTTACGTTCCTGATAATGACGAAATCCATTATATTTACTCTTTAATAATCGGCAACCCGCTCGAAATCCCTTTTATGCTCGCTGCTGAATGTGGCTTGCGTGCTTCGGAAATCGCCGCTTTGCGAATTACAAATGTTTATCCCGACCATATCGAAGTGAAGGAAGCACTTGTGCCGGATAAGAATAACAAGCCGACTTTGAAAGACCCGAAAAGTCTAAGCGGCTACCGCTCGATTCCGATTTCCGCCGAGATGTCGAAATATCTGCTTGCGAATTCTTGCGGCGAAAAGGTCTGCCTTTTAAGTGGCACGAACATCTCGACCGACTGGGCTCGATTTCGGCAACGGCACGGGATTAACGAAAACCTCGTTTTTCATGCTTTGCGCCATCATTTCGCGAGCAAATGCCTTCTGCTCGGAATGCCGCAAAAATATATTGCCGAGCTTATGGGGCATTGCGATACCGCTATGATCGAGAGGGTTTATCAACATACTTTTCCATCAGCTATGGAAAGGTATGCTGATATGTTGAGAAAAGAAGGGAGTGAGCTTTTTTTCAACGCGCACAAAAATGCAACGCAAAATGCAACACAAAATTTCTCAAATGATGAATTTAAGCCATTTAAAGCGGTTATTTAGAGGGTTCAAATCCCTCTTTCTGCGCCAAGAAAAAAGCAAAGAAAAACCGCATGGTTGCCACAAATGGCTTAACCGTGCGGTTTTTCTTTGCTTTTTGGCGGTTTTGATTTCTTAATATTTTACGCACAAAATTTAAATTTTGTGCCAAAAAACTTTGTTTTAATGAGCTATGCAACACGAAATGCAACACGAAAGGAGCTTCATTTTATTTGCTTTTTCAATTTGTACAATTTTAATTTCAAATTTTGTGCAAAATGTAAAATATCAGAATATTATAATATTTTTTCAAAAAACTATTGACAATATCATAATATTGTGATATAATGTAATTACAGTAAAGGACACGGAAAAGTCCTAAAAACCAGAAAGGG
>CAZJAA010000032.1:0-37644 GCA_964544055.1 uncultured Lachnospiraceae bacterium | reverse complement strand
ATGTTCATTGTCAGCTTTGCTGACCATAATCACTCAGGATTCCGAGAGATTATTATTTGGCAATAAAGAAAACGGTTCAAGACTTCTTTCTAAAATTCCGTTCACATAGGCAATTGCCATGCCGTAATTTGTCATTGGCACCCCTGCTGCCTTTGCCAAGGAAAGCCGATGCTTCATTTCTGCTACATTTAACATACAGCCACCGCAATGGATAATCAGACGGTACGCAGATAAATCCGTTGGAAATTCTCCACCGGAGGTAAACGCAAATTTTACCCGGACACTGGAAAAGCGTTCTAGCCAGTTCGGCAGTTTTACTGTTCCGATGTCTCCGCATTGCCTGTGATGGGTACAGCCCTCTGAAATCAGTATTGTATCACTCTCTTTAAGTCTTGACAATACCTTAGTTGCTTTTACCTGTTCTTCCAATTCCCCTTTATAGCGGGCAAACAAAATAGAAAACGAGGTCAGCAGCATATTTTTCGGAAGCAACTCTGCCACCCTGCCAAACACCTGGGAATCTGTAATTACCAGTTTTGGCGGCTGCTTCAGTGTCGCAAGCAAAATCGACAGCTCCGACGGCTGGCAGACCAGTGCCATACATCCGGCATCCAAAAGTTCCCGAATGATCTGCTGCTGCGGTAAAATCAGGCGTCCTTTGGGAGCGGAAGAATCCATTGGTGTTACTAAAATTACCGTATCCCCACAATGCAGCAAATCCGTAACAAGCTTCTTGTTTTCTTTTTTTTCGGCAAACGTACCAAGCAGTTCTTTAAATTCCTGAATGTGAAAATTTTTCTCTGCACTTACCAGAATGCTTGCAAAACCATCCATCCGAGAGCATTTTTTATCTTCCATTTTCTCTATTTCCTTCGGAAAAGAGAAAAGTAAATCTGCTTTATTATAAACTACTACGCAGGGCAGCTTTTTTTCTTTTATCCATGTCAGAAATTTCTGCTCCTGTGTCGTTATTTTTTCTGTGACATCCAGTACAAGCACCGCAATATCCGTTTTTGCAAGAACCTCCATTGTTTTCTGCACACGAAGGTTTCCAAGCTCTCCCTCATCATCAAAGCCCGGAGTATCGTTAATCACAACCGATCCAATTGGCAAAAGCTCCATGGATTTTTTTACCGGATCGGTGGTCGTACCTTTCATTTCGGACACCACCGACAAATTTTGCCCGGTCACTGCATTGACAAGACTTGATTTTCCTACGTTTCGTCTGCCAAAAAAACTGATATACACACGCTCGGCAGAGACTGTTTCATTGAAACTCATTATTTCCCCCTGTTAAAACCGGAAATCTCTCCGGTTGGAATTTTTAATCTCTTTTATATGTTCCGCAGCAATCTGACGGTTCGTTTCTCTTGGAATGTTTTCCAGCTCTTTCTGAACCAGTGCATAACCGATTTTCTTCGTTTCCTCACCGGCATAATCCACCAGATATTCCGTCAACGTCATCAGGGCATTTGGATGACAGCAGTTTCCGATTTGCCCGCTCTTGCAAAGACTCATGAAACGGTCTCCGGTACGCCCCAAACGATAACAGGCGGTACAGAAAGACGGAATGTGCCCGCTTTCCATCAGCCAGCGGACTACTTCATCCAACGAACGCTGGTCCGAAACATCAAACTGCTCTGTGTCATGCGGACGCTCTTCCTCCGAATATCCGGCATAGCCTCCAACCGAGGTGCGGGAACCTCCGCTCACCTGGGATACCCCAAGCTTCAACAGCTTTCCGCGCACTTCTTCTGTTTCGCGCGTGGAAATAATGATTCCGGTATAGGGCACTGCCAGCCGGATGCACGCTGTAATTTTTGCAAACGTTTCATCATCAATGCCATTGTCAAAATCGTCCGGATTGATGTCATCTGCACGCTTTAAGCGCGGCACACTGATGGTATGCGGACCTACGCCAAATGCAGCCTCCAGATGCTCAGCATGCATTAATAATCCTGCAAACTCATATTTATAAAGCTCCAGTCCGAAAAGCACGCCAAGTCCTACATCATCAATGCCGCCCTCCATGGCACGGTCATGTGCTTCCGTGTGATAGGCATAATTGCTTTTTGGTCCGGTCGGATGCAGCTTTTCGTAGCTTTCCTTGTGATAGGTTTCCTGAAACAAAATATATGTACCGATGCCTGCCTCTTTTAACCGGCGGTAATTTTCCACCGTAGTTGCCGCAATATTTACGTTTACACGACGGATATCACCATTTTTATGATGGACGCTGTAAATCGTATCAATGCACTCTAAAATATATTCGATTGGATTATTTGCTGGATCCTCCCCGACTTCAATTGCAAGCCGCTTATGACCCATATCCTGCAGGGCAATTACCTCCTGACGAACTTCCTCCTGCGTCAGCTTTTTTCTTGGAATTGTCTTGTTTTTCATATGATATGGACAATAAACACATCCATTGACACAATAGTTTGACAAATACAGCGGTGCAAAAATTACAATACGATTGCCATAAAACACCCGCTTGATTTCACCGGCAATTTCATAAATTTTTTTCACTTTTTCCGGCAAGTCACAAGCTAACAGTACGGAAGCCTCTCGGTGACTGAGTCCTGCACAATTCCAGCCATCCGCTGTTTTTCGTGGACGTGCCTTTTCCAAAATTTCGTCAATCAGTGCTGCGTTATGCTTATTTTCCTCTGCATATGCAAGGGTTTCCCTGATTTCCTCATCATTGATAAATTCCTCCGCTTTTGGAGATTTCGGATTGTATGGTATCATGCTGTAACCGCCTTTCACACTTTTACTTTCTGCTCATTGTTTAATGGATGTTCCCGGCACACTTCGGAAAAGGACGTTCCTTGCCATAGGTCACCCCTGTTCACAACCACCGTGTAACCAATCGCTTCCATTCTTTTCTCCAACAGTTTCTTTTCCTGTGCGGATTCTGCACCATCCGAAAGCTTATTATTATACAGCATATATTTTTTTCTGACCGAAGCCGGAGAAAGATTTGGCATAACCACATTTGCTCCGGCTAAAATTCCTTTTTCCCGCCCGTTTTCTAAAAGCGTTCCAAGTGCTGTAGTCGACGGAAGTAGCACTTTCGGATGAATCAAACGGATAATGCTTAACAGCAGACAGGTCTGCTCCACCGAGCCGGCAGGAAAATTACCGAACGGCGTATCCGTATGCGGAATAAAAGGACCGATACCGCACATATCCGGCCGGAAGCTTTCTATAAACTTTAATTCCTGCGCTAACATTTTGGTTGTCTGGTATGGTGAGCCGACCATAAAACCTGCACCCACCTGATAACCGCACTCCCTTAACCATTTCAGACATTCCATGCGGTGTCTGAGCACAAGCCCTGTTGGATGAAGCTTGGCATAGTGTGCTTCATCTGCCGTTTCGTGACGCAACAGGTAACGATCTGCCCCGGCTTTTTTCAGCGTCAAATAGCTTTCCCGGCTCCGCTCTCCCAAAGACAAGGTAATCGCACACTCCGGTTCGGCTGCCTTTATCTTATGCAGCAGGCGAACCAGCACCTCGTCTGAAAAGTAAGCATCCTCACCGCCCTGTAGCACAAAGGTACGAAAACCGGATGCATAGCCCTCCCTGCAGCATTCCAGAATTTCCTCTTCTGACAAACGATACCGTTCACAGTTTTTATTGCTGCGTCGGATACCGCAATAATAGCAGTCATTTTTGCAATAATTGCTGATTTCAATCAATCCACGGATAAACACTGTTTTTCCGTAGTATTTTTCTCTTTCTGCCCTGGCTTTTTCTGCCAGATACCCTGCTTCCTCTGCACCGCACTCAAGCAGCAGCCTGTAATATTCGTCCAAAGAAAGCATATGCTCTGTTGCCAGACGATCGATAAGTGCCTTCAGCTCCTGCTTCATAAAAAGCTTCTCTCCATTTCGTGCTTTGTATCAACATCGTTACTGCAAGATTTCCATAGCATAGACAAAAGAACTTGTTTCAAAGCTTGTATTGGAACAAACCAGTGCCACCTGCGTTCCCGGCATTATTTCCTGCAGCTTCCGATCTGCATTGCACCGCACTTCTTTTTCGTTCATGGATAGCACTGCCATAAAAACAGAGGCTCCTTTTCCATCTCCGCTGGTTGTTTCATAGGTGTGCAGCAGCTTACATTCACAAACACTCGTTTTTTCCTTATTTACTGCCTCAAGTAAACATTTCCACTGGTTTTGTTTTGCCAGAAATCCGGCAAGCTTAAAGTATGCCAGATAGATTATCACGCACAAAAAGACGATGCCCGGAAAATCTTCCTTTGACAAGCTTCCGAATAGCATTCCATAAATTGCAAGTCCTATCTGAAACAAACCGAACAGCTTAAAGCCGAACATCACTGCATTAATTGTTTTTGTTTTATCTTTAAGAATTGCAAGTAAATACTCTCTCTCTTTATGATTCAGTAACCGCATTTTTCTTCCTTTCTTTTCTCTGACGGAAAATCCGTACCAGAATACATATCATTGTTACTACAAAAGCAGCGGCAGATACACCCACTGCTGTCCAAAACAGCAGTTCACTGACTTTCAGTATCCTTTTTGCAGTGCTCAGAGACTGATAAGCTGCCGCAAGATAAGAAGCACTTTGCACATATCCCTTACTAAGAATAAAACCTGCCCATAATATACCTGCAAAAAACCATACACACACTAATGGTATTATCTCTTTGTACTTTGATTTCGACTGCAACCACGATAATAAGCTGACAAGAACTATTCCCACCAAGGAAACAAGCAGTCCCCACAGCAAAGAAGTAAGCAACAAGGAGGTCTCTTCTGTTTTGGTAACGAATGCGTTCAGCTTTGTAGTACTGTCACCTATCACAGCTTCGATAACAATCTCGTTTTCCCCTTTGGTAAGCGGATAACGGTAATTAAAGGTTCCTTGTTCAACCGTTATTTCAGTTTTGTTTACCATAAGCAGTTCTGCATTGGTTGTTCCGGAAATCATAATAAAAGCTTCACTCGTTGTCACTCCATTAATCTGCCGCAGCAGTTCAATTTCCGGAGTAATCATTGAAATATTAGCTGTCCTGCGATAGCAGTGTATATATCCATTCAAATCCTGATAGGTCAGTACAATTGTATTTCTTTCCTCTGGGAGAGTAACATTTTCCGTTCCAGCTCCCTGCAGTGTTGTGAAATAATTACGACCATTAATGTCCAGATTTACTGTGGTCTCCGGTAACTCCCTGTAAATAATTGTCCAGCTGTCCGTACTTACTTTTCCGCTTTCCGGAAGAACCAGCGTTTTATTTTCTGTCTGCACCGTCTTTGTCAGGGGAGCCGACACCAGATCGTTCTTGTTCCGATACAATATTTCTATAGTAAACGCATCATTCGTTTCAAATGGGAAACTCATGGTATATCCATCCGTCGTCGGATAAACCTGGCTTACAATGGTATCCGCACCCTTCTTAACCGTGACATAGACACTTTCTGTCCAGTACGATACATAATTTTTCCAATTGAGAATTATTGTCTTCAAGTCGTGTTCAATTGTAATATCCACATTTGCCAACGCTTCCGGCATCAATGCATTCGTGTATTCGAACGGCTTTTCGCTAAATGCATAATCAAATATTTCCTCGTTATTCTGTCCATACGACACATATAATACCAGATAATATTCCTGATAGGTGTTTAACGAAGACAACGGTACCGTCAGCTCCATCTGCTCACCGATCACTCCTCGTCCACTAACCAGCTCTTTTCCATTTAGTTCTTCGGTATTGGTAGTGGCAGAAATCGAATAATTAAAGTAACGATTTTCCTCACCTGTTACTAAAAAACTGACGGGTACACTGTCATTTGCAATCGCACCCATGTTAAATTCCGTAATGAAAAAATTGTTATCCTGTACATCAGCACTTACTGTTATTTTTTCATTCGAACCTTTATCGTACCGCAATTTCCATGTTCCTGCTTCTGCCTGACTGATAAATATTATTGTGGCAGTTTGTCCGCTTAATACGGTAATCGTATCCGTTTCCGTTCCCTTTGTTATAATCTGCCCACTTGGAGACAGCACTTCAAGAGAAACATCATCATACTCATAGGTAATGGTTATGGATATATCCTGTTCCTTTTGCAACGTAAAAAGCGTTTGTTCTTTTTCCTCCGCAAATACCGGCTGCGTCGCAGCAAATGCGATTAATATACCGGCAATGCATATCATTATCCAGATTTTTATCTTTTTCACTTTTTCCCCTCTTCTCTGTCAAATTCGTTTCACGGTTTCATTCAGCCTTTTATTCCACAGCGGTTTAATAAAAATCAAAGGAAGGTAATATACCGCCACCGCCAAAAGTAATTCGGATTCCGGCGTCATTTCCGCTCTGATATTCGCTGCCCTTTATTAAAATCGTGAATTGAGAGCAATCATTATGAAGTCCCAACAGGCCAACTCCCTCCATATCTTTGGTATGACGCTTACCAAGTTTAATATTATAGTTCAGGTTTCCTTTCATCATCACACCGGAAAAAGCTTTGTTGATGTCAATGGAGGTCAAACCGTCCACACCTAACTTAAACCAATTTCCAAATTGCATGTCATAGCCTGTCGTCGATTTAAAATGAACCCCAGTCACATCCGTTTCTTCTATTCCGAGCAGATAGTTTTCATAACTGTAATGTCCCAGATCTACTTCTGCTTTTCCTAATTCCACGCATTCAAACAGATTTGCCGTGGTATCCAAGGAAAGATTCCAGTCGGAGAATTTTATGCTCAATGTTGTATCTGCAAATTGTAAAATTGAGATATCTAATATGTCGCCCAAAAACGTATCCAGTCCGGGAATTAGTTTATTCAGTTTAAAAAAGTTCACCGCAGTTTGTCCGTAAAAAGTAGTTTCTAGAATTTTTTTACCAAATGACTTATCCTGTGAAAGCTCAGACAGTCCTTGGATGCCGAAATGAAAATCAGACAATGACATCAGTCTTACCGGTGCACCTGCCACAAGCACAGTCAATGGATATAAATCGACATCTGCGCCAAAATCAATCTGCTCGACCTTTCCTGAGGCAATGGCAAGTTCAAAACTATATGCCGTTTCTGAATTTTTAAGTATAGGAACTCCGTCCAGTTTAACCGACATTCCGATGGTAAAATCATAGTGGAACGTGTCAATGTTTAGCTTAAAAGAATCCAATTCAAGCACTGCCTTACCCAATTTCAGGTTTTTATCCAGATTTGTGGAAGATTCCGCTTTCAAAACAAAGCCTAATCGGTCCTTTGACAAAATAAACTTTTTTTCAAATCCGGTTGCCGTAAACGGCGACTCCAGCTGTTCCAACAAGTTATTATAGATTGGAAAATCAATGGTAACATTCATAATCGAATATTCCAGATATTCCGGATAAAGCGATATATATGGGTCACGGATTTTCACCGGACCGTAATAGCTTGCCCCTTTCGTATAATACCGGTCATAATGGTCATCTTTATAAAGCGTTAAGCCATTCAGCTTTGGTACGCTAATCCGGTTGTCAAAAAAGTCTGCCAGAACCCCCGGTAATTTGCCATCTCCCGAAATGTAGGAACCATCATTTTCTTCGATTACCATGATATTTCCATCGGAGCTGCCCGAAAGAGTAACATCTCCTTTAAAGTGCAGGTAGTCATTCATCACTACATTTCCGGAAAGATAATAGCTTCCATTTTTTTCATAGATGCTGTATGCCTTGAATACATAATCTCCAAAACAAATTTCCGTTTTTTCCGATGTTTTCAGCAGAGTCAGATATTTTAAATGATACGTCAGGCCGTCAATCACTACGATTACCTCGTATGTGTCATACTCGACGTTATCCGGCAGTACCACACTAAGTGTAGAGGAATCCTCCACCCGGTACTCTAAGCCGGCATACTTCCTGTTTCCGCACAAAGACACCGATATATTCGACGCTTTATCAAAACCACTGCCGAAAATGGTAAATTCGAGTTTTCCCGTGCCTTCCTTCTGGCTTCCGATAATCGTTGATACGCCCAGTTTTTTAACGGAAATCAGGGAATATTCCTTACTGCTTTCCGTGCCGGTCTCCGTATCGTTACGGTCCTCGATTTTTTCCAAACCGGCAATAGAGTATTCCCGTGTAACATAAAATTCTTCGGCTGCACTTTTAATTGTAAATTCTCTGTTTTTCAATGTAGTCTTATCGACAGCCCGGTATTTCAAAATATAATTGTTTGCCAGTTGGTTATGTATAAAGGAATATAAATCTTCCAACTGGGTGCTGTTATTGGCATATATAAAACTGCCCATGCCATAATCTGCCACATTTTTAAGATATTCTGCGTTAACACTACCAAGTCCCAGCGTATATAACACTACATTTTTATCCTGACACATCTTTCTGAGTTCTTCCAGATCGCTCTCATAATAATACGAGCTGTCCTGTCCGTCCGTCATAACAATCATAACATTGAACGCATTCTCCGTTTCATCATACTGATTCATTGCACAGTTGACACCAGAAGCTATGCTTGTTCCTCCATATGCGTTAAAAGCATTTACCTCATTAAGGAGTTCTTCTGTATTATTTGTTAAGGAAACGTTTTGAAGCACATAACTGTCAAACGTAACAAGACCAATATATTCGCCCTTTTTCCCAGATTCAATAAACTTTCGGACAGCCGCTTTCAGTGCTTCAATGTCGCCGCTCATGCTTCCGGAATTATCACATACCAGAACAATCTGTGCTCGATCATACCTTGCTTTTTCTATTGTGTAATCTTCAATCTGTATACCGCAATCGGTGATTTGTATATCATCTAGCTTTGCAAGATTTAAATCGGATGCCGATACATATACCGTAACTTCCGGAAAATTCTCGGCGTTTATATAACCAACATTTACTTTCGCTCTTTTTTCATTCACATACACACTGCCTACATTCAAAAAGGTTTCCGGAACGGTTATGGAAGCCGTTTCAATCATAAGACTCTGTTTGTAGCTTTCTTCCAGATAATTGTTGAAATTGATAATTTCATTATCGTTGGCGGTCAATTCGGCAATCGCCTCTATTTTGTCCAGAACTGTATTTAATTCCTGATTTTCACTTGTTTCTTTTGCTGCAATTGCCTTATCCAGGTACTCATAAACCCTGTTATTATCAAGTAATTCGCTGTTTATGGCAGCGTTTTGGATATAATTCTCAGCAACGCCTTTTGAACCACTTAAGGAATCGGCTATTTTTTCTTCGATATTTGCAAGAATTTCATTTTTGCTTCGTTCTGTAATTGCTTCCAGACATTCTTCATAAGCCGCCTTTTCCTCTTTTTCCAAATCTTCTGCTTTCAGTTTCTGATAAACGGTTTTACACTGCCTTGCAACATCTGCATAATCAAATTCCCAGTCAAGCTTTTTAAAATCCTTGTCTTTTATTTCTTTATTCAGATATAAATAAGCTACAACAGCAAGTGCTCCTGCGTCATTTGATTTATCAGCGTAATCAAGCAGCATTTCGTATTCCTCGGTAAGTACACATGCATTGATATACAGACGCTGTATATCCGGCAGAGCAAGTACTGCCTGCTCCTTTTGATATAACGTGTTAAGTTCTTCTGCATACTTCGCTACTTTTTTTACGGTAGTCTTGTCATCGGTACTCAACTCGCCATTTCGAATGCTTTCCATGATTTTATCCAGCTTTTGGGCTGTTTTGATTGCTTCTGCAAAAGACTCTGTCTTTCTTCCTTTTTCATAAAGCTCTGCACTTTCTTCGATTTGGTTTTCTACTGCTTTTTTCAGCTTTTTTTCGTTTTTCTGAGCAGCTTCCAAATCTGCATCTGAAATTTCAGTCAGTCCGTATTCTTCCGGATTTATACCGTTTTCAGCAAGACTGTTATACAATGCCCAGTCTCTTTTATACTCTGCAACCGTTACATATTGGCCGATCTCCACCTCATTCAGGAATTTTTCTTCCTCCTCGGACAGGTTCAACTCTTTTTTTTCTGAAGTGGCAATTATATCCTTTGCAACAAGAACTGCCTCTTTCATATTTTCCTGTAACACGGTAAGACGCAGCTGTCCTGTCAATACCTCCGGTATATCACCAAACTCTTTATACATCTCGTCCAGGTAATCCTCTGCCTTCTCATAATCCTCGGCATCAAGGCTTACTTCCAGAAGATATGTATACTGCTCCGCACTGACTGACAGCTCACTTGCATCTTCCGTAAGAATTGCAGCCCCTGCTCCAAAACAAAGAAGCGCAGAGATTCCAAAAACCGGAATTGAAAAAAGATACTTCTTTTTCCTGAGCATAAAGTAAATACAAAACAACATCAGTGGAAAATTTCCAACAATAAACAATACTTTTTCCATTTCATAACTCCCATTCTATTTAAACTCTTTTTTCTCTATTGCAAGTTCCAGCAGCTTCCAGCGTTTTTCTCCCACCGAAATAAAACTTTCTGTTTCCTGCACTATTTCATTAAAGCCTGCCTTCTGATAACAGCGGTATGCCGGCAGATTATTTTCAAATACAGTAATTGTCACCTTTTCAGCTTTCAAAAAATCAAAAGCAAAGTTCAGTGCCAGACGAATCATTTCACTTCCATACCCCAACCCTCGTCTGGAATCATCCACTATTACAAAGCCAAGCCGCACTATCGTTTTTTCCGGATTGAGAAAGCGAAGAATCAAATGCCCTGCCACTCCTTGCTCGTCATAGGCGGTCATTGGATAAAAGTTGTCCGGCTCCGGGCAGTCTCCGTTATTTTCCAGATATTTTCGGTTCATATCCTCTGCAGTAACCGGATAAGAAGCATAACGTCCGGCAGTCCAGCGAAAGAATGTCTGTTCATCCCGGCACCACGTTACAATTGTTTTTGCATCACAAGGCTTATAAGGTCGTAGTTTCAGCATTGGTTTGTTCTCCTTTTACCTGCTTTTGTTTTGTTCCGTCAAAAAAACAAGCACTTCTTCTGGTGCCGATACAATATTTTCGGCTCCGGCTGCCTTTAAAACCGACACATCACGAAATCCCCAGCTGACTGCAATGCAGTCTATTCTGGCATTTTTTGCTGTTTGCACATCTACTTCAGAATCTCCAACGTAGACTGCCCTTGTTTTATTTATTTGAAGATTTTTCAGCACCTCATTTACGGTATCCGGTGCAGGCTTTCTGGAAATTCCTGTACGTTCTCCGACGGCTTCGTGGAAAAATCCCGGAAAATATTGTTCACAGAGTGCTTTTACTGCGGTATCCGCTTTATTGGAAACTACCGCAATTTTTACTCCTTTTTCACGCAGCTTGGTAAGCAGCTCCCAGATTCCTTCATACGGCTTTGTTTTGTCTGCACAATGCTCCTTATAATAAGGCAGAAATGCTTCAAACATCCGGTCGATTTCTCCGGCTGCCGTACCAGACGGTGCACTACGCTCCACCAGTTTTCGTATGCCGTTGCCAACAAAATTTCTGACCTCTGCAAGTGACCGCTCCGGATAACCAAACTGCCGTAACACCGCATTCATGCTGTCTGCAAGATCCTCTAACGTATTTAAAAGAGTTCCGTCCAAATCAAATATAGCAAGCTCGTATTTTGTATTCCTTTTTATTTGTGAAACACCTTTCTGCGTGTTTTTCACCTCTGTCGCCTCCCAGCGTATAAAATAATGCTTTCATGAATCTTTCTGAATTTATAGCTCGTTCATCTGTGTTAACAGCTTTTTCCTGCTGTCTTCACAAAACTGTAAAAATTCCTTTTGATTTTCCTTTAAAAACGAGTACAGCCATCTGCACTCTGCTTTGGCATCCTCGTACTGTTTTTGGGAAATCTGCTTCTGCTCCAATGCTTCATCCAGTTCCTCCTCGTCCAGAATCTGAATCTGTCCATCCTTTTGCAGCACCAAATCCAGATACATATCCTCAAACGTTGGATTTTCCCTATCGTCAAAGCAGTTGCCGCCGGTAATGTCAAAATATCCCTGCAAGAAGCTTCCCGTATTATCATACATGATTGTTGCCCAGAAATATTGTCCCCGGAATGCCACCTGAAGCCAGGAATAGCCATAATCTGCAATCAGAACCTTTTCTGTTCCAGACGATATCAAAAGCGGTTGTTCCACCTCCTCAATTCGCAGCAGTGACACTACTCCTTCCATGTCTTGAAACCTGCTGTTTTCTGCCAGATAGGTACGCTTCTGAATACGGTGCCAGTCACTACGACGCATATCACGAATATCTTTTTTCATGTTCTTTTCTCCAAAAATCAGCTTCTTTCTTATTCTTCTGCTTCGTTTCCTCCAAAAAAAGCAAGCATCCGCAGCACAAAATCTCTTGCTTCTATATAGAGACCATGACCATAAGCTTCATAAACATAAAGACTGCTGCCCGGAATCCTTTCTGCCAGCTCTGCTGCCGCCTCACCGGATACAATTCTGTCCTGTGCCCCTCCGATGACAAGTGTCGGACAGGTGATTTTTCCAAGCTCTTCATAAGAATCGTGTGTTCTTCCTGCTTCTGCCATAATCAAAAAACGTTCAAAGCTTTCCGGATTTCCTGTTTTGTCAAATATTCTATACAGCTTTCTGCCTTTCTTCAGACGTTCCTCCGTATAAGCACTTTCTGCCATATCAATCATAATCTCTTTATAATTTTCCATGCGAGCAAGCTCCATCCAATAATCAAGCTTTTGCTGCACGGTTTCATTCTGCCTTGCCAATGTTACGGTCAGCAGCAGCTTTTCGACAACCTCCGGATGATTAATTGCCAGATACTGTGCTACCATTCCACCCAGCGATATGCCGATTACCATTGCCTTTTCCAGCTTCAACTTCTTTATGGCAAAAAAGATATCCTCTGCCATGTCTTTTGTCGTAAAGCCCTGCGGCAGAACATTTCTGCGGCTAAAGGCATACACCCGGTATCTTCTGGCAACCGAACGGTATAAAAGTGCAAACGGAGCTGCCATGCCCTTTACTGTTTTTAAGCCTTCGCCCAGCCCCGGTATCATAATTAACGGAGTACCAAAACCGAAGGAAATATAATCCATTTCAGATTCTCCCACCGGAATACTGCCGTTTTCTGCATCATAAAACATGAATCTGCTCTTCCTCCTGCGTTTGTTGCTCTTTTCATTGTACCACACTTTTCTCTTTAAGAACAGTGGTCTTTACAAAAAAAGAAAAAACTCCGACAGTTTTCGCCAGAGCTTTCTCTCTTTCTCATCCTTTTTAAGAGCTTATATCGTTGTAATCTTATTTTTTGATATTTTTTTCATAAAGAAAACGGAAACTACCGCAGATGCCGCCTCTGTAATGATAAAGCTTACCCAGACGAGCCAGGTTCCGCTCTGTCCGGAAATTACCACTTCAGAAAAAGCATAAGCAAGCGGAATCACAAACAAAAACTGGCGGCAGACAGAAATAATCAGCGATTCGAGTCCGCCGTCCAATGCCTGAAAAATTCCCTGAAACGCAATATTTGCCCCGGCAAACACATAACTGACAGAAATAACACGCATGGCACTGACGCAAAGCTCCTTTGTTTCACCTGACAATCCATAAATACCAGAAAACGGCACTGCAAACAGTTCCAGACCAAGAAAACCGAGCAGCATGATAAAAAGTGTATACCACAGACCGTATTTTACGCCATCCTTCATGAACTCTTTGTTTTCCATACCGTAGTTGAACGAAACAATCGGTGTAATGGCATCCCGCAGTCCAAAGGCAGCAAACAGAATGAACTGCTGCACCTTATAATACAGTCCATAGGCAGTGACAACGTTTTCTCCGATACGGACAAAAATGACATTCAGAAGATAGGTCATTGCCGACATCAGTGCCTGTGCAATAATTGCCGCCATTAAAAACACGCCGTTGCCTGCTGTTTTACTTGCTTTTTCGTTATCTCCCTGTCCCATGCTTTTTGCAAGCAGAGAGTTGACTCCCACTCCGGTTCCAATTCCAATGGCCACCATCAGCATCTGCACCGGAAATGCCAGTGTTAGCGCATTTAACGCTGCCTCCCCATTTTCTCCCATGTTTGCTACAAAGGCACTGTCCACAATGTTATAAACTGCTTGCAGCATCATGGAAATGATCATTGGAACTCCCATGTTCAACATCAGTTTTCTTACCGGCATGACTGCCATCTTATTTTCTTTTTCTACTGCTTTACTCATAATGAAACTCCTTTCCTTTTTCCTATCCGTTCCGTTGCACAGGAGCCGGAACTATAGTTCTGCAAAAAAAATGCAGCCTGCGTCGTTGGAATTACGCCACAGGCTACACTTGTCTTTATTTTACCATTCTATTTTTTTGTTTTCAAAGGAAGTTTTTCAGAAAAAAGTCATGTATTTTTTTAAAAAAATCGTAATTTCTGCCATAATTTTACTTACTCAGAAAACTGATTTTCTGGAATTTCTGGATTTCTCCGACCAGTTCTTCAGAAACATCAACAATTTTTGCCGTTGCTTCCCTGCAGTTACCCATTGCAGATTCCAAATCACGCATATCCTGGTCTACATTCTGGCTGTTATCTGCGTTTTGCTCTGCAAAGCTGGTAAGCTGTCCGACACTCTCTGCAATAATATTCTTATGCTGTTCCAGCTCACCGATTTCTGTAGTTATTCCGCCAATTGCACTGCTCGCCCTGTCGATTTCCTGCTTGAGAGTTGCAAAAATTGCCTCTGTATCCCGCATTTTTTTATCCTGTCGTCCAAAAGCTTCGGAAACCTTATTCGTAACGTCTACACTGATATCGGAATTATGTATCAAATCTGCAACAATTTTATTAATATGCTCCGTTGATTCCTTCGACTGGTCGGCCAAGGTACGGATTTCTTCAGCCACCACCGCAAATCCAGCTCCATGCTCTCCGGCTCTTGCCGCCTCAATGCTGGCATTTAACGCAAGCAGATTGGTCTGGCTGGAAATGCCGGCAATGATTTCCGTTACCGAACGGATTTCCTGCACCGATTCATTTGTTTTCTGTGTCTGCTTGCGAACAGCTTCGATGGAAATGCTGTTTTCATTGCTGATGGCAATTAATTCCTTCATAATTTCTACTGCTGACTTGCTACAATCACTGACTGCCTGCGCACTTTCTGCCAAAGCATTCACGTTATGTAAAATATGGTCAATGGCAACGGCAATAGAATCTGTTTTTTCTTTGATGTCCTGCGTTTGCGCCGCCTGCACCGAGGTATTGGAAACTATTACACCCATTGCTTCTCCGGTGTTGTCCATGGCAGCTCCCATAGAATCAAACATCTGGGAAAATTCTTCCGAAACCGCAGAAAGATCTTCCGTTGCACTTTTAATGGTTGCAATGGTATGTGCAAAGCCTGCGGTAGTTTCTGTGATGGTACGGAAAATCTGTCCAAGTTCATCCTGCCGCTCTGCAATTCTTTTAGCCTTGAGTGCAAGCTTGTTTTCCATTTTCGTAACTTTGCTTCCTGTCATTGCAGCCTTAATTGGCAGTACTAATTGTCTAAGTGAAAAGAGTATCAAGGCAAACACAGCCAATGTTGTTACGATAGTCAGTATCAACGCAACCGTTATATTAAATATGCCGTGTTTTAAAAGCTCCAGAATAATCACCTGAATCACAATGACCGGCAGAAACATACAGGTAGAATACAGTATTAATTTCCGGCTTAAATCATTTTTCTTTTTTTCATCCATAAATTCCAGCTCCCTTAATTAATTTTCAAAAATATTTTATTCCTTTTCCCTATCAGTTGTCAACGAAACAAATTATAAACTTTTTATTACTGATTCGTTGTTTTTTCTGTTTCCTTCGGCATAACCAGATTTAAGATAATCGCCGCTACAAACACTACGGCAACACAGTTTTCTGCAAAAATGGTTCGTACCAGTTCCGGAAAAATTTTAAACATTTCCGGCACCTGGGTAAAGCCGATGCCAATACTCAAAGACAATGCTGCAATTGTAATATTTCTCTGGGAATAGCCACAGTTTCCTATCATTTGCAGGCCACTGACAACAATGGTGCCAAACATCATAATCGTACAGCCGCCAAGCACTGCCTCCGGCAATGTGGCGAGTACGGCACCGATTGCCGGAAATAGCCCAGCAATAATCATAATCACCGCTCCAGTTGCAATCGTGAAACGGTTAATTACCTTTGTCATGGCAATCAGGCCGACATTCTGGCTGAACGAAGTAATCGGCATACAGCCAAACACTGCAGAAAGCGAGCTGACAAAACCATCACACGCCAGAGAACCGGAAATTTCCTCGTCCGTTGCTTCTCTTCCGAGTGCCGTGGAGGTCAGAGCAGAAGTATCACCAATGGTTTCTGTTGCAGAAACAAGGAAAATCATCAGGACGGAAATGATTGCACTGAGATTAAAGGTTGGTTTATAGGGAAGAAGTTTGGGCAATGCAAATACACTGACATCCTGAAGTGCCGAAAAATCCACCATTCCCATACAAAGTGCCAGCAGATATCCACAGACAAGCCCCACTAATACAGATAACTGCTTCCAATGGTTCTTTGCCAGCAGATTGAATATAATGCACACCACAAGGGTAAACGTTCCAAGCACCCAGTTCTGCCAGGAACCAAAATTCTCGCTTCCGGTTCCGCCGGCAAAGGAATTTGCTCCCACGGAAAGCAGAGAAAATCCAATGGCAGTAACCACACAGGCCGCAACAATCGGTGCGATAATTTTTCGCCAGTATTTTGCAAAAAAGCCAAGAAGCCCCTCTATGATTCCACCGACCAGAATAGCTCCGATGACAGCAGAATACCCATAGGCCGGACCTACATAACAAAAAACAGAAACAAAGGTAAAGCTGATTCCCATTATAATTGGAAGCTTCGCTCCTATTTTCCAGACTCCAAAAATCTGAACAAGCGAACCGATACCCGCAATAATCATTGCTGTCTGGATTAAGTTTGCTGTTTCCTTGGCACCAAGACCACACACACCTGCTACAATCATAATTGGTGCAATATTAGCAACAAACATTGCCAGTACATGCTGTAAGCCAAACGGTACTGCCTTTCCGACAGGCACTCTGCCGTTTAAGCTGTAAATATTATCCATGGATTTTTTTTCTTTTATTTGCTTTTCCATAATGCTTACTCCTGTTCCCGGAACGTAACTGTTCCGTTGACGTCGTCCATAGATTCCACAATGGCAAGTGACTCCAAATGGTATCCAAGGTTACGGATTACCCGGCCGCCAACCTGGAAGCCCTTTTCAATGGCAATGCCAATGCCCTCTACTGTTGCCCCGGAGGCTTCGGTAATAGAAATCAGCCCTTGCAGTGCGCATCCATTGGCAAGAAAATCATCAATAACGAGCACATGATCTTTGTCACTTAAAAACTTCTTTGATACAACAACCTGATTTGTGTTTTTGTGCGTAAAAGACTCTACGGTAGCCACATACATTTCTCCATCAAGATTGATACTTTGGGACTTCTTTGCAAATACAACCGGCACATTAAAATAGCGTGCTGCAGCCACGGCAATCGCAATACCGGAGGCTTCAATCGTAAGAATTTTTGTAATATTCTTATCTGCAAAGCGGCGTTTGAACTCCTTTCCCATCTCGTCCATCAGATTAATGTCCATCTGATGATTTAAAAAGCTGTCTACCTTAAGTACATTTCCCGGCTTTACAATGCCGTCTTTTAAAATTCGTTCTTCCAGAAAATTCATAAGCAACCCCCTGCGTAATTTTTTAACATTCTACCATACTTTTGTCGATTTGTCAGTTATTTTGTGTAAATATGTCAAAGTAAAATCATAAGAACAAAGAATGTGCCCTGGCACCTTCCCTCACCGCATGCGGTCGCTTGCGACTAAATTGCATTTTCCTATAAAAAAACTGCACGATGCCTTCTGGGCTCCGTGCAGCTTTTTCTGCTGTTATTTAATTTTAACTTCTTCCCCATTTACAGTTAAATGGATATTACTAAAGGTTACATCTGCATTTCTTGCTGCAAACATACCAATATATACATAGTCTTCATCAAAATTCGTCAGTTTGAAATCAAAACCGCCGGAAACAGCTTCTTCGTCTCCAATCTTTCCAGCATAACCATCTGAGGTACCGGAAAGCGTTAAGGTTACTGTTTCGCCCGCCTGGTAGGCTCTGGAAAGAGACGGACCATAAGTCAGCTTGCCGTCCTTTCTTGCATAACAGTTGTTCCATGCAACGCCGGCATCCATATCAGCCAGTCTGGAAAATGCTGCATTGACACTGTCACCGTTGTAATCCTTGGAATTGGTGTCAATGTACATGGCATCTCTTACCATAAGACCAAACGCAACCTGATTGTTGCTGTCGTAAGCATTAATTGTCATATCTGCGGTTAACGTAAAGCTTGCATCCGCAGGAATCCGGTAATAGTACATGGCAATACCGTCTGTGGAGCCGGAAATCTTGCCCTTGTTGTTTGCTACCGCAATGTGCATGTTGCCATTGGCATCGGTTTCCAGTGTCTGGTTCTTGGCAGATGGTGTACCTCCCACATCACCAAAAACCGTCCCCTGAAAGATGCCGTAATCTGCCCAGAGTTCACTCTTTCCAAGATTGCTGCTGTCATAAACCGGTTCTACATAATCCGGATTGGAAACCAGATTTTCTGCCTTTGCCGGTGCTGTTTCCACATTCTTTACATACTCGGAAATTCCGCTGAGGTTCATTTCTTTTACTGCCTTTGCAAACAGGTAAGCATTGTATTTTGCGCCCCAGATGTTAGTATGCGTGTTATCCACGCTGCCAGGCTTTGAAGAAAGCCATGCGTGTAAATTTAATGTTTCCTCTGCTCCAAGTGCATCATACACTTCCTTTGTCAGTGCCGTCATATCCACCACTGCAGTATTAGTATCTTTACCAAGCTTGATAATTGCCTCCGGATAGTTGCCGCCTTCAAATTCTCCGGTTGTCGTTGTAATATGCAGTTCTGAATTCTTCCATTCTCCGGTTGCAGAACGTCTGACAATTGGTGTACAGAGAATTACGGTAATTCCCTTTTCCTGTGCCGGCTTTATGTAATTTTCATACAGATTATTGGCAAAGCTGCCTGCCGTCTTGTAATCACCGTTTGGATTGGTATATCTTGCTGTTTCTGTTTTTTCATCATTGTGTCCAAAGCCAATAACAAGAACATCCCCCTTCTGCATTCCATCCATCAGGGTCTTATAATTTTCTTCTGTCAAAAAGCTTAACGAGCTTCTTCCGGACATTGCCAGATTGCAGACTTCAAATCGTTCTGCATCGAAATATTCCGGGAACTGTGTTCCGTAGCCATAACGAGGATAAAAATAGCTGTCGTTAAAGCTGCAAACGGTAGAATCACCAATTACCCACATTGTAGATTTGGTATACGCACCGCCCATTTGATCTTCCTCCAGTGAATTTTTATCATTTTCATCCGGAGTCACCTCCGTTTTACCTGTTTCTTCCTCCGGTTGAGCTTCCAGTGTCGGAGTACATGTTGGTTCCGGTGTACTTGTTGGCTCCGGTGTGCTTGTTTGCTCTGAGGATGCCGTTGGTTGTGGTGTCTGTGTGTTCCCAGCCTCCTGCGTTGGTATCGGTGTTGCATTTGCATCTGTGCTTTTTCCACAGGCTGCAAACATGCCAGCCGCTAACACAAGAATTAAAAGTGCAGCCAGCTTTGTCGCTTTGTTTCTCATTGAATAAACCTCCCATTCTTCTGGTCTTATCCAGCAAAATACCCTTACAAAAAAGACCTCTAGCTGTATCCAAGTATACACTATGACACAGTGTCAAGGTCAATCCTTTTTTTGTTTTTAACTGACCGGAATACCAAGCAGCACATACTGTTCTTCCTGATTTTCCTCTAAGGACATGGAGATTTTTATTCCGATTACATCCCCGGCAAGCGTTTTGTTATTTTCTTTCATATAGGCAAATACATCATCAAAAATATTCCGGAACAAGATGGCCTTTTCTTCTTGGGTACATTCCGCAAAATTAAGCGGAAGTTGCGCAATCTTCATGATACTATGCTTTTTTTCATACACTTCGGTATACTCATTTTTTGCAAGTCCGAACCGTTCCATGTGGATTTCTTTTACTGCAATGCCTTCACTGCCGTAAAAAAGTCCCTGTTCCAGCTCGTTTTTTTTATAAATGTAGATATAGCGTAGTTCCGAGGCATTGTAAAAAAATTCCTGAATGGTATCCAGCCGCCCTTCTTCCTTAAGAAGCTCACCATTTTTACTGTACAGTACATAATTCATCGGCACGCAGTCCCTCTGGTAAAAGCCATCTCGAACCTCCTCGATTTTTTTCATCAATGCCAGATCATCCTTTAACATATGACGCAGACCGGAAAGCAGCTCCAATTCCCTGTCCATTGCCGCCAGACGTTCTTCATACAGTTCTATTTTTTCCTGATGGCTTCCCTTGAAAATTTTTGCAATTTCGGCATGACTGAACCCAATTTTACGATAATGATTAATAATAATCATTTTTGTTACATCCGCAGCACCATAGAGCCGATAGCCGTTCGCATCCATGCGCTCCGGAGAAAGATAGCCCATACCCTCATATCGGCGAACCGTATTAGAAGAGATATCCAATATTTTCGATAAATCACTTACCTTGTAATTCATGAATAATCTGCTCCTTTCTGACTGTTTTTCCGCTGTACTTTTCTATAGTATAACGGATTTTTGGGCAAATTACAAATGGTATTTTCCTTTGAAATTCCCCTTTCCCGGTTAAATTGAAAATGAATGTGCCAGCCACTGGACAAGTTTCTGAATTCGTGGTATGATTCCTTAAGTATCAGTGACGATATCACGCTAGTTTCGCTGAACAATTATCAGAAAATTATAAAGAAACGGAGATTTTATTATGGCAAATCCTATTGTTACCATTCAGATGGAAAATAACGATGTAATCAAGGTGGAGCTTTACCCAGAAATTGCACCAAATACAGTAAACAACTTTATTTCCCTTGTAAAAAAGGGATTTTATGACGGACTCATCTTTCACAGAGTCATCGAGGGCTTTATGATTCAGGGCGGCTGTCCGGACGGCAACGGCATGGGCAACCCGGGTTATTCCATTCCAGGAGAATTCACCTGGAACGGTTTTAAAAATGAATTAAAGCATACGGCAGGTGTTATTTCCATGGCACGCGCACAGCATCCAGATTCTGCCGGCTCACAGTTCTTCCTTATGCACAAGGATTCCCCGCATCTCGATGGACAGTATGCCGCATTTGGCAAGGTTACCGAGGGTATGGATGTGGTAAACAAAATTGCCGAAGTAAATACCGACTGGTCCGATCGTCCTTTAGAAGTACAGCGCATGGCGAAAGTTACGGTAGACACCTTTGGCGTGGACTATCCGGAACCAAAGACTCTGGACAGATAATTTGCTCATCAACCGCCCCGGCACTCCCTGCCGGGGCATTTTTTCAAATTCTTACTGTGTTGTCATACGCTGGCACGGCTGCCAGCAGGTTCCATTGCATTCGTTTTCTTTCCGTGGTAATCTGTATGTGTCACAAACGATGTGATACATCAGAAGGCAGTAACGCTTTCTGGTTGTCAGAATACAAAAGGCATAGAAGTTCCAAGGAGTTTCCATGGCTTTGGAAAGGAGAATAACAAATGAACAATATCTGCAATTTATTTACACAGCTTCTTAACAGCTGCAACATTTCTTCTCTGTTCAACTGCTTTAGCGGTTTCGGTAACATTTTTGGCGGCAACTGCTTCTAATTTTAAGAGAAAATAACAGAATCGACCGAAGAGGAAATGTCAGGCGGATGTTTGCAGTCCGCTTTGATACCCACTCATAAGCGAATCACTGCTTAAAATACAAAAGAAATAAAAGCCTGCATGGTATCCGAAAACACACGGAGCTTCCCTGTGTTTTCGGATACCATGCAGGCTTCTTTTACCCCTAATCGATATCGAGTACTATTGTAAATGGTCCATCATTTTCCAATGCTACCTTCATATCTGCACCAAATTCCCCGGTTTCCACAACAGGCACCTGCTTTTTGCACTCATCAATAATATACTCATAAAGCTCCTTTGCCAGTTCCGGTTTTCCTGCGTTAATAAAGGATGGGCGGTTGCCGTGACTGCAGTCTGCATACAGAGTAAACTGCGACACCAGCAGAAGCTCTCCCTTCACATCCCTCAGAGAAAGATTTGTTTTTCCGTTTTCATCCTCAAAAATACGCAGTCCCAAAAGCTTTTTTATATATTTGTCTGCAACTTCTCTGGTATCCTCGTTGGAAACTCCGATAAATACTAAAAAGCCCTTTTGAATTGCTCCGATTACCTTTCCGTCCACGGCAACACTGGCATGATTTACTCTCTGAATTACAAATTTCATTTTTTTCTTATCCTTCCTCTTTTTTACAAACAAAGAATTTGCAAAACTGATTCTTTATAAATGATATTTTTCCTATGAAACAGCAACACCCCGCCGGATTTTGGCGGGGTATTCGTTTTTTTCGGTCACTGCTTACTGCTTGCGCACTTTTATAACAGATGGCATTATCTGATTTTATTAAATACACATTTTTAAAATTTCCACCATTTCATCTATCTGTGCTTTCTGCATAATCAGTGGCGGCAGAAAACGAATTGTATTTGCTCCTGCAGAAATTAAAATCAGACCTTTTTCCAGAGCCTTATTTATAATGTCCTTGATCGGCATGGTAAATTCCAGCCCCTGCATAAAACCATAGCCTCTGTGCTCCTTTATGGAAGAAGTGTCCTTTGCCAGAGCTTCTAATTTATCATAAAGATAACTGCCGTTTTCCCTGACATTTTCCAATACATTCTGCTGTTCAAACAGTTCAAATACCTTTGCTACCGCTGCACACACAAACGGATTGCCGCCGTAGGTGGTTCCGTGGTCACCCGGTTCAAACGCAGCAGCTACTTTTTCTGTTGCAGCAAATGCCCCTACTGGAACGCCACAGCCCAATGCCTTGGCACAGGTTACGATATCCGGCTGCACACCATACTTCTGATAACAGAACATTTCACCGGAACGTCCCATACCACACTGAATTTCATCAAAAATCAATACAATGTCTTTTTCCTTACAGATTGCTGCAACACCCTCAATAAACTCCTCTGTTGCCGGGTGAATACCGCCCTCTCCCTGCAATGGCTCCATCAGAATGGCTGCTGTTTTATCCGTAATCTTACTTTTCACATCTGCCAAATTGTTAAATTCAGCAAATACCACACCACCAATTAGCGGTTCAAACGGCTCGCGGTATTTTTTTGTTCCGGTGACGGAAAGTGCGCCCATGCTTCTGCCGTGAAACGAATGTTCCATGGCAATAATCTGACTGTCTGCCACACTCGTCTTTTTATAATAATACTTTCTGGCAAGCTTGATTGCTCCCTCGACTGCTTCTGTCCCGCTGTTTGTAAAAAACACACGATTCATGCCGGAGGCTTTGGTAAGCCCTTCTGCCGCCAGCAGTGCAGGCTCATTGTAATAAAGATTTGATGTATGAAGCAGCTTGTCAATCTGTACCTTCAGTGCATCGTTATAAGCTTCATTTTTATATCCCAATGCAAACACACCGATTCCGGCAGAAAAATCCAGATACTTTTTGCCGTCTGTATCATAAAGATACACGCCCTCGCCATGGTCTAAAACCACAGGATATCTTCCGTAGGTGTGCATCAGCACCTGCTCTGCACGATTTCTTACTTCTGTAGAATTCATATTAATCCCTCTTTTCTGCACAATTTCTTGTCTGACATTAAAAACTGTTTCTGTTATTTTTCCTTGTAACTATTCAGCCTACACTATTTTTCATCATAGATGGCTGTTCCGATACCCTTATCGGTAAAGAACTCTAAAAGCAGGCTGTGCTCCATTCTGCCGTCCAGAATATGAACTCCTGCCACACCTTCCCTTACGGCATCAATACAGTTTTTAATTTTCGGAAGCATTCCTCCACCGATAAAACCGTTCTGAATCAGCTCATCTGCTTTGGCAAGTGTCAGTTCGGAAATCAACGTGCTTTTATCCTTTGGGTCTAAGCATACTCCTTCGATGTCCGTCAGAAATGCAAGCTTTTCGGCACTGACTGCGGTCGCAATGGCACAGGCCGCATCATCCGCATTGATATTATAAGACTGATATGCATCATCAATGCCAATTGGAGCTATCACCGGCACAAAATCCTGCTCAATCAGTGTGTCAATCAGGGCAGTGTCTACCTTGTCAATATTTCCAACAAAACCAATGTCCTGACCATTCGCCAGCTTTTTGGTCACATGAAGCGTAGAACCATCTTTACCGCAGATACCAACTGCCTTGACACCAATCTGCTCTAACATCTGCACCAAGTTTTTATTTACCTTGTTTAATACCATTTCTGCCACTTCCATGGTTTCAGCATCCGTTACGCGTAAGCCTTCCACAAACACCGGCTCCTTGCCAAGAAGTCCTACCCATTTGCTGATTTCCTTGCCGCCTCCGTGCACAATAATCGGCTTCATACCAACCAGCTTTAAAAGTGCCACGTCACGAATGACATTTAACTGAAGATTCGGGTCAAGCATTGCACTTCCGCCATACTTGACTACCACCTTTTTATTATTGAACTTCTGGATGTAAGGCAATGCCTCAATTAATACCTGCGTTTTTGCCATGTCGGATAACTTTATACTGTCCATTTTTCTCCCCTTTTCTATGTTGCAGCAAAAAACTGCTGTTTTCTCTTTATTATTTCAAAAAACGTTTCTTTCCCTTTTTCCTCACCAATACTATCAAAACATCATTAGGAGCGGTAATCGGCGTTAATCTTTACATAATCGTAGGTTAAATCACAGCCCCATGCCGTCGCCTCTGCCTCGCCATCCTTCATATCAGCTACGGCCGTTACTTCCTTACCGCCAAGAATTTTTGTAGCAAATTCTTCCGAATAATCGGTTGCCATACCGTTTTCCACCAAAACAAGAGAATCGGTTCCGTCGGTAATGGTAATATCCACTTTATATGGGTCAAAGCTCTCACCGGAATACCCAAGGGCACAGAGAATTCTTCCCCAGTTGGCATCATTTCCATAAACTGCAGCTTTGGTAAGACTCGACGTGATGACCGATTTTGCAAGGCACTTTGCCGCTGCCTTTGATTTTGCATGAATTACCTTTGCCGTAAACAGCTTGGTCGCACCTTCGCCATCCTCTGCAATATGCTTTGCCAGATATTCATTCACAAAATGAAGCGCTGCCGCAAAAATTTTATACTCTTCACTTTCTGCTGACGTGATGGTTTCATTTTCTGCCATGCCATTTGCCAGCAGCAGCACCGTATCATTCGTTGAAGTATCCCCATCCACGGAAACCATGTTGTAGGTATCCTGCACATCTTCTTTCAGAGCTTTGTCTAACAGCTCCTTGGAAATCGATGCGTCTGTTGTGATAAAACCAAGCATGGTACACATATTCGGATGAATCATACCGGAGCCCTTGCACATACCGCCAAGCGTCACCGTTTTGCCGCCCAGCTTCATGGTAACAGCAATTTCCTTCTTCTGTGTATCGGTTGTCATGATTGCTTTTGCCGCATCCGTTCCTGCTTCCAGGGTATCCTTTAATTTTCCGGCAAGTGCTTTTGTTCCGGCTGTCAGCTTTTCTATAGGAAGCTGCTTTCCGATGACTCCGGTAGAAGCCACAAATACAGAGTCATATGGAATATGTAACGCTTCCTCCGCTGCCATTGCAGTTTCCTTGCAATACTGATACCCCTGTTCTCCAGTGCAGGCATTTGCAATACCAGCATTGATAACAACCGCCTGCGCCGTCTTTTTTTCATCGACAATCCATTTATCCCATAACACCGGAGCAGCCTTTACCACATTTGTGGTGAAAGTTCCTGCCACGGTACATGGAACAGCAGAATACACCATTGCCATATCCTGTCTGCCCTGATATTTAATCCCTGCTGCTGTTGATGCAGCAAAAAATCCCTTTGATGCGGTTACACCGCCTTCTGTCTGTTGAAACATACTGCTTTCCTCCATCGATTAATGTTCTTTCAAACCATCTCATTGACATATTTTCTAATATCTGTTACGTCAAAAC
Source organism: uncultured Lachnospiraceae bacterium (assembly GCA_964544055.1). Taxonomy (GTDB): domain Bacteria; phylum Bacillota; class Clostridia; order Lachnospirales; family Lachnospiraceae; genus SIG299. The sequence goes on along the minus strand of CAZJAA010000032.1, from coordinate 11,584 downwards.
ATGTCACCTTTTTGATCATTATGGATTAAATGTCGTTAAATTTTCCTCATTCAGGGAAAAATCATAATAATTTAAATCAGTGCGCTCAGTCCATTTAAGTCCTCTCCAGAAACGGTTCCCGCGTTCATTTGTTTTAAATGCCTGCAGACCCACTTTATTGATGCCTTCTTTTTTCAGGGCTTCCTCGGCAAAGGCTGCCATCCGCTTTCCGATGCCCTGTTTGCGGTAGCTTTCTGCCACACACACATGATAAAAGCAGGCGCGACGTCCATCGTGACCGCACAAAATACTTCCTACGATTTTTTCACCGTCCAAAGCTACCACGCTGGTGGTTGGATTTCTCTTTAAAAATTTTTCGACACCTTCTCTGGAATCATCAATGCTCCGGATGCCAAAGCCCTGAATGGTCATCCACAGGGCATAGACCCCGTCATAATCTTCGATTGTCATTACTCTGTAGGTAATCATGTTTTTTCCGTCCTTATTTTTATTTTGAATTTCTTGGGATTGCACTTTCCGTTCATCAAAAGTTCACATCACTCTGTGATGTGAAACATTTGCACAAAAAAGTGTCTTGAAAAGTAAGCTTTTCAGAGCACTTTTTTGTGCGAATATGTCAGCACGACTTTGTCGTGCGACCTTTTGATGCCGGACAAAATTACATCCAAATCAAATTTTTACCGTTTATGGGAACATTGGTACCAGTTGAAGCCCTGTGTTTTCCGGAAGTCCGAACATTAGATTCATGTTCTGGATTGCCTGACCGGCAGCTCCTTTTACCAAATTGTCCATCGCTCCCATCATAATCACACGGTTGGTTCTTTCATCGATGCGGAAATTTACATCCACAAAATTGGAGCCTTCTACCCAGCGTGTTTCCGGACAGATATTTTTTTCCAGCACGCGGACAAAATATTCGTTTTTGTAGCATTCGTCATAAATCTGTTTTACTTCCTCATAAGTAACATTTTTCTTTAAGGAAGCATATGCGGTAATTAAGATACCGCGGTTCATTGGAATCAGGTGCGGTGTAAAGTTCAGCACTACCTTTTCGCCGCTGGCGTAGGACAGCTGTTCTTCAATTTCCGGCGTATGACGGTGGGTTGTCACACCGTATGCCTTGATATTTTCATTAACCTCGCAGTAGAGATTGTCCACCTTTGCGGAACGTCCTGCTCCGGAGGTGCCGGACTTGGCATCAATAATCAGCGTACTCATATCAATCAGACCTGCTTTTGCCAGTGGATAAATGCTCAACGTGGAGCAGGTTGGGTAACATCCCGGATTTGCAAGCAGTCTTGCGGATTTTATTTTTTCACGATTGATTTCGCAAAGACCGTACACTGCCTCCCCAATAAACTGCGGGCTGGCGTGTGTAATACCATACCATCTTTCATAGGTTGCCACATCCTTTATCCGGAAATCAGCACTTAAATCAATAATTTTTGTTTTCTTGAGCACTTCTTCGTTTACAATAGAAGCACACAGCCCCTGCGGAGTAGCTGTAAAAATTACATCTGCCGCTTCGGCAAGAGCATCCATATTGTCATCCAGGCAGCAGGCATCTACCAGTTGGCACATGTTGCGGAACACATCCGCATACTTTTTATCTATGTAGCTTCTAGAACCGTACCAGACAATTTCTGCTTCCTTATGCTGTAACAATAATCGAACCAGCTCCTGACCTGCATAACCAGTAGAACCAATAATACCAACCTTTATCATGTTTTTTACCTCCCCTGAAGTTTTAATGTACACCGGAATTTTCTTCAAATCAATCATTCCGTCTGTACTTCTAATAAACCGCTCACTCTTTCTAATAAATAAATTATTTACCTATCGCCCAAAAAACTGCGGCAGTCTTTTATAATTATACATTCATATGTAATTTTATGCAATACTATTTTTTCCCTTTTTTATCAATCTTTCTAATAAGCAGTTATAAGCAGATGCCCTCTGATTTCAAACGTTGATAAATTCCGGCAATCGGAAAACCTACAATATTATAGTAATCCCCGGATATTTCTTTAATATAAGGAGCAAACAACCCCTGAATAGCGTAGGCACCCGCTTTGTCCATTGGTTCACCGGTGTCCACATAACGTTCTATTTCCTGATGTGTCATCGGATACACCGTAACATGCGTTTTCTCAGCAAACGATATTTTTTTTACGCTGCCGTCCGCTTCCTTCCGTATCATGCATACACCGGTATAAACACTGTGTTCGTCTCCGACAAAAGAAGAAATCATCCGGATGGCATCTGCTCTGTCCTTTGGCTTTCCAAGGATTTGTCCCTGGTAAGCAACCACTGTATCGGCTCCTAAAATTATGGCAGGACCGGCTACTCTTTCAGCCACGTCTTCTGCCTTTCTCATAGAAAGTTCCTTTACCACCGTTTCCGGGTCAGAACTTGTCAGAATTTCTTCTTTATTACTTATGATTACTTTAAAATCAACCCCAAGCAGCTTTAACAACTCTTTCCGTCTCGGCGAACCCGAAGCCAAAATTATTGGATAGTTCATATCTGTATCCTCACTTTTTATAAATTCTCTCTTTATTGTAGTCCAAATGTGATAATCTTGCAAGCAAAACCACACTTTCTTCCTCAATTTTACCGTTCTTACATTGAGTCACTCAGGAAAAACATTGTACTAAAAATTTTTTTCATATTTTTACGGTTCTATCTTGCATAATTTTACATCGTGGTGTATATTGAATGTATAATTATAAATTTATTAAAAATCCCTGATGGGAAACAGGAGGCATAATTATGAAAGAAAAAGTTATTCTTGCATACTCCGGTGGTCTTGATACTACCGCAATCATTCCATGGTTAAAAGAAAATTACGATTATGACGTTATCTGCTGCTGTATCGATGTTGGACAGGGCAACGAATTAGACGGTCTGGAAGAACGTGCAAAGTACTCCGGTGCTGAAAAGCTGTACATACTCGATGTTGTAGATGAATTTGTAGATGAATATGCAATTCCTTGTGTAAAGGCAGGAGCCGTTTACGAAAACAAATACTTACTCGGTACTTCCATGGCACGTCCGCTCATCGCAAAGAAATTAGTAGAAATTGCCAGAAAAGAAGGTGCTGTTGCTATCTGCCACGGTGCTACCGGTAAGGGCAACGACCAGGTACGTTTCGAGCTCGGCATCAAGGCACTTGCTCCTGATTTAAAGATTATTGCTCCATGGAGATGCAATGACACCTGGAAGATGCAGTCCCGTGAAGACGAAATCGAATACTGCAAGCAGCACGGCATTGACCTTCCATTCGATGCAAGCCACAGCTACAGCCGTGACCGTAACTTATGGCACATCAGCCATGAAGGTCTGGAACTGGAAGACCCGGCAAATGCACCAAATTATGACCACTTACTCGTGCTTGGTGTTTCTCCTGAAAAAGCTCCTGCTGAAAGCGAAACCATTACTCTTTCCTTCGAAAAGGGTGCTCCGGTTGCATTAAACGGCAAAAAAATGAAGGCATCCGATATTTTAAAGGAATTAAACGCTCTCGGCGGCAAGCACGGTGTTGGTATTGTTGATATCGTAGAAAACCGTGTTGTTGGCATGAAGTCCCGCGGTGTTTATGAAACTCCTGGCGGAAGCATCCTGATGGCTGCCCACACCCAGTTAGAGGAGCTCATCTTAGACCGTGACACCCTTGCTTACAAAAAGGGAATCGGTGATAAATATGCTGATGTTGTTTACGAAGGCAAATGGTTTACTCCACTGCGTGAAGCACTTCAGGCATTCGTAGAATCCACCCAGCAGTATGTAACCGGTGATGTTAAGGTAAAGCTTTACAAGGGCAACATCATCAATCAAGGAACCACTTCCCCATACTCCTTATACAACGAAAGCATTGCTTCCTTTACAACCGGTGATCTTTACGACCACCATGATGCAGAAGGCTTCATCAATCTGTTCGGTCTTTCCTTAAAGGTTCGTGCAATGATGATGGCTGAAAACAACAAATAGCTCTAAAACCAGAAAACAAGAATGTGCCCTGGTACATTCTCGCACCGAGTGCGGTCGCTTGCGACTATTTTCTTTTCGCACGAGTGCGCATCCAAAACAGAGCATTTTTATGTAATAGGAAATCGCAATTTCCTATTACATAAAATAATGACGGTTGCCGGGATTACCGGCAATCGCCTGATTTTTATAACAAAGAAATCCTGATGCGGAAGCTAATTGCCGGCGCAAGTTTCTGGGAAACTACGTTTCTTCGTCTCTTCGCAATAAGCCGCTCAGAAATGAGGTTTAATATGGAACTGGAAAAAACAAAAGTCATTTGCATGGGAGACAGTATAACAGAAGGTTTTGGTCTGGGGGATGATGCGTCCCTCTATTACCCATCCCTCCTGCAGGAATTTCTTGGGGATGATTTTGCTGTATTCAACGAAGGTGTCACCTGCAGCTGCGTCACCATGATGGAAGACGAAAACGGAAGAACCTTTGGGCTTCCGTATGTATTACAGCCGGAATATGACGAAGCACTCTCTCTTGCCGGAGACATCTATATTATCATGCTTGGCACAAACGATGCCCAGGACGGCATGCATGACACAGAAGATATTCAGGATCCTTATAATAACCTGATTTCACTGGAACCAATGTTTGAAACATTTTACCAGTACATCATTGACAGCGTCAAAGCTGCCAATCCGGATGCGCTCATTTATCTTGTAACTCCGGTTCCGGTGCGTAACTGCATCTGGCGAAAGCACCAGGAAAGCTATCTGCTCCGCTTAATTCCTCACATCAAGCATCTCGCCAAAGTCAACAATACACAGCTTGTTGACCTGCATGAAGAATTTTTAAAGCTTGGAGAAGAAAAACTCAATACCATTTACCAGGAAGACGGTCTGCACCCAAATGCGGATGGTGCTTTTCTTATTGCCAGTATGTTAGCCTATGTAATCGGAAACCGCTCATATTAACGGCATTGGCTGCCCAAGCTTCTTTTTCCGTTTTATAATTGCTTTACTGATATTTTCTGCATCACTGTGCGTCATATAAAAAATAAGTTCATCAATAACCGTCTGGTTAAAAATATCCGGTTCCATTCGGAACAGAATGTCATATTTTTGTTCTATATTCTTTTCATCCAGAAATTTATTGTACTCTTTCTGCATGTTTTCATAGGATTTTATGGATTCGTCCAGTTCCGTGCGCAGCTTATCCAGCTCCGGCTTAAACTTTTCCTGCACCTCCTGACCAATTGCCACCTGTAGTCGCTGGTCCGAATCAAAATTTACCAATGCCAGAGCTTTTTGCTTGGTGAGCTCTTCAATCACCGCCTGCAGGCGGTTCAGTTCTGAATCAAATTCCGATAAATCCAGGGCAGAATCCGGCAGATTTTCCAGTTCTTTTTCCCGCTGTTTTTTGTGAGCTTCCAGCTTTTCCTCTTCCTCCATCAGTTTCAGCATTTTATTAATTCCTACCAGATACTTATCCTTAACTAGATTATTGATTAAAAGATATACGGTATAAAAGAAAATGATAAACACAAGATAAATAGTTGTCAGAACCTGTGTATCACCTCCACCATAAACTCCAAAATAAACTGCAAGCGGGAAAAAAAGAAAGAGTAATAAAATTCCACCAATCAAAATCAATGCATCCTTGCCGTTTCTTGGACAGAAAAAAGCAAGAAACAGCCTTGTTGTACAAATTCCCGGAATATTTTCTTCCTGACCTATCAGTTTTCTCTGCTTGTCAAGATTTGCTTTCCGCTTTGCATATATTTTTTCTTCTTCCTGACGAATTTCTTCTATCAGTTCCTGCTTTTTCTGACTGCGTTCATCCTTCACTTTCTGCAAATCCACTTCACTTTCAGCAATTTCCTGATAAAAAGGAGCTGCGACTGCTTCTCTGCGACGCTTGATTTCCAGATTCATTTCCTGCTCTATTTCCACCTTGCGCTGTTCAATTTTCTTTTTCTGCTCCCCTACAGCTGTATCCATGGAGTCCAAAACCACATTGTACCGGTTTTTCTCCTGCAAAACTTTTTTTAATTCCTGTAGTTCTTTTTCACCGCCATGTAAAATACTCTCTTCCACACAGACTCCTTCTTTCTGTTTTATTTATCCACAATTAGGCTGTCACAATAACAGAGAAATTTTTTTCAGTATACCACAAATTGCCTGTTCGGTAAATAAAATTTTCCATCATTTTTCCTTATCAGGCTGAAATCCCTCAAAAATGAAAAGGTCAAATTTTTTACGATTGTTATCCAGTTCCTCCTGAGAACGAATGGTCCAGGCTACGGCAGCTGCACCACACATTCTTGTCAGACACCTGCTGATATTGTTGGCAGATTTATGCGAATATGCCACAAAATCCGGTCTGCCAAGTACATCCACTAAAAGCATATGTACCAGCCACTCCTGCACGCCTTCTCTCTGTCCCTCCTTTTTAAAATTTGCCGAAAGCTGCCCCCGAATAATTTCCGGATGATTTTTCTTAAACCATCTCACGGCAAAAGGATGAAACGATTCAACACAAAATGCTCCTTTATAGGAAGCAAGCTCCGCACTGGCAAGTTCGCAAATATGCGTTTTTCCATTCACCATCTTAATCTCCACAATAATGGGAACCTTACCGTCAATCAGCTTTAAAACGTCTGAAAAAAGCGGGATTTTTTCATTAGAATCAAACAAGTGCAGTTGCTGCAGTTCTTCATAGGTAAGACTGTTTACTTTTGCGTCCACACCACAGGCACGCCATAAACCGGAATCATGAAATACAACCACTTTTTCATCTTTGGTGAGCTGCACATCAAGTTCAATTCCATACCCCCTATTGACCGCCAAACGCATTGCCCGTTTTGAATTTTCCGGTGCATCTGAAGCATTATCAAAATAACCACGATGTGCATAATACCAGCCCTCAAAATTCTTCATCGACTTTGGATGATTACACGGTAAAACAAGCAAGAAATAAAGTGCGATTATTATGATGATGAACCACAGCACGATGTCCATATTCTGCCCTCACTTCCCATGATGATTTTTTAAAGGGAAAGAGACCACAACGAAGTTCCGCCGGGTCTCCCTTCTTTTGTAATTATGTAAGCTGTGCTTACTTTTTAATAAATTTCTCGTATACCCAGATAACCAGGCAGGCACCAATCACAGAGCCAAAGTATCCAAGCCAACCAGGAAGAAGAATACCTGCTACGACACCACCAAGAATACCCATAATGGCGTTTCTTACAAAGCCACCCTTACTCTTCATAATGATACCTGCCAGCCAGCCGATTAAGGCTCCAATCAAAATACCAAAAATAATGCGAATCATCTTTCTATCTCCTTTCAAATTGTTTGTTGATATTCTACCACTTTTTCACGCAATTTTCAACCCGGACTGCACTTGCATTTAACCTGAATTTTAATATTGGCAGCAAGCAGAAACCGTTGCATCCTAAAAACTTAAAATAATTCTCTGTTGTGAAATTTCTTCGGTTGTGATATACTAAAATCTGTTTTTAAAGAGCGAATAACCATACTCGCGTCAAAGCTGTGCGAACAAATGGAACGTTCTCGGAATGGAGGAGCTTATGCAGATTGGATTTGACAACAACAAATATCTTAAAATGCAATCGGAACACATTATGGAACGAATCGGCAAGTTTGATAACAAGCTGTATCTGGAATTCGGCGGAAAGTTATTTGATGACTTTCATGCAGCCAGAGTATTGCCAGGTTTTGCCGCAGACAGTAAACTGCAAATGCTGATGAAGGTAGCCGACCAGGCAGAAATTGTTATGGTCGTCAGTGCAGACGATATCGAGCGAAACAAAATCCGTGCAGACCTTGGAATCACCTATGATGAAGATGTCATTCGCTTAATCAACGAATTTCGTTCCCGCGGTCTTTATGTAGGAAGTGTCGTGCTTTCCATGTACTCCGGACAGCACAGTGCCACAAAATTTCAGACGCGCCTTGCCAAAATGGGCATTCCAGTCTATCATCATTACATCATTTCAGGCTACCCAACCAACGTTCCGTATATTGTAAGCGACGAAGGCTTCGGCAAAAATGATTATATCGAAACAACACGACCACTGGTGGTTGTTACTGCACCGGGACCCGGCAGCGGAAAAATGAGCACCTGCCTTTCTCAGCTGTATCACGAGCACAAGCGAGGCATCCGTGCCGGTTACGCTAAATATGAAACTTTTCCTGTCTGGAACCTTCCATTAGACCATCCGGTCAACCTTGCCTATGAGGCAGCCACCGCCGATTTAAACGACGTCAACATGATTGACCCTTATCACTTAAAGGCTTACGGTGAAACCACAGTAAACTATAACCGCGACGTGGAAATCTTTCCGGTACTCAATGCCATATTTATGAAGATTTATGGTACAAGCCCATATGCTTCTCCAACCGACATGGGTGTTAACATGGCCGGCAACTGCATTTTTGATGATGATGCCTGCCGCGCCGCTTCCCATCAGGAAATTATCCGACGCTATTACCAGGCACTTTCCGGCGTTGCAGAGGGAACCCGTACCCAGGAGGAATTGAACAAAATCAACCTGATTATGAGCCACGAAAACCTCTCTCCGGCAGACCGTCGTCCGGTAGCCTCGGCACTGGAACGTGCCTCCAAAACCGGTGCTCCGGCAGTTGCCATCGAACTGAGTGACGGTACTATCATCACCGGAAAAACCGGTGACTTACTCGGTGCCAGTGCCGCTGCTTTAATGAATTCCTTAAAGCAGCTTGCAGGAATTCCGCATGAACAAAAGGTTCTGTCTCCGGAGTCGTTATCTCCGATCCAGACCTTAAAAACAAAATATCTGGGCAGTAAAAATCCGCGTCTGCATACGGATGAAATGCTTATTGCTCTTTCTGCCAATGCAGCAGTCAACGAAGAAGCTGCGCTGGTACTCCAGCAGTTAGAAAAACTCAAAGGCTGTCAGGTGCATTCCAGTGTTATTTTGTCCACGCAAGATAAAAAGATTTTCAAAAAACTGCATTGTGATGTTACAAACGAACCAAAAAGCGTATAAATAAAAAAAAGCTCCGATATTCCACCAGTTTCCGGCAGTCAGAACGCTGCCGCAAAAGTTACGGAATATCGGAGTTTTTATATTTTTATCCAAGCTTTGCAATCTGGTCGATTCCTAGCGAAAGAAGCACCGCACCTGCCGGCGTTTTTAAACCATGCTTTTTATTGATGGTTTCCATGATGGTGTTACGCTGTGCGGTTGGAACTACCATGGCGATAATCTCTTTTTCGCCCTCCTGCATGCTTTCATACAGCCCTTCCAGTTCACCAATTCCCATAAAACGCGAACGGATAATCGTGCCGCCTCTTGCTCCGGCTGCTCTTGCCGTATTCATTACTTCGTCTGTATTTCCCTGGTTTACCATTACCAGAACCAGACTGTTTGCCGCATTAGCCTCCATATTGTTTCCTCCTCTATTCTCTGCGTCGCCCTGACGCTCCAGCACCGTTGCCACTATGTTGTTTAAACCGGTGAGCGGCATAGAAAACACAATGCCCTTTTCCCGGATGTTGCGAAGACTATCCGTAAGTCTTGCCATCAGCCGCTCTGCATTTACCTTGGATGCCAGACTGAAAATAACATCCTTTTCTGCCGAACCAATACCAAGCACATCCAGCAAATCAGAAGAGGCAGTACCTACGCCAACACAGCGGTAATTGAAATTTACGTTGTGTTCTGCATAAAATTTTGCCAGATCGTTACCCTGACCACGTTCTACAAAGCTGACAATCAGCTTCATTACACCTGCTTTTGCCATAAGCCTCCTCCTTTCCTACATCTCATCAAAAAATACGATACAGTCATCCAGATGCGAAAGTTCAATCTGCTGATGTTTAATCAATTTCTTCTTCAGCTTGCTGTATAGACCAAGCAGCTGAATGGTTAGCAGTGGAGTCATGGCAACCATTGCCACGATGCCGAACGCATCGGTTAAAATATTGCCACCAACTGCTTCACAGGCACCCATGGCAAGCGGAAGCAGAAAGGTGGTGGTCATTGGACCACTGGCAACACCACCGGAGTCAAATGCAATACCGGTAAAAATCTGCGGAACAAAAAATGTCATAATAAGTGAAATTGCATAACCCGGCACTAAAAAGTACATAATATTCAGACCGGTTAAAATACGAAGCATGGCAAGTCCTACCGAGGCTGCAATACCAATGGAAAGCGCAGTGCCAATGGACTTTTGTGAAATCGAGCCGTTGGTGATTTCTTCTACCTGCTTGGTAAGCACGCGTACCGCAGGCTCTGCCTTAACAATAAAGTAACCAATCAGTGCACCAATCGGAATCAGAAGATACGGAGTAGAGCTTCCGGCTACCGACTGCCCGATAAACTGACCTGCCGGCATAAACCCTACATTCACACCGGTTAAAAACATGACCAGACCAACATAAGTATAAATGATACCAAGCACAATTCGCAGAATCTGGTGCTTGTGGAATCTTCTGGAAATTGCCTGGAATATTAAAAACAGAACAATAATCGGCACAATAGCCACTGCAACTTCTTCTGCATAAACCGGAAGTGCCTTTGCGAATTCCTGTGCCACCGCTCTGGTTGTATCAAGCTCCATAATGGAAACCGGCGTATATGCTGCATCCTGCGGCTTATAGCAGATGCCAAGAAGCATAACTGCAAGGATTGGTCCCACACTGCAAAGAGCCGTCAGACCGAAGCTGTCCGTACTGGAATTTTTGTCGCTGCGGACAGAAGCCATACCAATACCAAGTGCCATAATAAACGGAACCGTAATCGGTCCTGTTGTTACACCACCGGAGTCAAAGGACACCGGGACAAAATTTTCCGGAATAATAAACGCCAGAATAAATATAATCACATAAAAGAACACCAGCAGATAAGATAAGGGTATCTGCTTCTGAATACGAAACTGTGACAGCATCAGGAATAATCCTACTCCTACTGCCACTGTTAAAATAAGTACCATGTTGGGAATGGAAGACACCTGATTTGCAAGCACCGTTAAATCAGGCTCGGCAATGGTAATTACCACACCCAGCACAAAACAGACTGCTAACGGCAATGCCTGTTTTTTTGCCTTGCTCATCATCACACCGATGCCCTCTCCCATGGGAATCATGGACATATCCACACCCAGTGTAAAAAAACCCATACCAAAAATAAGTAGCAACGCACCAAAGAAAAATAACGTCCAGGTTCCCGGCGTTAGCGGTGCAATACTGATACTCAGCACGAGTACGATTACCGTAATCGGCAATACAGCAGAAATGGATTCATACACCTTTTCCAGCAATAATTTGTTTTGTCTCACATGCATCATCCTTTTTTTGTATTTTTGAATCGTTTTTATCTACATCTAACGATATCCATTTTTAGTATACTATATGCGAAAAAGAAAAGTCAAATGCCTTTGAGATTTTTTAGTAAAATTTAAGAATAGGCAAAAGGAATGTTCTATATCCTGTCTTTTTTCTCAGTTATTCCGATATGTCTATATGAAATAGACTTTCCTTACCCAATTAACACCGTTTTTCCCTCAAACGCAAAGCCGTACTTTTTGAT
>CAZJAA010000031.1:37610-37841 GCA_964544055.1 uncultured Lachnospiraceae bacterium | reverse complement strand
CGTTCTTTGTCCAGTTCTTCACACCGTAGAAATTCAGGTCAATCGTGTCGCCCACGTTCAACGTGCCAATCATGGACGCATTGTTCTTTGAGGTACCAAGCCGCACCTCATACTGTGCTTCCTGCTTTTTAAATACATCCTTCGGAGCCCACTCTGATTCCGGCTTATAAGAACCCGGATTTCTGGTTGGAGCGCTCGTTGGAGCCGGTGCCTCCGGACTTGGCGTTGGCT
>CAZJAA010000031.1:0-37510 GCA_964544055.1 uncultured Lachnospiraceae bacterium | reverse complement strand
TTGTCGTTGGTGTTGGAGTCGGTGCCTCCGGACTTGGCGTTGGCTTTGTCGTTGGCGTTGGAGTCGGTGCCTCCGGACTTGGCGTTGGCTTTGTCGTTGGTGTTGGAGTCGGTGCCTCCGGACTTGGCGTTGGCTTTGTCGTTGGTGTTGGTGTCAGGGTTGCCTTACAAGCTTCCCGGTCACAGACATTATCCTTATTTGCGTCAATGTGTCCAAGTGCATCCTCTTTTTGACCGGAGGTCATCAATGTGTTACATCCCGTACAATAGGTATCTCCGGTATAACCATCCTCCGTACAGCCTGCCGCTTTCGCATTGCGAAGCTCCGTTTTTCTGGCATCTGTCCTGCCAACATGATTTTCCGGATTCTTATCACCGTAAGGCTTCTGACATATGGTACAGATTGCCGGACTCTCACACGTTGCTACGCCTCCGATATGCTCGCAGGCAGAGCGTGTAATTCTGACCGTTACGGTCTCTGTCTCATAATTTCCCTTATCGGTTCCGGTGTATACGGCAGTTGCCAGCACTACGATGCCAACGGTCAGATCCTTTTCGGCATCCGCCTCTGCCCATGCCCAGTGCTCCGGCAGCGTCACGTTCTTTACCTTTGCCGTGCTGTAGGAAACATTTCTGGTTGCCTGCGGCAGCGTTGTAAGCGCTGCCTTCTTTACCGTAACATAGATATACTCTCTAATCACCTGATACTTGTTGGTATCCGTTGGAGTAAACGTTACCACATAACGATTTGTTCCAATGGTCGGAACCGTACCCTGTTTTTCCCATGCCCAGGTACCGGCAACTTCCTGATACTGATTTGTTGTACCCAGAATTTCATCCTCCACTTTTCCGCCGGTCAAATCCGTGTCTAAAAGTGTGTGTGTCGGATGATAGGTGCGTTCTGTCACAGTTGGCACTGTAATTTTCCACAGGTCTTTCTGCCGCACCTCTATATTCAGCCATCCGCTCAACGTTTCGTACTCGTTATTCTCCGGTACAAACTGCCATTCGGCACGCTTTACAGAAGCGTCCGGATAAGTATCCTTCTCTTTCCAGCTTAAGGTACCCGGCACCTCAGTTCCCTGTACATCCACAAACGTAATCTCGTCAAATCCCAGATCTTCCAAAGGAGTGCCGTAGATGATCTGACTGTCTTCCGGCAGGGATACTTCAGCTCCTCCTTCAACGAAAACCTTAAGTGCTGCAATCTGCTCTACGGAAACCGTAATCGCATAGTCTGCGTAATTGGTTGTCTTCACTGTGACCGTAATGGTTGCAGTCTTGCCGTACGTTTGTGCTGGAGCAATGGTGTAGCATAACTGATTGTTCATATCTACGGACGGCTGCGCCGTAAAGGTCAGTCCGTTGTTCACTGACACCGAAGCATCACAGGACGTTGCTCCACGGTCGGACGGAAGATAAGAGGTAAGGTCGATGGAGGCATCATAGGAATTTCCGTAAAAATGGTTCTGGCTCAATGCCTTTGTCCCGGTATAAGTCTTCTTGGCTACCATTACGGAAACCGCAATATGCTCCACGTTGTTATAATGTGTTGTATCATCTGGTGTAAAGGTTGCATAAAACGTCTTTGACGATGCGGAAGCATCTCCATAGGAAGCTACGCTCTCCCATGTGAATTTGCCCGCAACTGGAGTTTTTACGGCACTTGCGGAGCCTTCCTCGCTTCCTGCTGTGCCTGTGCTTCCTGCTTCGGTAGCAAGGAAAACATAGGCAGATGCCGAAATTACATCATCACGAACTGCGTCACCGTACGTTACCGAAGCCGTTGGTCCGGTTATGGCAGTGCTTTGGCTGTTTCCGCCAATTGTCGGCGTTGCCTTTGTTACTGTAAAATACGCTTTACCAGCCCAGATTTCCGTTGCCGTCTCATAAGTAACCGATACCTGATACGTGCCAGGCTCTGTCGGTCTGCTTATGGCTGTTACAAAGTTATCCGCACTATAGACAATGGTAGGTCCTGCTGTCACTGTTCCGCTGGTAGTAAACTGTGGTGTGTTCGGTTCACTGCCATATGCCCAGTTACTCATGGAAACGGTAAGAGTCTTTTGCTCCTTTATTACCGTAACCTTTAGGTTCACTGTTGCATTGTTGTAATTTCCGGTCGTATCTGTATAGGTTGCGCTATAGCTCTGCACGCCTACGCTCATACTCTGGGTACCGTCACCCCATGCCCAGCCAGCTGGTAATGTTACGGTGAAAAGTTCCTTTCCGGCCATACCGCTCAGATTTTCCGGTGCTTTCGGTTCCGTTTTTACAATGGTTCCGTTTGTGGTAAAGCTTTGAGTTTCCGATACCGTATAATTTTTTGCCTTATCTGTATCAAGCAGCGTCATTACGGCGGTTACTTTCTTGTCAGTTCCTACATTTGCATCCTCAAACGCTACATTCGTCAGCACATAGTCCACGCCATAGGTAAGCTCCGCTACGTTTGATGCATAGTTTCCTGTAAATTTCGGTGCATTGTCACTTTCCGTCACAAGCGTAGCAGTGGTTGTGCCGTCGTAGGTCTTTTGTTCCACAGAAAACGCAAGACCCTTAGCAACGCTTCCTGCAATAGGCATTTTCTGAATCGTTACTGTTAAATCCGTTGGATTCTTCACGGCATAATTGTCAGCATCATCGCCCTTTAGGACAATGCTTGCCGTAACCGGCTTGTTTTCGCCTGCGTTGGCATCCGCTACTGTAAATGTGCTTGTTCTTGCGCTCAAAGGTTCAATGACAACAAGTACCTTATCACCAGTCAGCACACCGTCCAGCTCGGCCTCAGTAGCGTTAATATTTACATTCCCCGGACTATAATATCTGTCATTAAACGTTACACTCTTCACGGTCAGCTCTTTTGCCGTTACGGTCACCTCGCCGGAAAATACTACCTTATCCTTGATTTTACCGTCCGTGCTGTTAAAGAGCACCTGATATGTATGGTTTCCCGCCGTCGGATAGCCGGCTGTGGATTGTTTATCGGATGAAGATGTCTCTCCAGCAGGCTCACCATCAAACATCACTGAATAGGTGCCGGCTATTGTTGTATTGCCCACCTTGGCAGTTACCGTATCTTTCACCTTGACCAGATTCTCCCACGATGTACCGTAAACCGTCGTAAGCTCCACCGCATTTTCTGCACTTGCGGCAGTACCCTCTCCTACGGTAAAGGCAACGTCAGACACCTTGAATTTGATAAAAAATTTTCTTGTGCCGGTGTAGTTGCCGGTAGCGGTAAATTGACATTGATACCCTACTTCTTGACCAGATTCTTGTTTTTTTAAGGAAGCTACCAAGTCACTATAAGTCATTGAAAATTTGTCCACGTTGCCATAGAGATAGGTGCCTGTTGCAGTCTCACCGTTTACGCCTTCCAATGTCGGTTCTGCAAACTCACCAACACCATAAGCAACATCAAGCTCCAGGTTAATTTGCTCTTCTGCCACCGACTTTTTCTCAATCTCAAATTGTGTCTTGTTTTCCCCTGTGCCGCAGTCTAAGACAAGCTTGAAATTCTTTCCTGCACTTAACGTGCCAAGGGTAAAGTCATAGCTGTTTGCATTTTCCCCTGCCATGCGGCCCAAAGCCCCGGACAAAGCAGAGGTAAAGCTGTTTTCCAATCCTTCATCCCACGTCACCGTGCCACTTGATTCATCTTTATTGTTACCGCCCGTATAGTTCAAGGTCGGCTCCGTGTCACCATAGGTCTTTTTCTGACCGGAATTTGGTTTAATATAAACTTTACACGGCTGAAAATAAAATTTCAGTTCTTCCGGGTTTTCCGCAGAACCGTAGTCATTATAATTTGTTCCACCGTCAACGTAAAAATAAACCTTGGTTTGATAATAATTCTCTGCGGTAGCGTCCTCCGGTACATCTGTGAGCGTAAGGGAAGCCCCCTCTGTTGTCCAGTCACCGCTTGTTCCCAGACGGTAATATACCGTGCTGCCTGAAAACTGTTTCTGTATTTTCGAAGTAACATCGCCAAGGAAATCCAACTTCTGTGCCGTTCCGTTATAAGTGCACACCGGAACAGGAGTTGGGTAGCAAAGGAAAATACTTATATCTTCTATCGTCGCTTTCCCCACTGTTACCGTAACCTCTTTTGTTACGCTGTAACCGTTCAATGTTACCGTACAGCCATAGGTATGCGTTCCGATGGTCGGTGCTGTGTTCATGGAAAACGTTCCGTTCTCCTCGGTAGTAACTGCTATGTTAGTTTTCGTTGTACCTTCTAACTCATACCACGCATACGACGGAGTTCCGGTCACACCTTCGGATAACGTTACTGTAACCGTAAACTTCGGTTTGTTTCCATAGGTATAGGAAGCACCTGCTGCAAGTGCCGCCTGAAATGGTGCAGGAGCAACGGTACAACCATTAATTCTGGTGTCCGTACCCTCTGTATACCATGTGCCGTCCGATTTTTTATAGGCATAGCCGTCTGCCAGCAGGTTATAGGCATTCACTCCACTAGGCACATCAATCGTAGACCATTCCGTGTCATTTAATGCAAATTTTCCTCCGTAAAGAATTGCATGGGCATTCTCACCTAAAACAAGTCTCCAAAAGACACCACCGGTAATTGTAACCTCCGCACCATCTTTTACCTCGACATTAGGCTCTCTATTTCTTGAATTGCCGTTTGAAATCCCAAAACTGTCCGTACCTTGTATGGTTACTTTTACACCCTTGCCCTGAACAAGAAAAGAATCGTACGTATGCATACCTATTCCATTCTGATTCACTGTCATGCTGTTAGAAAAAGTATAAATCACTGGGGCGTTTGTATCTTCTCTGTAAGGAGTATTCAACAGCGTCAGCGTTACCGTTCCGTTAGCCATATTTGCTGCAGCAAGTGCATCTGCAAACGAGGTATAATAGGTCGCTGTGCCATCCACAGTTACAGAGGCTTCCATGGTTTGAGCACACATGGTACACTTGGTATTCGTCGTGCTCCATGCATGATTACCTGAACACTTTACAACCATTGCGCCGGAAGTAAACGTGGTGGAGTAGCTGTAGTTTCCCTCTGTTCCGGTGCGGAAGCAATGACCGGCTCCCAATTTCCAGCCGGTTGCCGGCAGACTGTTGTAAACCCCGCCATACAGCGTTACGTCAACACCGGAAATGCTTGTAATGCTGCAGGTACCGGTGCCGGCGATGTAGGCAGACGGATTCCTTGCTTCTTCGGCATTCAGGTTATTACCCGCATAAATGCCCAGACTGCCGTTTTCACCGGTAATTGTTATTACTATTGTATCCTGAGAATTATCTTGCAAAAGACATTTCATACCTGCTCCAACAGTCAAATCAGTTTCCGATTCCAGACAATAAAACTTTTTCGCATCTGAAAAAGTTGCGGTTGAAATAAGATTCATCGTATAAGAAGCGCTAATTTTTTTAGCTTCTCCGTTCTCGTCACGATAATAATATTCAGCCCCTGTTACCGTTTCCGTCTGCGCATTAAACCAGCCAAACAGCTCTTCAAACCGTTCTGTGCCGGTAAGCTGCGCCTGCTGTGTTTTCGTCAATGCCTCATAAGCATCATAAGCTTCCTGCACAGCATTGTAATCCTCAGCCGTTACCTGATCTGCGGTCGGCAGTGCGTTAATCATTGCCTGTACAGCACTTACTGCTACGTCTGTTTCGCATCCGGTTTCGCTCGTTTCAGCATAAACAACCGTATGTGCCGGTGCAGGTGCCACCGTTCCAAGCATACACGCACACAAAAACAGTGCCAGCAGCCGCTTACCGTATCTGCTGTATCCTTTCCAGTTATTTTTTTTCATACCTATTCCTCCATTCTGAGAACGTTTTTCATAGGAAAAACCGCACTGCAAATTCTCGCTGCCCTCTCCGTCTTCCGGCATTTTTTTGGCACGCTTTTGAATTTCTCACTGCCCTTTCCGTTTTCTGGTGTTTTTGGAACTTGCTTGAGACGTTCTCGGCACAAACAACTCAACAGCGTTAGTTGTTTGGAAAAAGATAGCTCGTCAGAGTATTTTTTCCGCGGTTCCTCCATTCCATTATAAAGGCACGAAAATTTCAGCAAAAATTTCGCACCCTTGTAATTTTTCATCAAGATTATACCACTTTTCTTCATTCTTTGCAATGGTTTTGTGATAAACCAACACAATTTCACACTCTAGGGATGAATCGACATAGACCGTCGTTTATATCCCCTATTTTGGTGCCGAATCGACATTTTTTACAAACCATTTCACGAATGCCACCCACTCTCTTTTTACCGACAAGCCGCAAAATTTTATGATTTTTTCCAGCAACATCATTTGTCAAAACCATTTTACTGTTCTTTTACGCATTCTGTCGCATCTATCAACGCATTGATATTTCAAAATCGATTTCCGTACAAATTTCCAACTATGATTTCGTGCTGTCTTGTTCCCTGCCAGCACGAAAAAATCATACTCGTTGATTTTCATTTGACAGCAACCTCTTTACAGCCAACCGTTTTTGTTTGACCGCAACCTCTTTACAGCCAACCGGCTTCATTTGACTTTGTAGGTGCCTATTATGTTTTTTCATACAATGTTTCAAATTTTGTGCAAGTGGACAAAATAAGGCGTATTGTAACCGTACGCCGTGGTACGAGTTAAATACACCTTGTATTAACGCAATTAAGTTTTATTGCTACATTTTTTGAAGCGACCTATTTTTTCACACTTGCCAGCTTATCTTCTGCGATGCATTCGTCAATGGCTTTTGCTACGGCATCCGCAGTCGGCATGGTTTTCTGATAAGTTTGAATTTTACTGATAAACATGGTGTAATCGTATAGTGGTTTGCAACGCTTTAAAAACTCTCTGTTATCCGGGTGGTTCAAGTTAAGAACGGTGGAAGTCCATTCAAACTCACCGCTGGACGATTTTCCGTACCGTTAAAAAGACAACATAACGTGGTGTTGGTATTTTCACCAAAGAACTGCTGTGCAGGTTCCGCTTTTCCTTGGCAAGGTATTTTTCGTACAGGTTGGCGAAATACAAAAAACCACGCAGCGACATATTCGGGTTATGTGTTGACTGCTGTTCGTACAGGTTCATCGTATCAGCAATGATGAAAGACAGGTCGTTTTTCATATTGATATAAATAACATCCTGCAAGGTTGTGATTTCCAAATCCTCTGCGTTTTCATAAGAAAAATTGTTCAACGCATTGTAAAGTGACAGGGTGTTTGCCTTGTTTTTCTCATCCGCAAAAATAAGACGGAACAGGCGATCCTTGTGCTTTCGGTTTACTTTTTTCAAAACAGGTTCCTCCTTTGTCTACGCCGTGCATGGCAGCGTAACGGTTCTGGTTATCCCTGTTTTTTCTGAAAAATATCTTTTCCGTAGTGAAGTATGCGTGAATGTAATTCTGCTTCATCGCTTTTCATTTTACACATATACAAACCCGTATGCAGTAACCTCTTGAAAAACTTTGGAAAACTATGCTATACTAAAGGTTAGTGATAGAACAAAGTTGTTGGCTGCTTGTGTTGAGAACGTCACAGGCAAGTCTGATATGACACCGGGAAACGTCTGTACAAAGTCCGGTGCGCTTTCTCAAACGAAACAGAACGTTCTCGGAATGGAGCTTAACATGGAACAGTATAACGGCAGCCAGATTGTGGTGCTAGAGGGTCTGGAAGCGGTGCGCAAGCGTCCCGGTATGTATATCGGCAGCACCGGTTCCCGGGGGCTACATCACTTAATCTGGGAAATTTTAGACAACGGCATTGACGAGCATCTTGCTGGCTTCTGCAATCGCATTGACATCGTTCTGCAAAAAGACGGCGGTATCTCCATTACCGACCATGGACGTGGCGTTCCGGTAGACATCCACCCAACCAAGGGAATTCCTACCGTCCGCGTGGTTTACACCATCCTGCATGCAGGCGGAAAGTTCGGCAATGGTGCTTACAAGGTTTCCGGCGGTCTGCACGGTGTCGGTGCATCCGTTGTCAATGCACTTTCCACAAAGATGATTGTGGAAGTAAGAAAAGACGGAAAAATCTACTGCGACACCTACGAAAACGGTGGGCACCCGACCACGGAGCTTGAAAAAGGGCTTCTGCCGGTTGTCGGCAAATGCACCAAATCAGACACCGGAACAAAGGTTGTCTTTTATCCGGATGCATCTATTTTTGAAACAGTGGAATTTAAGCCGGAAATTATCACAAAACATCTGAAAGAGTCTGCTTTCTTAAACAAGGGCTTAACTTTAAATTTCAAAGATGAAAAAAGCGGAACAGAAACTGTCTTCTATGAAGAGGAGGGCATCAAAAGCTTTGTTTCACACATTACAAGAACTTCCATGAAGGATGCGGAAAATATGCACCTTCTGCTGCCGGAGCCGGTTTATATTGAAGGCACCAGCGGCGATATTGAGGTTGAAGTGGCATTTACCTACACAAACTCCTATCAGGAGCAGATTAACGCCTACTGCAACCGCATTAACGTTGTAGACGGCGGTACTTTAGTCACCGGATTAAAAAATGCGTTGACTCGCATTATGAACAAATATGCCCGGGAGCTTGGCATTTTAAAGGAAAAGGATGAAAATTTCGATGGTAAGGACATCCGTAACGGTCTGGTTGCCATTGTTTCCATTAAGCATCCGGATCCGCAGTTTGAAGGGCAGACGAAAACAAAGCTTGGAAACACGGATGCCAAGGGAGCAGTGGATGACGTTTTTGCCACCGAAGTTACCCGGTATTTTGATAAAAACATTGAAGAGCTTCGTGCCATTTTAGACAACACCATGAAGTCCTACAATGCGAGAAAAGCCGGAGACAAGGCTAGAAATGCCGTGCTGAAGCAGTTAAATGATGTGGATACCCGCAGTAAGCTCGCCTCCTGTTCTTCCAAAAAGCCGGAGGAATGCGAAATTTACATTGTCGAGGGAGATTCTGCCGGTGGCACCGTAAAAACTGCAAGAAACCGGAAAACCCAGGCAGTGCTTCCGTTGCGCGGCAAAATATTAAACGTAGAAAAGGCAGCTCTGGAAAAAATTCTAGTCAACAACGAAATCAAAACCATGATTGCCTCGTTTGGCTGTGGGATTGGGGATGATTTCGATATCAGCAAGCTGCGTTACAACAAAATCATTATTTTAACAGATGCCGACGTCGATGGTGCACACATCAGTACACTGCTGCTCACCTTCTTCTACCGTTTTATGCCGGAGCTGATTATGGAGGGCAAGGTATTCCGTGGGCTGCCGCCGCTTTACAAGGTTGACTACGAAGTGTCCGGAAAAACAAAAAAAGCAAAGCAGTCCAAATATTTATTTAATGATTTTGAGTTAGAAAAGTTCCGCAAGGAGGGGCACAAAATTCTTGCCCTGCAGCGTTACAAAGGCCTTGGTGAAATGGATGCCGACCAGCTCTGGGAAACAACCTTAAATCCGGAAAGCCGCATTCTTGCCCAGGTTTCCATTTCTGATACAGTGGAAGCCGATGAAGTAACGTCTTTACTCATGGGCAGTGCCGTGCCGCCAAGACGTGCCTTTATTGTTGAGGAAGCAAAATACGCAAAGCTGGATATCTAAAAAAGAACATTGCGTCGTTGTGCGGTCGCTTGCGACTATTTTCTTTTCGTGCGAATGCACATTCAAAGCGGAGCTGTTGGCTATTTGTTTCCGAGCGAAAGCAAATAGCCCCTGATGGCAGACTGGAAATCGCCTGTGCGAATTTCTTTAAGAAACTTTATTTCTTTTGCCTCGTTTGCGACAAGGTCGCTCAGAAATGGAGAATAACATGAAAACAACAACTACAGAGCAGTTAATCCAGCTCGATTTTGCAGAGGAAATGAAAACCTCCTTCCGTGATTATGCCGTCAGCGTCATCGTGGACCGTGCCCTGCCGGATGTCAGGGACGGATTAAAACCTGTTCAGCGGCGTATTTTATATGCCATGACCGAGCTCGGTCTTGACCCGAAAAAGCCGCACAGAAAGAGTGCGCGTATTGTCGGCGACACCATGGGTAAATACCACCCGCACGGTGACTCTTCTATTTATGATGCGCTGGTACATATGTCGGAGGATTTTTCACTTTCCATTCCGTTGATTGACGGTCACGGAAACTTCGGTTCGTTAGATGGTGACTCTGCTGCTGCCATGCGATACACCGAAGCTCGCCTTTCCGAAGGTGCCATGACCATGCTCGACCATCTGGAAAAGGGACTTGTAGATTTTATTCCTAACTTTGACAACAGCGAAAAGGAGCCAACCGTACTACCGGCCATGCTGCCAAACCTTTTGATTAACGGTACTACAGGCATTGCCGTTGGTATGGTAACAAACATTCCTCCGCACAATCCGGGCGAAGTAATTGACGGTGCCATTGCCTATATTGACAATCCGGACATTACCTTGGAAGAACTGATGACTTACATTCCGGGACCTGATTTTCCAACCGGCGGCATGATTACCAATGCAGAGGTTCTGCCAGCCATTTATGCAACCGGAGAGGGCAAAATCAAGGTGCGTGCCAAGGCTCACATTGAAAACGGTGATTACGGCAAAAAGAACATTGTCATTACAGAAATTCCATTCACCAGCACCGGCAACAAAACACGGCTGGTAGAATCCATTGTGGATTTGATGAAGGACAAGATATTTGATGAAATCAGCGATGTGCGTGATGAATCCTCCAAGGATGTGCGCATTGTCATCGAAGTAAAGCGCGACCGTGATGCGGACAACCTGTTAAACGGTCTGTTTAAGAAAACCGGGCTGGAAGACACCTATTCTGTCAATATGCTTGCCGTCAAGGACCAGCAGCCAATTGTGTTTAATTTAAAAACCCTTTTAAAGGAATT
Source organism: uncultured Lachnospiraceae bacterium (assembly GCA_964544055.1). Classification (GTDB taxonomy): domain Bacteria; phylum Bacillota; class Clostridia; order Lachnospirales; family Lachnospiraceae; genus SIG299. The sequence goes on along the minus strand of CAZJAA010000031.1, from coordinate 26,684 downwards.
TGTGGAATTTCAGGAAATTCTTTATACCAGAGAATACCAGCATATGCTGGAAAAGGCAGAAGACCGTCTGGAAATTGTGGGCGGCTTAATCCGTGCCACGGATATTATTGATTTAATCATTGAAATTCTACGCGGCAGTACTTCCGTAAAGCAGGCAAAGGGCTGTTTAATGAGCGGCGATACCACCGACATCCGCTTCAAATCCGAAGCCTCCAAAAAAAAGGCTGCCACACTCGATTTCACGGAGCGTCAGGCAGATGCCATTCTTGCCATGCCACTCAGCAAATTAATTGGTCTGGAGCTTTTAAAGCTGCATGAAGAAAGCGATACGCTTCTTAAAAATATTGAAACCTATCATAAGATTCTTGGTTCCATAAAGGAGCTGCACAAGGTCATAAAAAACCAGTTGAAAGAGTTTCGCAAAAAGTTTGACCAGCCAAGGCACACGGAGCTTTGTCAGGTGATGTCCCACAACTATGTGGTGGAAGAAAAAATCGAAGATATTTATGTCCTGATTGATAAATTTGGCTACACCAAGTCCTGCGAGGCATCCGTAATTGCAAAGCTCGGTGATGAAATCCTGAAGGATTTTCCAAACAGTGTCAAAATGAAAAACACCGACCGGCTCTGCGTCTTTACTGCCGAAGGAAATTTATATCAGGTGAAGGCTTCTGCCATTCCAAAGGGCAAGCCGAAAGACAAGGGAGTTTTAATCCATACCCTCTGCAAGGTCGGCAAGGAAGACATTATCCTATACTCCGGTTTTGAAGAGCTGTTTAATTCTCAGCTTCTGTTTGTTACCAAATCCGGCTACACAAAGCTGGTATCCGGCATCGAATTTGACACCAACCGCAGTCAGGTCACTACCACCAAGCTGGATGACGGCGACCTTATTGTAGGTCTTCGGCAGCTTTCCGGCATGGAAGTACTCTCCGGCACCCAGAAGGTCATCCTGTATACCAATGCAGGGTTATCGCTCGGCTTCCCGTTAGAGGAGGTTCCGGAGTTGAAAAAGGCAAGTCGTGGTGTTAAGGCAATTTCCTTGGAAAAGGACGATTTTGTAGCGTTTGCTTCCAGCGTAGGTCCGTATGATGATATTTTTATCTACCGTGGAAAAGAATATTCTACAAAGAAAATCAGAAATCGAAAGCGTGGAGCCAAAGGACAAAAGGCAGCACTGTAATGTGCTGCCTTTTTGGGTATAAATACAACGTTTCGTGCAGGACAAGCTTGGATATAAGCACAGCCAATGAGCACAAAACCTCAGGCAATATGTGCCTGCGTCAGATAAAGCACAACCAGAAACAGCACATTTAAACAGGTAAACAAAAGCATATATTGTTTCATATGCTCCGGCTGGCGTTTTTTAAATTCCGTCAGTGTAATCAGACTTGCCAGGGAGGCAATCGGTGTACCGAGTCCGCCGATGTTTACTGCCGGAAGAAGGCTTGCATAGTCCATCGTAAAATGTGACAGCAGTACTGCACTTGGCACGTTGCTGATGCACTGACAGGATAAAATACCAAACAGCAGGGTATTTTTCGGAAGCAGATTTGAAAACAGCGTATTGACCACCGGAATCCTTGCCGCATTTCCACTGAATACAAAAAATACGCAAAAGGTCAGCAGCAGCGGGTAATTTACTTCTTTCAGTGCTTCTTTGTCCAGATAAAGCAGTGCGGCAACCACAACTGCCGTTCCAAGGGCATATGGAACAATGCGGAACACAATTAAAATACTGAACACAAACAGAGCAGAATAAATCATGGTTTTCTGTTTATCAAGCACATACCCTTCATCCCGTTTTAAGGTAAGCGGCAGCGGCTTCACAAACAGGCAGATAACCAGAATGAGCAGCGTTGCCATAAAAAAGGACGGCAGCATAATCTGCATAAATTCCAGTGTTCCAATCTGATAGTGGGCGTATAAATACAGGTTCTGTGGATTGCCGAACGGTGTCAGCATACCGCCGAGATTTGCAGCGATGTTCTGCATGATAAACGTAAATGCCATCATCTGTTTGTTGTCCGTTTTATGTAGCACAAAATAGCCCAGAGGCAGAAACGTCAGCAGTGCCATGTCATTTGCCAGCACCATGGAGCCAAGAAACGTGATAAAAACCAGTGCAAGGACTGCGTTTCTCAAATTGGACAACCTGAGAATAATGCTTTTACTTAATAGCTCAAACACATGAATATGCCCAAACGCACTTACCACGGCAAGCGTACAAAATAACGTTGCCAAGGTCTGCATATTAAAATAGTCCAGATATTTTCCATCGACCGGTACCAGTATGCAGGTTACCAGCATAGCCATCACTGCCACACAGAGCACCGGCTGGCTTTTTACCATTTTTACTACCTGTTGCTTCATTTCAATCTCCTCGAATTTCTTCTAATTTACTCTTTATTTTCATAAAAATCCACATTCCGGAGCATTTTTTTTGCGACAGGGGCAAAAGAAACAAAGTCTCTTAAAGAAATTCGCACATGCGATTTCTGTTCTGCCAGCAGGGCTTATTTGTGATGCTCCGGCACAAATAGCCAACACCTTTCCATGCGGTCACTGATGTGTTTTAAACAGCAAAAACCGTCCGCAACGGTGCAAATTGTACCACTGCGGACGGTTTCCGTCAACATTTTTATGAAAGTCCGTAATTTTTTGAAAATGTCAATATGAAATGCGACACTTTTTAAGTTTTTTATAAAGGACACAGGCAACAAACTCAGTTATTTTTCAAAATTCCGAGAATCGTTTTGAAAGTGACTTTTTCTCCGGTGTACAGCACAAGTCCTTTGTAAATTTTTCCGGACAGCATAATCACCAGCATGGAAAAGACCAGCAGAATAATTGTCGATACAATTCCCTGTCCGATACCGATAGCTCCGGTCAGGAGATCTACCGGCACACAGAACGGAATCGTAAACGGAATATTCCGTGCCACAACAAGCAGTCCTTCCTTTTCCATCAGTGTTCCGCAGTAGCAGACAAGCCAGCTGATAACAATCGGCAGGGTAAAAATACTCTGCGTGCTGGCCGCTTCCTCCGGTCGGTTTACCATGCTGCCTGCCATGCCGGAAAGCACACAGTAAAAGATGAAGCCAAAGCAGAAAGTAATCAGTGCAAGCACAACTGCTCCTGGAGAAAATGCACTTTCCCCGATATTGTCACGCATAAATTCAATAACCGTTTTTAAACCGCTTTTCGTTCCCGGATACATCAGTTCTGTTACTTTTCCTCCGGCCACAATACCGACAAGCAGTGCTGCCACCCAGAGAAAAAACTGCTGCAGGGCGGTTGCCACAATGGCAAATACCTTACCCATAAGCAGTGCGTATGGATGCAGCGAGGTCAGAAGTGTTTCCACCAACTTGGAGGTCTTTTCTACCGATACGCTGTTGTTGATACTCTGTCCGTACAACAACAGCAGGAAATACAGTACCAGTCCAAATACGGCAGGTGCCAGATACTGCACCAGATAAACGACTACGTTTGCCTCTTCTCCAACATCTGCCACGGCAATGACTGCCTGCTTTCCAAGCTGCGTCAATGCAAACTCCGGCAGACCGCTCTTTACAATTCTTGCCTGTTCTACCGCAACAGCCACAAGGTCTGCCACTTCTTTGCCGTCTGACAGCTCCAGTTCCTCTGATGTGGACGGAACGATAGCCGTTACGTTAATTGTATTTTCTTCCTGCTCAATGATAACGCCGATTGCCAGACCGGACTCCTCTCTTGCCGCCATGGTCTGCAACTCTTCTTTTGTCATCTGGCTTACCTGAACTAGAGAAAGTCCGCTGAAATAGCTGTCAGCCAGTGCCGGAACCGAAGTTTCAAAATCCAGCGTCCCAAGGTCTGCCAAATCCAGCACATATGCCTTTTCTACCATGCAAAATGCGGTATCTTCCGAAGCATCCTCTTCTTCCGGCTTTGCTGCAATAATACTGAGTGCAATGGCTGCTGCCATAATCAGAACCGCCACCAGTGCCGTCACGGTAATATATGCCTTAGAGCCGGCACTTTGTTTATAATTAAAGGAAAATACGCTTTTCCAGCCTCTGAACTTATTCATACTGCATTTTCCCCTTTCTTTGATTTTTGTTTCTTTGCCATGGCAAAGACATCCTTCATCTTTATTCTGGTACCATTATGTAAAATCAGTCCTTCATATACCTTTGCCACAAACTGAAACATCAGTACAATGGATAATAACAGAACTGCAATGGCAAGCAGTGCAACCCAGAGTTCCGCCTTGCCGACCAAAAGTGCCGCCGGAAGCAAAAACGCAGAAGACAGAGGAAAAATCAGTGCAAATGTCACAAATGAATTTTCTCCGGATGCCATCAGCGCACTTGACGCACCAAAACCGATGTAAAAGCCTACTAAAGCAGTCATTGTAAACAGTGTCAGACTTTCGCTTGTTTCTTCCATTCGGCTTGCCGTAGCACCACAAAGTCCGGCAAGTGTTGCATACAGCACCATACCGGCACCTGCTATAATAACTCCAAGAACAATATTTCCAAAATTAAGACTTTCCAACATTTCCGGTGTCATATACTCCGTAATCACATTGCTGCCCTGTCCGGTAAGCAAAGAGCCAAGCTTTACAGAAAGAACGCCTGCCAGTATCAAGGTAATCATCTGTATCATAACTACCACAAGCATTGCCAGTACCTTGCCTACAATCACGGCAAGCGGGCGTATGGAAGTCAGCAGATACTCAATAACCTTGGAGGATTTTTCCTGCACAATGGAGCTTGCCACCTGAGTGGATGCCATAATACAAATCATTAGGACAAAAAACATCATGGCATACATAAACCAGTATTCTGTTTCTGTAATAGAGGTATTCTCCAGCACAAGTGAATTTTCCGTATCCACTATGGTGGAGGACGCAACCACACTCGTTTCAAAAAAAGTCATCTGCGCCTGCGTTAGTCCAAGCAACTTTACCTGTGCCTTTGTGTAGGCATTCTGCACATACTGTCCAAGCAGCTGCAGCTCATAGTTGGTTACCTCTCCATCCGGCGAACGCATAAACTGGATATAACAGTTTTTCTCATCCTCTGCCAGAACAAGCAGGACGGAATTTACTTCTTCCTCCTGAATTTTCGTTTCGATTTCCGTCATATCTCCCACCGTATTTTCAAATACAATATGGCGATAGCCTTCCGGCAGTTCGCTTTCGATGTCCAGATTGCGGTACAGTGTCATATTATAAAGATATACATTTTCCACCGCACTCGTTTCCGGACCTTCCATGGTATCCTTCAGCAAAAATATATTTAGCAACGGCATGGAAACCACTGCAATCAATAGCATAATAATTAAGGAAACAATATAGGTTTTACTTTTTAAGGTCTGGGTCAATGTAAAAAGAAAGACATTCTTCCAGCCTCTGATGCTATCTTTCTTCATTGTCATCTCCCACCTTTTCTACGAAAATTTCATGCAGGGACGGCTCGCGCAGCTCAAATTTTACCAGTGGCTCATTTTTCTGCATCATATCGGACAGGAAAGCTCTTGCCTGCTGCTCATCCGTTACCTTTAAATGATACTCACCCGGCAGCTTTTCCGCAATCTGGATGTTGAATTTCTGAATGTAGTCTGCAATCTCAGAGTCACTCTTTACAAAAAGATTGACACGTCCGTAGCTTTTCTTGATTTCATTTAAGTTGCCCTGTAATACCGCCTGTCCACGGTTCATAATCGTAATATCCGAGCAGAATTCTTCAATCGTCGGCATCTGGTGGCTCGACATAATCAGATATTTTTCCTTGGCAATTTCCTCACGGATAATGCCTTTAAACAAATCCGTGTTGACCGGGTCAAGACCGCTTAACGGCTCATCTAAAATAAGAAACTGCGGTTCTGAAATCAGTGCAGCCATCAGCTGTATCTTCTGCTGGTTTCCTTTGGATAACTGGTCGGCACGGTTCGCCTTTGCCTTTTTTCCTTTTGCTGTTTTTGGCGGGTAGATGTATTCTTCCACCTGCAGACGCTCTGCCCAGTATTTGATACGTTCCTGTGCAAGCTTTTTCGGCACTTTCTTTAAAGAAGCAAAGTAAATGAGCTGGTCGAGCAGGGAATATTTCGGATATAACCCTCGCTCCTCTGCCAGATAACCCACATTCATTTCCGCTGCTGTAAAAGGCTTCCCGTTCCAGAGCACTTCCCCACCGTTTTTCGCAAGCATCCCTAAAATCATACGGATGGATGTGGTTTTTCCTGCACCGTTTGTTCCAAGCAGGGCATAAACGCCCGGCTCCTTGATGGAAAAGCTTAAATCATTTACTACTACCTTTTCCCCATACTTCTTTGTCAAATTTTTTACTTCTAACATGATTTTCCTCCCTTACTTTTCCTTTGATTCTATGTGAATACCATACAGGCAGTATACCGAAGTCTGTACGATAAGATAAACCGTAACCATCACAGTTGCAAATACACCCGTTCCAATGGAAATCTGCCCAATTAAGCAAATCAGCCACAAAACAATGCCAAACACCTGCATCACTTTGAATGTTTTGAATGAACTGCGGTATGCCATATAGCGTTCTGCTTCGTCACAGGACTCTAGCCACTTGTCCTGAAATTTACTGTCGTAAATGCTGCCCTGCTTTTCCGGATTGATTTCCTTCGTCAGATTGACTGCTTTCTGCTGGATAATGCAGCCTGCCACAAGGGCATAAAGCATATGTAATAGCACTACCGGAAACGTAATCCAGAACGAATTTCCCTGTGTTTCCAATGCCGCATTTACATGGGGCAAATCAGCCGCCCATGTGCCAACCGCAAAGAACAGATACGCCCCATACATAATTAGCTGCGAAAACCAGAGAATATAAGAAAGCTTTTTTTCTATGGCATCCAGCGTTTTCTCGTCATCTTCCTCCCATGCAGAAAACATCCTGCGTGCTTTTTTATAAAAAACAACACTTAAAATAATCAGTACCGTGGTATAGATATAGGCACCGTAAACAGCAAACAATCGTATCAGTTTCTGCCATATGTCCTGCAGTCCGTCACCTTTTACAACATCCCCAAGCATTCCACTGCCCACACCTACCACAAAACCAACTAAACCGCTGCAAACCAGCATCAGCAGAAATTTTTTTAATGCCTTTTTGTCCTGCATCTGATTTTCCTGTTGTTTTTCAGTCAGCTCCTGTTTCTTTTCTTCGCTTGTCATTTTTGCTTTTTCTGTCATCTTTTCTTGTTTGCCCTCCTTACTAATTTCCTCTGTTTCCATGGTCCGCAGCGTCTCTCTTCTTCATTTTGTCTTGCCTTTTTTGCTACCTAACTTTCTGCACATTAGTCCAGCTTTTCGGAAGCTTCCTCCTCATATTCAAAAATATCCTCTACCATGACCTCACACAGCTTTGCCAGCTTTAGTGCCAGTGTAACCGAGGGCGAATAATCTCCACGCTCAATCTGGCTAATCGTCTGTCTGGAAACTCCTGCCAGCTTTCCCATTTCCTGCTGGTTGACACCAAGCTTTGCCCGGTAATCCTTTAAACAATTTTTTAATGGCACACTTTGATGCTCCTTTCTACTGAAAATCTTCGAAAACATCATATGACAACTTTTCTTGTCACACAGCATATCACTGACAACTTTTCTTGTCAAGACTTTTTTTCGAATTTCTGAAATTCTTTTTACCGGCATTTTTTTCTATCCTGAAAAAAATCTTTTACAGCTGCCACGGAGCGTTTTATGAAGCATTTGGAAAACTTGTGCAGATTTCACAAATTTTGTTTAAAAATCCATACTTATTTTTCTATTCCGGCATTGACAAAAGGCTTATGTAAGTGCTATCATAGTCTGTGGTTTAATTGAGTCAGGATACTACCTGACCTTAATCAGCGTGGAACACACGTGTATAAAGAAAGGAGTACTCAAAGATGAGAGAAGAGTGGAACAATTTCACAAGTGGTATCTGGGTAAAGGAAATCAACGTTCGTGACTTCATCCAGAAAAACTACACACCATATGAAGGCGATGAATCCTTCTTATGCGGAGCAACACAGAACACTAAGGATTTATGGGCACAGGTAATGGAATTATCTAAGGAAGAAAGAGAAAAGGGCGGTGTCCTTGATATGGATACCAAGATTATCTCCACCATTACATCCCATGGACCTGGCTACTTAAATAAAGATAAGGAAACTATCGTTGGTTTCCAGACAGACAAGCCTTTCAAGCGTTCCCTGCAGCCAAACGGCGGTATCCGTATGGCAGTTAAGGCTTGTGAAGACAACGGCTACACAGTAGATCCTACTATCGTTGAATTCTACACAAAGCACAGAAAAACACACAACGCCGGTGTATTTGATGCTTACACACCAGAAATGCGTGCCTGCCGTTCCAGCCACGTTATCACCGGTCTTCCTGATGCTTATGGCCGTGGACGTATCATCGGTGACTACCGTCGTATCGCTCTTTACGGTGTTGACCGTCTGATCGAAGACAAGAAGCACCAGAAAGATACTACTCGTACAACCATGTACTCTGATGTTACAAGAAACCGTGAGGAATTATCCGAGCAGATTCGTGCTCTGGAAGAATTAAAGGAGCTTGGTAACATCTATGGTTACGATATTTCCAAGCCTGCTACAAACGTAAAGGAAGCTATCCAGTGGACTTACTTCGGCTACCTTGCAGCAGTTAAGGAGCAGAACGGTGCAGCTATGTCCCTTGGACGTACTTCCACTTTCCTTGATATTTATGCACAGCGTGACCTTGCAAACGGTACTTTCACAGAAGAGCAGATTCAGGAATTCGTAGACCACTTCATTATGAAGCTTCGTCTTGTTAAGTTCGCAAGAACACCAGAATACAATGCTCTGTTCTCCGGTGACCCAACATGGGTAACAGAATCCATCGGTGGTATGGGTATCGACGGACGTACTCTTGTAACAAAGATGTCCTATCGTTATCTGCACACCTTAGAAAATCTGGGTACTGCTCCGGAACCAAACCTTACTGTATTATGGTCCACCAGACTTCCTGAAAACTTCAAGAAGTTCTGTGCAAAGACTTCCGTTATGTCCTCTTCCATCCAGTATGAGAATGATGACTTAATGCGTGTAACTCATGGTGATGACTACGCTATCGCTTGTTGCGTATCTTCCATGAGAGTTGGTAAGGAAATGCAGTTCTTCGGCGCAAGAGCTAACCTTGCAAAGTGTCTCCTTTACGCTATCAACGGTGGTGTAGATGAAATTTCCAAGAAGCAGGTTGGTCCTAAGTACCGTCCAATCACCTCCGAGTACCTCGACTTTGATGAAGTTTGGGACAAGTACAAGGATATGATGAAGTGGTTAGCAGGTGTTTATGTAAATACTCTTAACATCATCCACTATATGCACGATAAGTACTGCTATGAAAGATTACAGATGGCTTTACATGATAAGAACGTAACTCGTTGGTTTGCTACCGGTATTGCCGGTCTCTCCGTAGTTGCTGACTCCTTATCCGCTATCAAATACGCTAAGGTTAAAACAATCCGTGACGAGAACGGTGTTGTTGTTGACTACGAAGTTGAGGGTGATTTCCCTAAATATGGTAATGATGATGACCGTGTAGATGACCTTGCTTATGAATTAGTTCAGACATTCATGGGCTATGTTGGCGGTGTTCATACTTACCGTGGCGGTATCCCAACCACTTCCATCCTTACTATCACTTCCAACGTAGTATACGGTAAGAATACCGGTTCTACTCCTGACGGAAGAAAGGCCGGACAGCCATTCGCACCAGGTGCTAACCCAATGCACAACCGTGATAAGAGCGGTGCTATTGCATCCTTAAGCTCCGTATCCAAGCTTCCATTCAAGTATGCACAGGACGGTATCTCCAATACTTTCTCCATCATACCGGATGCTCTTGGTAAGGACAATGTTTTCTTTGCAAGTGATGCTTTAGAAGTTGAAGGCATGAAGCTTGACTAATAAAACAATATCTAGTATAATATAGTTCCAGGCCAGTCAACATATAGTGCCTGGTCTGGAATAAAACAAAAAGCATTGCTTTTTGTTCATCATCAAATAAGGAGGATTTTACCATGTCTGTTACTGAAAACCAGGTTGACAACTTAGTAAACATGCTTGATGCGTATGTTGAAAAGGGCGGTCATCACTTAAACGTAAATGTATTTACAAAAGAAACTTTATTAGACGCTCAGGCTCATCCTGAGAAATATCCTCAGCTCACTATCCGTGTTTCCGGATACGCTGTTAACTTCAACAAGTTAACAAAGGAGCAGCAGGACGAAGTTATCTCCAGAACTTTCCATGAAGGAATGTAATTCTGGGCGAATACACTCAGTCGAAACATTTGGAACTGTAGATGGACCGGGCATCCGATATGTGGTATTTTTCCAGGGATGCCCGTTTCGTTGTTTATTCTGCCATAATCCGGATACCTGGGTTGCAGACGGAGGCACCATAAAAACTGTAGACGAGCTGTTGGAAGGCTATCAGAAAAATAAAAGCTTCTATAAACGCGGCGGCATTACCGCAACCGGCGGTGAACCGTTAATGCAACTGGACTTTTTGACAACCTTGTTTCAAAAAGCAAGGGAACAGGACATCCATACCTGTCTCGACACTTCCGCTGCCACTTATTCCGAAGCCCGTCGTGCCGACTACGAAACACTGCTCTCCTACACCAATCTTGTGCTGTTAGATTTTAAGCACAGCGACCGGGAAGAGCACAAAAAACTGACCGGCATGTACAACGATGCCCCGCTTGCTTTTGCAAGGCTCCTAGATGAAAAGAAAATTCCAATGGTTGTCCGTCATGTGCTGGTACCGGAGATTACCGACACACCGGAACAGCTGACCAATTTAGGCAGACTGATGAAGCAGTTTCACAATGTGGTTGGTCTTGAGGTACTCCCATTCCACCAGATGGGCACAGTAAAATACAAAAACCTTGGCATTCCTTATCCGTTAGAGGGTGTTCCTGCCCTTACCAAGGACGACGGTGCCAGAGCCAAAAAAATTATTTTAGAGGCGTATCAGAATGCATAAAAAAAACAGAACGGTTGAATATTTTCAACCGTTCTGTTTTTTTAATCTATGTCATTATTGTTTTTGCGCCCTTTCACTAATAATGTGTCATTTTCAGCGAAAAAAGTTACAAAAAATTATCCTTTTCTTTTTTCTCTCTTGATTTCTGCTTTTTATTTATCTATACTGTATCAAAAAGAAACCTTTAGAAAGGACAACTGTAATTATGTTGATTGGAGCATTAGAAGCCGGCGGAACCAAAATGGTCTGTGCCGTTGGAAACGAAGACGGAACTATTTTAGAACAACGATCCATACCTACAGAAACTCCGGAAATCACCATGCCGAAGCTGATTTCCTTTTTTCAGAAATATTCGCTGGACGCACTTGGTATCGGCACCTTTGGTCCGGCTGATTTAAACGAAGCTTCTCCTACCTATGGCTATATCACTACCACGCCAAAGCTTGCCTGGAAAAACTACAACCTCAAGGGAGCCTTTGAAAAGGCACTGCATATTCCCATTGGTTTTGATACCGATGTAAATGCCGCCTGTCTGGGGGAAGCTACGTTCGGCTGTATGCGTGATGTTGCCAACGGCATCTACATCACTATTGGAACCGGCATTGGCGTTGGTGTAATGATAAACCGAAAACTGGTACACGGCATGCAGCATCCGGAAGGAGGACATATCCTATTAGAAAAAAATCCAGCCGATACCTTTTCCGGCTGTTGTCCATACCATGATGCCTGCTTTGAGGGACTTGCGGCAGGTCCTGCTATAGAAAAACGTTATGGAAAAAAAGCTTTTGCACTGACCGATATTCCGGAAGTCTGGGAACTGGAAGCAGAATATATTGCAAAAGCTTTCGTAAACTACATTCTTATTTTATCCCCGGAACGAATTGTTCTTGGCGGTGGTGTGATGCATCAAAAACAATTATTTCCTCTTGTCCGCAAAAAAACTTTAGAACTACTGAACGGCTATATTCACACCGGGCAGCTCCTCAGAATTGACGATTACATTGTTCCGCCATCCTTAAAGGACAATCAAGGGATTCTGGGCTGCATGAAGCTTGGAATAACTGCTTTTTCTTCAAACAGAAATTCACCAGCACCAGAAGCACCGGAAATACAATAGCGCACAGCAGTCCGCGTTTTAAATCTCCACCAAAGACTTCTGCTGCAGCCCCGACAAGTGTTGGTCCTGCAGAACAGCCAAGGTCACCGGCAAGGGCAAGTAAGGCAAACATTGCCGTGCCTCCGGCTGGCAGTGCCGCAGATGCCATGCTGAAGGTACCCGGCCACAAAATACCAACCGAGAAACCACACACGGCACAGCCTATCAATCCCAGCACCGGATGCGGTGCAAAGGCTGCCAGCAGATAACAACTGATGCAAAGGCAGCCACAGCCTATCATTGCCGCTTTTAAGCTGATTTTATCACTCAGCTTTGCATAAAGAGCACGGGAAGTTCCCATCAAAAGAGCAAACAGGCACGGACCTGCCAGATCTCCCACTGTTTTTGAAACCTTTAAGCCGGATTCCGCAAAGGCAGATGCCCACTGGCTCATGCCCTGCTCTGAAGCTCCGGCACAAAGCATAAGCAGAAATAAAACCCAGAAGCCTTTCGTCCGGAACAGTTCGCACATGGTCATTCCCTGTCCTTCCTCCACAGGCTGTGCAAGCGGCACCATATTAAAATATACTGCGTTGGCAAACGGAAGCAATGCCCACAGGACTGCCATCCATTTCCAGTGTTCCATACCAAATACGGCAAAAAAACAGGTACTTATCAGAACAACAAACACATGTCCCCAGCAGTAAAACGAATGCAGAAGGCTCATCGCCGCCTCTTTTTTTGCGTTGGGACATGCCTCTACAATCGGACTGACCAGCACCTCGATAATGCCGCCTCCGATGGCATAACACATAATCGACAACAGAATGCCGGCATACGGCGACAGAAGCTGTGGCAGCACTGCCAGTCCCAGCAGTCCAAGCCCGCTGCACAGATGACCGGCTACAATTGCCCTGCGATAACCAATCTTATCAATAAATTTTGCTGCTGCGAAGTCCACTAGCAGCTGTACTCCAAAGTTAATCGTAACCAAAAGTCCGATTTTGTCTAAGGAAATTCCATATTCTGACTGGAATGTCAAAAACAGAAGCGGTACAAAATTGTTTACGATTGCCTGCGTAATATAACCAAGATAGCTGGCATAAATGGTATGCCCATAATCCGCTCTGACTCTGGTAAAGAAGCCATTTTTCATTCTTTGCTCTCCTATCCCGTCCTTAAAAATTATTTTCTTATTGTTTTGTTACTCCAACGGCAGATATTTCTTGATTCCATTTGCAATGCCTTTTGCCACCTTTTGCTGATATTCTGCATCAAACAGCTTGGTACGCTCTGTTTCGGAGGAAATGAAGCCGCATTCCACCAGACAAGCCGGCATTCCGTTATACTTCAGTACAATCAGATTATTACTGAGCTTGATTCCACGATTTTTCATTCCAACATAAGCGGTAAGCTCATCTACTACACACTGTGCCAGAGTATCACTGCCGTCGTTTCGCAAATCAGAATACCACACCTCGGCTCCCTGCGTGGCATCACTGTCTGTATCTAAGGAATTTAAATGAATGCTCACATAAATATCCGCATTTTCCGCAATTGCCGTGGCCGGCCGTTCCTTATTTTCCACTGCGACGTCTGCTTCCCGAATCATGTACACTTCATATCCTGCTTCTTTCAATTCATCCCGCAGATAAAGTGCAATTGCAAGGTTGGCATTCTTTTCGTATAAACCGTTTCGAGGACTGCCTAAATCATCACCGCCGTGTCCTGCATCCACCACTACCTTTTTGGAAACAAGCGGTGCCTTTGTCGGTTCCGGTTCGCTGGTCGGCTCCGGTGTCACAGACACATCCGTGCCGTTTCCCGGTGTGTCGCCTTCTCCCTGCTGCGTTGTATCATTTTTGTTCAGACCGCCCTGTGCATCCGTTTCACTTCCGTTATTAGCTCCCGGTGTCAGATTTTCGGAAACCTGCGATTCGTTTTTTCCGCTTTCCTCTGCTTTTTTCTCATCAGAAATCACTTTTATCAGGCCGACAAGTATCAGTACAAATAGAATAATTCCCAGAACTATTGTCAGTGTAACTTTTCTTCTGTAGGCCTTTCTTGTATTTATTTTTCTCTGCACAAGATAATTCATATCCATTGTAATCGTCTCCTATTCATAAGCTTTTACCGCTTTCGTCAGCAAATCAAATGGTGCCGGTCCAAGGCTTAATACCGCCTCGTGAAATTTTTTCAGGGTAAAGGTGTCTCCCCAGGATTCCTCCGCTGTATCGCATAAATTTAAAAATTCCAAATATCCAATAAAATAACTCAAATAGTTTGCCGGTTCTTCCACCATCAGTTCAAACATCGGCTCTGCGATTCCCTGACTGCCAAAGCCATAGTTTGTAAGGCACTCTTCTACCTGGCCTGCATCCCAGCCAAGATAGTGGATTCCCATGTCCACATAAGCGTAAATGCCAAGGATTGCCGAATTGTTCAGCATGAGTACCTGTGCGAGGTCTTCCTCAAGGCCACCAATTCCGTATGCATAATACTCCACATAGGTTGCCCAGCCTTCCGAGTAGCCGGAATAGGAAAACAGGTTCCGAATCAATGAAAGATTTTGTGAAGCCGTGTACATATTCTGGAACAAATGCCCCGGATACCCTTCATGCGCCATGGTGGTATACAGGTTTTTCGTTGCATTCGAACGATTAATATAAATGACATTATTCTGTGCATCATCCATAGGAGGAGTCAGATAAAATGCCGGACTCATGTGCTCCTCCATAGAGGGATGCACATATTTAATCGTATAATCCGCCTGTGGAAGCTTCGGAAAATCCTCCTGAATTTTTGCTTTTAAATCTTCCAGAATTTTTTCCGGCTCTGTTTCACAAAATTCATAGGTGTACCAGTCATTCATCAGATTGGGATTTTTCGTCATAATCTGCTGCATCTGGACAATAGAATCGTAAATATATTCCGCAGTTTCTTTCATCAGTTCCTCCACACTCTTGGACGAACCGGTAAGAGAGCGGACAAGATATTCATAATACCGTGTTCCGTTTTCAAAATAATACAGCCCTTTGTCGTTTGTTCCGGTGCCTTTCAGACCTTCCAGCCCTGCCATCAGTGTCTGGTATGCCGCTACCAGTTCTGTTGTAATCAGCTCCTCGTTCTTTGCAAGATACGCCTGTTTTTCTTCCTCCGAAAGCCAGTCCGTTTCCTTTATTTTTTCTTCAAACACCTCTATCATATAATTTTCTTCCGGTGTTTCAATAAACTGGTGACACTGGTCTAAAATCGCTTCTACCGCATAATCCGGCATAAACAGCCCCGCCTCCGATTTTGCCTGTTCAAATGCCACAAGCTCTGCAAACAAATCATCCACGAGGGAAACCAGTGCAAGATAATCTTCAATATCGCGCACGCTGCGGAACGTATATTCTGCCAGCAGCACCGGCAGCTGTGCCTGATACCCGGTTACCGGGCCAAGCACCTCGGTATAAAGCAACAAGTCTTCCACCGACAGTTCCGTTTCGATATAATCCAGCATAATGTCATAGGTAAACTGCTGCTCCTTTGTCAATTCTTCATAAGGAAACGTCTCCAGTTCTGATTTTAATTTCCGCATTGCCGCATAGGACTGCTGCATCTGCTCCGGCTGAAATGAGCCAAGGGAAGGTTCATACCCGGTAATTCCGAAGTTTTCCGGATATGCCAGCGTATAATGCAAATTGACAGTATTTAATGAAATTTCATTTAAAAACAGTTCCTCCGTAAATGCATCAAACCGTTCCTCTGCTGTCAGCGACGGTGTCGGATCCACCGACGGTTCCGGCGTATTAATCGGTGTCTGTGTGATAGCTTCTGCTACCAGCGACGGATTTGGATTTCCCGTGTTTTCTGATTTACTGCACGCCGTAAAACACAGTATGGCAACAACTGCCGCAGCAAAAAAATATTTTTTTCTACGATTGTATTTATTTTGTTTTTTGTATTTCACTCGCTGTTCTACTCCTCTCGTATTTTCCATTTTTCGTCAGATTACTGTACAAAGTCCATGCAGGTTCTGGATTTTGTGTACGGACGCACTTTATTATCTGCCACTTTCACATGTGCCGGATGACTTGCATAGGCCTTTAAGGCTTCTTCATCTACAAATGTAGAATTGAGCATAACATCCGCATTGGAGGAAGAAAGAGACTCCGTCTGCACCGAAATGTCGAAAAGTCCCGGAATTTGTCCGGCAAGCCCTTCCAGCCCCTGTTTGATGCCTGCTTTCACTGCTTCCTTTTCTGCTCCCTGTAATTCGTCCTTTAACTGCCATAAAATAATATGTTTAACCATAAAAAAGCCTCCCATTGATAATAAATCATATTGATCCAATATGCTCTATTATAATAGGAGACTTTCAGAAAAACAAGCTTTCTTTTACTTACATTTTTTGCATTTTTTTATGCCCTATTAAAAGGCCACACGGCTTTGTATCCTGTTTTGATATTACCGCTATTCCTGGCAAAAGTACACCTCAACATCGCCGGAAATTGTTTTTGCTTCAATGGTTCTGGTTGGTTGTGAGGAGTCCGACTTTGTTTTGCCCATGGTAGAGCATTCTCCGGACACGCTGTGCATGGTAACCTGATATGTTTCCAATGCGTCCAGAATGCGTATTGACGCATCGCCGGAGGTGTTGCTCAGTGATATATCCGCATCATGGCAGCTTTCCAGCTCTATGTCGCCGCTCTGGGAACTCAGCGAGTACTTTCCACAATCTGCTTTCAGGAAAATATCTCCGCTTGCAGATACCGCTTCCAGACATTTGCCTTCAAAATAACGAATATCCATTTCGCCACTTGCCGTGCGCAGCATAAGACTCTTTCCGTCTATGTTGTTTATCCGGCAGTCACCGCTCTTTGTCGCCACATTTCCTACCTTAAACACCAGATTTGAAAAATTCAGGTCACCGCTTAAGGTTTCTGCGATTAACTTATCTGCAGTCAGATGTTCCGCTATCATATCGCCGTTCTTAGAGCAAAGCTCCACTGTTTTTGTATTGACTCCGTAAAAGTCCATATCACCGTTGCTGCTTTTAATGTTCAAATTCGTAATAGACTCCGGCAAAAACAGTTCAATTTCTATGGACGGTGACATACTGAACTGGAAAAATCCGCTTTTGTTGTCACTTTTCTGCTGCCGATGCACGCCTACATAAAACGTATCCCCCTCCTGCTTTGCATAAAATGGGTACAGCATTGCAGTTTTATGAGAATAATAATGACACACTGCCTCCGGTTTTGTATCCTTTGACATACGAATTTTTACATCCGCTATGTCCGCATCCACAATAACCTTACAGCAGTCCGTAGTTCCTGCCGCCGACTGTTCCACGTTTGGTTCGCCTTCCGCTTCCTTTTCAGTGCTTTCAAAATTTTCTTCTCCATAATAAGTATAATGATGCGTTTTTCTTGCTTCCTCCGTATGATACTTCAGCTGTTCTGCAGCTTCATCAATTACACGGCCTGCTTCCTTCATCACATCATCCAAAACCCTGCCAAACTTTTTCATGGCAGAATCGAAAGAATCCGTAAAGTCTTTTTTCTGGTAATAGGTGCCGGAGGAACTCTGCTCCGTTTTATCGTATTCTGTTTCACCATTTTCTTGCTCTCGGAAATTCACGGTATCTTCCTCCGTTTCCTTTTTCCCGGCAGAAACATTTTCCATGCAGGAATGCTGCATTTCGCCAAGCTCCTCTACAAGATCCTGGACCGTTCCAAGCTCCTCAATAATCTGCTCTTCACTTTTGCCTTTTTCCGCACCAATGCGAAACCGTTCTTCATAATCTCCTATAATTTCCTGTACCAGTTCATCATCAAAATATGTCAATGCACTTTTTAATGCACTCATATATGCATCCTTTTTCATTGCAATCCTCCTTGTAAGCTCAATTTTTTCTGCTTTCTGCTGCTTTGCTTTCGTTTATCCTGCTTTTTTGCCGTCTGCTTTATTTTACTCCGTTCTGATAAGCCTTCCCACCGCCGCAACAAAATTCATCCATTCCTGCTCCAGTTCCGTCTGATGCTGCTTTCCTTTCTCCGTCAGGTGGTAATATTTTCTTGCTGGTCCTTCGTCTGATTCTACCAGATAAGTTTCCACCTGTTCTTCATCCTTTAACCGCTTCAGTATCAGATACAGTGTTCCCGGAGCAATTGCCATTTCCTTCGAGATGGCATCCGTCAACTGATAACCGTACCGGTCTGCATTTTTCAGCTGTGACAATACACACAGTTCCAAAGCACCTTTTTTAAATTGTGCGTTCATCGATACCCTCCTATTTTACTTTCATGTACTTATGTATCTGTTTAAAAAAACACATTTCATAAAATACTTTTTTGTTTTGCTGAATATACTTTAGCACAAACTATTATGCATTGCAATATAGTTTTTATTAAAAAATAATTAGAAATAAAATATACCACCAATATGCAAGCTACTGATGGTATATGATATGCACTATTCTATTTTTCCACTACGCACTCGCCGTCCTCCAGTTTTTCATTAAATACAATCACTACTCGGTCTGTTTCCTTAATGCCGCATTTCACCTTTATGCCATCTTTGGTTTCTCCGGCAACATCCAACTTTTTCAACCGCACCACCTCATAACTGCCATAGGGAACTTCTACCGTCTCCAACACATAGACCATGTTATTGTTTACGGCCTCTTTCGGAAGCAGCAAATGGTTTTCTTCTATAATAATTTTCTGCATTTCACTATCAATTTCCAAGCTTTTCGTCAGCTTTTCCGTATAAGGCACTGGATGCACCGTTACTACCTGCTCTCGGAACAACCCCTCTATATTCTGGTGAAACAGTGTACCAACCAACTGTGCTCCAAAAAATATCACCGTAAGCACCCATAAAATCTTTTTCCGCATAAATTCTCTCCCTACGCTTTTAAATGGCCCAGCCCTTCCGTCAACTACTCCTCATAAAATCCGTATATAAGAAGCATAGGAATCATGCAAAGAACACCGACAGCAAAAAACATAGAGCCATTTATATCCAGCAAACTCTCTGACAAAACTGACAGCGGCTTTAATGATTCTTTCTTCACAAAATATAATGGCTATTCCACCATATTAAACCCCTCTGCAAACATAAACACAAATACCGCTGCCACACAGGCTCGAAGCTCTGGAAGAATTACCGAACACAGAATCCGAACCACCGAATTTGTTTCCAGTCTGGCAGCCTCAAATTCTTCATAGGAGATGGAATCCATATACTGATACATTAAATAAATTGCAAAAGGCGAAGACAGCATCGGAAGCACCAACAATTCCTAAGGAAAACCAAAACTTTGGATAAAACCAGAACTCCTCCACCAACACAATAAAAAAATCACGTAGGGAAGTCTTTGCAGCAGTCAGCACCACCGGAAACAGCAGACAGATTGCCATTGCTATTTGAATGATGTATGTAATACCTCCATAATTTCTCTTTCTGTGTCTGACAAACTGTATTTATATACCATTCTATTGCCCTTTCTTTCTGTTATCGCTCATTATTTTCTATATAATTCCAAAATTTATTATAAGACAGCCTTGTAATCTTGCCAATCAAAAAGGAGCATACCACACGAAGTGATATACTCCTTTTTCCTGCCTTTTTTTCTGATTTGCTTATGGTCTTAAGCCCATGCCACCTTCCAAAGTAAGGGTTTCACCGGTCAAATATTTAAAGTCCGGATTTGCCAGCTGCACGCAGACACGGCCGATTTCCAGCTCGGAATCACCGTAGTGACCCATTGGAGGCATATGAACGTTTGCCTTAAATGCATCCGGATAAGCCTTTTCGAAGTTTTCCAGCTGTGCCGTCCATGCCAGTGGACAAACTACGTTTACATTGATGCCGTCCTTGCCCCACTCGGTAGCAGCTACTCTGGTTAAACCACGGATGCCTTCCTTGGCTGCTGCGTAGGAGCACTGTCCATAGTTGCCAAACAGACCGGCACCGGAAGCAAAGTTAATGACAGAACCCTTAGTTTCTTTTAAGTATGGATAGCAAGCTTTCATATAGTAGAAAGCAGCGTATAAACCGGAATACATTGCCAGATTGAACTGCTCGGTTGTATGGTCTGCAATAGCAACACCGGAAGCCGATGCCTGTGCATTGTTAATTAAAACATCAATGCGTCCAAAGGCTTCCATTGCTTTGTTTACTACATTAGCAACTACTGCTTCATTATCTGCGCCGGCACTGACATCTGCCTGCACCGCCAAAACCTTAATACCGTAAAGACGCTCCAATTCTTCCTTGGCATCCTCAAGCTTCTGTACATTACGTCCGGTAATAACCAGATTTGCACCTTCTTTTGCATATGCGGTAGCAATTCCGTAGCCAATGGAACCACATCTTCCATCGGACAGGGTTGCACGTCCTGCACCTGTGATAATTGCCGTTTTACCTGTTAAAAAACCCATGATAAAATCCTCCTTTATCTCACTTTGCACTCCGGAACACTTGTTTAGATTAAGCGTTCTGAAAATACATCACTTTTTAAGGAATGCTTCTCCCTGTTTCAGAGTAATCCACTCCTGCCAAAAAAATTATAACACATTCTTTTCCAATTTCCTAGCATTATTTTGCTTAGGAGTAACCTATTGTTCTAACCAGCAGAGTTTTTCAAAGCCGATTGCATTTTTTGCAGATTGCATTTTTTGCAGCTTCTATCTTGTTATCACAAATATATTGATACCAGTTACTGCCTTCTTTCCGTTCTTCTTCAGCGATATACGCAAAAAATTCGGAAGTATGTCCCACAGTATAATATTTTCCACTCTCTACCTGTTTCTGTTTTCTTAAAGCTTCTTTCAGGACATTTTCCTTCATTTCATCATCCATTTGTGCAAATGCATAATTGCTTGCAAGGATTATTTCATCAAACCATAAATTTTCAAAGTAAATGCAACTATTAAACCGAACATCCATTGCATATACTTCGAAAATTTACAAATATGCCTATCAGTGGTTACTATTCAGTACAAAAAGTGGAAACTCCACCTTGAAATAGGGGGAGGATATAGTGTATAATAAACAGGATGTATCAGGACACAGACGTGTCCTGCATTCTACAAAAAAAGAGAAAGTGAGAAAAAAACATGAAAAATTTAAAAAACAACAAGTGGTTCAGAGCCGCCATCCCTGCGCTCCTGCTCCACTGCAGTATCGGTACGGTATACTGCTGGTCCATTTTCAGTCAGGAAATTGCTGACTACATCGGACATAGTAAGGGAGCCACGGAATGGGCATTCAGCTTTGCCATTTTCTTTCTGGGAATGTCCGCAGCATTTTTAGGTAATGTCGTTGAGAAGGATATCCACAAATCTTCCCTGATTGCCGCTTTCTGCTTTGCAGGCGGTATGGCCGGTACCGGTTTCTTCATCTGGTATGGCGGCAAAAATCCTGGAAGTGCCCTCGCACTTGCTGGAATTTATTTATGTTACGGTCTTATCATGGGCATTGGCCTTGGTACCGGTTATCTTTCTCCGGTAAAAACCCTGATGCTCTGGTTCTCTGACCGCAAAGGTCTTGCTACCGGACTTGCCGTTGCAGGTTTTGGTGCTGCCAAAGCCATTGCAAGTCCAATCATGCAGTCCCTGCTTGACAACATCAAAGAGGGCGGCATCTACAAAATGTTCTTCATTCTTGCCGCTGTATACTTCGTAATGATGTTTGTCGGACATCTGTTACTCAAAAAGCCGGATGGCTGGCACGAACCGCAGGGCAACGAGGCAAAGCCGGGTATTCTTGAAGTCATCAAAACAAAACCTGTTACCAACTACATCGGTATCTGGTTAATGTTCTTCTTAAATATTACCTGTGGACTTGCCCTCATTTCCCAGGAAAAAATGATTGTCAAATGTATCGGTCTTGCCGGTTCCGTTGGCATCATCTCCACAATTTCTGCTGTATTTAACGCAGGCGGCCGCCTTGGTTTCTCTGCATGGGCTGACAAAATGAAAGACAGAAACACGGTTTACAAAATCATTTTCGTTATTTCCATTGCCTTAACTGCCATCGTAATGCTGACCGGTGGTATCAAAAACGGAAACGGAAATATTGCCCTTACCATTTTAGTGCTTGCCCTTATCTTCATGGTAAACGCAGGCTATGGCGGTGGATTCTCCAACGTTCCTACCCTGCTTTCCGACCACTACGGCATGGGAAGCATCAGTGCCATCCACGGCATCACCTTGTCCGCATGGGGCTTTGCAGGTCTTGTCGGCAACCAGATGGCAGCATGGATTGTAAAAACCTTCGGCGAGGAAGTTGTCATTGACGGCCATACTGTAAATCCTTCTGGTTATCAGTGCGTCTTATATGCTACCCTGGCACTTTACATTATTTCCCTGCTTGTCTGCCTTTTCATGGTAAAGCCGGCGAAAGAGTCCGCACAAAAGCACTAATTTACCGTACTGCTGCCATGCAGTCTGCACCGCTCCATACCTCGTTCGATAATTTATAAATAACGTTAATAAAAAATATCATAAAAAAATAATTGCAAGATAAAAAAAATTGTGGTACTCTTTTCCTGTGGTATCAAAGGAATTAGCAATGGACGTATTTTTGTCCGTTCTGAATCCCCAACATCTTATTCTAAAAAGCGAGGTAAACAACCATGAAGAAGATTTATGAAGGAAAAACAAAGGACGTATTCGAACTTGAGAACGGTAACGTAATGTTAAAGTTTAAGGATGACTGCACCGGCAAAGACGGCGTATTTGATCCGGGCGAAAACTCCGTTGGTTTAACCATCGAAGGTATCGGCAAGGCAAACTTAATCACTTCCGTTCATTACTTCGAATTATTAAAGAAAGCCGGCATCAAGACACACTATGTAAGTGCTGATGTTGACAACGCTACCATGGAAGTTCTTCCTGCAAAAGTTTTCGGACATGGTCTTGAAGTTATTTGTCGTCTGGTTGCTACCGGCAGCTTTATCCGCAGATACGGTGAATATATAGAAGATGGCACGGCTCTCCCAGGCGGCTATGTAGAATGCACTTTCAAGAATGACGCAAAGGGTGACCCACTTGTTACAAGCGAAGGTCTTGCAGCTCTCGGTGTTATGACTCAGGAAATGTTTGCAAGCATGAAGGAACAGACCTTAAAGATTACCAAGATTGTTGCTGATGATTTAAAGAGCATCGGTCTTGACCTTTGGGATATCAAATTTGAATTTGGCTACAACAATGGCGAAGTTATCCTGATTGATGAAATTGCTTCCGGCAATATGCGTGTTTACAAGGACGGAAAAATTGTAGACCCTGTAGAATTAACCAAATTGATCAACAACCGCTAAGGAATTTTCAAAACTAAAAAATGGCTGCCGCATAATCAGAAGCTATCGTGAACTTTGAACTGATTTAGGATTGGCAAAGACCGCCCGGACATTCGTCCGGGCGGTTATTCATTGCAGAGGAAATGGCATTTCTGTTAAGCTTCCCTGCAACAACCATCTGTTGCAGGGAAGCTTTGATCGTTCTTTATTTCTTCTTTTTCTTTAAAACAACTGCCGCTGCTGCACCAAGTAATACTGCCGCACCTGCTGCAATGCCTGCTACTGCTCCACCGGAAATACCGGAAGCCGCATTGTCATCCTGGCAAAGAACCATGGCAGAAATCGGTTCTACGGTTACTTTTCCCTTTACCGTTTTTAACACATCCGTACCTGCCTTTTCTCCGTTGACATACACATTCCACTTTCCTTCCGGAAGTTCAATTTCTGTTGCTGCTTCATTCGCATTGAAAATAACAAACAGGTTATCTGCTACTTCCCCATTGACTCCACCGTTAATCTGAAATGCC
This sequence comes from uncultured Lachnospiraceae bacterium, assembly GCA_964544055.1. GTDB lineage: Bacteria > Bacillota > Clostridia > Lachnospirales > Lachnospiraceae > SIG299. Next base: position 2,729 of record CAZJAA010000031.1, on the reverse strand, counting down.
ATTACATTGTCATCCAGACCCTCTACCGTGGTGATATTTTCTTTTACTTCTTCTGCCGTTGTCATGCGAAGTGCCGCATGCTCCTTACGAAATGCAATCAGTCCAGTATAATACTCTGTCACCTTCTGATATTCGCTGTTGTTTAAGTCATCCCACTTTAAGCTGTTGACTGCATCAGAGGAAGAATAGCTGTTTTCATCAAAGCTTCCGTCTGCCTTTGGCTTGGAGCGAAGCATTTCTTCTCCTGCCTGCATAAACGGAATCCCCTGGGAGGTCATATAAATGGCTGCTGCCAGATTGTTCATCTTAATCTGGTCTTCTCTGGATGTGCCCGTTGTGGAATTGACAATTCGGTCAAACAGTGTCATGTTATCGTGACAGGAGGCATAGTTTACACTCTGCGCCGGCGTTTTGCACCATGCGCCCGCAAGTCCCTGAAAGCAGGATTCCAGTGTAGGAACTTTACCGTTTGCACCACTGATATAGCCTGTTTCCTTATTGTTGAACACACTGCCCTTTAACGCATCGCGAATCGTATCACTAAAATATGCAAATCCCGGAGTCTGTCTGGAATTTGTCTGCGTTGCCATCTTATAACCAAACTTGGTAATATTGGTATTCATGGTCCAGCCCTCGCCGTAGAATACCACATCCGGGCGAACCACATGAACGGTTTCTACGATTTCATTAATGGTTTCGGTATCCAGCAGACCAACCAGGTCAAAACGGAATCCGTCAATATGATATTCCTCTGTCCAGTACAGTACAGAATCTACAATATACTTTTTCACCATGCTGCGCTCGGTAGCGGTATCATTTCCACAGCCGGATCCATTGGAATAGGTGCCGTTTTCATCAATACGTGAAAAATACTGCGGAACAATCTGGTTAAAGCAGAATTCCCCTGCGTTGTAAACATGGTTATATACAACATCCATAATCACACTCAGTCCGTTGTCATGCATGGACTTTACCATCTGCTTGAATTCTGTTACACGAACCTCACCATGATAAGGGTCTGTGGAATATGAACCCTCCGGAACATTATAGTTGACCGGGTCATAGCCCCAGTTAAACTGTGGAGTATCCAGCTTTGTTTCATCTACCGAACCGAAGTCATACACCGGAAGCAGATGTACATGGGTCACACCAAGATTTTTAATATGATCGATACCGGTGGAAATCCCCTTAGAATTTTTCGTGCCGGTTTCTGTGAATGCAAGGTATTTGCCCTTATTGGTGATACCGGAGCTTTCATCCACGGAAAGGTCACGCACATGAAGCTCATAAATGACCGCATCATTAAACGTTTTGCCGGCATTTGGATTCTTATCGTTTTCCCAGCCTTCCGGATTTGTGGAAGCAAGGTCAATCACCATGGCACGCTTTCCGTTGACACCGGTAGTTCTTGCATATGGGTCACATGCTTCGTTCTTAACATCACCAATGGTCACATAATAAGTATAGTATGTGCTGTTTAAATCTCCGGTCTTTTCGGCTACCCAGGTACCATTGACATCTGCTGTCATGGCAAGTTCTTCGATTAAGTCATCCGTTCCTGCCGTACCGCTCTGATATATTCTGACCGCAACTGCATCGGCGGTTGGAGCCCAGACCCGGAAGGTTGTTTTATCCTTTGTATACTCTGCACCTAAATCATTGCCTGTATAGGTATACTGATCTTCAAATTTTTCAGTAGAAAAAATAATTGGCATCACGATTTTATACTCCGTTCCATCACATGTTACTGTATAATTTCTGCCGGCATTCAGCTCTTCCTCCAGCACCAGATGGTACTCATGATTTGCCTCTGCCCTGATTTCCTTAATTGCTACCTCACCGTCCGAACCAGTTACTTTAAAGTAAGTATTCAGATCCGTATTGACGATATCTCCGGTGAATTTTGTTACAATGGTTTTCTCGCCGTCATAACGTGCCTTGGAAAGTTTTACGCCGGTGACAGCATCTTCACCATACACCTTTTCGTAACCTTTTACACCGGATTCAACATAAATATGTACCGTACCGGACACCATTTCTGCAATGTCAATGAACTGGTCTTCCGAAATGTCCTTTGTCCAGTCTGCCGTGCGGACAATGAAACCAACCTCTGTTGTTCCCGGTGTTACTGTCTTGGTTGCTACCATTTCTCCATTTTCCTCTGCAAAAGAAAATCCGGCACCATCTTTTCCTGACTCCCAGAGCCAGACATCCCAGCCCTCATAATTACCATCTGCTCTGTGATAATGGAGCTTCAGGATAAGTTCCTCTGCTGCTTTTGCTGTTACCAGGCTGCCCATCGGCATACAGGATATCAAAAGAACCAGTGCAGCAAGGAACGCCAGAATACGTTTCTTCATTTTATAAACCCCTCTCTCATTATTGATTTGCAACAAAAAAATGCGGCTATTGCGCGGTTGAATACCAGATAGCCGCAAGCCACATTTTTTGCTGTATCTTGTGGTAGTTTTGATTATACCCTTTTTTGTCCCAATTTTCAATAGGGATTTTCGATTTTTTTCGAAAATTTATCCAATTCTCAATGCTCTTGCCGATAAAGACTCCTCTTTGCTGTCAAAATATCACCTACTCTGTTTCCCGCATTTTCCTTTCCTCCAAAATTCATTGCTTGTTCCACTTTTGTATAATTTTCAGCCTCTTGGGGATATTTATACAAGGCTGCTACACCGGTAACTGAAAAGATGTCTCCAGGCACTCAACTGGTTTTC